>CBDCEW010000020.1:0-30228 GCA_965215885.1 Candidatus Moanibacter sp.
AAGTCCCGGTTCCGAGGTGGGTGGGTGGCGCGGGTTGGCGGAGAAGCGCAAGGCACCCGATGAAGGAAGGGAAACCCCGTCCCTTCGGTTATTCTAATTCGGGCATTGTTCTCGAAGTCAGCGAAGGTGTGACACGGTTCAAACGGGGGGATCGGGTCGCTTGCGTCGGCAATGGTTTTGCCCAGCACACCGATACCGCGGTCGTCCCGCACAACCTAGCGGTGCAACCTTCCGGACAACGTCACCTACGCCCAGGGTTCCTACGCCATGCTGATGGGTACCGCTCTTCACGCCCTCCGGCGGGCCGTGCTCGGCTTCGGCGAAACCTATGCCGTCGTCGGTCTCGGTCTCGTCGGCCAGCTCGCGGCCCAGTTGCATCGGCTCGCCGGAAACCCGGTCATTGGGTGGGACACCATCCCGCTCAGGACAGAAATCGCACGGAAGTGCGGCATAGGTGCCACCGTGACGGTTGGGCGCGAAGATCCCGTGGCAATCACCAGCGAGTTTACCGGCGGTTACGGCCTCGACGGTGGCTTGATTTCCTTCGGAGGCGAAGCGGGAAGAGCGGTGCAGGACCTTGTACGGTGTATGAAAAAGTACCCCGACAACCACCCCGCGGGCACCATCGTCGTTGTAGGGAATGCGCGGTTCACTTATCAAGAGCACGAGCCGGTCGGGATGACGAATATAGATATCCGGAGGGCGTCGCGCACCGGGTACGGCTACCACGACGAAGACTGGGAATTCGGGCCTGCCTACCCCCCGGTCGTCATGCGTTGGACGACCACCACTAACCTCGAGCTCTGTATGCGGCTGGTTGCCGAAGGTAAACTCGACGTCGACACGCTGACCACCCACGTCATCCCGCTCGACGAAGTAGACGAGGGGATTACCAGGGCGATCGAGGATCCGGATGATATGCTTGGGGTTGTGTTTACCAGAGGGGGGTAGCTTCTGGGCACCTTACTAATCTTTATCGTAAGCTTCGTCGCAAGCTTAGCCGGGAGTTCCACCTGAAGAGTCGACGAAGTTGAGAGAGAACCAGCGATTCTTCACAGAATCGGGTTGTGTTTCCGCCGTTGGCTGCTACTCAGACTCCATCACAACTTAACCCGAAAATTTCACAAATCTACTACTACGACGACGGATCTCACCGCGTGTCAATGCCTTCCCTTGCCCGGCGACCTCAGAGGGTCTTAACACACTGTCGCCCGCCGTGCTTCGGAAAGGCATTGACACGCAGCGATCTACGCCGTCTCGCTACGAAGTGTGTGAAATGTCCGGGTTAGTCGGAAAATACGAAAGATGCGTATCTCGGATGAGCAACTCGCCACCTTTAAAGAACAGGGCTTTCTGATCGTCGAAAACTTCCTCACCAGAGAAGAAAAAGAAGCCGCGCTGGACGGTTTTTTCAGTCTGTTTGCCCCGCCTTACGACCGGTACATCGCAAACGGACGCGAGAATGACACCCCCGGCCAGACGGTCTTCCCGTGGGACCACTCCGGCCTCAATCATGTCACCACTCACCCCGACCTGATCGACGCCGCCGAACGCGTCCTCGGCACGCGCGAGATCCGCCTTGGCGAGGGCCACCTCGGCATGAAATACGCGGGGCACGACTACAAAGCCTTCTTCCACATCGACTACGGCAACAACACGCTGGGTCCGATCATCGACCCGGATGACTTTATGCACCTGGACTGTTTTTACTGTTTCGACGACGTGGAGGATGGGATGGCGCCGATCCGCATGGTTCCTACCGGACGGCCTGACGAGGAGTTTGTGCCGATGATCGTGCCCGGTGGTTCGGTTTGCCTCTATACGCCGTTTACCCGCCATTCCGCTTCACACTTCGCAGCGGAGCGAGGCCATCGCCCGGTCATGTGGGTTGGCTTCAACCGCAAGGACCGGCTCTGGGACGGCGGCCGGACCTTTGCTTACAAGAGCGGTGCCAAATTTGACGCAATGAAACGCTTCATCGTTGAGGCCTCCCCGCGCCAGCTCGAGCTGCTCGGTTTCCCGCCTCCCGGCGATCCGCTCTGGACCGAATCGTTTATCGAGGGAATGGTGACTCGGTATCCTGGCTTCGATCCCTCGCCGTATCATGCAGCGAATGTGCAAAAGGGGGCAGAAAAGTAGACCCGCTTATCGGAGCAACAGCCCGTGTCTTTTTGAGATTATTGGGGCGTTCGCTCGCGATCGCCCTCCAAATAAAGTCACAAACTCTCCTGGCGCAGGGTAGCCGCAACCAAAGGAATGGGTCAGTCCCGGCAGGCCGGGAAATGAAGGGCAACGAATGGGGACTGTGGGAGCATTGAAAAGCAACGGATAGTAAAGAGGAAAGATTTCTCACGCAACGGTCTTCGACCCGCAAGCGTTACTACGCCCTGTCCAGAAGCCGCAAAGTCGCAAAGGGGGGAGGGGAAGTAATCAGTGAACCCTTCGACGGGCTCAGGGCCTTCGGCAGTGAACAGTGGTCGGAAGGGTGTTCCCGCGGATTCGAGAACTGATTCAATGCCCAACATCGAACGTCCAACGCCCAACATCGAAGTAGGGATCTTCCTCCTTCGTTCCCGCTTCGCTCCTGACTACGGAGGACAGGTCGGTGTTCGAAGTTTCCCGGTCCCGGCGAGCCGGGAGAGCGAAGGCAACTCCTACTTCCCTGGGTAACCTTGTCCCGAACCTTGTCGATCACCATTGAATATCAGCCTCCGCTTCTCCAAACTTTGCTTAAAAAACAAGAAATTGTCGGTTTGTACTTCAAAAATAAGGGTCTAACAGCAGAATCTGTGGGTGGGTAACGTCGCTTACAAGAGGAAATAGAGTCGGTGAGCACAAGGAGAAGTCAGGGCGCTGCCCTGAATCCCGCTCCTCCACAGCCGGAGGGGCTGGTCGGTGTTTTCTTTGCATATGGGATTGAAAGGTTGAAGCACCGGGCCGTTCCGAGGATGAAAGTAGTACCGAAAATACATCCTGAACACGGAGGACCCAGTGCTCATCAAAACGCTACTGAATCGGTGCTATTGGCTCAAGTGTTTCGCAAAGGCGAGTATGGAAATGGTGAAATCGGAGGAGGCGATTGTGGTGCAGATTGAGCCGCGCAAGAATAGTCGGGTGTGCTGTTCGGGGTGTGGCCGGACGGCCAGCGGCTTGAGCGAGGCGAGGCATTTTGAATTTGTGCCCTTGTGGGGGATGAAGGTGTTTCGTTACCGCATGCGGCGGGTCAATTGCCGGCGGTGCGGGGTGAAGGTCGAAGAGGTGCCCTGGGCCAAGGGCAAGAGTCATCTGAGTTGGCCAATGCAATGGTTTCTGGCCCAGTGGGCGAGGCGCTTGAGCTGGGAAGAGACGGCAAGGGTTTTTTCCAACGTCTTCGAGTCGGTCGAGGCGATGGTGCGTTGGGGGCTCAAACGGCGCGATATGAGCGGGATTGAGGCGATCCGATGAGGTGCAGTATCATCGAGGCCATCACTATCTCACCGTGGTCTACCAGCTTGACGAGGGGCGGCGGCGGCTATTGGGCGTATTCTAAGCGCAACGTAAAATCGCTCTTGCGTTTTTTCTGGGAATTGGGAGCGCAAAAGAGCAGCCAGATCCTCTACGTCTGCTCGGATCGGCCTTACCTTTCTGCACATCCTCGATCGCTTCCACTTGGTAGCCAACCTGAACAAGGCCCTCAATGAGATTCGTGCTGCGGAAGCCAGGGATTGCAACGGGACGGCTACATCAACGTGCTGGTCAAAAGCAAATACTGTTTCTTGAAAAATCCGCAAAATCTCACCCCCACCCAACAGATCCGCCTCAAGGAGGTGCTCCAATACGATCTGAAGAGCGTTATCCTAAAGGAGAGCTTTCAGCTCTTGTCGATCACAATGGTATCTGAAAAAATGGTGCACGCGCGCCATGCGTTCAGCCTCAAACCGATCAAAAGGTTCGTGCGCTCGGTGCGCAAACACGAGCCGCTTCCCAAACTGGTTTCGGGCCAAAAAGGCCTTTTCCTGCGGCATTGTGGAGCTTTAACCGCAATATAAAATTCAGAAAAGTACGGCTTTAAGAGCTTCGAAGTGCTTAAGATCGCCCTATTTCATACCATGGGCGACTTGCCTTAACCCACAGATTCTGCTGACGAGGCAAAAATCTAAGTTTGGACGGATTGTAATACGGAGGCATGGGAATCACGGAGTTTCCAATCTCTGTGGCCCCGTGCCTCCGTGAGAGCATCTCCGTTTGATTTCGGTACAAACGCTTTTGGTCGTTCTTACAGGTCCAATCTGTCCCGGTTTCCCTCCGCGATCTCCGCGTGCTCTGCGGTTAATCGTTTTCTTTCATTGGCAATTTTCGGATTCTCATAATAGATAATCGGAAATAGAATGTTCACGCTATGACAACCCACCCACTTCCCCGTCGCCGGCTCGGCAGAACCGAATTGAGTATCCCGGTCATCCCCTTCGGCACCCAGGGTTTCGGCAACAACTTCGGCGAGGTGTCCGACGAGGAGGCCGTAGCGCTGGTCAAGCACGCCGTCAGTCTGGGTGTAAACCACTTCGACTGCGCGCGCTGTTACGGCGATTCCCTGCGCAAACTCGGCCTCGCGTTGTTGGAGATCCCGCGCAAAGACGTGATCATTACCGGACGGCTCTGCTGCCACTCCGGAGCAAAGTGGGGATTTTACGGAAAAAGTGAGGAGTTTGGGCCTCCGGATTACTCAGCAGAACGGGTGATACGCGACGTCGAGGATCAGTTGAGCATCCTCAATACCGATTACTTCGACGGCATGCTGATCCACGATCCGCCGGAAATCGAGCCGACTTTGACCAAGGACGGGACATTGGCCGGGTTGCTGAACTTGAAAGCTCGCGGCCTCGTGCGCCATGTCGGGTATGGGATGCGCCCGCACGACTTTCACCTGAAAGGGATTGGGACGGGTGAGGTCGATTTCCTTCTCTGCTTCAGCGATTTTAATCTTATTCGGCAGACCGCGGCCGAGAACATTCTTCCCGCTGCCGCCGCGGCGGATGTGGGCGTGATGAACGGCTGGTCGATTCTTCGCGGTCTCCTGACCGGCGTCGATATTGAAGATGCGATGGAGAAGGGGCGATACAGAAAGGATGATGACGCGGAAGCGGCCCGGATGCTCCTGGACTGGTGCCGGAGGGAAGGGGTCGATCTCCTGCAGCTGGCCCTTCAGTTTTGCCTTCGAGAGGAGCGCATCCACGGCAATCCGATCGGCAGTCTCAATGCCGCCCAATTGGAGGCGAATATTAAAGCCGTATCCACACCGCTCCCGGACGAGGTATGGGACAGATTGCAGTTAGAGTTTGGAGTGTAGATTTTGGAGAAACCGCGGATTTTCCAGGTCAGGCGAGCCTCCCCGTGCCAGGCTCAGGGCCCTGATGCTCTCGAACGGGCAACCGAAGAGATGAGAGGAACCGCAGATGGCCGCAAAGTAAACTAGCGCAGCAGAGCCGCAACCAAAAGAGAAGAAGAGAACCGCAGATGAACGCAGATGGACGCGAATGAAGAAGAATTGACCACGGATTCGAGCCGTCTTCGCTCTGCCGTACGGCAGACCGGTTGCTCTCTTTCCCTCAATTTGGTTGTGACTACGCTGCGCTAGCCCGCATATTTCACACACTTCGTCGCGAGACAGCGGAGGTTGCGGCAGATCAAGGGCTTACCAAAGTCCGGCGGATGACGGTGTGTTGGAACACGTGGAAGTCGGCGGACGAGGCAAGTCCTTGAGGTGCCGTAAGATCCGCTGTCGTAGCAGATGGCTTGTGAAATTTGCGGGCTAGGACATCCTTGGTTAATTTCGAATCTTCGGGATTTTCGTTTTCTTAATACAATCGTATGCCCTCCCTGATTTCCATTGAATCCTTATCGATGGTGGCGGCGGAGCCGGACGGTGATCTAGAATTTGCGGCGGATTTCGCGGCTGTTGAAATCGAGCGGGTGAGCGGCGTTCGGCGGGCCAGGGTCGACCCGGTTGAGGATGCCGAAACGACAGCTTTTTCACCGGAATCCATTTTTTAAGGATAGTCCCCTCCTGGGATGAGCACCCGAGTAGACTGCTCGGGTGTGGTAGGGCGGGGTGGGTCAAGCAGTAGAGTCCTCGCAATTCGAGTTTTACCCAGTGACTTACTCGGAAAAGTGTGGCATCCTCAACTTAGGTAGTGAAAAATATCCCGGCGAACAACTCCACGTTCTTGCGAACGCGGCTACAAAGTTCTGTTAGTCGTTAAACTATGTAGCCGCGTTGGCAAGAACGTGGTCAACGATTCTAAGAAGACGACCTTTTCAGCAGAATCGAAACAAAATGCAAAAAGAGAAACCAAACATCCTCTATATCCATTCCGATCAGCACACCGCAGGGATAACCGGGTGTTATGGAGATCCGGTAGTGGAGACGCCCAACCTTGATGCCCTTGCGAATCGAGGGGTGCGCTTTACGAATGTCTATTGTCCGTCCCCGGTCTGCGTTCCTTCCCGCATGTCGATGTTGACGGGCCGACACCCCCACGAACTCCAGGTGTGGACGAACAACCATATCCTCGATTCGGGCGTACCGACATTTGCTCATTCCATGGGTGCCGCGGGGTACCGTCCTGTTCTCATTGGAAGGATGCACTCGATGGGCACGGACCAGCTTCACGGTTACGCCGAGCGTCCGATCGGGGATCACAGTTCAAACTTTCCGGGGACGGGTGGGGCGGCTTCGGGTCTTCGGAAGTCGGTGGAACAATCGGGACCGGGTCAGAGCGCCTACGAGGTGTACGATGAAGACGTTACGGCGTGCGCGGTCAATTTTCTCGATCGATTGGGCGGTCAGAAGAGCGCGGGTGAGCAGTTGGAGCCCTTCAGCCTGTCCGTTGGTTATATCCTGCCGCATTCGCCCTACGTTGCGCGACGTCAGGATTATGAGCACTACCGGAATTCCGTGACGATGCCGAAGCATCGTATTCCGTTCTCTGACGACTTGCACCCATTTGAAAAATGGTGGCGCCAATGGGGCAACACCGAATCGGTCCCGGATGATGACATTCGCCGGGCGCGGATCGCTTACTGGGCCCTGATCGGCTCCATGGACCGGATGATCGGCCGGATTCTGGAAGCCCTGGAAAGGAATAGCCTGGCGGAAAATACGATGGTACTCTACATGTCCGACCACGGAGACATGGCGGGCGAACGCGATCTCTGGATGAAGCGTTGCTATTACGAGGATTCGGTCAAAGTGCCGGCGATCCTCTCCTGGCCGGGGCTCGTTACCGAAGGGGCGGTCTGTGAACGCGTTTTGAGTTCCCTCGACTTTAACGCTACGATGCTCGACGCCATCGGAGCGCCACTTCTACCCGGTGCGCACGGGCGAAGCGTTTTGAATCTCGTTCGGGACCTGGACACGACCTGGGATGATGTCGCTCTTTCCGAGTACTGCGTCCACGAGGGGTGGACCACCCGGATGATCCGCCGCGGTCCGTGGAAGTACTGCTACTACCACGGACATGAGCCGCAGCTCTTTAACCTCGACGACGATCCCGACGAACTGAACGACCTCGGTCAGGATCCGGAACATGCCGATATCCGCGAGTCCCTCCGCGCCGAGTTGCTGGAAGACTGGGACCCGGACTGGGTATCGGACGCGATTCAGCGGCGCAAAGTCGATCACGATCTTTACCGGGAATGGGTCAGCCGGACCAATCCGCCGGAACAGTTTCTCTGGCCGCGGAAACCGGAGATGGATTTTCTGGAAATGGAATGATGGAAAAGAGATGTGGGATGCGAGATGGGGGAGTGATGCGAGATGCGGGATGCCCTTCGACTATAAGGCTCAGGGTCTACGCTACGATTCGACGGGATGTGGGGTCGCTGCCTGCCAGATTCAACTGTTGACTGAGACAGCGGTGATTGGGGTTCGTGGGTTTTTTTTAAGATTACGGTCAACAGGAATATGAATTCCAAAAAAAGCATCGTCGCTCCAATATCGCGCTTCGCATCTCGATTGCGATTCCCGGTTCTATTTCTCCTAACACTAGCTCTCTTCATTGTCGATCTCATGGTTCCGGACTTCATTCCCTTCACCGATGAGATTCTGCTGGGACTCGCGACGGTTTTATTAGGGAACTGGAAGAAGCGGAAAGAACGGAAAAAGGAGAAATCGAAACCATCTTAGTCATTGCGGTTGCCCGGAAATCGATTGGAGCAGTTGCCTCGCGGGTTGGTAAGCGGGATTATTCTTCAATGCTTGCTGGGCGGCCGTTCGAGCGTCTGCCGTCCTTCCCTGACGCAGGTAGAGGGTCGCTTTGACGTAAGGATGATCGGGAACATCGGGCTCGATTGCTTGGGCTTTTTCAATGGCTTCAATGGCCTCTTCGAGTCTGTCCTTCCGGGCAAGAAGGAGGCTGAGATTGTACCAAGCCCTCGCGAATACGGGATCAGCCTTCAACGCCAGGCGGAGATACCGTTCGGCCTCTTTGCTGTCGTTAATTTCGGCGTAAATCAGGGCGAGCATGAAGGGAAAATCAGGATTTGAGGAGTCCAGCTTTCGCGCTTTTTGAAGTGCCTCAATGGCCCCTTTGTATCTTCCTTGTGCATTCAGAAAAAGGGCGAGATTCTGCAGAAGACCGGGAGAGAGCTTATCCCACTCCACTGCTTTCCGGAACCATTTCTCGGCCTCGTCCAGGTTTCCTCTTCGGAAGGCTAATTGCGCCTTACGATCCGCTCCGGCCGGCTGATCGGAGTTGAATTCGACATACCTGGTCAATTCCGGTTGGACGGGCGAATTTGGACTCGACTGCTGGTGAAGGGCCCAGGCAGCGTCAATCCGAACCAGTCGGACAGGATCTTTCGCCAACTCTCCTATGCGCCTACCTTCTTCAGGATAGGGTGCAAGGGATAGAACGGAGGCGGACCGAACCAGGGGATGGGTGTCTTTGAGGGCCCCGCGTATGGTTGATCGAATACCCGGCTCGTGTGACCACCGACCTGCGAGAGTGATGAGGCCTGCCTTCCAGATGGGGTTCTCTTCCTTTTCGATAAGCGTCGAGAGCGGTTCCTCTATGACCGGGTCCCCCTCATAGGCGCGGGAAATGAAACGGGCGCGGTCTCTTGCGGTCCGTATGTTTCGGTCGTCGAACCAGCGCCTCCACCATTCAATCGCCCAATCCACCGTTTGGTCGCCATGGCAACGGTTGCAGGAATTTGGAATGCCAAGTTCCTTCGTAAGGACAGGATCGGGTATGATGAAACCATGGTCGCGACGGGGATCTCGCTGCATATAAGTGGTAGCGCTCATGTGACATTCAACACACCTGTTTCCAGTCGAGTCTGAAGGATGCCGGCTATGGACGACAGGATCGATGTGAGGAGCACCCAACCGTCGCGAAGAATCGTGACAGGAGAGACAGAGCGCATTATTACCGACCGGCAGCTTCAGGTTGCCGGAATGGGGGTCGTGGCAATCAAGGCAGGTTACTCCTGCCTGCCCCATTCTACTCATTTTCAGTGACCCGTATACGTAGACTTCTTCGCGGATCTGGCCGTCTGGGTAATAAAGGTCTGGATGGGTTGGAAGGGTGAGCCGAAAATGATCATGAAATGAATCACCGGACTTGAAGTCACCGGTCAGTTCCTCTCGACGGCTGTGGCAGGAAGCGCAGGAATCCATGGTCTGGGCCGAGGTCAGCGATACTCTCTTGTAGTTCGGGTTCGTGACCGCAGTGACGTGATTTACCATGGGGCCGTGGCACTGCAGGCAAGTGATCCCCTGTTCCGCCCAAGTGGAAGTGTATGAGTCGCTTTTTGAATCGTAACCTTTATCAAAGAAGGTCATGTGGCAGGAGGCGCACTGCGAGTTCCAATTCATCCCCCTCCGCGACCAGTGGCCCCATTCACCGGGGTCGCGCTTCTCGTCTCCGAAAACGTTGAACCAATCTTCCTTTTCCGGATCCCAGGCTAGTGGGAATACCTGTTGCCTCCCACCAGGGAATGGGACGACATACTGGCGAATCGGGCTGTGGCCGATGACCATTTGAGGGTGATAAAGCGGTTCATCGTCCTGATCATCTGACATCAGGAACAGAAACTCTTCGCCATGCTTTCGAATGATTGTTACGCCGGAAGAATCCCGCACCTCTTTCGATGGTTGAAAGGCCCCATCGTCGGAATCCGGCTTCAGCTTCCGATTCGCATTCCCGTGGTGTGAATCAGACCAGGCGGCAAATTTGTCCGAATGGCACTCTCGACAGGTTCGGGAAGAGAGGGCCGGTGAATTCTCACGAACCGGAGTCTGTGCGGCCGCCTCTTCCTGGGTGTCGCTGATTTCAGGCTTCTTGCATGCTGAGATAAAAAAATCGCGGAGAGGACAAGAGTGAGGACAAAATAGGCGAGGACTACAGAGGGCAGTGGTCGGAGGATGGAACTGGGCATTCGCTTCTGTCTTACAATTCGGAAGATTCGAATTGGTTCTGCCAGACAATCCGTAGAGCCTGTGAGTTTCGAATATTGTAGAAGCTATTGATTCCGGTAGAAGTAGGCAAAACATCTACTCCATCAGAAACACCATTTCCATTTCGCTCCATTGGGCTCCCGGCTTGCGGTTTGGGAGTTGAATCTGGCAGGGGTCGGTTTCCTTCCACCATCGCTTTGTCTCCGGATCCTCGGATATTGCCTGCATGTCGGCTTCGTAATCGTAGCCGGTGTATTCCCAGTAGCCGAACAGGTATTTCTTTCCGTCGAGCTCGGTGGTATAGATGGAAAAGTTTCGAATGTTCGAGTCCTTGAGCCGCTGGAGGACGCTCGGCCAGGTGCCCGAGTGAAGATCTCTGTAATACTGCTCCTTTTCCGCCGCCAGTCCGATGACGGTTCCCATCCGTTTCACTTCGGCGTGTTGGTACTCTTCCGGGGTTGGATTCGTGGGCCCGTAGACGGGGTTAATTGCGGCATCGTTACTCATACGACCTCCTTGTATTGGTGCCTATTTCAGGTACTTCTTGAGGTCCCGGTAATAATTCTCGTGCGGACCGAACGTAATCAGATTCAGTTCATGTTTTGAGATTGAATAGGCCAGAAGGATCAACTGCTTATATATTTTGAACTTGTGCACGCGGACCCCTCGCAGCTCACCCTTCTTCTTTTGACCGATATCCGGATCCTCCAAAATTCTCTTGATCTCGGAATCAAGCAGATCCTTTTCTCTCTTCCTTAATCTCTTGGCTTTCCGTCCAAACAAAGATGACTGGTAGATTTTGATGTCACCCGAAGGCATATTCTTCTTTTTCCTCCTCCTTCAGCTCTTCTAGTCCAAGAAGAATCTCCTTGATGAAGGTAAAAGGCAGATCGGGATTCTCTTCGGCAATCTTTCCAATCTTGGCCCAGTACTCGACCTGCGCGGTCATGGACCGATGCTCGATTGAACTTCGTCTCTTCGCCTTGTCGGCGAGATTCTCCGATATTCGAATCACAGTGCTCATGTAGCGGAATGTAGCAAATTGAGACTGTTTGTCAATCTTGTTCCCGCCGCTAACGAACAACTTTGCGAATAATGTAACCACCCGAACGCTCATCCAGCTCCAGATCCACCTGGCTTCGGGCCTGAGCTTCCTCGAGCAATTTACTGAATGAATCGAACCCGTAGTAGCTTTCGTTGAATTCGGGCCGGCGACGCTTCAATGCCTGCTTGACCATTGATCCCCAGAGCTTTTCCTGATCACCCCGCTCGGCATTGAGGGCATCCGCCGTCTCGAGCGCCAGATCAATCCCCTCCTGCATAGCGTCTTCGGGTTTTGCCTTGGTCTTTGGACGCTTCGGCGAACGAGTTTGCACCGGTTTGCGCTTTATGCGTTTCCGCTCTTCCTCGCGGATAAGGTCGTCGTAGAAAATGAACTCGTCGCAGTTGCTGATGAGAAGCTCGGAGGTGGAGTTTTTCACCCCAACGCCGATGACCGTCTTCGCATTCTCCCGCAGCTTACTGACAAGCGGGGAGAAATCAGAATCGCCGCTGATAATAACGAAATTGTCGACGTGTGATTTCGTGTAACAGAGATCCAAGGCATCCACGACCATTCGAATATCCGCCGAGTTTTTTCCCGTTAACCGTCGACCGGGAATATCGATGAGTTCGAATGCCGCTTCATGCATCCCGGTTTTGAAGTCCTTGTACCGCTCCCAATCGCAATAGGCCTTCTTTACGATGATGCTGCCTTTAACGAGCAAACGTTCAATAATTCTGTTGATGTCGAATTTCGAGAACTTAGCGTCCTGAACGCCACGTGCGATGTTCTCGAAATCGCAGAACAGGGCGAGGTTGTTTTCCATACGTGCTAAGTACGACTTTCCGAAATTAGAGCAAGATGATTCCTTATTCCTGTCCTGGCACATCAATGTCCATACGGGGTTCCAGGCGATACTTTCAGGCGTTTCAATAGCGAAAACGGCAAATATCGTCCTCGTCCTCGTTCTCCTCCTCGTCCTCGGAGCGCAGCGATCTTTATGGAACGATCTATCCGAGAAATCACTCCTACCACTCTGCGATTCACTTTGATTGAGCGTCAACTTTCGGGCTGTTTCGAGGACGAGGAGGAGGACGAGGACGATTTGTAGGAGGGCTCGGAACCCCAAATTAGACGTTTCACACCCGTTTGATCCGGCTGCCCGCCGGGGGCCCTACTGACCTGGCACATCAATGTCCATACGGGATTCCAGGCGATCGATAAACGCTCAATTCGGTGGCAAACGGATCGAAAAGCTCCCGCTTTCCGCTACGTTCCGAATCGAAGTATGTAGCGGAAAGCGGGAGCTTTTCGTCCTGCCAAGGTCTCTAGCCCGAACATTTCACAAACCTTCTGCTACGACCACGGATATCACTGCATCTCAAGGCCTTACCTTGCCCGGCGACCTCAGAGGGTCTCAACACACTGTCGCCCGCCGTGCAACGCAAAGGCTCTGATATGCAGCAATCTACGCGGTCTCGCTACGAAGTGTGTGAAATGTCAGGGCTAGTTTCACACTGCCGTACGGCAGAGTTTGATCGGGCGGCGCCTTCATCAGGTCAGTCGCTTTTGACGAGGTTGTATTGATCAATCAAGGTTACGCAATCTCGACCCGGTTTCCTTCCGAAAGGAGCGCAGCTTGATACACCTTCATCAGGGAGAGCGCGAAATCCAGTGAACCGGTATCTGCCGTGCACCCTTCCAGGATGCAGTCACAGAAGTATCGCATCTCATGGTAGAAGCCCTGGGTGAAGAGCGCCTTGTTCTCAAGGGAGGCAATGGTGTCCACCGGTTCCCAAATCACCCTGCCCGAGTCCAATCCTTGCGGTATGTAGTTCGTCGTCTTTGAGTAGTCCAACGGAATCCCCCGATTGACGGTTACGCGCAGGTTGTTTTCGATCGTTATGTGACTCTTGCCCCAGAATGCGTAGCGTTCGGACGTTCGCCGGCGGGCCGAAACGAGGTTGAACGTTCCCACCGCGCCATTTGTAAATTCGATTACGCAGACTCCTCCGCCATTGCTGCTTCGATGCATTGTGACGGCGGTGGCGGGTCCGCCAACTGCCAACAGCAGCGACAAAGGATGGCATCCATTATTGAGCCAGTTGGGCGCCTGGTGCTCACGGAGCACAGTTTCACCGTTTTCCGGAATGGTCATCGGATACTCCGCGGAAAGGCCTCTCAATGGGCCGTGTTCGTCCATCGCGAGCAGTTCGATGACTTTGCGGGTAGCGGGCATAAAGGCCTTTTTCAATCCCACGACGACGACGCGGTCGCGGCGATGTTCGATCATCGTCTCTACCTTCGAAGCGAGAACGGCGGGTGGTTTTTCCATCCAGACATGCAGCCCAGCGGCGAGGGCCTGGCACGCCAGATCGGGATGCTTTTCCGCAGAGACGCAAAGGAACACCGCGTCGAGGTCTTCCTGACGGTACATATCCCCGGCGCTCGCATAGCAGGATCGAACCCCGTATTCCGGCGCAGTTCTCTCGGCCAGATCGAGATTGAGGTCGCAGAACGATATCAGACGCACAGGCAGGTAGTGCATGGCGGGAAGGATGTTTCTATAGGCGTGGGAGCCGATGCCCACGACGCCGATGTTCAGGCGCTTTTCGAATTCTCTTTGATAGCTCATTTAGGAGTCTGTCGGACTTTGTCGTTCGATCACTTTTCAAGATTCCGTTGAATAAGTCGTCATCGCGGAAGTGTCGCCCACTTTCTGACGAAAGCGGCTACAAATATCAACGATTTACGAAGCTGGGTAGCCGAGTGCGTGAGAACGTGGAGTTTTTTCGGCAGAATCCAGCAAGTGATAGAACTATAAGGCTCCTATAGGAATTCATTTCGCACGAAAGCGAGATCACGCTCCACCTCACTTCGGCCGTCGTAGCCCTTTTTGGCGGCGCCGTGAGACGGGTTCAGGCAGATCACCGGACTCACGCCATCCGTAATCACCCGCTCGGTGATTTCCCACACCGGCCAGGAGGCGTCCTCGAGACACGACTTCCAGCGCAAAGTCGTCGATCCTTCTTCGGATTGGCCTCCCTTCAGGTGATAGTAGGTGATCAAAGGTTTGAGTTGCTGATATACATCGAGGGAAGGAAAAGTTCCCATCTGCCAGAGGTTTTGGACATCCCAGGTCAGGCTCGCTGCGTCGCCGCAGTTTAACGACCCGAAGAAATCGAGGATTTCATTAGGATTTGAGAAGATATTGGCGTGGCATTCGTTCTCGATGGTGGCACGAAATCCCGCTGCCGTAATCTTCTCGATCGCCTCGCGATAGAGTTCGATGAGCCAGGGATGTTCGGTTCGCAGATACTCGGTCGAGTTGGCAAGGTTGTCGCGTTTGGTGGTTCTAGCCGACAAAAGCCGAATAAGGTCCGGCTGAAGTACCCGCGCGAAGGCGATGGCACGATCCAGAGGCTCAAGGTTGTTTCGGCGAAATTCCTCTTCTCCGGACTCGACGTCATCGTGAAACAGGGTAGTGGAGAGGCAGTATACCGAAAGACCGCGCTCCCTGATCAGACTCGCCGCTCGGTGGGCTTCCGAGTCGGTAAGTTCGACAATTCCCCTTCCGAAAATCGCGTCCTTCAGGTCGAGGTAGTGCAGACCCCACTGGACGTGCCGATCGAGGGCGGTCGGGAAGTCCCGGTCGGCCATCGTATTGAGCATGGTGATTGATACGGTAGGCATCTGTTTTATCCTGAAAGCCTCACCGGATGGATGCAAACGGATGGATTCCCGGGTGAAGTTGGCAAAGATGTTTGTGTTCCGGTTCCGACAGGTCCGGGCCTTGGCGCGACCTACGATTGGGACTATATCGAGAAGTACTCCTCATGACATCGCTCTCACGACGCGTCGTCATCACGCCCCAGCAACCGTATGTTTCCATCGTTCGGAGAGAGAGGCCGCGATGGGTTTCAGTCCAGGAACCCATCCACGACCTGCTCGTCTTCCGAAATCATAGGATGGCGCTCATCTTGCAAGGGTAGATCGATAAACTGTCCGCTCGCCGCTGACTGATAGCCCGCCGTCGTCAACTCGGCGATAGCGAGACCGTCCCTGGGTCCGGATTCGATCTCCGCCCTACCCGAAATGGCATCGATCAGGTTCTGCACGCAGCCCAGACCTCCTGTTGCCCCGATGATCGGGACGTCTACCGGGGTTCCATTTTCCGAAAGACCTTCCGGAGAGGCGTGGAGGTAAGCGCCTTCGCACCAGACATCGATGGAGCTGGTCACGGAATTCTCCTTGGAAAAACGGTTGCGACCCGTGATCGCCGAGGCGGTAAACCCATCGTACTCACACAGCAACATCGCGGCATCTTCGGTCCCGAATTGATCGTAGAAGTCCGGCCAGTAAGCAGTTTCGAAATGACAATAGACGCGACGGGGCAGCCCGAACGCCTTCTGAATCAGATCCACGGGATGACTGCCAAGGTTCATCAGTTCTCCGCCCCCGTTGACGCGAACCTCGGTCGGATAACTGACATACTGCATTAGATCGCCATCCTGAAACTGTCGGATGAAGTGATGGGTATAGGAGACCGGGCGTCGATAGGTCCCATTCCGCAGCCTTTCGAGCAGCAACCGAAATCCCGGATTGAATCTCGCCGGATACGCCAAATGAACTTTCACATCGGCCTCTTCAGTGACGGCGACGATCTCCCTCGCCTCTCGGACCGTTCGCGCAATGGGTTTGTCAACCAGGACGTGCTTTCCACATTCCACGGCCTTCCGGATCAGGTTTCGCTTCAGGTAAAAGTCCGTCGCGATACAGACGATGTCGACATCGTCTCTTTCGAGCACGGCGTCGTAGTCCGGCGAGCAGGTCAAATCGTAGAGCGTTTCCAGCGGCTTCGCCTTCTCCGAATTATGCTCGGCAAGCGCCGCGATCACACAGTCATCTCGTTCAGCCCAGCGAGGCCCGTAGGAGTTCTGGTGGGCCCGATTGCCGATCAATCCAATTCGGTACACGGTGTCACCGCCTGTTAGTGATTGGAAACTTCTCTGCCGTACGGCAGAGCGGGTTTGCGGGCGATCGATAAAAGCTCAATTCGGTGGCAGCGGGATCGAAAAGCTCCCGCTTTTCGCTACATGCTTCGATTCGGAACGTAGCGGAATGCGGGAGCATTTCGCCTTCGTGGATGACTCCAGTTTCATCCATGCTTGATCCGGCGATCACACGCTCGCCGGGAAAGGGCTGAAGAGGCGCTGCCATAGTGGGAAAGATGCCGGAATCGAACTGGAAGGTCAAGCTTCAGGGATGGGACGGCAGCTTCGGTGCGCCGGGGCCGCGCCTGCACTCCGAAGTGCACCCGAGAAATTTTCGGATGGACTGCGAGCAGAGGACTGAAACAAGATGGCCTGACATTTCCGGCGCAATACGCGATGAACTCAACAGGCCCAATACCACGGCGGCGTTTGCCACTTAAGATATTCGACCTCGAGATGGCTTTCGAATCGGCGGCGAGTTTCGAAGCCGGGATGCTGGAGGGACCGTCCCGAGCCTATCTCGATCTGGAAACCGGCCAGATCGTCTGGCCCGATCCAGTTCCGGGCGATGCTGAGGTTCCGATTCCGCAGGACGTCTCGGAATTCCTGCTGGAACCGCTGAAAAGGGATGTTGGAATTGGTCTCGAACACTAAGACGAAGTTGACGACAGAGCTCGCGACGAAGTTTCCCTTTCGGGTGGAAGAGGCGCCAGCCCAACCTTAATCGTAAGCTTTGTCGTAATCCCGCTGGGCGCGACGATGGATCGGGCGGAGGAGACGACGAAGTTGACGACGAAGCTCGCGACAAAGTTGACGAAGCCCTTCGACCCGTCTACGCTCTGCTGCGCCGTGGCAGGCAAGGCTCAGGGCCCTGATCGCGCTGAGCGGGACGCAGGGCGGTCGAGGGCTGCGCTAAGGATAACAAGAGAATTGACCTGAAAGAGGAGGGTGATTAGCAGGTTCAGGGGCATGGAGGAACAGGCAGAAACGACGGAGAATTATGGGCAGCGAAGTACAGATTAAACTACCCACGGGAGTGCCGAATACAAAAATCTGTGTTCTTGGGGGCACAAACCTGGCGACTTCCCTTACCCGAAGCGAAGAGATCGAGGGGTCATTCATGGTGGAGACAGAGTTCGGAGCTTCACCGGAGGTTTTTTACGGAAGCGTAGAGGACGTTCCCTTTTATCACATAGTCCTTCACGGGGGCGTGGGGGCGGATAAGTCGCGCCGCGATTTCCGTGTCAATTCGCTGCTTCGGACCTGGTCGGCTCTCCATCTATTGGGGGTGACGGAAGTGCTGGGCGGCGCTACGGCCGGCGCCATAAATTCGAAATTCCGTGATGGGGACTGGGTTATCCCTGACGATTTCATCGATTTCAATGTGGATCGTCCGCCTTCCATCGTGGCTGACATACTGGGTGCGGAGGCGGATAAGATCTGGCCGAGGGTGAACCCGGCGACCGATCCCGAGATCGACTCCATCCTGTATGAATGCAGTCAGATGCACGCCGATGGGGTCGGTGTCTGGAAGGGCGGGGTGCTGGCTCAAGGTCCGGGAAGCCGGTTCGAATCAGTGGCCGAGGTGAGGATGATGAAAAACGCAGGGTGCGATTTCGTGACGGCCTCGATTCCGACGGAGATGATCTACGCAAGGCAACTCGGCATCCATTACGGTAGCATTGTCGGGATCAGCAATCCGGCGGAGGGAATCGCGGAATGGGGTTGGGATACACTTACCAACCTTTATCCACGATTCCACGAGCAGAGCAGCAGGATTTATATTGAAGCGATTCCCAAAGTCGCAGCCCTTCTCGGAAAGCCGCGAATTGTGGACGAATTGAGGATTCATCCGGATCTGGAGGAGCATCAGCTCTAACCTGGAAAGTGTGAAATTGGCAGGCGAGCCCGTGCCTATGCCTGACGAATTGCATTCATCAAATATGATGCCGAAGGGTCTCAGGATTCCGGTGGCTATTGGAACTCTGGTGTATCTGTTATTAGCGGTTTACTGGGCGGCTTCAGATTTTATTATCATGCGAAGCGACCTTTTTCACTACGTACGCTGGAGCCGACTCCTCTGGGAGCCAGACCAATGGAATTGGTTAAGGGCTTCGTTTCATGTTCCTGGATATCCAGTCATTATCGCGATCGGGGACGCAATCACGTTTGGTCTGCTAAGCGATGTCTTGTTGGTTCAGTTCTTAGAGTATGCGTTTTGGATGATGGGTGTAGTTTACGCCTGGCGTCTGTTAGATCAGTTTTGCCCATCTGCGAAATCATTGGGAGTGTTGATCTTCTCGTTGCACCCATTCGTTGGAGTCACACTGGCCGCGATGGGGCGGGCAGAGGTACCGGCAACGGCAGTGTTTCTAGCTGCCTTGTTCTATGGAATTAATCGCAAACCTTGGAAGTTCGTACTTTTGGGGGGACTGGCACTGATCACGCACAAGAGCATGTGGCCCCATATGTTTTTTGCAACTTTGATTTGCCTGTGGAATTACAGGTTACAGTGGTGGACGTTATTCTTGTCCGGCGTGCCTCTGGTCGGTTACTGGATTGTGGTGGCCGTCAATCGGCCCGACTTTTTGCTAAAGGTGATTGGCGTGGATGCCAGTTTTGTCATGCACACAGAATGCGAAGCCGATCAACCCGAGAACAGTCGTGCGGTGGCGCCTCCGAGGATATTCGCCAAGTCCTCGTCTGAAAGGAGTCCCTGGCAGTGGACGCGGAATGTGTCCAGGGTCTGGCGGTAAGTGCGGTATCTTTCCACGTTAGGCATGTCGGTTCCCCACATCAGCCGATTTGCCCCGAGCTTCTCGACCAACTCGACAAGAGTGGGTTGCAGTTCACGATAGGGAAAATCGAATACGTTGCCGAGCGAGATGTGAAAGAGCGGCTGGAGCCCACCTTCGCTCGGTCGCGCAACCGCCACACCGGCTGATGGTGGTCGGCCATCTCCCGCTGCAGGTAGCGCAGGTGCTCCGATGCGCTGGGAAAACCGTTCGCCTCGCCGAGTGGCGGAAAGCAGTAGGCGTGGCTGTCGATGATCATGGACCGTATATTATCGAAATTTCGAGAACGAGAACGATATCCAGTGTTAGAAACGGAAACGCCTGGATTCCGCTGAGTGGGAGCAACCCTTTCCGAGAGGGCCGACCCACCCCTGGCCCCTCCGAGGAGGGGATCTTTTCACTTGGGAACTCATTGATCAAGTTCCCCTCCTTCGGAGGGGTTTGGGGTGGGTTCCTTCCAAGCCAGTTTTCATTTGAGATAAGTAACTGACGGTTATTACCGAGTCGATGGGAATAAGCGCCGCGGCGGAATTGAATGAAATGATTTTGTCTTTTTGCATGCTCAAGAGGTCTCGACAAATGTCTCGGGCAGATTCCATTTCGTCCTATACGCCCGCTCCATCTCCTGTCGAATCTGCAAGGCGTTCCCGGCTTCAGAGAACTCGACATCACTCCAGCGTACCAGCTGACCAGTCAACACGTTGTGCGCAAGCTTGGCTCCATGAGCGAGACCAATGGGCAGCGCCCCAAGCGCGAGACTGTCCTCGGCGGGCACAAGCTTGCCCCACACGGTGTAGCCGCCCTCGCCATCCAGCACGTCACCCGTCGCCAGATCCCGCTTCGCAGTGGCAACAACATCCCCCCGAAAACCCGTCGTGCAGCCGGTCGGTTCACCGCGAAGCGCCGCAGACAGGATAGACATATTGAGCTCCAGCCCAATCAGATGAAAAGGCCTGTGCATCGCGGCGTAGCGACCGGAGGAATCGGTGATGAGGCCATACTGTAGAAAGCAGTCCCCAGTGTAATCATTCGGCGCCTCAAGGACGACATAGACGCCCCATCGCAGGTCACGATCGACCGGCCGGCCGTCGCGTTCGAGCGATGACACTACTTCGACTTGACCCTTGTGATTGAGCTGCCCTCCCACCTCTCGTGGACGCAGCAGGTTTGGAAGGTCGTCGATTCCACACGGTGGAAAGACGAGACCGTCAGGAGCCGGCGTGAGTTCTGTAGCGTTGGCGATCGCCGCCATCTCGATAGCGGACTTGGTGCCGTCGATAAAGGAATTGAACATCTGCGGATTCATCCTTGCAGTTTCCGCCTGTTCCGCTGTCAGACCATAGTGATCCCAAACTGTATCGGGAGTCGACGTGTGGTAGGATGGAAGGTATCTGGTACCTTTTCCGGCGGCGACGACCTCAAAGCCGCAGGCTCGCGCCCAATCGACCAACTCGCAGGTAAGCGCCGGTTGGTCGCCATAGGCCATCGAGTAGACTACCCCTGCTGCTTCAGCCTCGCGGGCGAGTACCGGTCCGACCAACACGTCCGCTTCCACATTAACCATAACGATGTGTTTGCCCTCACGAATGGCGGTACGTGCGTGGACCACACCGGCGGCTGGATGTCCCGTCGCTTCAACTACCACGTCGACGTCCGCTGCCGTCGTGAGCGCCAAACCATCGTCGAGGAAGCGAGTCCGCGATGTGCGTGCAGTATCCCAGCCGACGTCGGCACAAGTTTTCTGCGCACGCTGCGGGTCGAGATCGGCAATCACCGTTACTTCTACTCCGGGCGTGGTGGGCACCTGGGATAGGAACGTTGAGCCGAACTTACCCGCGCCAATGAGGCCAACCCGCACGGGTCCGAGGTCGTCCAGGCGCTTCTGTAAGAGTTGGGTGAGGCTCATAATCGGTCACCCTTGGGCGGCGGCACGTGCCTGTTGGGAACGGCCCGAGCGAACGCTTTCACGGGATAGAAGGTGCCGAAAGAGCGTCGAATAGACAAGTCGGTAACGCGACGTTAAAGCCCGGTTTCCCGACAAAATTCCCGGTGATACGCGTCGACATCCAGGTCCTCTATCCACCCCTCGTGGATCAGGATGCGCCACCGTTGGATCAGTTTGTCACTCCTCTTTAGCTCGTAGCCACCATCCAGGGTGAAATTCGACAGCATGGTACCGTAATCGCGCAGGAAATACGGGGAGGGAGGATTGTCCGGATGGTGCATCAGCGTGACCCCGACCCTGGCGCCGGCAACTATGCCGCTGTAGTCGACCCAGTCGGCAATTTTCCCCATGATCCCTGCTTCATTCTCCTCTCCGTTCGAATTGACCGCCCGGCCCCCGTCTTCCACATCGATCGTATCCGCCACCCTCACACCGAAGAACGAATGCGTCTCCCGGTCGAAGACAACATCCGCTTCGATGGGACTGAGGGTGCAGGATACATCCAGTAGATGCACATCCTCTCCGGGTCGCCACTCGATATCGCGCTCTTCCTCCAGCATGATCTCACCCCGCTTCGTCACCCAATTGTTCCGGGTACGCAGGACAATACTGGCGTCGTTGACCTCGCTTTCAGTGTCAACCAAAGCGATGTCGCCGAGGTTGTCTCTTGTGGGATTGTTATCGTGGAAGAAATTGATGCCATTCGTCCGTCCGTGCCCCAGAAAGATCGACTTGTGGTGGTTGTAGCGGTAGGCGCAGTTGGTCGTCACGGCTCGGCCCGACGGTGAATAGACCGGGAAGAAATTGGGCCGCGAGAGGTAGAAATCCCCCCAATCCAATTTGCCCTTGTTGTAGGCCAGAGCAAATTGCCCCTGGTAGTAAAACTTGAAACGTAGTTCCTCTTCGACCAGATCGATTGCACCCATATCATTCACCCTCCTTCCACGATGGCGGCGATGTCTATCTGGGCTCCGCCTGCCTCGGTAGAGCGGACGATGGCCTCCATCATGGCCACTGTCCACAAATTATCCGCACCACTGGTGCTGGTCTGCCCGCCTTCTGTTATGGCTGCGGCCAGTTCGTCCAGAAGCGTATTGTCGCCGCCGAATTCGCGCAGCTGTTCGACCGTTTGCCATTCGCGCTCATCCGGACGGCCCCGTTCTAAATCTTCGGCCAGGCGCAGCGACCCGTCGCTGCCGTCGACGCGCCAGTGGTGCTCCGGTATATGCGAAGCCCAGGCGCCGAAATAGCTGACCTTCACGTCCCGTTCAAACTCGAAGAGTGCGCCGACCGTAGTCTCGCCTTCAAAATCGCCCCACGGCGGCAGAAAACTGTAGCCGCTCACCCGCAGCGGCTTCAGGCCAAGGGTGAAGCGGACCATGTCCAGGTCGTGCACCCCCATCTCCCACAGATAGTTGTGGCGCATCGTCTTCTGGTAGGTCTGGCCTGCGTAGCGCTTGCGGTGCCGCACGAAGACCCCGTGTCCAAGGGTGCCGATGTCTCCTTCCGCCACCAATTTCCGCATGGTGCCCAACCCGGGGCGAAAACGGTAGTTTTGCCCGGCCGAGACCACCAGTCCCTTCTCTTTGCCGGCGTCCACTACGGCTCGGGCTTCGTCTATGCTGAGAGCAAAGGGCTTCTCCGCCAGGAGATGCCAGCCGGCCTCGAGCGCGGCTAAGCCATTCTCTCGCCGCGTCCAGGAACTGGCCGCGATAATTGCTGCGTCGGCCTCAATTTCCGCCGCTGCTTCTTCCACGCTGGCAAAGGCCGGCAAATTGAGTTCGGCAAATTCCTCTTTGACCTTCTGGCGCGCCTCTTGCGAGGGATCTACTACGCCGACCGGCTCGAAACCCGAACGTTCGTCCACCCGTCGTAACCAGCCCCGGCCTCTGCCGCCAACTCCGATAAATACTACTTTGAGCGCCATCAAATCCTCCTTTTCGATTTTAACTCTTCCGGTCTCTCATTAAATAGGAAATCGCTTTTTGGTGGTGGGGAGACGCGCCTGTTTAGCAGGGCCTGAAAGAATTTATTCACGCAGTGGAATGTGCCTGTAGAGAATCGAAAACGCAAGCCGGTAGCTGCAGTCTCCCTATGACTTCACGGTTCTTGTCATTCACGCCGTCGCCGATAATGAAAATCTCCATTTCCCGAATCGATTGCCCGCGAACGCTGCCCACGGAATAAGTTACACTCTAAAACGTGATAAAAAAAGTAAGTTTTGACGGATTGTAGCACGGATTAGGAAAGTGAGCGGCGGATTAAAGAATGGCCCTCCTACGCTAAAGCTATGGAGGATGCACAACGGATGAGGACGGGTACGGGGTGACTCTGAGTAGCGGCTTTGAACGAAGAATGAAATATACAGTATTGAGGGGAGGCGATCCGCTCCGAGCTACTCAAGCAGAGGGAAGGCCTCACAAGGAAGGAATTGAAAGAGAGAAAGAAGGTAGTTACCGTATGACCGACCATGTGGCTTCCTTGCATGCCTGATTTGAAGAAAAGAGACATTCTCAGGACAGTCCTGTTCACGATGCTATCAATCCTCCTCTTCATTTGGGGTTCGGAGCGTCAGGCATCACGAGTGAATACAGACATGGATTCGACGGATCAGTCTGCCTACATGGACCATGCCAGGGAATTTGCGAGAACCGACTTTGCGTTTATTGGAGGGAGAAACCGAATGCCGGCGTATCCGGCGTTGATGTCCTTGTTCTATACCGACGGGATGTCTGACGAGGAATTCTTCGCTGTTGGCAAACGGGCCGGCATAGCGCTCGGGATCGCGGTTCTGGCAGTGGCATTTATAGTATTCAGATTGAGCGGGCATAGGGAGGACGCCATTACCGGCACGCTGGTAGCGATGTTTACTGTATTTGCATTTAAGTCTCCATATTTTCAAGCAGAGATTCTCTTCTATGGGATTGGTCTAGTTCTCTTTTATTTGCTGCTGTCGCTGATTCAACAACCACGCATAACAACAGCCATACTGGCGGGATGCCTTGGCGGTATCGGTCATCTCACGAAAGCTTCCATTCTGCCAGTGATCATTCTTGCTTCAGTTTGCTTGATTGGGCGCATGGGCTCCGATTTGTGGCGGCGAGGGCATGACCTAGCAACTCACGACGATCGACCCTCCTCGTTTGGTTCCACAATCGCGCTTCATGCCGGTTGCTTAGTTGTCTTCCTCACAATGTTCCTCCTTGTAATCTCTCCCTACATCCTGACAAGCAAAGAGCGATTCGGGCAATATTTCTACAACGTTAACTCCACTTTTTACATGTGGTATGATTCATGGGAAGAGGCGAAAGCGGGAACACGCGCGCATGGCGACCGATTCAGCTGGCCCGATATGCCTGAGGAAGACCTTCCCAGCCCCCGCAGCTATCTCCAGAATCACAGTCTTGCGGAAATCGCGTGGCGGTTGGCACGCGGTTTCGCAATCGTTGCGGCTTTCAGCATTTTCCTGTCTTACGGCTATGGGCCATTCATGCTTATATACATAACCGTTACGGCGATGTTTTTTGCCCAGCACAGAAATTCGCTGCCGCTCAAGCGACTCTTGAGAGAAAACCACACGGCCATCTTTTTCGTGGCGGCGTATTTCCTGGGCTACCTGACCCTCTACGCATGGTTTACTCCCATTGCAGCTGCCCATCGCTACCAATTGAGGATGATCGGCTCGTGTCCTTCCCGCGATGCTTCTTTGCGCAGGTAGTTTTTCATCGGTTTCAGGAAACGAACGATATGTCGATTCGCGTGCACCATTTTTTCGGATACCATTGAAGGCAGACGTCGGGGCTTTTATAATAGCCATCAAGAGCTTAAAGCTCTGCTTGGGGTAGTATATGCCCGCACGCTCTTCAGATCGTATTGGAGCACCTGGTTGAGTTTCGGATCGTATGGGTACGGTGGTGAGATTTAGCCAGGATTTTTCAAGGTACAGTATGAAAATTGCTAATAATTGGAGCGAGCACGGGGAATTTATCGCTGTTCCTTCCCGCGATGCTTCTTTGCGCAGGTAGTTTTTCATTTTTCAGGAAACACGATATGTCGATTCGCGTCTTCGGAAAGAAGGCAGACGTCGGGGCAGTAAATAGAATCATCCTTAAATTGCTTGGGGTGTATATGTTGACGATTTTTCCCTGGTTGGTTTCGATTATGTACGATGTGGTGGATAGCCAGGAAGAAAGGTACGTATGAAAATTCTAATAATTGGAGCGACACGGGGAATCGGAGCAGAGCTCCTGGACCAGGCGCTCTCGATGGAAAACCACGTTACTGTGCTCGCTCGCAATCCGGCCGGCGTAGAAAGGAACAACGACTACCTTCGTCCGCCCGGGATTCCTTACGAACGGAACGCGAACGGAGAAGTACCGTGCCTTAACTGAGCTTAAGGGCGTTACGGCGGGTAGGATTTCTCGGGCAGATGTCGCTCATTACATATTGTCGCAATTAGGATCCATGACTAATTTGAGGGAAACTCCCCTATTGACATACTGATCCATGCAGCCTGATGAACAGAATTCGAATAGGTCCGACCGGCTGCCAGGATGATTCCGGTGTAAAACCCCCACGTTCTCACGAACGCGGCTACGGTGCTCCGTAAGTTGTTGATATATGTAGCCGCGTTCGTGAGAACGTGGTTGAGGATTCCCCAACGACGACTTTTCAGCAGAAACTAGGATGAGATATACCGAATTCAGGGAGGCGATTCGCTCCGAGCTCCTTAAGCAAAGGGAAGGCCTCACATGGAAGGAATTGAAAGAAAGGAAACAATTACCATACGACCGACCCTGTGGCACATGGACCCGGTGGCTCGAAAAGGAGATTGGTTTGAGAAGAATAAAGAAAGAGGGAATTCACCGGATTCGAAGAACTATTTTGACCGTTCGGCGCAATTGTGATCCGATTCGTAATTTGGATTCTTAGTACGTTAGGAGTCGGAATCTTTGTAGTCAGTGTTGAATATATACGAAAGGAATAGATATAATGGAGAAAGCAAAGGTGCTGAGTGCGAGCGAAACAAAGACGATCCCGTTCGAATGGGGCAGTCTGACGTGGTTGGCGAACGCGGAGATGGGGAACTCGACGGACATGACAGTCGGCAAGTGTGTCCTCAAGGCCGGCGCGGAGAACCCGCTTCATCGACACCCCAACTGCTCGGAAGTGCTGGTTGTTCTTGAGGGCACGATCGAGCATGTGATTGAAGAAGGCCGCAGCGTGCGGATGAATCCCGGCGATTGCATCAACCTTCCTGTTAACCTGCCTCACAAAGCGCGCAACGTCGGCTCGGAGGATGCGATTCTCCTGATCTCTTTCTCGTCAGCTTATCGAGAGACCGTCGAGGTTTAGCCTCCTTCGACCTTTTCACCGCGTCTGAATTGTCGATCATACAGGGTCGCATAGAGCCCGCCTTTCGCGAGGAGACTTGCGTGATTACCCGACTCTACAATACGGCCTCCATCCAGGACGATGATCTAGCCCGAACATCTGACATACCTTCTGCTACGACCGCGGATGTCACTGCGTCTCAAAGCCTTCCCTTGCCCGGCGACCTCAGAGGGTTTCAACACGCTGTCGCCCGCCGTGCTGCGGAAAGGGTCTGATACGCAGCAACCTACGCAGTCTCGCTACGAAGTGTGTGAAAAGTCCGGGCCTAGTCGGCCGCCAACACGGTCGAGAGGCGATGGGCAATGACGAGGGACGTGCATCGATTCAGGAGCGGTTCAAGAGCCTCCTGGATGGCTGCCGCGGACTCGGAATCGAGCGAACTGGTGGCTTCATCCAGAATGAGAATTCGCGGATTCTTGAGAATGACTCGAGCAATCGCCACACGTTGTCTCTCTCCGCCCTTAGCTCAATGGCGTCGGGTGCGTTTTTCACTTCGTCTTCATGATCGTGTCAGCGCGCCCTCCCACCACGAGGTCAGCGTCTTAGTCCGGAGATCGGGTGCCGCCTGTCAATTCCGATCTTGAAAGTTCCTCGCAAGGCCCTATGAGACATAGCATCACCAGTTGGATAGACTATCGCTATAAACCACCTGGTATTACTACCTGATCATGAAGAAAAAAACTACACACCCTCTTATTTTCGCAACCATTCGCATTCTGGTTGTGCTCTCTTTCGCTATCGGGCAGACGCCGAGCCTCGAGGCTGGATGGGGCAGCCTCATCAAACAGGCAGCCGAGAACGCGGCCAAGAAGAAAGTCGAGGAGGGTGTTGAAAAAGCCGTTAGCGGGGCCATTGACAAGACGATCTCCCATCCGGAGAAGGCCATGACGGAGGAGGAGAAGGCGGCGGTCAGGGCCACAAAACTCGAGGCCCTCGATTTGGACACGGATGCGGTGAAGGTACCAGAACTCGACTTCAGCCGGGACTTTGCCAGCTCGAATTTCGTACGCAAGACTTTGAAGAAGAAACCAATGGTTGTGGTGCCGGGTTACCGAGTCGTATTCTCACTTGAGACAGTCGGTTATGCGGGCGTGACGGGCGGTGGCGGCGCGGCGCGTCAGGCGGCCGGATACGGGGCACTGGCCTCGGCCAAGAGCGGTAATGCGCGTGCCGTGGGGGCCTTTACGAAGTACTCTACGGCCGGTTCAGGAAGAACCAGGCAGCTTTTCAAGAAAGCTGTTCTGGACGGAGTGACGTTGCCTGAGCTTCAGCAGATCGCCGATCAGGCCTACAGCCATTTTCTGGAGGAACTGGAGGCGAGCGGCTACGAGTACGTAGCAGTCGAGGATTTTTCTAACCTCGAGGCATTCAAGAAGATTGAGCTGACTGAATCGGGGCCGGCCGCGCCCTATGTCCAACCGGGCGATGATAATTCCCGAAGCACCTATGCCGCTTTTGCGCCCTCGGGTCTTCCTCTTTGGTTCTCACATTATGATAAGACCCTGGGTGTTGGCGACAAGGGGCCGTTCGAACAGAAAAATTGGAAGGCGCTTAACGCGCTTTCCGTTGAAACCGATGCGGTGATTCTTGTACCACAGATCGGCATCAACTTCGCGCGCATGGAGGATAGTCCGATCTATTCCCTTCCGATCGTTGGGAGCGGCACGCTCGATTTTAATGTCGGGGTGCACCTGGATCCCCGTGTTACCGCCCTCTCGGCCTATTCCGCCAAGGTGAAGGCGGCAGGGAACGTAGGTGCGGCTACCTTGCGGAAACCGATTTTTCTGCCCTATGAATTTGGTATAGTCGAAAAAGTCGAAGTGAAAAAGAGCCGGGGGATTTCAGGAATCAGCATGTATGGCGCCTACTCCATTGACAAAGTGCATGAAGTCTACGCAGTAACAGTCAAACCGGAAGCCTTTGAAGCGCTTGCCCTGGGAGCGGCAAAAGCGGCGAATGTGGCATTTATTTCGACCCTGAAGACGAAGTGAGCAAAACTGGTAGTGCTGCGATTACAGCGCCGGGCTTGCCGGCCGGTCCCAAGGAGGGAGTTGCGATCGTCGATTGCGATGTGCACCACAATTTTCGCCGGCCGGAGGAACTGTTACCGTACCTGTCAAAGTTCTATCAGGAGCATTTCCTCGATCAGGGACTTCATCTACCGTCTGATGGTTACGCCAACATACCGTATCGGAGGACCCGCACGGATCTGAAGAGTCCCGAACTCAAAGAACGGGATTTCAATTTCTCTTTGAAATTCCTCCAGGAAAAGTACCTCGATCCGTGGAGCATCGACTATGCCCTGTTGACTGGCCCTCCGCCGTTTTATGCCTATTCGGGATTGCCCGATCCGGATTGGGCGGCAGCCCTGTGTCGGGCTTTCAACGATTGGACTATCGAGCATTGGGTCGGGCACGACGATCGTGTCGTAAACGCCATCCTTATTTCACCTTCCGATCCCATCCAGGCTGTTGACGAAATTAATCGGCTGGCCGATCGCAAGGACACCGTTGCGGTAATGGTGCCGATGGGTGCCCTAATGCCCTTCGGGAATCGGTTTTATCATCCGATTTGGGAGGCCTGCGAACAACATGGCCTCCCGGTCGTCTCCCACATTGGCGGCGGTGCGGGAGCGACCAGAAGCACCCCGACTCCAGTCGGCCATCCCACCTATTATATGGAATCGAGGATGAGCCGGCCATACCTTGCCAGCACCCATACCGCGTCGCTGATCTGTGAGGGCGTGTTCGAGAAGTTTCCTGCCCTTAAATTTGCCCTCATCGAAGTTCAGCAGTTTTGGGCAGTGCCCCTGATGTGGCATATGGATGCAGACTGGAAGTCGATACGCGATCAGACACCCTGGCTCAAGCGCCTGCCCAGCGAGTATTTCCGGGATCACATAAGGGTCGGTTCCCAGCCGATGCACGAGCCGGAGCGACCTGAGCAGATGCACCAGATGCTCGAGATGCTGCACGCCGAAGAGACCCTTATTTTCTGCTCGGATTTTCCCCACTTTGACTGGAATGACCCGGCGAAGACCTTTCCCAGGCTTTCGGAGCAAATGCACCACCAGATCTTCGCCGGCAACGCTCTCGATATGCTTCGGCTAGGAATCCGTCTGACTTAGTACCCGAGTAATTTCCACCAAAATTCAGTTTCATTTTCTTGTCTCCAAGAGCCTGTCGGCAAAGTCCGACAGGCTCCCAGAGGTCTCATAGGCGTGGCGGGTGTCGTAGTCGGTAAGGTTTCGGATATACCACCCGGGCACCGCATGATTGTGGCGCCTTTCCCCGGACAGGCCGGTATTGGCGTGTTCAATGTGGCCGGCACTTTCTACGCGGTGCGCAACATCTGTCCTCATAAGGCCGGCCCGATTTGCGCGGGCGAAATCGGCGTTCGTGTTACTGCCGAAGCGCCTCCCTCTACTGACAATTGCATGATCTCTGTCGACCGCAGCGGCGAGATCCTGCGCTGCCCCTGGCATCAGTGGCCCTTCGAGATCGAAACCGGACGATGCCTTTTAGACCCAAAGGTACGGGTCAAGACCTACCCTGTGAAGATCGACGGCGATGACGTAATCGTCGAATGCTAGGAATCCGTCGGACTTAGGTAGGTGTTTA
>CBDCEW010000021.1:0-26512 GCA_965215885.1 Candidatus Moanibacter sp.
CGGTTTCAATGTATTGGCCACTTCCGAGCTCAATACTTTCCTTGAGAACAGCGGTTGCGGCAACGGCGTGCTGGATGCGTTTGACGAGAGTCTCGAGGCATCGGGAAACGATTGGGTGAATAACGAATTTTGTAATTCAGCCGGGATTCGGGGAAGCGGAAGCAGCGACGACGATGATGACGACGAGATGATGATGACGATGACGATGATGACGACGGAGATGATGACGACGACTAGCCGACAGGCACCACGACCCGACGCGCTGCAAACCGGATAACTGCTCTTGAATCTCAGCCGGAGCGTCTCAGTTCCGCTACCCCGAGTGGCACATTGAACTTCTCGCACCAAACCCATAGCAGGTCGTACTTTTTCGGGTCGATGGAAGCGGGAATGCTGTAGGCCTGGATTCCTTCATCGGTCCTCAATTCTGAGAACTTTTTGAAGGCTCTTACTCCCTTTCGTCCAAAACCGAGCTTCGGATCCGGCGCCCCATCCAAGCTGAAATCCTGCTCCAGAAGAACAACGTAACCATTATCCGTTTCGATCAACGTTACGCCGCCTGTTACTACGTGATTGCTGCGACCCTCAAACTTTCCCGTAGCCGTTACCTGACTCCCGGCCTGTGCGGCAAGGGGTAAAAATGCAACAGCCAGGACGGCCAGTAACAGATGGCTGAACCCATTTGATCTTCCTATATGCATCTCTCGTTTCCTTTCCTGATTCTGAGTTTCGGGGAGAAGCCGTATTCAATTTGCGCTTCTCCGGACTTTTGCAATCCTGCCTCCAATACCGACTACGGCCGGCATACGTACCTCATTAGACTCGCCACCTTTCAAAACCTGACAATTGGGTAATATCACCCAAAGTTCGCAATTTACATTTCGCTCCCGATTCGAAGGGTTTCCTCATCCTATCAAGGATGAGGCGTGATTGCGATGACGGTGATTATCGGCCGCGAGCGGCCCTCCTACGCCTCTCGGTGGATCGATCGCCGTATTACGTTTTCTCAATAGCGGGACCGCTTCCGATTCAGCTCTACCTCACGCGACCTGGTATGAACCTGAACTTTCAACTGGAATTAGATACCAAGCCTGATATAAGCTACATGGGATCACCCCGCTTAACGAGCATCTTCCCGATATTATCGCCTCGAAAGAGCCCGATAAAAGCGTCCGGCGCATTATCCAGACCGTGCAAGACTGTCTCTTTCCATTTTATTTTCCCCTCGCTGATCCAGGTTGCCATCTGGTCCGCAAACTCGTCCTTCAACGAGAGGTGGTCCCGCACAAAAAATCCCTCCATGCGGATCCGTTTTCTCACGATATGCATGAGAATCCCGGAGCCCCCATAACACCGAGGTAAGACTGGAGCGGAATCGACCCGGGCTCTAAAACCTCGAGATCGCTACCGTCGGATATAAAGCAGTCGCGCCATCCACTGGAATGGCGCACCAGCGTCCCCTCCGAAAAACGGGGATTGTGACTCTCCGCAACCCGGCCGACCGCTCTCCCATCCATCCGTTCGCCTGGGACGAAGGGTTGGATATAGCTCTTGCTTGGGGTCATGCGCCCGCGCATGTAGGGATCGACCGACATCCAGAGGTTTCTCACAAGCACCTCCCCCGACCTCGGTTCATTGACCGTCGTCTCAACGATCTCGAAATCGTCGAGGCAGGGCATGCCTTCGGGGTAACGCTTCAGATGGACTTCGCGTGAGATTGTCATGAATGCAGGCGGTTTTCTCTCCGAATTATCGTCCCATCTGATACTACAACTAGCCGGGACATTCAAACCCTTTGGTGTTGCTGAATCAGAATTTCCTGGATGGCGACTCCTTGCGCCTCCTCATCCCCAAGCCCGAAGTCGCGGAAATAAGGAAACAGGGTTATACAGGCGCCCTCGGCCAGATCACCCACCGCTTCACTTTCACGTTGCCATTTCGTTTACGCGTGCGCAGGATCAAGAGATGAAGTTTACGGTAACTCTTGAGCGCGATGAAGATGCGGTGTGGGTGGCGGAGTGCCCTTCCATTCCCGGTTGCGTCAGCCAAGGTAAGAGCAAATCGGAGGCCTTGAAGAACATCCGGGAGGCGATCCAGGCGTGCCTTGAAGTTCGCGCCGAACGCGGCCTGCCGCTGACTGTGGAGACCCGTGAGGTTGAAATCGCTCTCTGATGGCGAGGCTGCCTCGGATCAGCGGCCGACAGGCCATCCGCGCCTTCGAACGCTTGGGGTGGACAATTGCCCGGCCAAAACGAGGGAAAGGTAGTCATGTCATCCTCGTAAAAGAAGATTCCATATCAACCTTGTCTGTGCCGGATCATAAGGAAATCGCCAAAGGAACACTCCGAAGCCTCATTCGGTCGGCCGGCCTTACCGTGGATGAATTTGTTGACGCTGTGTAGCGCTGAGGAAGCGGTGGATTATTCGCCGCTGACATCGCAGGAAGGCCGACAGTCTCGGTGACCTACCCAAGCAGACCCTTCAGCCTCGCCGACAGATTTCTTCCCATTTCAATCATGGCGTTGTCAGAGGGGTGAATCAGGTCACCGGTCAGTCCTCCGATATTCGTCAGCACCTCAGTCCCTTCGATGAGGTGGACATTGGGATGCGGGCATGCAGCCACGACATCTCGCAGAGATTGGCGATACTCGTCAGGGGTGCCGCCATATTGCGCCTCCTCATCACCAATCCCGAAATCACGGAAATAAGGGTAGAGAGTGATGCAGGCAACCGGCCGCCTCGTATCGGCTCCAGCAACGGTGTTGACCATGTATTCGACACGCTTCCGGAACTCATCAAGTGGGAATCCCTGCATGTTCACGGACAAGGCAAGGCTAGCGATGTCCCAGTCGCTTCGATTGCCAATGTAGTCGGCAAAGGCCGCCTCGCAATGGCACGCGCCCCCGACGCCGAGGTTGACGAGGTCGGCTCCCAGATGCCATGCCGTCTGCGCGACGTAACTCAGATGCGGTCCCTCGCAATCGAATCCATGCGTAATACTGGTGCCATAGGCCAGGTACCTGAGCGCCGGCACTTCATCAGGACGCGGCTGCCGAATCCCCCTGCCCTCGACCCCATGCAGGATCACGGGATCGCGGCGACGACTACCGAAGATGACCCGCCGGACCCCCGGAGAAAACGGTTGGTTATCCCACCAACACCGGTCGAGTTTCCGAAGCCGGTCCGGTGGTGAAAGGCGTATCGTGACAGGCTCCGGTCCGACAAGATGTCGTTCCCGGCCGTCAAAAGTGCCGTAAAATATCGTGACGTCGGATTCTCCCTCTGACGAAAGCGTCACCTCGGATTCCGAGGAGTCGCTGACAAATCGGATCTCGCAATTGTCCGGCTGCAGCACCCGCATCTGCGCCGCTTCGTTCAGTTCCCTCCGCACCATCTCCGGAACCCGCTGCAGGCGCGCGCCACCACCGACCCGTTGGGTTTCGGCGACGTTTTGCAATTCAACATTCTCGTAGATCATCTTTTTCTCCCTAAAGCCCTCGAATATTATTCGCCCCTGCTTTCTAACCTTTCGTATACCTCTTTTTCGGTCAGACCGCTGATCTCAACGACTTTTTTCGGCGTCGTATCACCCGCCACAATTTTTACAGCAGTCCTTGGTACCTGAAGTGAATCTGCCAGAATCTTTTTCACCGCTGCATTCGCTTTACCTCGTTCTGCCGCTGCCGTTACGCGAATTTTCAGATTCTCACCAAGCCAGCCCGAAATCTCAGTCTTCGAAGCTCCCGGAACGACCTTAAGGCGGAGTTTCATGACTAAAGTCTGACTTCGATGAAAAAATCCTCGTTTCTAACACCACAACCACTTTCTAAACCGGAAATTTGGGCAAAATTTCCGGACTAGGAATATGTCGGACACTAAGTCCGACATATTCCCCTCCCCTAATACTGGGCCAGACCTCCGCTGTTATTCACTGTGGTTAAAGTCCAGTTATGCATCTTTGGATCCGAGGCCAGCGAAACGAGTTCGGCGATTTCGTCCCCCTCAACGAGCACGCCGCTGAACATCGCTGCTTTCATTTTTTCGATGTCCTCCTCCTGCCAACTCTTAAAGAGTCCGGGCGTGTTTCCAGGGCCGGGGCAGATCGCGAGGGCGCGGATGCCGTGTTCTTCTTGGTATTCGCGACAGATCTGCCACGCCAGCTTGATGACCGCTGCCTTTGTTTCGGTATAGTCGACAGCACAGACCTGAGCTGCTTTCAGGCCCGAATCCGACGCAATGAAAGTAACGACGCCACCTTTTCCGGCATTTTTCATGAGCTGGATGCCGTACTTGGAGACGAAGGTCGGGCCAAACAGGTTCACGTCGACTGTTCTTTGGAAATCCTCGGCGGTCAACTTATCCATTGGGCGAACGGGTATGATGCCGGCGTTGTTGCAAAGGGCATCGAGTCTCCCCTTTTCCGTGGCGACAGTGTCGATCGCTTCTTCAATCTGCACTTCGTCGGTGACGTCCAGCGCCAACGCCTTCGCGTTTCCACCGTAGGTCCTGATCTCTTCAGCGGCACGTTCGGCGTCGGCCCGAACCGCATCGGTCACGTAGACGAAGTACTCATCGACGAGTCCGAGCCGAAGGCAAATTGCGGCTCCGAAACCGAGAGGTGTGCCCGGTTCCGCACCGTCGTGCATTCCACCCCCAGTGACCAAGGCCACCCTGCCTTTCCCTCGTGGACTATCCTTGAACCATCGTGACTCCAGCATGTTGAAGCTCCCTCACTTTCTGTCGTATTCCACAGATACCACCTAGGAATCTGTCGGCAAAGGAATAGAAGCAGATTACCCGGCCGAAGCAAGAAATTGACGCATTGTATTGCGAATTGTCTTCGTCTATAATTCTGACAACACTAACCCGATAACAGGAAGAACTCACCAGCAGAGGCAGGATAGCCACTGAATTTTCAGGGGGTGCGCACTCTGCATTTCTAATTCTCCAACCATGAAAAGATCCAACCCACCCAGTGGCTTGTCGGTGCTTCCCGGCTTCATGTCTAGCCATGTACCGCAGGCGAGCAAGGGGCCCTTCATCTGCCGATACCTATCGGTCGATGCTATAAATGGTGCCCTCGAATTCGGCGCGGAGATGAATGTCTCAGTAGTCGATCTGCTGCTTTCTTCAGCAGCGGGACTCGACCCCGATGCTCTGAACCGGCAATACCGGGAGCGAAATCTCCAGATCCGCGCGATCGGTACCGGCGGCATCGCCGCTGACCAGCAACTCTTCTTCACCCACCCGGATGCTGGCCATCGCCGCAGCGCAGTGGATGCGGCAACCGAACTCGTGGAACTCGGCGCTCAACTCGGAGGCGGCGTCCCCGCGATCATCGGTTCCATACAGGGCATGCGCTTTACCAGTTCTACCAAAATGACTCCCGATGGTAGAGAGTGGCCTCGCCTCGAGAAAGCCCACCAATACCTGGGTGAATGTCTCCGGGAGGTTGCAATTCGGGCGAGTAAACTCGGCGTGCCGTTGGTCTACGAAGTGCTGAATTGCGGCGAGAGCAATCTGTTCCCGACCCTTGCAATGGCGGACGACTTCGTTCAGTCGCTCGGCTGTGACGCCATTGTGCTCCTCCTCGATTCCTACCACTGGCTTTGTGAAGGGTGGACGGTGGCGATGGTCAAGGCTTTAAAGACCAGGATTGGATACGCCCACATCGTTGGTCACAACCGTGCTCCTGCCGACATCGGGAGTCCTGAAAGCGGTCGTCTATCCGAGTTTGCCGCAGCCCTGCAGGCGGTCGACTACCGTGGCGCGGTGATTGCCGAATGCAATCCGGAACCGGATCCAAAAATCGCTATGGAGAAGACCATGGCGTGGATTCAGCATCACTTCCGGGAATAACGAAGCCCGAGCGTTTCGTAGTGCGGGAGAGCGAGAACGGCAACGGATTAAAGCACAGCAACGGATAAGCGGCAGGGAAGTGGGACAGGCTTCCAGCCTGTCAAGAGCCGTGAAAGGTATCCGGACTTTAAACAGGCTGGAAGCCTGTCCCACTTTGGCAATTTCCATAAAACTCAAACGTTAGGAACCACAAGTAATCCCGCATCCACATTGAGGTATTAAGCCAGGAGCCAGCATCTTCATTAAGGGCAACCCAGATACGATCCAGCATCCTGGCTCCTGTCTCCCAAATCACGCCCCTGCGATACGCGGCATCCGGGTCGGTTCGCGTTGCATCTCTGCCTGAACGCATTTGTGAAGTAGTTCGGCCTTGACCACTCGATAGGCCGGATCTTCCCACCGGTTGCGCAGTTCCTGTGGAGCAGGTCCTCGCCATAGTTAGGCTGGCGTAAGCGACCGGGCAACGACCTTGTAGCGCAAAGATGCCGACCGTGATATGATTATGGGATGGGAGAAAAAACGAGAGGGCGGACACGGTCGAAGCGAATCGTTCGACGAAGTCGGCAGGAGCGCAGGCGACTGATAAGCGCATACCGTCGCAGCAATCAGACGCAGAGGGCGTTTGCCCAGCGGCACGGTATCAAGTATATGACCTTTATGGGATGGCTGCGCAAGGACCGGGCCGGGCACAGAAGCAGCGGGGTAAAATCGGCGGGGGCGCGGTTTGCCGAAGTTACGGTGCAGAGCAGCGCGGTCACGGAGGATCGGATCGAGATCGTCTTAGGGGACCCGATACGGGTGGAGGTGGACTGCGGTGTTGCGGTGGAACAAGTGGCGAGTCTGGTGAAGGCGTTGAGGGAATCGGGATGCTGAGCTTACCGGGAACGATGAAGGTTTTCCTGGCCGTGGGAGTAACGGATCTGCGAAAGAGCTTTAATGGTCTCTACGCCCTGGCGGCCAATCAGCTCAAGGAAGACCCGTTGAGCGGAGCGGACTTTGTCTTCTGCAATCGCAGCCGGGACCGGGTCAAGATTCTGTATTGGGACGGCACGGGGTTATGGGTTTTCGCAAAGCGATTAGAGAAGGGTCGGTTCAGCTGGCCGCAGGGAGTGGACTTGAAAGATCAGAAGCTTCCATTGCGCCCTGAAGCGTTGAGCATGCTCTTGAACGGGATCGACCTGAGGGAGGGAAGATGCGGCCCTGGTATCAGCGTTAGGTCAAAAAAAGTGATTTTTTGAAAAAAGTAGTGCTTTTCTTATTACCGTTAGTTTAGTATTGTTTTCATGCCTGAAGTCGAAACAGAGCTGGAGCAACTCCGAGAGGAGAATCGGCTTTTACGTCAAGATCGGCTGGCTCATTAAGCGCTACTTTGGAGGCAACCAAAGCGAGCGGATCGATCCGGGACAGCTGGAATTGCTCCTGGCCGGGCTGGAGCAGGCCGAGGAAAACAAACCCGCTGAGCAAACGGCAGAGCCACCACCCGAGCCGAAGGCGCGCAAAGGAGCTGGGGCGAGGCGACAGCGTCTGCCCGAGCACCTGGAAGTCGAAGAGATCGTAATCGAACCCGAAGCGGTGAAGGTTGAACCGCAAAAGTGGCGGTTGATCGGTGAGGAAGTCACTGAAGAGTTAGATTTGCTCCCGGCCCGATTTATCAGGCGGCGCTATATACGGCGCAAATATGTATCTCGCGAAAAGCCCCAGGAACCTCCCGTGCTGGCGCCATTACCATCGCGGCTGATTGAAAAAGGGATCCCTGGAGTGGGGCTTTTGGTGCACATATTACTGAGCAAATACGTCGATCACCTGCCGTTGTATCGGCAGGAGAAGATTTTCCGGGAACGCTACGGAGTAAGGGTGGCGCGCCAGAGCATGCTCGATTGGATCCACCAGGTAGCGCAATGGCTAAAACCCATCTACAACTACATGTGCTTACAATTGTTCGAGGGCGGTTACATCCAGGCGGACGAAACGCCCATCCGCTACCGATCCGGACGCAGGCAAGAAAGAGGGCTGCAGGAAAGGATACCTGGGGGTCTACGGGCGACCCGGCGGCGAGGTGCTCTACGACTGGCACACAGGCCGTGGGGTAAAATGTCTCGAGCAGTTCCTCAACGGATACGAAGGGTTGCTCCAAACCGACGGTTACGCAGCCTATGGCAGTTTCGCCCGGGAGCATAACGGGATTACCCTGTTTGGGTGCTGGGCACACCTGCGACGCAAATTTGTGGAGGCGATGGATGAGAATCCGAAGCTGGCCGGCTGGGTGGTGCGGCAGATCCACAATCTCTACAGAGACGAGCGCCCTCTGCGCGAACAGCGGGCCGGTCCCGCCTTGCGCGAAGCCTACCGGAAAAGCCATGGTCGGATGATCGTGGAACGCTTGGGCAAAGCCTTGCCTATACTCAAACGGCGGGCCTTGCCGCGGAGCAAAATGGGTGAAGCCGTTGAGTATGCTCTGAACCAGTGGGAATCACTCAAGCGCTACCTCGAGCATGGCAAGGTTGAAATCGACAATAACCTCATTGAGAATGCTATCCGGCCGACCGCCCTGGGAAAGAAAACTGGATGTTCATCGGCCACCCCAAGGCCGGTTGGAGAAGCGCCGTAATTTACTCGATCATTGAGAGTTGCCGGCGGCACGCAATTGAACCATCCGCTTACCTCACTGACGTCCTCAAAAGATTGCCGGACATGAACATCACCGAGATCGCCGAACTCGCTCCGGCGAATTGGAAGCCGACCCGAACAGGCGAACCGCTCGCAGCCTCTTGAACCCGGACACTGCCAGGATCCTCGCGCATGCCGCGATCCATAGGGCAGTTCACCGGTCGTTTACAGCCTGGCGATATACCGTGAGCTTGTAGCGGTCCGTAACTAGCGTACGGAGATGCACCGTCGTCGGGTTATGCCGGTTCTCTATGATGACATGATCACGTGCCTGTTCGGATCGGCCCGACCAGACATCGAGTTGACTCATACCTTACATGATTCCCGGAACCTCGATGCCCGCCGCGGTGAGAAAAGTCGGCGCGTAATCGATCAGCCCCTGCAGCGCCGTGTTGACCCGACTCGCGGGCACGACTCCGGGATAACGTACCAGCATCGGCAGACGCAGCAAATCTTCATAGTGGAAGGCGCCCTTGGCGATGAGCCCGTGCTGGCCGAGAAAATGGCCGTGATCCGAGGTGAATACTACCAGCGTGTTGTCAGCGATAGCGAGCCGGTCGAGGCCATTCAAAATGTTACCGATGGCCCGGTCCATCAGACTTATCATCCCGTAATAGCAGGTGATGCTGCGCCGAAGTTCCTCATCGCCGTGCAGATGAGAGTGAAACCCGTGCAATCCGTGTCCACCAGCTTCCTGGTACATACTGTAGTCGGGCTTTTTTTCCTGGGTCTTCAGGAAATGCGGCGGCATGTCGTCCAGTTCGCCCGGCACCAGACAGCCCGGCTCCACCTCGGTGGGATCGTAGATACTCGCCCAGGGTTCAGGGACAACGTAAGGCGGATGCGGATCGAAGAAACTCGCCCACAAGAAAAACGGCTGATCGGCCTGCACTGCCTGCTCGATATTGGCAATGGTGCGTTCCGCCACCCAGTGCGAATGGTGCAACTCTTCGGGCAGGTCCCAGGCCATCATTCCTCGGGTGTATTGTGGCCCCTTATATTTGTCGTCGTCGCGCGGCGGCCACTGTTGGAAATAGTCGCGCCATTCTGTAAACCCATTTTCTTCCATCCAGATCGCGTAATGTTGACCGGCGTGCGATTCGTGGCCGTGCATCCGGGCAGTCTCGACGTGACCGAAACCGTACCAGGGACCGTGAAAGTTGCGCCAGAAGTCGAGGTCCCGCAGAACGGGCTGACATTCGATCGATTCGCTCCCAGGTTGCGAGGCTAAGGGCTGGAAATGCGCCTTCCCAATCAGCGTGGTCTGATAGCCGTGCTCCTGCAGCTCGCCGCCGACCGTCGGCACATCCTCCGGCAGCTTGACGCCGATAGTCCAGCAGTGGTGTGAAGACGGGTAGAGCCCGGTAATGAGGGTCGAGCGCGAAGGTGAACAGACCGGGTTGTTGCAGTAGGCGCGTTCAAACAGCGTACCTTCCTTGGCGAGCCGGTCGAGAGCTGGTGTCCGGATGCGAGGATTATTTACGCCGAGAGTGTCGTAATGTTGCTGGTCGCTCGTTATGAGAAGGATGTTGGGCTGGGGCATAGAACGTATTTTCTATTTGATGGAAAAGCAACAGCTTCGAACGTCCCGTTCCAGTTCACCGTGCCCACCGCAATTCTTCCAGAGGTGGGACGGGCGCTCCGGCGCACCACCCCAATGCCGAGTTCTACTCCAGAAAGCAATACGGACAAGAGGAAACCGATCCCGACTCCAAGAGAAATCACAACTGAGCCGATTACAAACGACGGAACCAGTATGAGGATTATTAGATTCATTATATCCATCAGTATCCTCCTTTGACTGAACTCCGTCTCCCGACCGTCAGCGATTACTGACTTTCGGATACTCGTTCTCGAGCGCCTGGATGAGCGCGATAATATATCCGAACTGGTAGGCCCACCCTTGCCTAACGCGATTCGAAACACCCTTCGGTGCCATATCGTCCGGATGGAAGGGGGAATGGTCAGGCATCAGCATGTAGGGGTATTCCGCTTCGTGCAGAGTCTTGGCGATCTGGTACATGTTGACGTCCCCTTCGTCCGGCCAAGTCTCGCTGAAATCGTGCAGGCCGCCCCGGATGTTCCTGAAGTGCACATTGAAGATCTTCTTTCTCTCCGCGAAATATCTCACGATGGGCGGCAATTCCACTGCAGGATTTTCTAATCCTTCCGCCGCCACCCCGCAACAGAAGTTGAAGCCGTGGTAGGGACTGTCGACAAGTTCACTGAATCGTTTCAGCCCTTCGAAAACGGGCCAATCCCATCTCTCAACACCGTTGAGCACCGGAGCGGGCGGGTCGTCGAGATGGCATGCCATCTGGATTTTGTGCTCCTCGGCCACGGGAATGACCCTTTCCAGAAAGTAGGCTGCACGCTCGAACACCTCTTCTCGACTGACGACACCGGCCCGAGACAGCGTGTCGTTGTCATACTCCGCCAGTACGAATGAACTGTAGGTTGAACCTCCACGACCTTGCCTTCGGCTTGTGCGCTGCACGAGGCCCCCGGCGTGTTCAGCTCTCAATACGCAGAAATTGTAGTTGAGACCGCGTAGCCCTGACCTGCTCGCATTTTCGATAGTTTGGCAGACGGTGTCGATTTCCCCCTGACGCTGGGGATCCTCGGCCAGGGGACCGTTATCGAGAGGCGGGATATGGACCATCTCCAACTCCACCCCGTACCTGGCCGCTTCTTCACGATGCCGGGTAAGCGTTTCGGCATCCATTCCGTCGACTCGGGCATCAAAATGGGTCACGCCGTGCCGAGCCAGAAACTCCATCTCTCTCTTCGACGTGCCGAAATACTGTGCGCCTACGTACATCGATTTTCTCCAGTCTGCAATTTCCGGGGTCGAATCTCCTTTTTACACGAGCAGAGACACCCAAGTAGCGACGATGATTTCACCATTTACCGACTCGTTGACCTCCAATGCGTCGAACGGCCCATCGTAGAAGTAATCCTCGGGTCCGAATTCGAATCTGCAATCAAGTGTAATCGTTTCTGATACGAATCTGTTTTCATGGAGTTAGGTTACCATATAGGGTCTCAGTCAACCCATTTGCTCACCCTAGGTGGCTGGTAGTGGTCAAACCGATCGAGAAGCGCCTGAGGACTTTCTTCCACCACGATCATTTCCCGGTGCAATTCCTGGATGAATCTCTCATTCACAGAGTGATCCAGAAACCGTAAAAGCGCACCGTAATAGCCACAAACATTTAGCAGACCACATGGCTTCTCGTGCATGCCGAGCTGTGCCAATGTCAGCACTTCGAAGATTTCCTCGAGAGTTCCCAGTCCTCCCGGTGCCGCGATAAAACCGTCAGAAAGGTCGATCATGAGCGCTTTCCGCTCCTGCATGGATCCGACAACACGAAGGTCCGAGAGGCCATGGTGGGCAACCTCTTTCTCCACAAGAGCAGTCGGCATAACGCCTATGACATCGCGGCCGGCTTCGAGCACAGTGTCTGCCAGTACTCCCATCAAGCCTACTTTGGCGCCGCCATACACGAGACCGAGTTCCCGCGAGGCGAGCTCCCTACCAAGGGATTTGGCTGCGTTAACGTACTCAGGACCAAGGCCACGGCTCGAACCTGCGAACACACAAATGCGTTTCATCGCTTCTCTTCCTAATAGCAGCGCTGTTTATCGACGACGTTTCTAAGAGGCTCACCATTCAAGAATCGGCGGAGGTTATCGGTAAACACTTCGATCCTTCGCCGATTCATGGAATGCGAACTTCCCGCATAGTGTCCGGTGATTAACACATTCTCTATTGACCAAAGTGGAGAATCCTGGGGCAACGGTTCTGTTTCAAAGACGTCGAGACCGGCCGCCGCAATCTCGCCGTTTTGCAGAGCGCCGATCAAAGCCTCTTCGTCGACCGTCCCTCCCCGCCCCACGTTGACAAATATAGCTGTCCTTTTCATCGCCCGGAATGCAGCATCGCCGACCATATGGCGGGTATCCGGTGTTAAAGGGAGCGTGCTCGCAACGATATCGGCATCGGGAAGTACATCGAGGAGTTCGGCCGCTGATACGCATCGATCGATCGGTGCCTCACTCGGTTTTCGCTCTCGCCGCACTCCAACGATTTTCATACCAAATACGGCGGCCAGTTCAGCTACCCGCTTTCCAATAGAACCGACACCTAAGAGCAGCAGGTTCAGGTCGGATAATTCAACCAAGGAACCTCCCGCGGGTCTGTGCCAGCGGCGTTCGGTTTGCGCGCGAGCGGAAAGATGAATCTGGCGAACGATCGCCAGAATCAATGCCATGACGTGCTCGGCCAATGCATTGTAATGATTGTCGGACATATTCGTGATGGTGAGCGCGCTCTGTCGAAGTTCCTCGAGTGGAATAAGCCAATTGCCGCCCGTGCCGAATTGTTGAAACCAGATGAGCGAAGGGGCCTCTCCCAGACGCTCCCGCGGAACACTTCCCGCCGCGATGACGACTCGATCAAATACATCTTCGAATTTCGCCCTTTCGTCCGAAACCACTACCCGATAACCGGATTTCAGGCCTATCTCTTCGATGAGTTTTCTGTCCCTATGAGGAAGGGCAGACGGATCCATCCCAAGGTAAATTATCCTATCAGCCATTGCTATTCTGGTATCTCACACTTGATTTTAACGAATCAGTGTTGTTGCTCCCCTACAACGTAGCTAGAGCCTATATCAATGTCTAGGGTCAAGCCCAATCATGGATCTGAGCTTGATCCACTCGGCACCCCCGCTTTCAATAATCAAATCCCTGAGACTTTAGCGTTAGGATGAGATTCGAATCCAATTTGAAAAACAAACCCAATATCCGAATCATCGGAGATGCCACGATCCTGAGGCTTCCCAAGGTTGCCCTTTTCTGCTCGGTCAAGTGCCCCGGTAATTTGATTCTCGAGACCTACGACCTTGCCACGCGTTTCCGCAACGAAGGCATCCTCGTCATCAGCGGCTTCCACTCGCCCATGGAGTTGGAATGCCTCCGCATCCTCCTCCGGTCTCCCCATCCCGTAATCTGGTGTCTCGCCCGCGGCATGTATCACCGCATTCCGGCCAGGCCGGTCGACTGCCGATCCGCCGTGGGAAATGGACGTCTCACAATGGTGTCTCCTTTCCCGGATAAGATCACACACATCACATCGGAAAACGCGCTCTTTCGAAACCAGCTCGTCGCGGACATGGCTGCGGCGGTGATGGTCGCTCACGCGGCTCCCGACACTAAAACTGAGGCGCTTTGCCAAGACATACTGGCCTCCGGCAAACCCCTCTACACCTTTGACCACACCGCCAACGCAAACCTGATCAGTGCCGGAGCAAAAGACGTCGCCGCGATCGACATGGCGGTATTTCGTAGAGCACCGAAAAGCCATTAAGCGCTCTTCTGCGAGTTCAATGAGCCTTCCGCGCCTGTCATTGCGAGGAGCGACAGCGACGCGGCAATCCATGAAAATTTCCGCTATTGAACTATACCATAGTCTAAAGAAAAACTTCGCTTTCGAATCCGCCCGCGGTGAGCCGGTCGAACCCGCTTATCTTTCAAGGTTAATGGGACCGGATCTGTGAGATAAGCGGGTTAGTCCGGCTCTCTATCATCGACAAACAGTCGTGAATCGAGTTCTATATATCATTACGTAAGGAGATAGATTTATGGCATTGGCAACACGGCAATTGCAGGATTACGAAGAGAAGGGATTTACCGTCGTCAGAAACCTGGTCGACACCGACACCATAGCGACTCTCTGCCACGAGATCGACGCTCTGCACGGGCGAATGGCGCGAGAAGCTCCTCCCGGGGTGACACTCTCATGGGAAGAAGAACTCGATGCGGACAAGGTTCCCAGAATCCGGCAGTTGATGAACAGCGAAAAGGTTTCACCCACTATCGATGCGATCCTGCAGTCGGACGACATGCTCGACGTCATTGAACAAATCATCGGTCCGGACATCATCCTCTACCATTCCAAGCTTCTGATGAAAGCCGCCCACGACGGCACCTTTACCCCGTGGCACCAGGATTGGGGATACTGGCACAAAGCAAGCAGGGAGCCGAGCCAGGTTAATTGCATGCTTTCGATTGACGCGGCCGTGCCCGACAATGGCTGTATCCGCTTTGTCGAGGGCAGCCATAGCCGCGGTTTGATCGAGCACCACAAGCTTGAGTCTACTTCATTCAATACTGGACTTGATGGCGATATAAACGCCTACGAAGCTACGCAGGTTGAGACCGGGCCGGGGGATGGAGTTTTCTTTGGGCCGCTCGTCATTCACGGCTCTGCACCCAACAAGTCCGGTCGGGACCGTCGGGCCAACACCTTTGCTTTTGACAAACCGGAAAACAGGCTTCAAGACCGGCAGGAAAGAATATTGCGCCGAAAGAAAGGGAGAGTATGAAACGATTAGCGGACAAGGTCATCATTGTCACCGGCAGCACCACCGGCATCGGAGAAGCCATCGCCCGTCGCTGTGTCGAAGAGGGCGCCAAGGTCGTCGTAGTCGGGCGCGACCGAGAGCGCGGCGAGGCGGTTGTGCAGGACTTGGCAGAAGCGGCAGCGCTGCATGTCGATGATCTCACCGACCCCTCGGCGGAAAGCAGGTTAGTAGAGGCAGGGTTGGATGCTTTCGGAAAGATCGACGGCCTCGTCAATAACGCCGCCTGGGTCGTACGAAGCAATCTTTATTCAACCAGCGCCGAATTCTTCGACCAGGTTATGAGCATCAACGTCCGGGCTCCGCTGTTGTTGATCAAGGCTGCCATGCCCGAGTTAATCAAGACCGCTGGCGCCGTAGTCAACATCGGGTCGATCAACGGCTACACCGGAGATGCGAGTCAACTCGACTACAGTATTTCGAAAGCAGCGTTGATGTGCATGTCGCGTAATCTCGCAAACGCCTTTGCCTCGCAACGCGTCCGCATCAATCACTTCAGCGTTGGCTGGGTGATCACCCCCAACGAATACAAGCTCAAGATGAAGGAGGGTCTTCCGGAAGGCTGGCCGGAAACGCCCGATAGAGGCAGCGTCCCCACCGGTCGCATGACGCAATTCGCGGATATCGCGAATCATGCAGCCTTCTGGCTCAGCGACGAAAGCCGCCCCGTCACAGGAAGCGTCATGGTTCTCGAGCAATATCCCCTCATTGGCCGCACACCGGTTGACGAAGGGAGTGTTCCACTCGATGAACCTTTGGATGCGAGCTAGTACTGCCCTCGACGCACGCTAAGCCCCTGTTGGAAAAGAATGGGAGAAGAGTTGGCCCACTGATGCAGTAGCCATACCACTGTTCCTTACGGTCATCGAAAAAGGAAGGACGAATGCTAAACGCAGTCTCTATTCGTACAAAGTAGCGAGGATCACTGACAAGAACCGTGGTATGGGGCGCCCCGTCCTCCATAGCCCTTGGGCGACGGGGGAAAGCCCACAGTCAAGGCCGTAGCGGAAAGCGGGAGCTTTTCGATCTTCTCGATGTTTCGAGAACGATGTTTGATCTGACGAACAGGAGTTTTTAGATCTCCAGCATCGCCTTCACGACCCCCGTCTCCGGTTCGAGCCATGTTGGAAAGTCTGCGATCAGATCCTCAAACCCCGTCCGATGTGTGATCCATGGCCGGATATCCACTTCCCCTTCCTCCATCAGCGTTATGATCCGCCTGAAATCCCCGGGCTGAGAATTGCGCGTGGCCAGCAACGTCATTTCCTTTCGGTGGAACTCCGAGTCGCGAAAGGTCACCTCCTCCTGTACAAGCCCTACAAGCGTGAGCCGTCCACCGTTAGCCACATATTCAAACGCCCCGTTCATCGACTGCACATTGCCCGTAGCATCGAACACAGCCGTAGGTAGTTCGCCCGAGAGGGCCTCTCTAAGTTCCTCCACCACCCGGTCCGGATTGCCAATTCCCTTGGCGACCTCAAAATGCGCGCGGCAAAACGCCAATCGCTGGGGATTCAACTCGAGCACTACAACATGCGCTCCCGCCACCTGCAGAAACTGCACCACCGACAACCCGATGGGGCCGGCTCCGATCACCAGCACTGATTCCCCCTTTTCCGGCCGTGCACGCTCCACCGCATGAGCGCCAATGCCCAAGGTCTCCACCAGCGCGAGCTGTTCCAGCGACAGCACCTCTGAAGTGTGCAGTTTGTGGGCCGGCACCACCATTCGCTCTCGCATTCCCCCGTCCACATGCACCCCAATTACACGGAGGCTTTCACAGCAATTGGTCTTGCCTTTCCGGCACGCAACGCAAGTGCCACAATTCAAATAGGGTTCCACCGCTCCCCGATCGCCCACCTTCACAGTTCCCACTCCCTCGCCTACGGCCCCCACCTCTACACCCAGTTCGTGCCCCAGAATGCGCGGATACTCAAAAAACGGCTGTCGCCCCCGATACGCATGCAAATCCGTCCCACAAATCCCCACCCGATGCACCAGAACCTCGACCTCGCCGGGACCCGGCCCCTCCGGCGGCGGAGTCTCGGTTCGAACAAAGTCGCCCGGCCTTTCCAGCACGATCGTTTTCATGGCTAACACTCTCCGGTAGGCATGTTCTTAGCGACAAGAAAATATCTGCTGCTTCGCAACCGTATCGACACCTGGACACCAAATGAGACGAGAATAGCGCTAAGATAATGGGCATCACCGGTACATTCGGCCGGACCCTCATCGGCCGCCCCTCGACTTGCTAGGGGTCTGCGACAAGCGGCTTCCTACAATGACCTACATTCGTCGTAGGAAGCTCGCTCGCGAGCGATCACCCCGTTATCTTGACGCCATTCAAGTCTGAGTCCTTTGCCCTTCTCTTACTGGATCAGTTAGCTTTATAGACGTCCACTTCAACATCACCTGAGGATACTGCCTGGCAGGCCAGAATGACACCTTGGGATTTTTCTTCACTGGTCAGCGCATCTTCGCAATCCATAGAGACCTTCCCTGACACAAGTTTCACTTTGCAACTGCCGCAGGTTCCCGAACGGCAGGCATTGTCGATTTCGATGCCGATTGAATCAGCGACATCAAGGATCGGCTCGTCCGGTGGCAAGGGGACCGATTTATCCGCGAAGGCGAAGGTGACCGTGGCGGCGCTTACGATCGGCCCAGCACCACTGGTCGTGTCAGTTTTGGGCTTCCGTTTGACGGTGCCGAAGGCTTCGATTTTGACTTGCCCTTTCGGGACTCCAAGTTCGTCAAGCATGGTTTGGACATCGCGCATCATCGGTTCGGGTCCGCAGATATGAAACAGCCGGGTCGCGGCGTCCGGCACGAAATTGGCGATCAGCTCTCTTCCAATTCTTCCTTTCTGTCCCGACCAGTCCCCTTCCGGACTGCTCAACGTCACCTCTACATGGAGGTTTCGATGCCGCTCCTTGAGTCCCTCAATTTCTCTGAAAAAGATGAAATCTTTGAGGTTGCGAAAGGAGAGCAGCAGGAAGATGTCACCCTCCCAATTCCGGTCCGTCAGGTAGCGCACAACACTCATCATCGGAGTGATTCCCACCCCCGCGGCGACCAGAACAATGCTGTTGCGTTCCACTCCCGTGAAGGTGAACCTGCCGGCGGGCGCGGAGAGCCGGAGATGAGAGCCCGGACTAACTTCGTCGTGCAAGTATCTGGATACGAGTCCCATATCCTCACGTTTAACCGTAATCTCGAGGCACTCCGGTCGAGTCGGGGTGGAGGCAATTGTGTAAGATCTTCTCGTGCGCTTGCCCCCAGGTTCAATGTCCAAAGTCAGAAACTGCCCAGGCAGATACTCGAAGGGAATATTGCCTCCGCCTGGCTGCACCAACCGAAACGTCTTTACGTTTTCCGTCTCATCAATGACTTCAGCCACCTCCAGGCTCGCGGAGAAGCGACCCGGATTCGGGTCGCAACAGGGACATTCGGGAAGTTCCTGAATCTGCTCCTCGGTATATCGCGGATTGATGTGCTGGGGACAGTTCCCATCCCATAACGAGATTCGAAAGACAAATGCGCGTTCAGGTTTACCCCGATAGTTTGGATCCGTCAGTTTCTCCATCAGCTCCGGGTCATCTTCCACAACCCTGGCCGTACCCCACACCTTGATTCTCTTCCGATTCGTATAATCCATCAGGAAGATGAAGGCTTTGTCGTTATCATCGAGATTGCCGTAAGAGATATACTGGCGGTTGCCTGAGAAATCTGCGAAGGCAAGCGTCCGGTCATCAATGACTTTCAGGAACCCCTTGGGTCCTCCCCGGTGCTGAATGTAGGGCTGGCCCTCGGCATTTGAAGTTCCGAGGTAGAAAGAATCCCGTTCCGCCACGAACTCGGCCAGTTCTGGTGTCACCTTATCCAGCCACCAGTCCGATTCCTGTTCCGTCTCCTCGTAATTTTTGCGCGATCCGAGGCGTTCCTGAATACCCTTTACAGTCGGCGTAAAGGCGACATCACTTCGAGGTCCGTTCATAATCTTTGTTCCCTTTTTCCCATTTTATGATTTCGAAGAAATTGAAATCTTTGATTACAGACACTATCTCCTGTCGAAGGACACCCGTCAATGAGGACCAGAAGAATTCGTGATCGCGTAAAGAATCCGAAACAGTCCAGTGACGGTGCTGCATCGCTACGAACAAAAGATCGAGTAAGGACCACGGTATTTTGATTCTCGGAGCATTAGGTGATGATATTGATGGCCTTATGTAAGTTAAAGACGAAATCATCACAGAGTGCGGGAGTGGATTCAGCGCCCATGGAAGACTTGAGGCTGAGAACCAGTTGCCTGCATGCAGCAAGAATTCTGGCTGCGTTATGATTACGGATCATACATCGATCTTCATCGAAGAAGCGATCCCTGGGGTAATGATTTTTATTTTCGATCGACCAATGGTTGCGAATTTTCGAGAGGAACTGTTGAGGGCTCAAATCGGCGGGATCGAGACTGCTTACGTAGTAAGAGCGTTCAGAGGAAGGTTCAGCTTTGTTTGGATAATGGAAGGTGCGTTGCACACAGGCGAACTGGCGGGCATGGGGCAGGCCGGCAGAGGGAGCGCTTAGAGAATGGGTTGCTATTTGACGTATTTCGAGTCGCCCATGGTCATTGTCCACGGTTTGGTGGAGAAAAAGGGGGTGGAGCTGAAGAGATTCTGAGCGTATTGATGCATGTTGGGCTGATTGTCTTTAATTTGAATAACATAGTCAGCACTGAGTTCTTCGACGACGATGTGGGCAGTTTCTTTTTGATTATGCATGGCGTCGAAGGTGAAGGTGGAGCCGTCCAAAATGGGCATCTTTCGCAAGAGAGTCTGGGCGGCGGTGATCTCGTTGGATTTATCGGCGGTAGCGACTTGGGCTAAGGTTTGAGCGCTTTGGTGATCGACTGCGGCCACCAGGTGCAGAGCCTTTGATTCTTCGGTGTTTGTGCCTTTGAGGGTCTTGCCGTCGACGGCAATATCGCGGGGCAAACAGCCGTCTTGTAAGCAGATGAATTCGGTGAGGGTTTTATCGAAGAGCTCGGCCTTTACGTTTTGCAAGACCCGATAGAAGACATCATAGCAAGGGGCCTTATAGCGGCCTGTTTTGGGGTTTTTCCAGGAGCGTAAGGCGCGCAATTGGGCTTGATTGAGATGATGGGCCAGGCGCACGATGCCCTTGAGGGTCTGTTTGCCGCACATCGTGCCGAGCACAATCATGCTCAGGACCGTGGCGAGCCGATATCTAAGGCCCGCTTTACGACGGAAGTCTTCTATCTGATTGAAGCGTTCCCACAGGCTGCTCATCTGTTCCACTTTGAGGCAGACCGCATGGGAGTTATCGGTTTCATTGAGCGCCTGGCTCTGTGCCGCGGGCAATGGCCCTGAAGCGCGCAAAAGCTCAAGGGCATTAGCCTTGAGGGGTTTGACCCAGATCTGCTTGGGACGCTCATGGCGTTGATAGAAATCTTCGCGTTGGCGGCCATATCCCGCGCTCAAGCCCAAGGGCGTCCACCCGCTCGCTTCGTAGCAAGTGCCCCGGTGAATCTGTGGGTCCACGAACGTTTCCGCTACTAAGGGACGATAGCCAAAAGCCTCCTGCCAGTGATCGGCTAAGACTCTCAGGCACATACCCAACGTCTTGGAGGCCAAATTTGCAAGATCCACCCCGGGCAAAATCAGAAAACGCCGGTTCTGTACTACCAGTTTCAATCGTGCATGCCGTTGCGCCCCGTCCCACCCGATCCATTCGTCTCGATCCTTCAGCCGGTAGGATGCGGCCCCCCACAAGAGCAGGCCCATCCATTGCCCGTCGATCTGCGCCACATAGCGCAGGGTCTCTCCTGCGCTGCCCGCACTGTGTAAATAATGATGTTGTTTCAATAGATCATTGAATCGCTCCTGCTCTTCGGGCAGGACCAGACGCAGAGTTAAACGATCTATCGAAGGATTCAGTTGGTAAGATTTTTTGTCTTTCATCCCATCTTAACATGACTGATTCCCTCGGGTTTGTTTAGCTCTTTTTTTATCTTCTTGCTTATCAGCTAGTTGCTTCCTGGAATCCTTTTACCCTGGAGTAAGGACTTTGACGATGAAAATCTGTTTGCAAGGACATTCACTGGACAGGACTGTCAGGTCTTCATATTAGCCAATGCGTATCGCCGTTAAAGAAGTCGATTTTCACATTCTCAATATGCGCACTCGAATGCCGTTCAAGTACGGTATCGCCTCGCTCACGGCCCTTCCCCATCTTTTCCTGTCGCTCAAGCTCGAAGTCGATGGCCAGCAGCAGCTGGGAATCTCATCGGAAGGACTTCCGCCAAAATGGTTCACGAAGAATCCGAATACTCGTTTCGAGGAGGATCTGGTGGAAATGCTTGGCGTGATCCGGTGTGCGGCAGAGTTTGCTCTGGCGCAATCGCCCTCGGCATCTCTGTTCGATTTCTGGAAGAGACTCTACGACAGGCAGAATCAATGGGGCAGGGAAAAAAATCTCCCTCCGCTCCTCACCGGCCTTGGAACCAGCCTCACAGAACGGGCCATGATTGATGCCTTCTGTCGCCTTACGGATACAACCTTTGAGCACGCCCTCCGGCAAAATTCGCTCGGCATCGAGCTCGGCCGGATTCACAAAGAGTTAACGGGATCGGCGCCTTCAGATCTTCTTGAAATGGTGGCTCCTCGATCCATCGCGATTCGTCACACCGTGGGTTTGGCGGATCCACTAACGGACGATGAAATTTCCGGCGAAGAGCGCCTCGAAGACGGCTTACCCCAGTCTCTGGAGGAAACCATCCGCGTCTATGGATTGACTCACTTCAAAATCAAGATCTGCGGCAAAGTCGAAGAGGACCTCGCCCGACTGAAGAAGCTTGCAATCGTCATTGGCGTGAATACTGCCGAAGACTACCTCTTCACCCTCGACGGCAACGAGCAATTCACCGACCTGGAATCCTTCAAGAGGCTTTGGAATGATATCCGAAACGACTCGGAGTTGAGCCGATTCATGGAGCACCTGATGTTTGTCGAGCAACCGCTCCACCGGGACGTTTCCATGCTGCCCGAGGTCCAAACCGCGCTGGATCAATGGAGCGATCGGCCTCCCATGATCATTGACGAATCAGACGGCGACCTGAGCAGCGCACGGCAGGCCCTCGAGATGGGCTACAGCGGCACAAGCCATAAGAATTGCAAGGGAGTTTTCAAGGGAATCGCAAACGCCTGTCTCATCGCCCATCGGGAAAAACAGGACTCGGAGCATCAATTCGTACTGAGCAGTGAAGATCTTGCAAACGTCGGTCCAATCGCTCTCCTCCAGGATCTCTGTGTGCTTTCGAGCCTGGGAATCGACAACAGCGAACGCAACGGGCATCACTACTTCAAAGGCCTGAGTATGTTCCCGCAAGAGATTCAGAGTTCGGTCCTCAGCGCTCACTCTGACCTCTACCAACGTTACGACAAGGATTTCGCCACCCTCGACATTCAGTCGGGAAAGATTCATATCGGGACAGTCATCGATGCTCCCTTCGGGTGCGGATTTGAGTTCGATCCAAGTCAGTTCACACCCCTCACGGAATGGTCGGCTCAGTCCCTTGCCTCCGAATAAAATCTCCTAGTAATGGCACCGCGAAAGAGTATCTGCCATGCCCATTCTTAAAAACCAGCCCTGCATCACATAGTGCAGCCAACATCTGGTTCGTCTGACTTGGCTCGAATCCTTTCTCGAGTGTCTCCTTCGACTTCTCTACCACTTCCCGGTCCGTAAATTCCAAATCGCAGTTCTCCAAGTACAGGAACCTAAATTGACATACCATTGGTATACCAATTAGGTCTTCAAGCTGAGGGACGGAGAATTACCAAGTTCAACCGCAACAGGAAAAAATCATGGCACAATTGACCCCTTCTGAAATCGAAGAGTTTCAAGAGCAAGGCATCGTCGTTCCCGAGTACCGTCTCCCCGATTCCAAAGTCGATGAGCTTCGCGAGGCCCTCGATCAACTGATTGCGCAGAATCCCGGCGTTCGCCCGGAGCAACTTGTGAGCGCCCACATCGAGAATGGGAAAGAAGGCGTCAAGGGCAGCCGTCGCTTTCTGGATGCGGCCCAGAACCCGGAGTTGCTCGATCTGGTCGAGATTCTCATCGGACCCGACATCATCCTCTGGGGCTGTCAGGTGTTCTGCAAGCCGGGAGGCGATGGGATGGAGGTGCCGTGGCATCAGGACGGTCAGTATTGGCCGATCCGGCCGCTCGCAACCGCGACCGTCTGGATCGCAATCGACACGAGTAAAATCGAAAACGGCTGTCTGCGAGTCATCCCCGGCTCACACAAGGGTAAGAGACTCTACAATCACACCCGCAGCGAACGTGACAGCATCGTCCTCGACCAGGAGGTCGAAGCGGGCCAATTCGACCCAGGCAGTGCCCGAGATATCGAGCTTGAGGCAGGACAGATGTCCCTCCACGACGTCTATCTCATCCACGGCTCGAACGCCAACAATTCCAACAAACGAAGGGCGGGTCTGGCGCTACGTTACATGCCGACGACGTCGCATTTCGACCGCGAGATTTTCAAACCCGGCGAGAGCAGTACCAAAAGCTATACAACGAGTTTCGCGACCCGCCCAATCTGGCTGGCACGCGGTATCGACCGCAGCGGATTGAACGATTTCTCCATAGGACATGGCTCGGGGCATTGAAACTTCTCTGCCCTACGGCGGAGTGGGGTTGCGTGTGTTTCCTAACAGATAATTTTCGTGGATATTGCTGCAGTGGGACAGGCTTCCAGCCTGTGTAGAGTGCGGAATCCTGTCACGATTTCTGACAGGCTGGAAGCCTGTCCCACTTTCTTGTCAAAAGTCTCAACCCCGTTTGGTCCGGCCTGTGGTGAGCTAGTCAAACCCGCAGGCGATCCGCCACCGCCACCTATTTAACCCAGTAGCAATGGGCCAACGGAACTACGACGAAGTGGTGCGTCGGGTCAGGGCACAGCAGTCGGCCAATCTCACCTCCAGGGTCCTGGCCGAAGTAGAGGGCTATCCCATTCTGGGCATCTCAATCGGGTTCGAGCAAGGCTTGCCGACAGCGCTGGTGATCGGCGGCGTCCACGGTGATGAACCTGCCGGTGTCGAAGCAGTGCTCCGCTTTCTGGAACGCGACCCGGGACCGTGGATGGGGCGCCTCGCTTTCGAAGTCCTCCCCTGCCTCAATCCCTACGGATGGGTCCACCACACTCGCCACAATGCCCAGGACCTGGATATCAATTGGTCTTACTCCCGCAACGACGTGGTCGAGGTCCAGTTGATCAAGAATCTGGTGCGGAACAGGCGATTCGAATTCGTGCTCGACTGCCACGAGGACTGGGAGAGTTCGGGCTTTTACCTCTACGAACTCAGACGCGGCTCCGAACAGATCGGCCCGGAGATCCTGTGGCGGGTATCCGAGATCTGTCCATTGAATACAAGCGCTGAAATTGAGGGGCAGCCAGCGAGGGGCGGGCTCGTTTTTCCCGATCCAACGAAAGAGCAGGAGTTGCGCGGCCAAGGCATTCCACTGGAGATGTACTACAGACATACGGACCACCTCCTCACCTCGGAAACGCCCACCAGTACGGAATTGGAGACGCGGGTGTCAGCGCATCTGATGACCCTTGATGCGGTCATCGAGGACCATTTGCGACAGGTCTGACCGGAATGGCGCTAAGATAACGGGTCTATCGCTCGCAAGCGAGCTTCCTACGAGTAGCGTAAGCTGTTGTAGGAAGGCCGCTTGCGGCCGAATTCGCATTTTGCCCGATCTGTCGATTATGCCCGCTATCTTAGCGCCATTCACGTCTGACCGCGTCGGATCTTCCCAACTGCATCTCTATTAAGAAGGTTTCGACTAAGCTTGCGACCCGTCTCCGCTACGCTGCGCCGTGGCAGGCGAGGCTTACGACGAAGTTTCCCTTACGGGGAAAAAGGTCCTTTCCATACTCTGTGGTAAGCTTCGTTGCAAACTTGGTACTCGCCACTGCATGATCATCTCAAGGATGTGGGGTGATCGCGACAACAGTTATAACAGGGGTCCGTTTCCCACTTCTTATTTCATCTGGACCGTAGTGGAAAAAGACACGATATGCGCCCGGGGTACGGTGCTGAACATAGGCCTCGAACACTTTCTCGTCCCTCCCTCCTTTCAGAGAAGTAAACTCGTGGGTCTGCAGAGAAGGATGCCGCAGGTTCGTTTCCAGTAGACCCAGGGTCTTGTTAACTTGCTTCAGGATGCCCCTTTTGGACGGATCTTTCTCAAGAGTAGAATAGTTCCTCTCGGCTTCGTCAGTGAAGACCAGTTTACGATTCATCCTCAAGGAATTTCGCAAATGATCCCCTCGATCGAGTCTTGCCCTGCGCTGATTGCTCCAGCCCACGCACGACCGAAGCCAGCGCTTTCTTGTTTCGGTAGAGCCATATCTCGGACGCAGGGATGTTAATTTCCGGGTCCAATACGATCTGACCCAGAGAATTTCGGAAGACGTGATACGTTACGTCTTCATCAACACCCTTCAAAGCCTTGCCTAATCCAACCCGCTTCTTCGAATCCGGCTTGATGCCTCTTGCCACCGCTTCAAAGTCTTTTGCTCGTATAAGTTCTGTCATAGAATCAAGATGCATCTGGTGGGAAAAGTTGTCAAGTGGGAAATTCCCACTTATGCAGCAAATTGGGCATAAGCGGTTTCGCTTTCTAACCCGAAGATAGCAAGATGTCGCTACGCTCGGTAGTGAAAACTTCGGGTTAGGAATCTGTCGGACTTAACATTCCTAATCCCGGCACGCCGGGATTGAAAAGAGTTCGAATAAGTCCCACAGGCTGCTAGGGACAAAAGGATTTACAACGATCTACCCCTCCCGTCGTCGATTCGGTAACGCACAAACGCCCGGCTGGCAGCAGCGATATCTGGAAAGTCACCGACCGCAACCGCACCGCAGAGTGCTGCCCCGACCGCTGCTTCCTCACTGTGGGCAGTGAGTTCGAGCGGAAGGCCAAACGCAGCCGCGAGACTCTCTCTCAGCACCGGGTTCAGTCGCAGGCCATTGCCCGAGCCCGCCAATCGTGACCTTTGGGTAGCGCCGAGTGAGACCGCTTCTTCGTAGTATCCTTTCAGTTGTCCAGCCATTGCCTCGAACAGGGCTCTGGCAAGATGGCCAGGGGTAAGGGTCGCTGGTGTCAAACCGGAGAATTGGGCCTTCGCTTTCGGGTCCCGACGGGACCCCAGAAACAGCGGCACCGATTGGACACCGTCGGCGCCAGGAGCGACTTCCTCCGCGAGCTGTGCCAGTCGCCGATAGATCTCGTCGCCATCCGCTTCGATGCCAAATACATCTACCGCGGCTCGAGCAAAGAATTCACGGAGGAAGCGAAAGGTCCTTCCTCCGACCTCTCCGACACCGGCGAGGAGGTAGCCGCTCTGGATAAACGGCCTCAACTCAAGCGACCCGCGCTCGAGCGGGGCGCCGACATACAGAGACGCCTGGCCACCCGTCCCGATGTTCACAGCAATCATCTCCTCGTATTCGGCGACTGCG
>CBDCEW010000022.1:0-30603 GCA_965215885.1 Candidatus Moanibacter sp.
GATAAAGACATAGCCTTCATTCCGCTCAGAGCGTGGACTACTGAGCAGTTAGAATGGAGACAACATGTCAAAGAAACTACCGGAGAATCCGGACCTCGAACAGCTCAGGGCGCAGGCCAAGGAGCTCTTAAAAGCGGCTCGCTCAGGAGATAGGGCCACAATTGTCAGATTCGAGAACTATCAACTGGGAGGCGAACGCGGGAAGCTACAGCTTGCGGACGCACAGCTTCTCCTCTCGCGCGAGTATGAGTATTCCAGTTGGCGGGAGCTTAAGCGTCATGTGGATCACCTTAGCGGCGAGCGGCCGACACTGTTAGAGACGGCGATCCTCCAGGAGGGATGTCCAGTTGCTGGAATCGCTTCTGGGGGAAGATCCCACTCTTGTGCGGCAACCGCGGAAGTGGAAAGCGCGCAAGCAAGCCTTTAAGCCGATGACATTCGCTTGCAATTTCCGCAAACTGGAATCGGCGCGAACGCTCCTGAAACACGGGGCAGATGCGAGAGAGGATCAGAATTATCCCCTTTTCCGCGCCGGGCTGGCTGATGATCAGGAAACTCTGTTGGATCTGCTCCTCGAGAATGGAGCGGATGTGAATGCGGTCGGACTGAGCTTCGACGGGACCGATTGGGGTCCTGTGGTCCTTGGCGCGTGCGAGACGCTCGCGCCTTCTGCCTTGCGATGGTTCATCGACAACGGCGCCGACGTGGATTTCTTCTACGAGCGCGCCAACGGCAATGTGTTGAATTGCGCGGATATGCTGATCAAGGACCTACGTCCGACGGCCGGCGAAACGCGCGGAATGCATGCGGGCTTTGTTCGATGCTGGAGTACGGATACCCGAAACGCCGTTCACAGCGTTGATGGCAAGAGACTACGAACGCCTTGATCGGGATCTGAAGAAGGATTCAAAATTGCTGGAGCGTCGCTGGAACCTCGATGAGTTGCTGCCGGAGCCATTCGGGTACGACGCCGACAGCGATTTCACACAGGTCGATCGGACTACGCTTCTACACATCGCGATTGAGCAACACGATCTCGAGTTCGCGCAGGAACTACTCGATCGGGGTGCCGACGTAAACGCGCGCGCGAAAGACCTTGAGGACGGCTCGGGCGGGCATACCCCTCTGTTTCATGCTGCGGTGGCGAACACAACCAGCGCCGGCGGGAGCCGGGCGCGTGTCGAGTTTCTGCTTGAACGCGGCGCCGATCCGACCATTCGGGCCAATCCGCGCCATCGAAAAATGCACGGAATTGACGGCTTCGCCGGCACGATCGAGAAGGATATTACTGCAAGCGAGTGGGGTTCGCGATACGTGGATCAGCAGCCGTGGATCGACGCTTTTGTGTTTTAGGAGCTGTCTTCAGGAGATTTTAGCGAAAGCAATGAAGACGATACAACTGGAACGTGACCTTCGACACAAAGATCCTGTCACCAGAGATATGGCTTAAGTGACGGCTGAGACTGTACCAGCGCTCGCCGTAAAATTCGCCATTGTCCAGGCAGATTGTATCACTAAAGAATCACTCATGAAGGTCGAACTGGTCACTACACTTAAACGCCGCGCAACGGTTAGTCAGGAAAGCATTTGAAAAATTTGATCAGTTGCCGAAAATTCCAGAGTCGGGCACACGCCCGAAGGACCTTGCAGGGACGCCTTACCGCAAGCTCACTGTAAAGCCCCTTTTGCTCTACTACCGATTCGACGGGCATAGGGTATGGGTTGTCCATGTTACGCGTGGAGAGAGGTTGGACGGCTGCCGAACTGGGACTCCCACGGGCATGACAAGATCTTTTTCATGATCCCTGAGAACCTGGCGGAGCGAAGAAGCGGCGGGGGAGAAACGGATCCGTCTTCGCTGCGCTTCGCCGAGACGAACGGACGGAGAGACGGAGAGACAGTTTTGAACGATCTGAGAAGGTGGCTGGGAATACTTTGGTACCCTCGTCGCGAACCTTGTCGACTCTATCGAGCAGAACAATATAAACTTCGAGTCTCTTTCTGTCATTGCGAGGTCTGGCCGACGGGTCTGCCGTACGGCAGACTGGCAATCCAGCAGGGGGTTCGATGTTCCAGCCGTGTTTTGGATCGCCGCGCCTCCCTGCGGTTGGCTCGCGATGACAGAATGGAACAGGACTTGACAGAAATTGATCTCGCACTACCTTTTCGCCCCACAGTGATCAATCAGGTAATCAGCACGCTCAATAATAATACAGCGAACGGTGATGCTAACCGTAACGCCCACTTGAGCGTGCCCTGACGATAGTCTGAACAAGAATTTGAAGATGAACCGTCGTGAGCGCGCTTACGGCGGTTTTTTTATGTACCGATCAAAATATGGAGGCAGTCATGCACAGATATCGCACACATACATGCGGTGAACTCCGCGAGGAACACGCCGGTCAGATCGTTCGCCTGAGCGGCTGGGTAGACCGAAAGAGGGATCATGGATCTCTGCTCTTCCTGGACCTCCGCGATGAATACGGAATAACGCAAGTGGTATTCTCACCCGATCACAGTTCTAGCGAACTGGCGGGTAGAGTGCCCAAAGAGTCTGTCATAACCGTGGCAGGCGAAGTTTCCGTCAGATCTCTTAATAACCGAAACGAGAACATGGCCACAGGGGAGATTGAGCTGGCGGTGACCCAATTCACTCTGCTCTCGGAGGCTGACCCGCTCCCTTTTCCAGTGGCAGATGAGCTGCATGTCCAGGAATCTACTCGCTTGCGGTATCGATTTTTGGATCTTCGCCGGGCCGGGATGCACCACCGTATCCAGTTCAGATCACAAGTGATTTCCAGTATTCGACGGCGCATGATAGAGATGGGATTTACCGAGTTTCAAACTCCCATCCTCACCAACAGTTCTCCGGAAGGCGCCCGCGACTACCTCGTGCCGAGCCGGCTCCATCCCGGTTGCTTTTACGCGCTTCCGCAGGCGCCTCAACAGTTCAAGCAGCTCCTGATGGTCTCCGGCTTTGACCGCTACTTTCAGATTGCACCCTGTTTTCGCGACGAGGACGCCCGTGCTGATCGCTCCCCGGGGGAATTTTATCAGCTCGACCTCGAGATGGCATTTGTCGAACGGGAAGATGTATTTTCAGGTCGTCGAGCGGCTTTTCCACGGTCTATTTCGCGAGCTGAGCGATTGGAAAGTGACGGAACCTCCGTTTCGACGCATCTCTTACGCAGACGCCATGTTGCGGTTTGGCACGGACAAGCCGGACCTGCGTTTCGGCCTTGAAATTCAGGACCTCACCGACCTGTTTGGAAGCTCCAATTTCCGGCGATTTAGAGAAATCGTCGACGATGGCGGTGTCGTTCGTGCCCTCTGTGTCCCCGGAGTAGAGAGTCAACCGCGATCATTCTTCCAAGGCCTCGAGGACTTCATTGTGGACCGTGGAGGCGCTGGATTGGCCTATCTCCTTTGCTCTCCAGATAGTGTGAAGGGAACGATCGCGTCCGCCCTCAACCGGACGCTGACCGCCCGCATTCTGGAGAAGACCGGAGCTTCTCCAGGTTGGGCCGTGCTGTTTATTGCCGGAGAGGAGGTGATTACCGCTACACTGGCCGGCCAACTGCGTCTTCACCTCGCCGACTTGCTGCATTTACGACAGGACCGCACCTTTGAGTTCTGCTGGGTCGTGGACTTTCCGATGTATGAATGGGACGCTGAGCTTGATCGCATCACATTTTCACATAATCCCTTCTCCATGCCCCAGGGCGGAATGGCGGCACTCGAGTCTCGGTCACCGCTGGAGATCAAGGCGTTTCAGTACGATATTGTTTGCAACGGTTTGGAGCTCTCGAGCGGCGCCATCCGCAACCATCGGCCGGACATCATGTATAAAGCCTTCGAGATCGCGGGTTACTCCGCCGATGAGGTGGACCGCAAATTTGGCGGGATGATTCGAGCCTTTCGCTACGGTGCCCCGCCCCACGGTGGAATTGCCCCTGGTATCGATCGCATCGTCATGCTCCTGGCCAACGAGCCCAACATCCGCGAAGTAATCGCGTTTCCAATGAGCCAGAACGCGCGGGATCCCCTAACGGGCGCACCCGGTAAAGTGTCGTCTGAACAGTTGCAAGCCCTCCACATCGCGGTCGCGGATCTCTAGCGAAGCGTAGCCGCCCTGCGACGGGCTCAGGACCCTGAGGCTCTCAAACGGGCAACCAAACTGGTAGGCCCTTCCACGCTGAAGAGATTCGATTCCCGGCGAGCCGGGAGAAACAGAGAGAAACGGGGAGGAACAGAGAGGAATAAAAGGGGAAAAGTTGCCCACGGATGGCTCCGCAGTACCACGGATGGGGAATGAATCGGTAGGGCTGCCATCTGAGAAATCTGTGGCCCATTGAGGAATTTTACTACTCATGAGCAATTTTGAAGAGCTTTCGGAAGGCTATATTGCCGAGCCGGCGGTCGTGATTAGTGAACAGTGGATTCAGGTGTGGAGAAAAAGGAAGTTGCAAAAGCGGTAGAAAGCTCCATTCTGGATTTCCAGTGCTTCAGGGGAAGCCTCCTCGTCCGCGGCAAGGGCTATGCCCACCCCGTTATTGATGGTTAAGAACTATCCTTCCTGCCTACGGAAGCGGACGCCTGGCAAATTCAGGAAAGGACATAGTTATGACCATGACTAAGAAAATACCTGCCGAGCCTAGCTTGGAGTATTACAAGAACCAGGCAAAGGCGCTCGTAAAGGACCATAAGTCGAGGAAACCCGCAGCTCTTCGACGGATCCGCGACTTTCACCCCGATCACACGTCATCGCCGGAACGGGCTCTATTTACTTCAGAGGTGACGGTTCGCGACGCGCAGCTCGTAATAGCGAGAGAACATGGGTATCCCTCATGGGTTCGATTCAAGAGTGATGTCGTAGGGCGCATCTACTTACCCAAACTGTTCGAGGCAATCGAGAGGAGCGATACGTCAGGCGTGCGCGACATTCTCCGGAATCATCCCGAAATCGTCTCATTGAAACAAGATGGAGCGACTGCATTGCACATTGCGGCCGCAGCAAACAACCGCGAAGCGGTCGATATATTGCTGGCCTACGATGCTGATCCCGACGTTCGCGACGATAAGTATGATGCGCTTCCGAGAGCGTGGGCTCACGAGTGCGGGCATACGGACTTGGCAAGACACATGGTGGCCGAGTCCAGTTCGGATGATTTGCAGCGCGCCGCCGGGTTCGGCATGACCGCCGAAGTAAAGATCAATCTGGATGAGGATCCTTCTCGCATTGATGAGGTAAGCGGGTACGGAACCGCGCTTCATTACGCGTGCCTTTGGGGATATCCGGGGGTTGCCGCGCTTCTGCTCGAGCGCGGCGCAGATCCGAATCTCACCACATGTAATGGTGATTCGGCGTTGGCGATAGTGAGGAATCAGATCGATTCAGGCGGCAAGCAAACTCCTCGGGCTTCAAAGGAGCGACGCCATGAAATCCTGGAGGGCTGCCGAGAGATCTATCAGATTCTTTTGGGTGATGGTGAAGGAGGCGATCGATGAGACAAGAAACAAAAGCAAAGCAAGCGAGATTCCAGCCCTACCACGAGGAGTTCGAATTCCTGGTTAAAGCAATGAAGAAGCCGGCCTCGGCGAAGGACTGGAATTTCGAAGCGGCGATGTATGGTAAGCCCAAAATTCGTGGTGCCTCCGTTCGGATGTGGAAGACGCTTTGGCCTGAGGCGCTCCATTTTGAAAGTTGGATCGGCAATGCCGACATCGAACGCGGTAGCGCTTCGCTCGCGTTCCATATTGAGACCTCTCTTGCGGAGTTTGGGGTGCGGCGCAACGAGTTCAATCGGGAGTTGATTGAGCAGGGTGCGGAGTTGATGGACAACTGGGAGAGGTGGGCCCTCTCACCAAAGTCGTTCCAGACCGGCAAGCGGCATGTTCCATTCAAGAAGGGCAGGGTAGTGCAGGCTTTGAAGCCCGAGTTTTCCCGGTTGCGGCGTTTGGGTAAACTGATCGACGGATTGCTTAATCTGTGACGCGATGTGGGCAAAGAAACGGATGGGCCTGGATAGAGACGAACAATACCAATCGACCAACAGACTGATCATAGTCTGTGGACTCTCTTTCGCCGGCAAGTCAACGCTGGGCGATGCGATATGCGACAGCTACGGGTTTATTCAGGTCGACGTGGACGAGACGAAAGTAGAGCTGTTCGGAGAAGCCGTCAGCTTTGAGGAATTGAGCCGGGAGAACTGGAACGAGATTTACAGGGCAACAGATGATAAGATCGTGAATCTTCTGCGATCCGGGAACAGCGTCGTGGATGCGTCGCGGGATTTCCGAAAAGTCGAACGAGACGGTGCAAGAGGTATTGTCGAAAAGGAGAATGCTGAATCGGTGGTCATCTATGTCGATACCCCTGAATGGTTAGCGCGTCTGCGCAGGGCCGAAAACCGGGACAATCAAACAAGGACTGATATCAGCGTCGAGGAGTTCGAGGAGATCATTTCCGTCATGGAACCGCCAACGCCTAATGAAAAAGCGTTCGTTTTCAAGTACGACGATGACATCACGAATTGGCTTGGGAGGTATGGAGACTGTCTTTCGGGCGAGCGGCATTTTCCCTCGTGATCATACTGACTCCTGGGAAGTACTTAGCGCAGTGAAGCCGCGGCAATTCGACAAGGTTCGCGACAAGGTTTGCGACGAGGTTTGCTTCGCTTAACGGAATGGAACTTCCGAGATCCAAGTATGCCGTATTCACCCATGTCGGGTCTCCCATATCGATGCTGGAAGATACGATCCGGCCGGCATGCGATTGGCTGAAAGCATCCCAATACCGAATGAACGGTCCGTTCGATGTAGAGCACGAGGGCGAGGATTTTCTGGATAACGGCCGAAATCCGAAGTCAAAGTCTTACTTCTGGTTGCCTGTTATTGAAAAATGCGGAGAGAATACTTAACCGCGGAGCTCGCGGAGGGTCTAGCGCACCATAGCCGCAACATAGAAAGAAGAAGAGAACCGCAGATGGACGCAGATGGACGCGAATGCAGGAGGAAACTCCTACTTACCTTGGGTAACCTCGTCGCAGATCCCGCTGAGCGGGATCCCGAACCCTGTCCATCTCGGCAAAGCGCAGCGACGAAGTGTCGATCGTAATCCTTTGATTACCAATATTTTCTGCGCATAAGCCTGCCCAAAAAACTAAGTTCTGACGGATAGCAATACAGAGAGAAATGATGAAGGAGAACATGGAGAAACAATCTGGATCCAACGACCCCTCGTTTGCCGACAGAGTCATTAGTTTGATTAACGACGGCTGGCTAGATCGCAGGGAAGAGCGGTTGACCGAGGCGAGAGAGAAGCTGACAGAGGCAGCCTCACTTTGCCGCCAGGCCGGTGATCAGGACAGATTGGTATTGGCACTGGGAAAGCTCGGCCACGTCGAGACAGATTCAGGGAACGAAGATGCAGCCATTAAGGTGTACGAGGAAGGGGTCGCTCTCTGCCGTGAAAAGGATGATGGTCTGGCGCTGGCGCACAAGATTCGGCACCTCGGTGATATCCATCGACGCGCAGGACGACTGGATGAAGCCGAAAGATGCTACGACGAGGCGCTTGCTCTCTACCGAAATCATAGTGGTCCCCCGACCCTCGATTTTGCGAACGCGGTTCGGCCCATGGCGATCCTTCAGGAGGAGATGGGAAAGGATGAAGAGGCGAAGCCACTGTGGCGGGAAGCGCGAGACCTCTACGCAGCCGTCGATGCGCCGGTCGGTGTTGCGGAATGTTCCAGACGGCTTGCGCGACTTGATAGATAGGCTTAATACTGGTTATGCCGGACACTTGTAAGGCTGATAAGACAGAAGAGGGGTCACAGAGGGCCCTGGCGCAACCTGGCCGGAACCGAAGAAGCGGAGGGGGAGAAAAGGAGACGCGGAGAGAGGGTGAGGGAATGAACCCCACTGATTCAAGAGAACCGCAGATGCACGCCAATAGACGCGAATGAAGAAGAATCTGCCGCGGATTCGTCCCGCTGAGCAGGATTTTTCTGTCCAATCAATGGGTCCTAAAGAAGAGTCTGCTCAGCGGGACCGCGGATTGATTGAAGAGGAAGTTCCCGACGGCCTAGAAAATTGGGAGGACTCGACTTCGGCTCGCACGTAGCGCGGTGCAAAGTGGTCAGAGAAGCATTTGCAAGAGCGAGACCTGACTCTGAGCCAAGAGAAAACGCTCTCGTAAATGCTTCTCTGACCACTTTGCACTCTGCCATAGAGCAGGCGAAGTCGAGTCCTCTCAATTTTCTACTTCTCCAAGTGCCATTCTCCGTGATCCTCTGTGCTTCTCAGTGTCGCTCTGTGACCCTGATTAAGCTCTTTTCTCTCACTTCCCTAGGATGCCGGCATTTTGGCGCGGTTCCGACTGGAAATACATTTGGGAGTTGCATTATGATCCCCGCGAATTGGTGTGAACGATGATTCGACAGGCGAAATCGGAAGATCTGCTCCAAATACAGGAACTGCTCGATGATGTCTTCGCGCCGAGCAGGTTTGAATCGCGGCTCGAGAGGCTGGTTTCGACTTCCAAGACCGAACACTGGGCTTGGGTATCCCATCGTGACTCCGAAATCGTATCCTATGTTCTCTACACGAGAGCCTTCAAAGGAGCGGAGCCGATAGGGTTTCATCTCGGGCGGGTTGCGGTGTCACCAGAATCCCAACGTAAGGGACTTGGTTCCACCATCATCGAATATTCCTTGAATCGGGAACCGGTCCGGTCGTCACCAGTTTTCGTTCTCGGAGATCCTCAATTTTATGAACGCCTTGGTTTTACTACCCTTGCAAATCCGCGCTGTCTTTACGACCCGGAGAATCGAAATTTCCGAGCGTTGCGATGGCATGAACCGGAAGAGTCGTTCACCGTGGGATACGTGGACGCGTTTCGGGAAGCAGAGTAGGAGACTTGAGGCAATTGATGAACCGCTCCGAAAGACGATTGCCGCAAGTAGCTAGATTGTGGCTCTATTCGGCCACAGAGAAGCTTAGGTCAACGAAGCCGAAACCAAAAGGGAAGAAGAGAACCGCGAATGCACGCTGATGGACGCGAATGAAGAAGCATTGCGGAAGCTGCTTTATGACGCGATATGATTGCGAATTCGAATACAACAGAAAGGCACTATGAAAACAATCAACGAAATTGAAGAGCTCGAACTGCAGATTCGTGAAGGCATGGAAAAGCTCGTGGAACTGCGCAAGGCCAGCCCGGGTATTGAAGTCCCATGTTACACCTTTTCCACACTGGAGGGTGAAACAACGTTGCTGGACTTATTTGCGGACCGCGACAAGCTGCTGGTGATTCACAACATGGGTCAGGGCTGCCGCTACTGCACCCTCTGGGCGGATGGATTCAATGGGATCCTCGGCCATCTGGAATCAATATTTTCGGTCGTCCTCCTGTCCAAGGACCCTCCGGAGACGCAACGCCGATTCGCCAACTCGAGAGAATGGCGCTTCCGGTTGGCCTCCCACGGTGGAGGCGACTACATTCGCGAGCAGACGGTGATGTCCGGTCAAGACAACATGCCGGGCGCAGTGATCTATGAAAAGGTTGACGGCAAAATCTACCGCAAGAATGGCAGCGTGTTCGGACCTGGCGACATCTATTGCGCGATGTGGAGTCTGCTTGGTCTCGGCGGTCTGGGAGAGGACGACTGGACACCGCAGTATAACTACTGGCAACGGCCGAAAACGTTGGATGACGGTGGAGCGGATATTCTCGAGTGATACAAGAGATAGATATTCGGCGACTTCAGTCGGGCGATGAGGATATAGCAAGCCGGACGGTTGAATGCCAGAAACCAGTGGTGGAACGAAATGGCAATCTGGCAAGCTCGTCGCATATGCGGTCGCTGCTTAAGGCAAGTGGGAATTACTTCATCGGCGCATACGACGAGAAGCGGCCGGTTGGATTCCTGATCGCGCACCTGTTTCCGCGAATTGACCGGGACGAGTATCAGGTTTACCTCTATGAAATTGGCGTCGATGAGCGCTACCGGCGCCGCGGAATCGGCTCGAGGATGATCGAATTGCTCAAACAGCTGTGCAGGGAAGAAAATGTCGTGATCAAGGAGATCTGGGTGGGAACCGAGCACGGCAATACCTCGGCCCAGGAGCTCTACAAGTCAACCGGCGCGCAAATGGAACTGGAGAAATTCAGGGAGTTCGTGTATTCGCGTGAGACTCTTGAAAATATATGAGATTATCGCGGCGAATTTCACAGGAAAAGGGAGAATGTGTTGGCAACGAAAGGTCACGTTAGTTCTGCTGGGCTGATATAATCCGTAGCATACTTTACGCGTTGAATACATCCGGCGTCATCCACCTCAAATTGAAGGAGCTCCCCCACATAGTCACCACTTACCATGCAGAATATGTGTTTTTCGATTGGCGAGAGAACCGTTAGAGTGTCGCCATCCTTCTCCGCAAGTACTAATCGATCATTGTCGATTCGTATTTCATACTCATCCAAACAATCCTTATACTCGCCCAAGTACATTGCCCATTCAGGTTGGCAACGGTTGTTCTCATAGGACAACGAAGACTCGGCGTTTGATACTTCAGTGAATTCCTGAAGTCCTCGAAATACGATTTTCCCTACTGGAATATCATCAGCATTTGCCAGCGCCAGGCATGCCACTTCTTGATCCGGTATCATAGCGAACTGAGCAACATACCCGGGAAGATCTCCTCCATGAGAAACTAACTGACCGGACTCATTTGGCCTGAGATAGAATCCGAGACCATAACCCACTTTCCAAGGTTTGAGAAATCCTTGGATCTGTTGCATCTCGCGCACGCTCGCTTCGCTCAAAATCCGCGTCCCGTTTTCGAGCTGACCGCGTCTCAGGTGCATCGCAACGAAACGCGCGAGATCTGAAAGGGTCGTCGACATCCCGCCGGCCGCAGCGGAAACACCTTTCAAATCACTCTTACGCCGACGACAGCGAATTCCGTTAGCATTTGGAGCGCTATAGCCGGGAACGACCTTTTCAGTGTTCGCGACGCACGAGTTACGCATACCCAATGGGTCAAAAACGGAATCCTCAATATAAGCCTGAAAATCTTTACAAGAAACAGCTTCGATAACCAGTCCCAGCAAGATATAACCAAGATTGGAATATTTCGCGCGCATAGAAGGTGGATAAATTACGGATTGGTCAGGCAACCCCTTTTTGAGCATCACTTCATCCGGATGAGTGAAGGTCGTCCACACAGGAAACGGCGGATCCGCTGGCAGTCCAGCAGTATGAGAAAGCAAGTTGCGTATGCGGATCGGATCTTCGGAATTGTAACCTTTCATTCGAAACCAGGGCAAAAAGCGCGTCACAGGGTCATCCAGAGAGAGCTTGTCTTGTTCGCGCAATTGCATCACGGCGGTGGCGGTGATGCTTTTTGACACTGAGGCAATTCGATACACTGGTTCTCCCGAAACGGAAGTATCATTTTCGAAATCCGCCTTCTCGAATCGCTCACTCCATGCTAGTTGACTTCCTTGAATAATGCCCACACTCAACTCCAACCCCGGCGAAAAGGGGATGAAATATTGTCTGCCAACCATGCACGAAAGTTCCCAATAACCTGGTTTGATGAATCTTGAGACATAGGGTTTCGAAGTTCTACTGTCTTTTGAAATAGGGTCAAAGGGGAATGCTCATAATTTGCTCAATTTCAGACTCTTAAAAGGACGATTTCGCTTTAGTCAGACAATATTGTGGATTCTTCGGACAATGATAGGGGGTATGGATGCAGTTCAAGCCGGGAAAGTAGGGACCTTCGGTATTCAAAGGTCGATGTTCAAGTACGGCAATTCGATCGCAATTCTTTGAATTTCCTGCATTCCTGCTTTCCTTATTCAATTCTCTATCTGGTAGGGTTTCCAGTACCGCAGATCTTTGGTCCATTGAGGTATTCGAAGCGAAGCAATTTTCGCTTAGCAACAGAACCATTTTTCCTCAACTTCACAATTGTAGAATATGAAAACGGCCCTGCTTTCAGATATTCACGGAAACTCGATCGCACTTGATGCAGTGCTCCGGGATGCGCACGAATCCGGGATCGACTCCTATGTGATTATTGGTGATCTGGTCGCCATCGGGCACGATCCGGTCGGAGTTTTGGAGCGACTCGGGAAACTACCCAATGCAATTGTTCTTCGGGGAAACACCGATCGCTATATTGTGGAAGAAACCGGGCCACCTCCCACAGTTGAAGACGCGGAAAAGGATTCCACATTGGTCGGCCTGGCCGTTGACATCGCTCGATCGTTCGCTTGGACGCACGGCTACTTGACCGCGGCCGGATGGTTGGATTGGCTGGGGCAACTTCCCCTGGAGCATTGGGTCGAATTACCTCGAGGAAAAAAGCTGCTCTGCGTGCACGCTTCACCGGGATGCGATGATGGGGGAGGCATTCATCCGGGCACAAGTGACCGGGAACTCAAAGCGTTATTATCGGGCTGCATTGCCGATATTATCTGCGTCGGACATACTCATCAACCGATGGTTCGTATGGTTGACGGAAAGACCATTATCAATCTCGGTTCGGTAAGCAATCCACTCGCACCGGATCTTCGTGCCAGCTATGTCTTGCTCCAGACATGTGACGACCGTTACGAACTCTTGCACCGACGTGTGCCGTATGATCATCAGACCGTGATGAAGCAGGTTGAACAAAGCGGACACCCGGCGCGCGAATATATAAACCGTTTTCAGCAGGGTCTGATGCCCGTAACAGAGCCTCATCCCGACCACCTTCGATCCGAAGCGCAAGATAGCATATCGAAAGCTGATCAGGCCAGCGAGCTGCGAGGTGAATCCGCCTAGCGAAATCAGTAAATCGTGAGCAGATGACCAACAGAGTGCATGAGGCCAACAGGAAGCGCTGGGATGCGGGCTCTGAGCAGTGGGCTCGCGGTGCGGAATCCCGTGGAACTTGGCGACGTTGCTCGGCGGAACCCACCCTAGTCCTAAAATAAGCGCGTTTAAAGGTTGAACAGGAAACTTCGTTATTCCTAACGTTATTTGCCATGCTGGCGGTAGTTTTGCCGCCGCCACCCTTGGGCTGGTTTCATGTTTTGCTTTTTTTGAGTCATATCCGTTCTGTTTTAACGTTAGTTCTGTCCCCTTTTTTGGATACGCCGACAGTCCTTCCGTTGTGGCTGTGCGTTCGCGGTTACTTGATCTGCTACCCAGGCGACATAGATCGGAATCGCTCCCAGGTGCTGATAAAATCTCCCATCCACTCGTTCCAGCTTAAAAGCCGATAAACAATTCGGCGCCCGCTTCGGATGATTTGCGCGGGGAGCAAGATGATGGCGTGAAGGAAGCGCCGAAACTCCATCTTCACGATCTCCAACCCCCGCAGGCGGTTGGGCATGAGTAATCCATACCACGCCTTCAGGTTCCAGGCCAATGCTGTCATTACCATATAGGCCCAATTGCTCAAAAGATCATCCACGGGCATACGCATCGCATTAACCCCGTTTTTGAGTTGCTCAATAACGTTCTCCTGATCGCAGCGTTGATTCGCAAAGGCGACCACCTGCTCCTTAGTCAGGTCCCTACGATTTGTGATATAAAAAAAGTAGCGGATCTCATCAAAGAGCACTACTTCGCCCTTTTGCACACTGATGTTCTTACGCACCACCACCATCCGATAGGTCTTTTTGCACTTGTTGGGCCGATAGTCCAACTCGGCCACACTTTCTGCCTCCAGCACCTTGTTTTCAAAACCCTTCTGGTGCACGATCCCTTCCTTCACTCGCGGCGCTTTAGCTCTCGATTCGGTCGCTATTTCATGCTTGGGCAACCGCTCCAGTTCGCTCCAGGCCGTCTCTCTGAACTCCTCGGCCAGTCCCACCACTTTGGGATGCGCATCCATTCCGAAGATAAATCCCGTTCCTTCTTCATCCCACCGATCGAAGTTTTCTGTCAACGAAAAGTCCGTATCCCCTCGCAAGCAGATTTTCCCCGCATGCGCACGCACAAGTTCCACCGCCCGATCAATCCACTTTACGCATCCCTCATGGCTAGTCTCATTGCCCGGTCGATTCACCATGTAGAGCACTTCCCTGGTATTTGCCAAACTCACGATCAGCGGTGCATAGCCCCAGATCCCCTTATAGCTTATTCCCATACCCCCTTTGCACTTCCCTCTCGTCTGCGCTATCGTCCCGTCCACATCGATGAACGCCTCCTCCATGAATCCTTTTGCCTGCTTGTTCCACACCCCTTGCCGTATCCGGTTGATCCCTTCCATCAATTTTTCGATCGCGCCTTCATCAAAGCGTCGGGTGAAGTCTCCACTGGTCGTCGGATCCGGTATCCTCTGCGCTCCTAAGGCATTCAGAAAAACCTCGTCCTTGCGGCGCAATTCGATGTCTTCGAGCCGGATCCCTCCCAATAATGCGTTGTAGGCTATGTTGAGCACATGATCACTCTCATGATACGGCAGGTGGCGCTTGAGCAACTGCACGCTCTGGTCGAGCTCTTCCACCAACCCCAGTCTCTTCACCATCAGGTGAATCGCTCCTATCCCTCCACAACTCACCCCTTTGCCTCGTTCGGCCGTCTCGTAGTGGATGTTGCTCGCTTTGAACATCGGTTTGGCCTGTTCAGGCCAGCCCCGATTTCTAAGCCGATGCTTTATTCTTCTCTTGCTATTGTGGAGGTTCTTGCGGTATCTTCTTTTCACTCGAAACGTCCTTTTTTCTGGGTGGTTTTTTTGGTCGATTAACAGTTTTCCCAGTATCTAAGCGCGTTTCGAGCTTTTTATTGCGTTAGGTATATTCCAATCACACTTGTTCGAGGCCTAGTTCTGTCCCCAAAAGAACTTCAGTACCTCACAGATATAGGCGACAAGCGAGTGGCTGTTCTCGGGAGCGGTGACAACTAGGGCCGCATTCGCCTTGGCCGGTCTCGGTGCAATCGTGACCTCCGTGGATATCTCACAGAATCAACTCGATGTCGCTGACTGGGAAGGCGCGCCCATGGACGGACTGCCGGAGTTCCTTCTCCTTATTGCACGTAAGAACGTAAGCGACCGGGCAACGACCTTGTAGCGCAAAGATGCCGACCGTGATATGATTATGGGATGGGAGAAAAAACGAGAGGGCGGACACGGTCGAAGCGAATCGTTCGACGAAGTCGGCAGGAGCGCAGGCGACTGATAAGCGCATACCGTCGCAGCAATCAGACGCAGAGGGCGTTTGCCCAGCGGCACGGTATCAAGTATATGACCTTTATGGGATGGCTGCGCAAGGACCGGGCCGGGCACAGAAGCAGCGGGGTAAAATCGGCGGGGGCGCGGTTTGCCGAAGTTACGGTGCAGAGCAGCGCGGTCACGGAGGATCGGATCGAGATCGTCTTAGGGGACCCGATACGGGTGGAGGTGGACTGCGGTGTTGCGGTGGAACAAGTGGCGAGTCTGGTGAAGGCGTTGAGGGAATCGGGATGCTGAGCTTACCGGGAACGATGAAGGTTTTCCTGGCCGTGGGAGTAACGGATCTGCGAAAGAGCTTTAATGGTCTCTACGCCCTGGCGGCCAATCAGCTCAAGGAAGACCCGTTGAGCGGAGCGGTCTTTGTCTTCTGCAATCGCAGCCGGGACCGGGTCAAGATTCTGTATTGGGACGGCACGGGGTTATGGGTTTTCGCAAAGCGATTAGAGAAGGGTCGGTTCAGCTGGCCGCAGGGAGTGGACTTGAAAGATCAGAAGCTTCCATTGCGCCCTGAAGCGTTGAGCATGCTCTTGAACGGGATCGACCTGAGGGAGGGGAAGATGCGGCCCTGGTATCAGCGTTAGGTCAAAAAAAGTGATTTTTTTGAAAAAAGCATTGCTTTTCTTATTACCGTTAGTTTAGTATTGTTTTCATGCCTGAAGTCGAGGTTTTGCAAACAGAGCTGGAGCAACTCCGAGAGGAGAATCGGCTTTTACGACAGAAGATCGGCTGGCTCATTAAGCGCTACTTTGGAGGCAACCAAAGCGAGCGGATCGATCCGGGACAGCTGGAATTGCTCCTGGCCGGGCTGGAGCAGGCCGAGGAAAACAAACCCGCTGAGCAAACGGCAGAGCCACCACCCGAGCCGAAGGCGCGCAAAGGAGCTGGGGCGAGGCGACAGCGTCTGCCCGAGCACCTGGAAGTCGAAGAGATCGTAATCGAACCCGAAGCGGTGAAGGTTGAACCGCAAAAGTGGCGGTTGATCGGTGAGGAAGTCACTGAAGAGTTAGATTTGCTCCCGGCCCGATTTATCAGGCGGCGCTATATACGGCGCAAATATGTATCTCGCGAAAAGCCCCAGGAACCTCCCGTGCTGGCGCCATTACCATCGCGGCTGATTGAAAAAGGGATCCCTGGAGTGGGGCTTTTGGTGCACATATTACTGAGCAAATACGTCGATCACCTGCCGTTGTATCGGCAGGAGAAGATTTTCCGGGAACGCTACGGAGTAAGGGTGGCGCGCCAGAGCATGCTCGATTGGATCCACCAGGTAGCGCAATGGCTAAAACCCATCTACAACTACATGTGCTTACAATTGTTCGAGGGCGGTTACATCCAAGCGGACGAAACGCCCATCCGCTACCTGGATCCGGACGCAGGCAAGAAAGAGGGCTGCAGGAAAGGATACCTGTGGGTCTACGGGCGACCCGGCGGCGAGGTGCTCTACGACTGGCACACAGGCCGTGGGGTAAAATGTCTCGAGCAGTTCCTCAACGGATACGAAGGGTTGCTCCAACCCGACGGTTACGCAGCCTATGGCAGTTTCGCCCGGGAGCATAACGGGATTACCCTGTTTGGGTGCTGGGCACACCTGCGACGCAAATTTGTGGAGGCGATGGATGAGAATCCGAAGCTGGCCGGCTGGGTGGTGCGGCAGATCCACAATCTCTACAGAGACGAGCGCCATCTGCGCGAACAGCGGGCCGGTCCCGCCTTGCGCGAAGCCTACCGGAAAAGCCATGGTCGGATGATCGTGGAACGCTTGGGCAAAGCCTTGCCTATACTCAAACGGCGGGCCTTGCCGCGGAGCAAAATGGGTGAAGCCGTTGAGTATGCTCTGAACCAGTGGGAATCACTCAAGCGCTACCTCGAGCATGGCAAGGTTGAAATCGACAATAACCTCATTGAGAATGCTATCCGGCCGACCGCCCTGGGAAAGAAAAACTGGATGTTCATCGGCCACCCCAAGGCCGGTTGGAGAAGCGCCGTAATTTACTCGATCATTGAGAGTTGCCGGCGGCACGCAATTGAACCATCCGCTTACCTCACTGACGTCCTCAAAAGATTGCCGGACATGAACATCACCGAGATCGCCGAACTCGCTCCGGCGAATTGGAAGCCGACCCGAACAGGCGAACCGCTCGCAGCCTCTTGAACCCGGACACTGCCAGGATCCTCGCGCATGCCGCGATCCATAGGGCAGTTCACCGGTCGTTTACGTAATTACGGCGATTAGCATCGAAGCCAAACGAGCGTAACAGGTCCCCTTCGTTTCATAACGTTGAATTACTCACGCAACCCGAGACCTTAATAGACCAACCGGTCGGCTTCGCTTCGATGCCAGTCCTTTTGCGCTTCGTAGCTCGACCGGCTAGACTCCATTGACGATCGACATGCGACTTCTAGTCCCGTGCAAAGGATCGGAAAATCCTGTTGATCCCATCCGGTAGATCGGCATGACGCGAAAGTCTGCGGACGGTGAATCGGCGTGGATGTCGTAGTTCGTCACTTCTGTGCAATTTGATTGTACATGTGCTGAATCCAGTAAGCTAGGATCCCCAATAGTTTACCAAATCGTCTAGATCGGCGCCACCGAGTCGCGCTGACCGATGCCGGATCAAACGAGAATGAGTAGTTGGACAGACTAGAAGTGGCGGGAGGAGTCGGATCCTTTGCCTGCTCTGCCACTTCGGCAGTTCTCAGTGGAAAATAGGCCAATTCACGCATTAGGGCCATCGAGCCGTTATCCCGCATGGATTAAAGTATGAAGCCGTCAGGTGACTTTTCCCAAGGAAGTCGGCAAAATCTTTCTACCCTCGAACAAGTGTGATTGATATAGCGCTAACGCGAATCGATAGCTCAAAGGCCGCTTCCTACTGGGACTGTTAATCTGACCAAAAATCACTTCAATACCGAGAGGAATTAGGATCTCTTCCCTTGCGATTGGTGCCAAGGTCGACGCAGTCGCTATTGCTGGGGCACAATAGCCCGTCCGAGAAGAATGCAAAGCACATCGACATTAGATATCGGGGCTGCATACTGAAATCGGCCAAACCGATGTTCATACTCGTGCCAACCTCCACTACGATTCTCGGCCGAATCGAGGCTGAGGGGTCCCAGTCTGCTGGCTCTTGATACCCGCGATTCTCCTGATGGTGAAGAGACTGGGGTTGGTCAGAAGAGCTCGACTCAGAGCGTGCAGTTGCTCAAGCGCCGCTTGCCGTATCCATGAGAGTGATCATGTGCTCAACATAGCCCAACGCATTATTGGGAGTGATCCGGCTCGAAGTCGAATTGCGCCGCAAGTTGAGCGATGGCATTGGGACCTATGGGTTAGGAGCGCAGAGGATCCAAGGAATCAAGACGACCAGTGGATAAGTCGTCCCGGGCGGACTTGACCAATGGCAATATCCGAAAAACCGACTGGAACCTTCGATGGATACATATACCTGAACAAGCTCCAAGGTGCCATCCTTCTTCTTGGCCTTGTCGAATGATCTCTATCGTTTTTTCCATCCTTTGTTGTGAGTTATCCCCAATTTCAGTATCCCCAGAAGTTGATGAAGAGGCGTATGACGCTATAGGAAGGTAAGGAATCGCAATACCTGCTATCCAGCCCGCGCATCCCGCGGCACCTCCCCCAATAAAATCCCTTCGCGAGAGGTTGCTCAAAGGGCTTTCAAAGTTGATATGCGCTCCTTTCTCGATCATTACTTCAGCGACCTGGCATTACACAAAATCTCCGTTATTAATCTGCTTGAGGTCCGCAACCAAGCAACAACAACGTTTTCGCTACCAACAGATCGAGGAGGGCTGTGCCCTTTCCGCGAACCCGGGAGCATCCTTCAATGCTCTCATCGACATACTCCCCTAATCTCTCGCTTTGGCAAGAGTATTGATACAGCATAAACGGACGCCGCTTCGTCTTCAGTCGTCAAACACCGAACTCGTAACCGGTGGCGCGGAATCATGCGTTTTGCGGACATAGAGCATCGGGGCTTCGCGGAAGGCCATGTGCAATACGAGCGCTCGGTTTGGATTCCAGCGTGCTTTCCTCGGTGTCGCTTGACTTGAACGTTCCCTAAGCACGGGAAAATGGCAATTCAGGATCACACAGAATTTGCAGGAAGACGCTTCGAGTCAACTTGGGTAAGCGGAGGCAATCTACCGCCAATAGACCAAACAATTCAAGTGAGTGCTGTCTGTTTTTCTCCCAGAGATCAGGTTGTAAAAGCCGGTTTTCTGTCGGGCTTAGTATGAAAAATGAAGTCACCCGCGCAACCAGTTACCAAACCATGTTGACCCTGTCATTGCGAGGAAGAATGACGAAGCAATCCAGATCTTCAGGCCTCCAAAATTCGTGGATTGCCGCGCTAGGATCGCAATGACAGGCGAGTGGTCGAACAGCCTCTAACTACGATAACGATTGCGAATCTCCTTCATCCGGATAACTATGTCGAATCCTGACACCTGTATGCGTCGGGGTAGCTCTGCCGAACGGCAAAGTGAAGACGGGACACCCGAAACCTATGAAATCGTGTAAACATTTGATCCGGAATGGGCAAGAAGCGGCGATTCAACAGGTGCGCCGCGTAATCGAGCGACTGGTTCGTGACGGTTCTGTTGTGGCGAATTCCGACGGAATTGAGCATCGTATATTCCCTGTCGCCGTGAGTCCCCGGGAAGGTGAAGCGCTGCGGAGATGGGTAACCCAGGAAGGGGCAGCGCAGACCATCGAGATTGGTCTGGGCTACGGAATTTCCGCACTACATATCTGTGAAGGCCTGCTTTTGAACGGTAAACAGGCGGCACGGCATGTTGTGCTCGACCCGAATCAAGCCGGACGATTCGCGGACTGCGGGCTGCAGGTCCTCGAGGAGGCAGGGGTCAGGCAGCTCGTGGAGCATCGTGCTGAGGAATCACAGATTGCCCTTCCGCGGTTTCTGAAGGAAGGCCGGAGTTTCGATTTAGGGTTTGTAGACGGCAACCATCGCTTTGACAGAGTCTTCCTGGATCTGTTCTACCTCGGGCATCTGGTGCGCAAAGGAGGAATCATCATCCTGGACGACTACAGCTGGCCCGGGATCAAACGGGCAGTGTCCTTCTATCTGACGAATCTAAACTGGAGGAATGAGGAAAGGAACGAGGATGGGCACCAAGTCGTCCTCCGAACGACCGAAGTCCCGGACAATCGACACGGTAAATTCTTTGTTGAGTTTTGATGAGTGAGGGCACCTAACGCTTTCGTCTCCGCTTTCTAGCCCCCTTTTCTCTCAAAATTCCAAAAGCACAATCACGACAGAACGTTCTTTTTGACACTACGCGAATTAGCTGTCTGGAAAAGGGGGCTAGCGATATGCAGACCGAAAATATCCAACCAATAGAGACCGACCGATTGAGACTCAACTCTCTGAGCGTCGAATTTCTTCGTTTGATTTCCGAAAGTCGCATCGACTGTGCTCAGCGAGAGGTTGATTATTCTGTTCCGCAGGACTGCTCGCTTTTTCATCACCGGCAGATCAATCATCGATTGAAGATGATCGAGGCTGATCCGCTGCAGCATCCATGGATGTACCGAGCCATAGTAAGAAAGGACGACAACAGGATGATTGGGTTCATCAGCTTTCACAAGAAAGCGCCGGATCCCAATTTATCTGAATACTGTGAGAATGGTGCGGAGCTTGGCTACACTATTGAGCCAGACTATCGCCGACAGGGATACGCAAAGGAGAGTGCGATCGCGATGATGGAATGGGCCTATAGCAATCTCGGTGTTCTGCCACTTTGTCTTGACGATTAGCCCCGAGAATAAGCCATCACTGAAAATGGCGGAATCGATGAATTTCCGAGACTATCATGGTATAAAGGATGATCCGATTGACGGGCTGGAATACGTAATGAAAGCCGAGATTGTTCAAATTCTGCGAACGACGGCCTGGGCCGAGAGCATATCGGAGAGAAAGAGGAAAGAATTCTCAAGCTAAGCCGTAGCCAGAAAAAGAAGAGAACCGCAGATGCACGCAGATGGACGCGAATGCAGTAAGAAACCCAACGGATTCGAGAACACAGCGGACTGCTCTTTTGCGTTTTCTGCGATCTATTGTGGCCAATCATAATATACGCCGGAGACAGATGCAATTTCTGAGAATATGCGCGCGGATTGGCTCTGAATAAAAATGATTACGTCGTTGCGAAAGGTTACCGACAGAGATTTTCCGGTGATCAATAATCTAGTCCCGTACTACGTTTATGAGATGTCGGGCGAGATGGGTTGGGATCCCAACACGGAAGGATGCTACGGCGGATGTGATGACCTGCGTGATTACTGGGAGAAACCGGACTACTGTGCGTATGTCATAGCCGAATACACAAATGGAGACTTTACCCAGACTGCGGAACAGTACGTTTGCCCTTATTCCGGGACCTGGGATATGCAGTTCTACCGTTTTGCCACCAGGAACCAGGGGATGTGGAGTGGTGGAGTATAGGAGTGATGGAATGGTGGAATTACGGATTAATGGGCGAGGTTACACAGGTCCGGGGTTTCATGTTGAATTCGAGCGGCTATAATAGACACCAGTTTTCGGCTCAGTCGGTTGCGCTTGATCGACAAACGGAAGACTCATGAAGATCGCATCAGTTCAGCCCGCAATTTCGGAATCCTTTGATCGCCACTGAAGATGGCATATTAGGCTCTTGGACGCTGTCTTTGATTTGATGTCTTAATTCGTCACTTCTGTGCAATTTGAGTAGATGTAAGAAAGCTGTCGAAAAGCCCGAGTAAATCAAGCCGGATTCTAGCGTTCGTAGCTATGGAGACCTCCGGGGCCACAGAGTCAGCACAGAGGACCTGCCGGAGAATGGTAGTATTGCGGCGATATCCGAAAATCGCTACCGTAGTCACTTTGCCTCGACATCTGCCGTAAGGCGTGCCGAGCGCAGTTCGGCCGAAGAATGCCAGTTGCGTCCCTTGCCAGAGCATATCTCGCTCGCATACTGATCATTCGAATTAAAGTAAAGAGGCAGTCTTGATCAGGCTGGTGACAAATGCTTCTTACCCGGTGCAGTGGATTGAACCGCGCTTCGCGCGTGATGCGTGAAAAGAGACTCCGTCCCGACTTTCTACCGCTCACTCAGAATCGGCTTTTATGATCTCAAGAGGGCTGTTGGATGCCACGGGTGAGACGCGGAGTCGCTATGTGCTGGGGCTTGAAGCCCGTCCCGAAGAAAAGCCAATCGACTCCAGCCCGAATTTCCTGAAAACGATCCAGCGGATGTTATCTCAGCTGTCCCGAGGTGCTTCTCTGAGCCGCTCTGTGACCCCTCTTCTCTTTACCCGCTTTACAGTTTGGTTGCCCGTTCCTAGAGCAGACTTGGTGGCAGGCTTCGCTTGCTATGATAATCAACAGTACTGATTGAATAGTCCAGAATGGTGCCGGAGCTAGTGAGCGGAGCTATTGCGCGACCAGGACTATCGCCGACAGGGGATTCCAGGAAGCAACTAGCTGATAAGCGAAGATAAAAAAAGAGCTAAACAAACCCGAGGGTTCAGTCATGTTAAGATGGGATGAAAGTCTAGCTGATAAGCAAGAAGATAAAAAAAGAGCTAAACAAACCCGAGGGAATCAGTCAGAAAAATCTTACCAACTGAATCCTTCGATAGATCGTTTAACTCTGCGTCTGGTCCTGCCCGAAGAGCAGGAGCGATTCAATGATCTATTGAAACAACATCATTATTTACACAGTGCGGGCAGCGCAGGAGAGACCCTGCGCTATGTGGCGCAGATCGACGGGCAATGGATGGGCCTGCTCTTGTGGGGGGCCGCATCCTACCGGCTGAAGGATCGAGACGAATGGATCGGGAGGGACGGGGCGCAACGGCATGCACGATTGAAACTGGTAGTACAGAACCGGCGTTTTCTGATTTTGCCCGGGGTGGATCTTGCAAATTTGGCCTCCAAGACGTTGGGTATGTGCCTGAGAGTCTTAGCCGATCACTGGCAGGAGGCTTTTGGCTATCGTCCCTTAGTAGCGGAAACGTTCGTGGACCCACAGATTCACCGGGGCACTTGCTACGAAGCGAGCGGGTGGACGCCCTTGGGCTTGAGCGCGGGATATGGCCGCCAACGCGAAGATTTCTATCAACGCCATGAGCGTCCCAAGCAGATCTGGGTCAAACCCCTCAAGGCTAATGCCCTTGAGCTTTTGCGCGCTTCAGGGCCATTGCCCGCGGCACAGAGCCAGGCGCTCAATGAAACCGATAACTCCCATGCGGTCTGCCTCAAAGTGGAACAGATGAGCAGCCTGTGGGAACGCTTCAATCAGATAGAAGACTTCCGTCGTAAAGCGGGCCTTAGATATCGGCTCGCCACGGTCCTGAGCATGATTGTGCTCGGCACGATGTGCGGCAAACAGACCCTCAAGGGCATCGTGCGCCTGGCCCATCATCTCAATCAAGCCCAATTGCGCGCCTTACGCTCCTGGAAAAACCCCAAAACAGGCCGCTATAAGGCCCCTTGCTATGATGTCTTCTATCGGGTCTTGCAAAACGTAAAGGCCGAGCTCTTCGATAAAACCCTCACCGAATTCATCTGCTTACAAGACGGCTGTTTGCCCCGCGATATTGCCGTCGACGGCAATTTGAGTAGATGTGTTGAGTAAGACCCTCAAAGGCACAAACACCGAAGAATCAAAGGCTCTGCACCTGGTGGCCGCAGTCGATCACCAAAGCGCTCAAACCTTAGCCCAAGTCGCTACCGCCGATAAATCCAACGCGATCACCGCCGCCCAGACTCTCTTGCGAAAGATGCCCATTTTGGACGGCTCCACCTTCACCTTCGACGCCATGCATAATCAAAAAGAAACTGCCCACATCGTCGTCGAAGAACTCAGTGCTGACTATGTTATTCAAATTAAAGACAATCAGCCCAACATGCATCAATACGCTCAGAATCTCTTCAGCTCCACCCCCTTTTTCTCCACCAAACCGTGGACAATGACCATGGGCGACTCGAAATACGTCAAATAGCAACCCATTCTCTAAGCGCTCCCTCTGCCGGCCTGCCCCATGCCCGCCAGTTCGCCTGTGTGCAACGCACCTTCCATTATCCAAACAAAGCTGAACCTTCCTCTGAACGCTCTTACTACGTAAGCAGTCTCGATCCCGCCGATTTGAGCCCTCAACAGTTCCTCTCGAAAATTCGCAACCATTGGTCGATCGAAAATAAAAATCATTACCCCAGGGATCGCTTCTTCGATGAAGATCGATGTATGATCCGTAATCATAACGCAGCCAGAATTCTTGCTGCATGCAGGCAACTGGTTCTCAGCCTCAAGTCTTCCATGGGCGCTGAATCCACTCCCGCACTCTGTGATGATTTCGTCTTTAACTTACATAAGGCCATCAATATCATCACCTAATGCTCCGAGAATCAAAATACCGTGAGCATTGGGAGAAAACGTGAAGCCGGAAAGCAGAATGTCATTTACGCGTGACGGCCTGATCGACCAAATCATCGAAGGAAATAAGACAGCAAACGTTGAATGGCTCGACCAACAAGAGGAACTGGATGCGAGATATCGAAACAGAAAGGCTCACATTAAGGCCATTGCGCGAAAGCGATGCGGAGGATCTTCGCAGAATCTTTCTGGATCCGGAATTCGCAGATTATCTTCAAAACGCCGAAGTCGAACCCGATCACACAAGGGGCGAAATCGTTCGGCACTTGGACGACCATTGGAAAGAGAGAGGGTATGGGCTGTTCGCCGCTATATTGAAAAAGGAAGGCGAATTCATTGGTCGATGCGGATTTCTTCATCAGGAACTTGAGGGAGAGGATCTGTGCGAAGTTGCCTATTTGATTGCGAGAGAGCATTGGGGGCAGGGATATGCAACCGAGGCGGCGCGATCCTTGGTTTGTTATGGGTTCGAGATATTGGAAAAGGACCTACTGGTATCTCTCATACACAGAAAAAATGCACGGTCCATCCGAGTTGCGGAAAAGATTGGGATGAGTCTTTTGAAGGAACACCCACTCATGTTTAAATATGGTATATCCAGAGAGACCGCATCGTGCGAACAAGGCTCAGACTGAAGACAGGCCACCATTTGACCCTTGACCGCAAAACTTGACAAGAGAGCACGCGGTGCTACATTGTCTTACATGGATACGATTACCGTCCGCCTCCCGGAGTCTCTGAAATCTGACCTGCAGCGCATTTCCAAAGACCAGCACAAAGCGGTCAGTGACGTCGTGCGCGAATCGATTCGTCGCTACGTAGCAGTTGAGCGCTTTCGACATTTGCGCCGTAAGGCGCTGCCGTTTGCCGAAGCACAGGGGTTGTTGACCGATGACGATGTATTCAAGTCAATTTCATGAGTCGTGTCATTCTTGATACAAATGTTGTCATTGCCTCATTCGCAGCACACGGGCTGTGCGAGTCCGTATTTGAACTCTGTCTTGAAAGGCATGATCTGTTCGTAAGCAAACACCTTATAGACGAACTCCGATCCAAGTTGATTGAGCGCTTAAAAATGCCTGGTTCGGTAGTCAATGAGATCGTAGAGCTCTACTCGAGCCACGCAACGTGCCTCGTTCCGGTAGAATTGCCGGGCAGTAGTTGCCGAGACCCCGACGACATCCCGGTCCTTGGACTGGCTGTTGCCGCATCAGCGGACTACATCGTGACAGGGGATAAGGACCTGCTTACACTCGAGCAATTCAGCGATATTCCAATCGTAAATCCCAGAAGTTTCCACGACCTTCACTGAAAAGTCAGCCAGAACAATAGAAGAGAACCGCGAATAAACGGTCTGCCGTACGGCAGACGACGCGGATAAAGAGGAAGTGAATCTTTTGGAGTTGCGGCAGGGAGAAAAAGCAACGATTGCCAATCAGGAGAGAATGACGGACGTTCAGATACGCTCCGCCACGATTGCTGACGCCGAAGCCGTGAGTGAGGTCTACCTTGCGTCACGAAAAGAGTTTCTGTCATTTGCTCCGCTTGTACACACAGACACAGACGTTCGCCGGTGGATTCGCGGCGAACTCATTCCGACGGGTCGGGTCACGGTGGCGATACAAAGCGACAAAGTCGTTGGGATGATGGCGCTGTCCGACCACGGAAAAGTCGGCTGGATCGATCAGCTTTATCTACATCCGTGTGCTGTGGGGAGAGGCATTGGAACCCAGTTGCTCGAGCGCGCGAAGTCGGCAATGGGCACACCGATTCGGCTCTATACTTTTCAGGCCAACACTGAGGCTCGCCGGTTCCACCAACGACATGGCTTTCAAGCGATTGCTGTCAGCGATGGCTCAGGGAATGAAGAACATTGCCCGGATGTGCTTTACGAATGGCGAGGTTGAAGTTGGCGACTATAGAATCGCCTGATTGCGCCAAGATTACAGGCCTGTCGCTCGCAAGCGAGCTTCGCAGTTTGTTGTAGGAAGGCAGCTTGCGGCCGAACTCTGCTGATACGCGATTAAACCTTTATCCCCGATACGCTATCGTCTCGTCTTTGATTGTCTGCGCCGACCCAATTCAGTGAACCGAGAACAGAGAGTTTTTCTCATAGGAGGCACGTCGCATGTGGGCAAGTCAACGCTTGCCCAATCATTGGCTTCGCGACTCGGATGGTGCTGCCGCTCAACGGACAAGCTGGCACGGCATCCCGGGCGACCGTGGCAAGAAAAACCGAACGAAGTTCCCGAACACGTGGCCGACCACTACCTCTCACTGCCGGTAGATGAGCTCGTCGCCGATGTCGTTTGGCACTATAGCGAGAATGTATGGCCGCTTGTCGTAAGCATTGTAAATACACATGCGACTGATTTTTCCACTGATCGACTGATCATGGAGGGAACTGCCATATTGCCGGAACTTACAGCGAAATTATCTATCAATGGCGTCGCTGCTGTATGGCTCACAGCCAGCAATGAGCTCTTGGGGCGAAGGATCTATGAATCAGCCCAGTATGATACAGAATCTCCTCACGAAAAGAAGATGATCGACAAATTTCTGGAGCGAACCTGTCTGTTTGATGAGCGAATAATGGGGACCGTAAAGCTGTTCGGGTTGGCCAGTATAGACGTTGAAGAGACATCCATCGCGGCCGACCTGATTGACGTGTGTCTTTCAATATTGGAGAAGCAATGAAACTTCGATTTGTTCAGATGAACGCCGAGTACGCCAAGGCGTGCGATCAGTGGCGATATGAGCCTCCTTACGACTTCTATGACTTAGATTCGGATGAGGGCGATCAGAACGAATTTTTGGATCCGGCGAATTGGGGGAACGAGCAATTCGCAGTGCTGGACAGGAAGGAAGAGTTAGTCGGGTTCTTTTCGTTCAAGGTGCAAAGTCATGCCGTAATCATCGGCCTGGGAATGCGACCGGATCTGACCGGGCAGGGAAGAGGGAGCGCTTTTGTCGAGGAAGGCATTACTTTCGGAGCGAAGATATTAGATCTTCAGTCGCCCGTCGTGGTCCTCGAAGTGGCGGCTTTTAACAGGCGGGCCATAAAGGTTTACGAGAAGCTCGGCTTAAGGACGACCAAACAATTCATACAGATTACGAATTGTGGGAAATACCCGTTTCTTCGGATGGAGAGGGTCCCGATGCAATAGGGCGAGGGCAGGAGTGGGAAACGGGGAGAATGAGGAAACAATTCTCACGCAACGGTCTTCGACCCGCAAGCGGCACTACGCCCTGTCGAGAAGTCGCAAAGTCGCAAAGGGGGAGGGGAAGTTAAAGGGGTTAGGACTGAAGAGAGGCCACAGAGAACACCGAGAAGCACAGAGTTGCACAGAGGGGGAGCAGAAGAGAATTCTCACGCAAAGCTCCCAGTGAGCAAGGACAAAGGGGGAGGAGAAGAAAGCATCGTTTGGGAGATTATTACGTGAGGGTAATGGCAACGGATAAAAGCAGAGCAGCGGAAGGGGAGGGGACATAAATTCCGCGGTTGATATTATAGTCAATTTCCTGCCTGACCTGAACGTAGACGAAGGGCTTTCCTGCCTTCCTTATTCAAATGTCAATTGGTGTTGCTTTGAGATTCTCTTAACGAGACTTTCTAATCGGATGGACAGAACTGTATTTATTGAACATGAACGGGTAATGGGTGCGGCCGAGTAGTTTTTCCTTAAGAAAACAGGTCTTTTCGAGTTAGTAGTATTGGGCATGATACGGAAAATGACACTTGATGATATTGAGGCCGTCGGTCAGATCTGGCTGACGGCCTCGATCAAAGCCCACGATTTCGTGCCAGCGGAGTTCTGGCGTTCGCAATTGAAGACAATTACGGACGAAATCCTCCCCGACCACGGCACGGAGGTGTATGTGCATGAGGAGACGAAGGTAGTCGACGGATTTGCCTCTCTGCATGGGAAAAGGATTGGAGGCCTTTTTGTCATTCCAGAGAAGCAACGGCAGGGTATAGGTGCTGCGCTGCTAAATCACGTGAAACAGCTCCAAGCGGAACTTGAACTCAGTGTCTATAAAAGGGGGTCTACAGCAGAATCTGTGGGTGGGTAACGTCGCTTACAAGAGGAAATAGAGTCGGTGAGCACAAGGAGAAGTCAGGGCGCTGCCCTGAATCCCGCTCCTCCACAGCCGGAGGGGCTGGTCGGTGTTTTCTTTGCATATGGGATTGAAAGGTTGAAGCACCGGGCCGTTCCGAGGATGAAAGTAGTACCGAAAATACATCCTGAACACGGAGGACCCAGTGCTCATCAAAACGCTACTGAATCGGTGCTATTGGCTCAAGAGCTTTGTTTACGCAAAGGCGAGTATGGAAATGGTGAAATCGGAGGAGGCGATTGTGGTGCAGATTGAGCCGCGCAAGAATAGTCGGGTGTGCTGTTCGGGGTGTGGCCGGACGGCCAGCGGCTACGACCACATGAGCGAGGCGAGGCATTTTGAATTTGTGCCCTTGTGGGGGATGAAGGTGTATTTTCGTTACCGCATGCGGCGGGTCAATTGCCGGCGGTGCGGGGTGAAGGTCGAAGAGGTGCCCTGGGCCAAGGGCAAGAGTCATCTGAGTTGGCCAATGCAATGGTTTCTGGCCCAGTGGGCGAGGCGCTTGAGCTGGGAAGAGACGGCAAGGGTTTTTCGCACGAACTGGCGCAACGTCTTCGAGTCGGTCGAGGCGATGGTGCGGTGGGGGCTCAAACGGCGCGATATGAGCGGGATTGAGGCGATCGGAGTCGATGAGGTGCAGTATCATCGAGGCCATCACTATCTCACCGTGGTCTACCAGCTTGACGAGGGGCGGCGGCGGCTATTGGGCGTATTCAATAAGCGCAACGTAAAATCGCTCTTGCGTTTTTTCTGGGAATTGGGAGCGCAAAAGAGCAGCCAGATCCTCTACGTCTGCTCGGATCTGTGGAAGCCTTACCTCAAAGTGATCAAGAAAAAGGCACCCCAGGCGCTGCACATCCTCGATCGCTTCCACTTGGTAGCCAACCTGAACAAGGCCCTCAATGAGATTCGTGCTGCGGAAGCCAGGCGATTGCAACGGGACGGCTACATCAACGTGCTGGTCAAAAGCAAATACTGTTTCTTGAAAAATCCGCAAAATCTCACCCCCACCCAACAGATCCGCCTCAAGGAGGTGCTCCAATACGATCTGAAGAGCGTGCGGGCCTATCTAGACCTTATCCGAAAAGCTACTGATTGGCCGCAAAGAGGCGCAAAAGGCGCAAGAAAAACTTGAGAAAAATCATTTTTTGGCTTGATAAAAAGTGTCGCAACATGCTAGTGTTTAACAACTTAAGATTAAGAAAGGAGTTAAACATGCCAACATGTGCGACAGAGGAGAACAAAAGCGATAAGACGCCCCTTAGCAACCTCATTCTGCCGGTTCCAGACACGGATTTCCGTGATTTTCTGGATGAAGTTGAAGAATTGGCCGGGTTCGCGGCGCAAATCATCGAGGCGATCGAGAAGGATCTGGACGCCCATGCGCGTGAGAAGAAGAAACTTCGATTGGAAGATCGCAGGTTCTTTGAAGGGCGCACAGCGGAGCTGCCGGAGCTGGACATCGAGGAGGAGAATATTCTGGCTGCTGAATTGAATCTTGGGGCAGGCCGGCCGCGGATGCCGGCTTATGCGGTATACGTGTTCGTGATGATTCGAGGGTTTCTGGGTTCGTTGACCACGAAACCGGCACGGCGGTTTGTGCGCGAGTCGATGAGCTTGTACGGATTTTTGCAGAGCGGGGGACTGAGAATGCCGGCGGTGACGACGATTCTGGAGAACGTGAACCTGGTCAGCCATACGACCCGCGAGTTGATCTTTGATAAACAGATTGGGTTTATCCTCCAGGAGCAATGGGACGATTTCGGGAAGCTGACGATCGATAGCACCTCG
>CBDCEW010000023.1:0-15629 GCA_965215885.1 Candidatus Moanibacter sp.
GGGCCGCCTTGACTTGAAGATCCAATACCGATTCCTCCGAATAAAAGGCCACATGCGGCGTTGCAATCAGGTTTGGTAAAGCCATTAGAGGATGATCAGCGGGCAGACGTTCCGGTACAAAGACATCCAGGGCCGCACCTGCAATCCACCCTTCCCGTAAAGCCGTCACAAGCGCATCGATGTTTATCACCGCGCCACGCGCCGCATTGATTAAAAAGGCCGTCGGTTTCATTTGTCGGAGTCTCTCCTCGTCAATCAGATCCTCCGTCTCCGGGGTCAGCGGTGAATGAACGCTGAGATAGTCTGATTCCGCGATGAGTTCATCGAGGCTCAAAGGTTCGGCCCCATTTCGACTGATCGTTTCGTCGTCGAGGTAGGGATCATACGCAACGATGCGCATACCGAACCCGCCCGCCTTTTTCGCCAGGGTCTGCCCGATCTTACCAAAGCCCAGAATTCCCAGTGTTCTACCACGTACCCGGTAGAGCGGCATTCCCGTCTTCAGTTCCCAATTCTCCTCCCTAACCGCCGAGTTGTAGCGACAAATTCCCCGGGCGGAGGCGAGAATAAAGGCCATTGCATGTTCCGCGACCTCATCCAGGCAATAGGCGGGAACATTCGTCACTGGAATTCCCTGCCGGGTCGCCTCCTCAACCGCGATGTTATCCACCCCGATTCCGTATCGCCCGATAACCTGGAGCTGTTTGCCCGCTTGTATGACAGCCGCTGTGACGTGCTTGAAACAGGTAAGAATACCATCCGCCTGTGGAACGAGCGCGATAAGCTCTTCCTCTTCTCCCGTCTCCGCAATCAACAGGGACGCTCCCGCCTCCGCCAGGACTTCCGCCTCGGGTTCCGTTGACGGCCAGGTGTAGTCGGTGACAAGGACGTTCTTCGAATTCATATGAATCGGATTAGACCTTATGATTCATCCCGTAGCAAGGGTGTAGAATGAAAACTCAAAGTCCCGGATTGCCGCGGACGGCGTATCTGACCCTTCGGGCAATAGGTCCATTTTTGCTTTTGCTCATTGCGAAGTTGAAACAAACGTCCCCGGACCCACCTACGCTCTGCCGTTGTATTTGGTTAACGTGCCTTTGATTGCTGGCTGCCCCGGTCTTGTGCCGGGTGGCGCGCGTTCCTTGCTATAAACCGTGTGCCTCTACCAACCCCTCCACCGGTCCTTTCTCGCCCCAACCGAAACACGGCTGGGGCGAGAAAGGACTGGTGGATCGGGCGCTCCGTACGTGTTTAGCGTGATGGCCTATGGTCTTAAAGTTCTTGCAAATTTATTCGCCGTTCGGGGTCATGACCTTAAGAAGTGTCTGTTTTTCCGCTTCGCTGAGGGGGTCAGGCCTTACAAACCGCCCTTCGCAAGCTCAGGGCAATTTGTTAAGGCGGCTGACCCCGAAAAACAGACACTTCTAGGGCTTGACCCCTTGCTTCCAACATCGAACTAAGGTATTTGCCATCACGCTAAACACGTACGGCGCTCCGCGCACGATGACAATACAGTCAATTCAGCGACCAAGTAGCAAGCTGCGGGGAATTTCCAAGTTAAACGAACGGATACCGCAATCCGCTGAGCGGAACTACGGGTTAACATTCCAATCGTAGCGGAATCCGGCTCGCCGGGAGAAGCTATCTAGAGCCTGTTCGAACAGACTTAAACCAGGCAAAGTTGGACAGGATTTCGACCTCATGAAAGTCGAATTAGAAACAGTTTGCAAAAACAGTTCCAGAACCTGCTATCGTGCCTTCTTCCGGCACCAGTAAATAGCCATAAGACACACCAGAAGGTAAGCGTAGGTCCTCGGTTCCGGAATCACCTGAAAGTCGTTAAATACCTGCAATTCGGCCTCCTCGCATGGACCTGTGATAGTGAAATCCCACTGAATACCGTATGATGCATTGCCGGGTCCGAACGTGAGGGAGGTCGATGCGTTTCCTGAGAAATTCGTAATGCTGTTATCGGTAAGCGAATTCTCAATCTGCGGCGCCGCGTCCAAATCAAAAGCGTTCGGAATGAAAAATAAGGTTTGAGTGCCTTCCGGAGTTGGTGGTTCCTCACTCACCCCTTCAACCTGGAAAAATGTGTTAACTTGAAAGGGGAAATCTGTCTGGAAGTTTCCGTCGATATCCGCCATCGAGAAATCACTACCCGAGGAACCATCGAGATCGAAGTTGATTAAACCGAATATTGTGAAATCCAGGGATCCCTGTACATTTGAAATGACGAGCGCAGCATCGAGAAACGCCAATCCGTCTCCAGTGTCTGAATCAAACGGTGTAAGCCTTAATTCGTAATCGAAAAGCGAATCGATCGATCCAGTTAGGCGGATGAAGTCCGGACTCGATTCTCCAAAATTACCGATAGAAATGGTATCGGGCAACGGATCATTCAGCGAAATGAGCGGTGATTCCTCGGTGTCGCTGCCGAGGCGATAAAAGAATTCGATCGAACTGTTCGATCCCTGCGACACTCCCTCGAAGGTCACATCCTGAAGTACTCCTGTATTATCAACTTCGATTGAGATGTTGCCGCTTTCCAGGAATAAGGGAACGGGTCCGGCAAACATGCTGCTGCGCAACACCAAAATAAGCGCCAAAACGCCTAACGACCGGAATGTCCATTGATATCCCGCGCGGAGAGCCCTAGCCCGAAAATCGATAAAGTTCTCTTTCATTCTAAAAAAGCAACCAAACAAAAATAGGCCAAAATTCAGGCCCTGTCCAGACTTTATCCATCTCGGCTGGCAACTGTCATTGCGAGGAAGAATGACGAAGCAATCCACGCAAACAGCTTGTACCACCCTATCGAGAAGGTCACATCGACCTCCTTCTCCCGTAAGTCTCACAAGATTTCCTCGGCCACCGTAAAACCGCATTGGTAATGACTGAAAGTTAAGCTAATATAATTGCTAGACCACGAATTCTAACAGGAAAGGAATCAAAACGATGGATAGCAAACGATACGAAGAAGGTCTAGCCCGAAAATTTCACAAATCTTCTGCTACGACGACGGATCTCACCGCGTGGCAATGCCTTCCCTTGCCCGGCGACCTCAGAGGGTCTTAACACACTGTCGCCCGCCGTGCATCGGAAAGGCATTGACACGCAGCGATCTACGCCGTCTCGCTACGAAGTGTGTGAAATGTCCGGGCTAGCCCAAGTTGCGCATTACAATGCGAAAAGACCTTATTTTAATGGCGTTGGACGGCGTAAATCGTTGATTTGCAACGAGGACTAACGCTTAATTGGATTTGTAGGGACTATAAATTATGGTAGCTCTTGACTTTCCTTTTCCGCTCGCTCACGCTCCGCGGGTATGTTTTTCCGCCTCAAGCATTCCAAGAGCGGCGAGGTCCTCCAACTGCTCGAATCCTACCGCAACAGCGAAGGCAAGCCGCGACAACGGGTCGTCGTCTCGCTGGGCGATGCGGCCATCAGCCGCCCGGATTGGGTTCCCATTGCCAAGGCAGTGCAAAAGCAGCTCTACGGGATCGAAGAGCTCTTGGCCGCGCAGTATACGCGCCGCCAGCAGAACTGGATTGAACTGATCCTCAGGCGCATTGATGGGCAGGGACGGTGGCGAGGACTGCGGGCTAAGGAGGAGCCAAAGCTAAAGGGGCACAAGCAAATCGACGGGGTGCTGGTCGATGAAGTGGAGCACAGCGCAACGGGACTTTTGTTAGGACCGATTCTTTTGGGACTCAGGGGGTGGGAGGAGCTGAGGATAGATGAGGCCTTGAAGCAGGTGGGCTTTAACCGGGCCCAAAGGGATGCGGCGAAGATATCGGTGATCAACCGGCTGGTGGAACCGGTCACCGAGAACGCCCTGGCGCAGTGGGCAAGGCAGACGGCGTTGGGAGATCTCTTGGGGGCGGCTGCGGTGAAGGCGGATCGGCATCGCTATTACCGGGTGAGCGATCGACTGGTGGAAAACCGCGAAAAGATCGAAGAACATTTGCGCCAGCGCCAGGGGGAACTGTTCGATTTGGATCGCACGGTGCTACTGTATGATCTTACCAATACGCATTTTGAAGGGGTGAGTGCGGGCAACGCCAAGGCGAAACGAGGAAAGAACAAACAAAAACGCGACGATTGCGTGCAGATTGTGGTGGGGATGGTCTTCGATACCGAAGGCTTTGAGTTGGGACATCGGATCTTTGCGGGCAACCGCAGCGACTCGACGACATTACTGGAGATGATCGGGGAACTGGACAAGGCGGTGGGCTTGCCGGGCGAGCGTGAGAAAACGCTCATCATCATGGATGGAGGAATCGCGACCGAACAGAATGTGAAACTTTTGAAAAAGGAGCGATTCGGATACCTGGTCAACGAGAGCCGCCGGGGGCGCGGCGCTTATCGCGAACAGTTCCTGGAGCAAGAGGGTTTCGAGGAGGTACAGGGCAGGGATGAGGACAGAGAAGTGAAGGTGAAGTGGCTGCAAGAGCCGATGGGAGAAAAAGACCGCAGGGAAGTCGAAAGAGAGCAAGGGGAGCGGGGGCAAGAAGACAAGGAGTATGTGGTGTTGTGTAAAAGTCAGCGCAGGCGGGCCAAGGAAGAGGCCATTTATTCAGGGGCCGAAGGGCGCTTTATGGAGGCGCTCGAAGCGCTCCAAAGCCGGGTCGATCAAGGCAGGTTGAAGGATCCGCAAAAGATCCACAGAGCGATCGGGCGGGTGCAGGGGCAACATTCCAGGGTGCAGCGCTTTTATTCGATTGAGCTCACCGAAGCAGGGGAGGACGCCGAAAAGAAAAAGTGGGGCCTGCGCTGGATCCGAAGAGAGCAGGCCTATGAAGAAGATGCCCAACTTTTAGGCTGCTATGTGCTGCGCACCAATCGGGATAATTTCACCGGGGCTGAGCTATGGCGGTTGTATATGACTTTGACCCGCGCAGAAGACGGCTTCAAAGCGCTCAAGAGCGACCTGGGACTTAGGCCCAACCACCACCAGATCGAACCACGCGTTGAGGGCCATGTCTTTATCACCATTTTAGCCTATCAACTCCTGCGCTTTATCGAGTACACTTTGGAGCAGCACGGGGACACCCGCTGCTGGCAGACGATCAAGCGGGTCTTGGGGACCCATACCTATGCCACTCTCATTTTACCGACTCGCCATGGAGAGGTCTATCGCCTGCGCAAAGCGGGAATCCCCGAGCAGAGCCACAAGCAGATTTATCAACTCTTCCGGATCCCATGGAAGAAATTGCCCGTAAAAAAGAGTATGGTAAAAAGAAAAGTCGAAACGACTTTGTAGTGCCTTTGAAAAACGGGTGTTGATTATCAAGGACTTAACTCACAAAGTGCGAAAGTCGGGCTAGCCGTTCGGCGTGCGGTCCTTGGATCCGAACACGTCGATCGCTCTCTCGCCGAGGCCGACGAATTCACCCGACCCCTCCAGGAGCTGATTACGGAGTACTGCTGGGGCGCCATCTGGACGCGGCCCGGGGCTCCCCCGCAAGACGCGCAGCCTCATCAACATCGCCATGATCACCGCCCTCAATCGCCCGCACGAGGTGAAGCTGCACCTGCGTGCGGCATTGCGAAACGAGTGCACAAAAGAGGAGATAATGGAGGTTCTCCTACAGGCAGCGATCTATTGTGGCGTGCCCGCAGCCGTCGACAGCTTCCGCATCGCGCGCGAGGTCTTTAAGGAAACTGATTCTTAATCGGCGCTCTCCAGCCGCCCGATCAATTGAAAAAAGGCGCCGGGGTCTCCTCAAAATGATTGTAGCGGTCCTCGCCACGCACGATCACCGGCTTCCAGGCAGACTTGAGGGAATTTAACTCCGCCTGGCGAACTTCAGGTGGAACGAAACGAACCGTCAGTCCGCAACGGCGGCGCTGTGAATTGTTGGGCTGGCTGGCGTGAAAAACATGCCCCCCGTGGACCGAAATCTGACCCGCTTTCAATTCCAGGTTCACCGCCCTGCTCTCATCCACATATTCGCTGGAAATCTCCTGATTGATACTGAGAAGATTGCCGTCGATTTCGGATTTTCCATGGGATGCGATCCCCGTCCTGTGGGTCCCGGGTATCGCTTTCATACAACCATTTTCGATGTCACTGTCGTCGATCGCCACCCAGGCGGTATGAGCGATGGGCGGTTCAAGCCCCCAGTAGGTCACGTCCTGATGCCAGGCTACGAATTTCTCTCCCTGGGGATCCGGGTATTTGCAGAAGAAATGGGTACTGAGCAGCAGGATATCGCGACCCATAAGCCCCTCCATAATATTCAAAATTCTCGGATCTGAGGCGAGTCTCCATATGAACTCCTCCTGAAAGTGCCAACCCGCGAGCCCAATCTGACACTTTTCACGGCCCTCTCGAGCTTCAAGTTCGTCAAAACAATTGCGGTATTGGCTGATTTCCTCTTCAGAGAATACGTCAATACCGGTTACGAACCCGTCTCGGTCGTAGGCCTGTTGGTGTTCTTCCGCAACGATCATGCCTACATTATCGAGCCTATTGATGGATCTGCAAGCCACACTTTTCCTTTTCTTCCCTCCCTATCCGCTGCCGTCCTTTCATCCGCTGCCGTCCTTTCATCCGTTGCCATTTCTCTTCTGCAACGCTACCATATGGGCATCAGGATGTGCCCTTAAAGCGGGAAGATGCGCTGTCGTGGCCCACCAACCGGCTCCAGGAATCCCGCAATTTACGATATCATTCATTGTAATCACCTTGATTCGAACTAATTGAGAAGGGGTCAAGCCGCAAGAATCGATTCCGCTGGAAAATGTCGTCGTTTCGAGGGAGCTTCACGAATTCCAGTATAGCAGATCAAGAATCGTTCTCGTAGTCGTTCTCGTTCTCGATTAGGATTATCTTGTTGCGCGAGAAGAACCCACCCCTTACCCCTCCGCGGGAGGGGAACTGGATCAATGAGCCCCTAAGTGAAAAGATCCCCTCCTGGGAGGGGCAAGGGGTGGGTTGGCTCTGCTGGAAGCCTCACCCTGTCCTACGGCAGGGTTTGATACAGCAAGGAACACGCCGGGTGCCCGCGCTTATCTGAAAATAAATCACTTCCCCGTCGGCGGACATTGTCGTCGAGCACGATTATCCCGCTGAGCGGGAAGCACGATCGAAGGGCCCCTACTCAGAAAAGTGGTGTCTTCCCGCTTACAGCTGCAGCGAACCCTCCCTGAAAAGGGTGCGATCGATCTCTAAAACGACCTACGACCAACCTACCCGGCCGAAAAGCAGCAAACTCCCTATTCCAATCAGCAACATCGCATAGGTGCCCGGTTCGGGAACGACGTGAAATACGGTGTGGACGTCAATCGTAGCAGCATCGGAGGGTGGAAGTGTAACTTCCCACTGGAATCCGAACGTGGCGTCAAGATTACCCAGCGATGTTGTGCCACTTGTAAAATTCGTGATGGAAACATCTTCTAAATCATTCAAAGCGTTTGGATATTCATCGATGTCGAACTGTGTCGGGCCGATTGCTCCAAACCCCGCCGGATTGACGAGACCGGCCCCCTCGAAAAAGAATTCTGTCGGGAAGGTATCGGCCGAGGATAAGTCATCGAACTGTGAGATCTGGCTGAGACTGCCGTCAATAAAGTCTCCATCGGAACCGGCATCAAGATCATAATCGAAAAATGCGAAAATCGTAATATCATGCGAATTCGTCGAGTCGGTGCTCGTGATATCAAGACCGATATCCAGAAGGGCCATTTCACTGCCCGGAGTGAAGCCGAAGGGTTCATAACTGAGGGTAAAAGTAAAAAATGAGGTGAACCCCTGCACCACGATCGTTTTACCTTGTAAAGAAACCTGGGTTAGCTGAGTACCCCCACTGAATGCGCTCAGGGGAAATTCCTGGGTATCGCCATCCACGCGGTAAAACCACTCGATCGAGGACAATTGCTCGATTCCCTCGACTATTACCGAATTCAACGCTGTTTCGAACCCCCCTTGTCCATCACTGTTCGTATCGAAATTGATCGATATATTGCCATCGCTGACGGCCTGATCTTCTACCGTACCCGAGGGTGTCACGCCGTCGGTGACAACGACGGCGATCAAGGCTCCTGGGGCGGTGAGAGCCAATACCAAAGCCGCTCTTACAAGTATTCTCATTGGACTATCCACCGTTCTGAAACTTGAATCGTAGGGACTTTTCAATCAGTGTCCAGCGCAAATTCATGGTGTCGAAAAGGACCAAATTTCAGTATATCAAAAATCGTTCGCCCTTTCCAGTACGCATATCCCGCGAAATAGGCGAATCAATTGGAGTTTTCCAGGGAAGCAACTAAAGCCAGTATGCGATCATACTGCCAACAATTCGCACCACCCTGGATGGTGTCGAAACTAACGCGGGCCTACCCTGCCGAACAGCAGCAAGCTCCCGATTCCGAGTAGTAGCATGGCGTAAGTGCTCGGTTCGGGAACCACGTTAAACTCGGTGTGGACGTCTATCTGAGCATTGCTGCCGGTGCTTCCGATTGTAAAGTTCCACTGGTACCCAAAGGTCACATCAGTGTCATCCAAAGTAGAATTGGAATCGGCAAAGGTCGTAAGCGAATTATCAGTTAAACCGAAAGTAAGATTCGGGAAAATCGCGACTTCGAAATTCGAGGGGGATACATCTCCCAAGCCGGCAGGGTTGACGAACCCTTCGCCAAATACTAAATCCTCGGGTTGCGTGATAGCCGTCGTAAATTCGCTCGATTGAGTAAATTGATTGAGATCTCCGAAGATAGAATCGTTCTCAGAATCTTGATCCAGATCGTAATCGAAGATTGCGAAAATCGAAACGGCGTCCGAGCCCCCTGATAAAGCCCCGATATCCAGTGTGATATCGAGGAAGGCCGAGACTGTGCCGAACCCTATCGGGTCAATCGGGGCATAGGTGAAAGTAAAATCAAACGAATTCGTTGTACCCACCACCTCGATAGCGTTGTCTACTACATTAACCGAGGTAATTTGACTGCTACCACCAAAACCATTAAGGGCAAATTCTTGCGTGTCATTGTTGACACGATAAAACCATTGGATTGAGGCCAGTTGATTCACTCCATCAACCACCACAGATTCCAGATTTCCACTACCTTCATTGAAACTGATTGTGATATTTCCGTCCGTAACGGAAGTGAATACCCCCGAAGGGGTAATCGCGTCGTCTATTACAACAGCATACAGTGCGGAAGGCGCGGTGAGCGCCAATACCAAAACCACTCGAACTAGATTCCTCAATGGTCTACTCACCACCCAGAATCAGGGATGGCATTCCTCGATTTACAAAAAATAATGATTCTGCGAAATAATCAATCCCAACAGTAGAAGCATCCCCTGTTGCAGTCAATCTAAAGTTTCGCCTCGTCAGCAGAATCTGTGGGTTATTTCGGGTTCAGGCAAGACGCCCATGGTATGAAATAGGGCGATCTTAAGCACTTCGAAGCTCTTAAAGCCGTATGCTTTTCTGATAGTGAGATTTATATTGCGGTTAAAGCCCTCCACAATGCCGCAGGAAAAGGCCTTTTTGGCCCGAAACCAGTTGAGGATGAGCGGCTCGTGTTTGCGCACCGAGCGCACGAACCTTTTGATCGGTTTGAGGCGCGAACGCATGGCGCGCGTGCACCATTTTTTCAGATACCATTGGGCCCAGTAGGGACTTTTATAATGCCACAAGAGCTGAAAGCTCTCCTTTAGTAGATAGGCCCGCACGCTCTTCAGATCGTATTGGAGCACCTCCTTGAGGCGGATCTGTTGGGTGGGGGTGAGATTTTGCGGATTTTTCAAGAAACAGTATTTGCTTTTGACCAGCACGTTGATGTAGCCGTCCCGTTGCAATCGCCTGGCTTCCGCAGCACGAATCTCATTGAGGGCCTTGTTCAGGTTGGCTACCAAGTGGAAGCGATCGAGGATGTGCAGCGCCTGGGGTGCCTTTTTCTTGATCACTTTGAGGTAAGGCTTCCACAGATCCGAGCAGACGTAGAGGATCTGGCTGCTCTTTTGCGCTCCCAATTCCCAGAAAAAACGCAAGAGCGATTTTACGTTGCGCTTATTGAATACGCCCAATAGCCGCCGCCGCCCCTCGTCAAGCTGGTAGACCACGGTGAGATAGTGATGGCCTCGATGATACTGCACCTCATCGACTCCGATCGCCTCAATCCCGCTCATATCGCGCCGTTTGAGCCCCCAACGCACCATCGCCTCGACCGACTCGAAGACGTTGCGCCAGTTCGTGCGAAAAACCCTTGCCGTCTCTTCCCAGCTCAAGCGCCTCGCCCACTGGGCCAGAAACCATTGCATTGGCCAACTCAGATGACTCTTGCCCTTGGCCCAGGGCACCTCTTCGACCTTCACCCCGCACCGCCGGCAATTGACCCGCCGCATGCGGTAACGAAAATACACCTTCATCCCCCACAAGGGCACAAATTCAAAATGCCTCGCCTCGCTCATGTGGTCGTAGCCGCTGGCCGTCCGGCCACACCCCGAACAGCACACCCGACTATTCTTGCGCGGCTCAATCTGCACCACAATCGCCTCCTCCGATTTCACCATTTCCATACTCGCCTTTGCGTAAACAAAGCTCTTGAGCCAATAGCACCGATTCAGTAGCGTTTTGATGAGCACTGGGTCCTCCGTGTTCAGGATGTATTTTCGGTACTACTTTCATCCTCGGAACGGCCCGGTGCTTCAACCTTTCAATCCCATATGCAAAGAAAACACCGACCAGCCCCTCCGGCTGTGGAGGAGCGGGTTTCAGGGCAGCGCCCTGACTTCTCCTTGTGCTCACCGACTCTATTTCCTCTTGTAAGCGACGTTACCCACCCACAGATTCTGCTGTAGACCCAAAGTTTCAAATGTAACTTGTGCGCTCAGCGCTGTCGAGTCCACCGTCTCGACGGCAAAATCCGATTGTAGGACCTCGCTTGCGAAGGACGAACCGGGTTCGGGACCCTAGGGACCCTTGCCATAATATCCCTCCTGAATCAGTCGCATGCCACTGCCGCAGGGATTGAGGCGGAATGTGACCTTGTCGTCATATGTGCGAATTATCCCCACGGCTAACTGTAGGAAGGCCGCTCGCGGCCGAACCGAAATCCGACATGGTCGGTTCGCTCGAGAGCGAGCTTCCTACCCTCACAGTGAAACGGGCAGATTTTGATCCTCTATCCCAATATAGAATATCAGTCTCACCAAATAATATATCCGCTCCAGAGTAATTCCAATTTCGTTTCGTATCAGCTAACTGTCACTTCCCGGTCTCTCTAATCTAACCGGCACGGGTGGCACCGGAAGCTGGCCACTTGCCGTCCAGCCTTCAACTTCGGGCGCTTCCCGCTCGGGAAAGAGGGAGCGGACGAGCCGCACACCGGTCTCGATCAGTATCCGCTCACTCTCGGGTCTCACCTGGGCGGGCAAACCATACGGCTTGTTACCGTAGTTGGGCTCGTAGCCTCCCAACGGGTATTCGGCCGCTGTTGGAAAATAGGAGATCGCTCCGTTCGTGTACCCGGCGTAGAGCGTTACTTCCGCAGGCCATCGCTCTTTTACGGCGAGGCCAATTTCGGAAAAAATTTCGCCCGGCCCCGTTACCATGGCGCCATCCCCAATGCGGACGGCACCGCCGTGTTCTCGAATCCGCAGGAATCTCTCTCTGCAATCCGTGCCCATCAGTAATCCGTGGTCTGTTCTCCTAGAAACGTTTCGGTTGCGGCCACATTGCGCCAGTATGTGACAGTCGTCACCCAACAGCGCCTCGACCAGACTCACAACCGGGTCGCGGACAATGAGATCGCGAAACGACTGGTGATACTCGAACATCCGCATCAGGCTGACGCCGCGAATGTAATCCCCTTCGTCGTCGTCGTGCAGCCTTTCGTCGTCCTATTTCCTCACCATCACACCCTTTAGAGTGTCAACCTCTTCGGCGGTAAGAACGTTTCCCAGATAGAGCCAGCCCTCCCGATGAAACTCCTCGACCTTCCTCGCCGTCTCCTCTTCGCTGAAAGGTTGACCCCTCTCCATTACATCAGAGCCATAACCCTCCTTGAACAGCTCTGCAGCTACCATCGTTTTAATCTCCCCACCACCTTGCTCTGCGATGGCCCTCTACCCGATTTCGGTGCGAACACGCCCCCTGACGCTCGAACTTACTGAAAAACCCCCACGTTCTTGCGAACGCGGCTACAACGTTTCGTGAGTCGTTGATATTTGTAGCCGCGTTCGCAAGAACGCGGTCGAGGATTCCGAAACGACGACTTTTTCAGCAAAATCGACACTCTCCCCATGACCCTAAGACGATGCGTAAGGCAACAATTATTGACGCAGCCGCAGGCTGCGTCAATCCCGCGAAAGCATGATAAGGTAGAGGAGATTGGCCAGCGAAGCAACAAAGGCTGCTACGTAGGTGAAGGCGGCGGCGTTTAACGTATTGGTCACTCCCGGCATTTCATCCGGAGCGATAATACCCAAACCCGCCAGTTCCCTCTTTGCCCGCTTACTGGCATCGAATTCTACAGGCAAGGTGACGAGCTGAAATACGGTCAGGACAAGGTAGACCAGAATACCGAGCTTGATCAGCCCCATCATGCCGAAGAAGAATCCACCAACGATTACAAACGGCAGTAGGCGGGAGGCAATATTCGTGATCGGAATGAGGCTCATGCGCAACTGCAGCGCCTTATAGCCTACCGCGTGCTGAATGGCGTGCCCGGCTTCGTGAGCCGATACCCCCAGGGCCGCAAGACTGGAGCCGGCATAATTTTCCTCGCTCAGCGCCAACCGTTTGTTTATCGGGTCATAATGATCGGTCAGGTGCCCGCGAACGGGAACGATCTCCACATCCTGGATCCCCGCGTTGCGCATCACGTATGCGGCCGCTTCCCGGCCGGTAATGCGGCTCCGCGATAATATCCTCGAGTACTTATTGTAGGATCTTGAGATTTTCACCTGCGCCCAGATTCCGACTATAATCGGTACGCCGATAAGTAAAATGATTATTCCCATAACTGTCCTTACCTAGAGTTGATTTTGCTAATGTTAATTAATACTAATAAACACTCAATCAGCAATTTCAGTTCCAGTTTTCTCTCATGGACTGAATTTGCTTAAATCTGTTTATATAGCGGGTTCAGAATCTACCTCCCAACTCAAGAAAAGGGCAAGTATTATCCACGGTGTGCAGATTTGTCTCAGGCAAGTCCCGATCTTGCCAATAGCGCGCTCGTATTCGGATCGCGTCCCATAAAGTCACGGAACAGCTGAGCCGGCTCCTCGCTATTTCCCTTCGAGAGGATCTTTTCCCTGAACTCACGGCCCACCTCGGCATTCAGGATACCCTCACGCTTGAATCGCGTGAAGGCGTCGGCATCGAGCACTTCTGCCCACTTATACGAGTAGTAACCCGCGGCGTATCCCGTGCTGCTGGCGAACAGGTGGCTAAACCGCCTGATAATCGGTAGTGGTTTGGTCTTACTCGGCGGGTGAAAATCGACCAGCATCATGTCGAGCAGCCTGTCAAGGTCCCCTCCTTCATATTCGGGGTAACGACAATGAAGTTCCAGGTCCATTTTCCCGAATGAAAGCTGGCGCATCATCATCATCGCCGAGTGAAAATTACGCGCCTTCATCATCTTCTCAAAGAGCGTCTCGGGAATCGGTGCGCCCGATTCGTAGTGGCGCGCGAAGAAGTCGAGGCTCTCTCTCTCCCAACACCAATTCTCCATTATCTGCGATGGCAACTCCACAAAATCCCAAGCTACGTGTATGCCGTTGAGCGACTTGATCTCTACTTCCCCCAGGAGGTGGTGTAGAAGGTGCCCGAACTCATGAAAGATCGTCTGCACCTCGTCGTGGGTAAGTAAGGAAGGCTTGCCGTCAACCGAAGGGGTCAGATTTCCGCAGATGAGTCCTACGTGCGGTTTCCACTGCCCGGGCCCCTCTTTCTCCCCCGCCGGCCCGCCAGTTATCAGGGAGTTCATCCAGGCACCGCTCCTCTTTGACTCTCGAGGATGCCAGTCCGTATAGAAGGCCCCCAGCAGCGCTCCCTCTCTACCTCTGACCTCGTAATACTTCACCTCTGGATGCCATACTTCGATCGACGCGCTCGGTTTGGAGTCTCTATCTTCGGAAGGGTCAATTTCATCGGCTTTCAAACAGACCGCACTCCGCTCGCAAATCTGAATACCAAAGAGCCTCTCGGCGATCCTGAACATACCTTCGATCACCGGGTCAATGGAGAAAAAGGGACGGAGTTCCTCCTCATCGAAATCGTATCGCTCCCTCCTGAGATTCTCAGCCCAAAAAGCCATTTCCCACGGCTCCAACGGCTCGCTCACACCGCTGGTCCTCTCCGCCTTGAAATTTTCTAAATCAGAGCACTCCCGATCAAATGCTTCCTTTACCCGCGTAAACAGTTCCTCAACAAACGCCATTGCATTCTTACCGTCTTTCGCCATTCGGCGCTTGAGGACAAGATCGGCAAAGCCGGGTAAATTGAGTGTTCGGGCCTTCTCCTCGCGAAGTGCCAGAATCTTCCAGATCAAATTTGTATTATCGAACGGTTCGGCATATCCGATTGTGTTGGATCCCTCCCAGAGTGTTTTTCGAATGTTTTCGTCCTTCAAGTATTTCATTGCCGGGAAATAGGACGGCACCTGTTGGGTAAAGCGCCAGCAGGGTTTCTCCTCGCTCCCGTAGCCCTTACGCAGGGCATCCTGCCGAGCCTGCTCTTTGGCCAATTCCGGAAGACCCTCCAGCTTCTCTTCATCTTTGAGAATAATCTCGAACTGGTTAGACGAATCGAGAACATTCTCCGAAAACTTCTGGGTAAGCTGGGCCAGTTCCCTGGATACTGCTTCGAACCGCTCCTTCTTTTCTTCCGGCAGATCCGCCCCATGCTCTCGAAAGTCGGCCATCGTCTCTTCCAGATACCGGCGCTTCACGGCATTGAGATCGTGGGCCTCCTCCGCCTCAGCGTAAGCTTTCAGAACGGCCCAAAGCGCTTCATTGAGTGGAATCTTCGCCCAAAACTCGGTCACTTTCGGCAACATTTCATTGTAGGCTTCGCGAAGTTCCGAAGAATTGTCTACCGAATCGAGATGCGATACTTTTTGCCAGGCGACACTTAGAGCCTCGGTCGCATCTTCAAGGGCGAGAAAGGTGTTCTCGAATGTGAGCGCAATGCCGGAACCGATCGCATTAATCTTCTTCTGCGCCTCTTCCAACGCGCGGCTGATATCGGGCCTGACCTTATCGGGGACCAGCTCCGACCAGGCAATGGCAAATCCATCGTCGAGAAAGGGATTCTTCATAGGCTAACTACTTTATTTTTTCCACGTTAGCAGAATCTGTGGGACTTTACTGGGTTCAGGCAAGTCTCTCATGTTGAGAAATAGTCGAAAAAGAAGAGAAGATCGACTGGAGATCACGATTGAGAGTCACGATCGAAGAGCAACGAAAATAGGCTATCACACATCAATAGTGTCATTTCCTCACCCCCGCCACTCCATAACCTGGTAAATGTCATCATTTCCAGGATATCTCGATTGACGAACGGGAAGCTTTTCCTCTAAAACTCCGGCCTCCCCAATAGTGGAACCCCGGTTTTGGCGAGATAGCTCAGTCGGTAGAGCAGAGGACTGAAAATCCTTGTGTCCCC
>CBDCEW010000024.1:0-21970 GCA_965215885.1 Candidatus Moanibacter sp.
CGAGTTGTAACCGGGGTCCCTCAAAGCCAAGCACCGTAATGTGCCCGATAACTGCTCCTACCATCACACCGGCGGCAAGGAATGCGCCATAGGCGGCACTGCCGGGGATCACTAAGAGGATTCCGGCGATCAGTTCGCAAACGCCGATGATGATACGTCCCGCCGGTTCCATCCCAATCTCGGTAAACAGCTGCACCGAATCGGGGTGCGCCGAAAATTTGAAATAGAGCGTCTGCAGCAGTATCACTGCAGTGATGATTTGAAGAGCCCAAACAATTACCTTTTTCATTTCTTATATTGTGCAAGTTAACACTGATGATTATGCCGAAGCACGAAGGTAGGGCGCGAGACTGCTCCCTTCCGGAACGTAAAGATTGTCCAAAGTCAGCTCCTTGGGCGACCGGCAACCCGAAGATGTGAGCAGCTCGATAAACTCGTGTTCAAGATGCTCGACGTATTGCTTAACGCGAATCGCTTTTACCCCAATGACAAGGCCCTTCTGAAGTTTCGGGTCGTGCGTCGTGATGCCCACCGGGCAGGTGTTGTTGCCGCACTGGAGCGCCTGAATACATCCCAGTGCGAGCATGAATCCACGTGCCGTATAACAGGCGTCCGCTCCCAGACTCATTGCAACGAGCTGTTTCCCTGCGTTGATCAGTTTGCCGGCCGAGAGAAGCTTGAGTCTGTCGCGGACTCCTTCCTCCAGGAGTATATTTTGGATACCCTGAAGGGCCGGATACAAAGGCACCCCGACATGATCCATAAACGCCTTCGGCGCCGCGCCCGTGCCCCCTTCAGATCCGTCGATAGAGATATAATCTGGGAAAATGTCCTGGCGCTTCATCTCCCTGACAAGCTCCCGAACTTCCTCAAACGATCCCACACACATTTTAATACCGACAGGAAGCCCGGAAACATCCTGAACCCGTTTAATAAATTGAACCGTACTGTTTTTGTCCGTGCACTCGACATGGTGCGGGGGCGAAATCACGTCTTTTCCCTTGGGCACACCCCGAAGTTCCGCGATTTCGTCGGTGATCTTCTCTTTCGGAAGAAGCCCGCCCTTTCCGGGTTTCGCCCCTTGAGAAAATTTGATCTCAATCATCCGGACCTGTTCCTTGCTCGCCAGTGCCTTGAGGTCGTCCTCATTCAACGATGCATCGTCGTTGCGCACCCCGAACTTGGCCGTTCCCATCTGGAAGATCAAATCGACTCCCTCCTGCAAGTGGTACCTGGGACAGCCGCCCTCCCCGGTGTTCATCGGAATACCCGCCATTTTGGCGCCGCGCGCCAATGCGCGGACAGCAGGCTGACCCAGCGCACCGTAGCTCATCGCGCTGATGATGACCGGCTTTGTTATGGTAAAGGTATTCTCGATCCCGCGTTCCTCACCGAAAGTAACCGAGAAGGGCTCCAGATTTTCTGTATCTACCGGGTAGAGGGAGTGCCTGAGCTTAATCTCCGTCGCATCAAAATTCTGTTGAGAACCGAAGGAGAAGGCCGAGTCGATGTTCAGGGCTTTTCGGTAGACCTCGCTTCGCTCTTCACGGTTGAAGGGACGCTCCTCCGTATCGCTGGCGAAGAGGTATTGCCGCAGCTCCGGCCCGATACTCTCAATCATGTAGCGTCCCTGGCCGAGAACACCAAAATTCCGCAGCAGTGTATGGTGGGTTTGGACGTGACGATAAAAGAAATTGATGATGGTGAGAAAAATGAACGTCACCGTCAAAAAGTGGAAGTAGAAGGAGAGTTTGATTCCGGCCAAAAGGAACAAAACAGCGAGTATCGGAATCGCGAGGTTCGCAAATTTGGCCAGCTTATGGAGATCGATCTTTATTTTTGAGAACATGATGAGAACAGTTGAACGGTTTTATAACTGAGACGAAGTTGGAAGCGATTCATTACAGAGAAAATCGTATTCTTACTATAGAACCAATATAGCCCCCGGACGCCCTCAAAAAACATTAAGGACCAATTTCAAGCACGCAAGCCAAACGACACATTAGTCCCTTTGAATGCACCGCGCTTGCTTCTCCGACTCCGCCCTGGCATCCTCCGGACCATGAAAGCGTTTCTCTGGGCCGGCCCTCACGGGTATGTGCCTTTGCTGCTCGAAAGCGATTTCCAATTAATTGCAAGGTAACAAAATTGGAAAGGAAAAACCGATGCGATTAATGACCGGAGAGAACCTGTCAGAGATTAAACGTCGCTGCGGGAACACTGACTTCACCCCAGCCTACGAAAGACTGAAAGAAGAGAGCGAAGGGTTTCTTTCGATCGATATGCCCCCTCCGGTTGAACAGGCAGGCTTCTATCACAACTATTTTTGTCCGGAACATGCAATGGAATTGGTCTTCGATCCGAATAAACCCGAATCCCACCGATGTCCCAAGGACGGACGGGTCTACTCGGGAGAACCCTATGACTCTGCCTGGCGCTGGTTCGTCAATAACCGCCTCTCCACCATGGCGTTCAAATTAGCCCTTATGTGGCGGATCGATGGTAAAGAAGGATATTTGAATAGGGCAAAAGAGATCCTGGGCGGTTATGCCGATGCATATCCAGAGTATCCTTCGAGCCCGGATAAACCCTATGGCCGGGGAAGAGCAACCTTCCAATCTCTGGATGAAGCTGTCTGGCTGATCCCCCTGGTGCGAGCCTACGACCTGATCAGGGAGGGGATGGATACCGATTTCCAGCAAAAGGTGGAGGGCGATCTGTTACGAGCAGGGGCAGATCATATCCTTGGACAGAAGTACTTCAGGATCCACAATATCGAGTGCTGGCATAACGCTGCCATTGGAGCAGTAGGTATCTGCCTTAAAGACTCCGAACTTATCCGCATTTCCAAAGAGGATGATTTCGGTTTTCACCATCTCTTGAACGAAGGCGTCCTGGATGACGGTCTCTGGTGGGAGGGGTCTACCAGTTACCATTTTTATGCCCTGGCGGCACTGATGACATACGCACAAATCTCTGAGGGTGTCATTGGTTCCCTTATCAGGGCCGAGCGCCTGGAGAAGATGTTTCGCGCCCCGATTGATTTAGCCTATCCTGATCTTAGACTGCCGGCAACAAACGATTGTTGGTTTTCCACCTCTCTCATAGGAAATGTCTGTCATGGAGTTCCTTCCGCCGCCGGAATCTATGAGGCAGCCTTCGGTTGGTACCGCGACCCCGTTTTCGCCTGGGTGCTCCACCGGAATTACATCCACCACGAGCGAGATTCCTTAGAAGCCCTACTCTACGGACAAGTACTACCAGAGTCCGCCAATAAAACGTGTCTTAAAGGAAAGAACTTTACAGCATCCGGTTATGCCATTTTTCGTTCACAAAAGCCGGTGGAAAACGAAAATTACCTCCTGTTAAAGTACGGCCCCCATGGAGGCAGTCACGGCCATCCGGACAAACTGAGCATCTTCTTCCATGCTTACGGCCATCCGCTTTCCCCCGACTTGGGCACCCCCGGATACGGTATCGATCTCAATAATTCATGGTACCGGCAAACGCTAAGCCACAATACGGTAATTATAGACGGGCGATCTCAACCCGCCGTAGAGGGGAAGCTCGTCGCTTTCAATGACGGTATGGGGGAAGATTTCGGCGTCGCCGATGCAAGGGCCTCCTGGACGGAAGAGCCGTACCAAGGTGTTTCAATGCGGAGAACCATCCTTTGGGCCGAGGATTATTTCCTCGATTTTTTCCAGGTGGATTGCGATCGGGATCGTCAGATCGATTGGGTCTGCCGCTTCAGGGGGGAAAAAAGAGAGGAGGAAGGCCTGTCAAAAGAAGAACCGGTTAGACTCGAAGGCGACGGTTACAGTCACATCTTCCAACCCACAGGTTCAGTCTCGAATGGACCAGTTCGTCTCGGGTGGCGTATATCAGAAGGTGGCATATCGATTTTCCTTCCCAACGAGGTGGGTTCGAAAACTATCCATGGTCGGGTGCCCTTTAACCCCTCTTCAGAAACGAGCGACATACTCATCCGCCGGCGCAACTCTCAAAGGGCCACTTTCCTGGCTCTGCTACACCCCTGGGTGATAGAATCGGTCGTTGCCGACGTTAAACCGGTCGAGGCCGAACTTCCCGCGGGCGTATGGGCGATACGGGTCAATTTGCCCAAAGAGGACCACATTTGGATCATTCATGAAAGAGATCTGGAGGGGGATTTTTCCGTTCCCACGTCAGGGTCAGAACGTGTTTTCATCTATTCGCTCTAAAGGTAAGTGGTACATTTCCAGTCAGGATCAATAGTTCACACGAGGTTATGGGTTTCGATTTTCGACTACGCTTAAGGTTGCGATTTTCGGCAGTCAGCGACTGACCTCCCTTCCACCAGTAAATGATCATCGTATTCGTATACCTTATCCCTAACATGAGGTCCCATGAACGCATTCTTCTTCTGGGAAGAAGCCGCGGGCGGGCTAACGCTGGAGCACCGCTGCAATCCCTATGCCGGACTTTTAGCCCGGGCGCTGGAGAGACTGGATATCCATCTCGAGTTGGGGAGATACGCCTTCGAGCGAGAATGGTTGGAGAGCAACCGAAAGGAGTATGAGGTCCTCCACCTGAACTGGCCACACCATTTCTACAGAGCGGACGATCTCGAAACGACAATCAACCGCTATAGCAAATTTGCCGACAACCTGACATTTGCCCACCGTATAGGCTACCGCATAGTCTGGACCATGCACAACCTCTATCCGCACGAGCGCCCCTTTCCCGAGGTTGATCATATGGGCAGACTACTGATCACACAAATTGCCGATGACGTTATCGCCCACTGCGATTACGCCGCCGATCTGGCGAGAAGGAAATTCTATCGCAGCCATAACCTCCACGTGATCCCGCACGGCAATTTCATCGATGCGTATCCCAACGAGGTCTCACGGGAGGAGGGGCGGAGAAAACTCGGTATTAGCGAGGAGGCGTTCGTCTATATCTTTTTCGGCAATGTTAGAGGCTACAAGGGAATTGAATCTCTGCTGGACGCCTTTTGTAAATTGAAGGACCCCGATGCCCTCCTGATTCTGATGATGCGCCAGTGGGGAAACGACGTATATATTCGCGAGATGGGAGAATTAGCCAGGCGGGACAAGCGTATCCGTGTCTTCACCTCGTCATATTTTCCAGACAAGGAGTTTCAGATCTATTTGAACAGCTCCGATGTCGCAGTGTTTCCATTCTCAGAGGTGCTGACTTCAGGATCGGCGATTACGGCGCTATCTTTCGGAAAACCGCTGATCCTGCCGAAGTTGGGTTGTATGGTGGAATTGATTGATGAAAATTCAGGCATACTTTACGATCCGAAGGACGATCGCGGGTTGGAAAAAGCACTTGCCGAAATTCGCAATCATGATATTGAGGCTAACGGGCGCGAAGCATTTCAAATCGCTAAGAACCTGAATTGGGATAGTATAGCGTCACGTATAGCGGAGGTGTATAGGAGAAAATGGGAGGGTAATGATGGATGATCTACGGGGGCTAGGAATCTGTCGGACTTAGGGTCCGACAGATTCCTAGCTGATACTTCGCGAGAAATGCTCCGCCTCCTGGAAAGCCTCGCTAATCATGGCCGCCATATATTCAGGCCCGATGCCGCCCTGCTCCAGGCGTAAAGTAGTTTCAGCGCTGCAGGAGCAGACTCTATGAGAAAAGGTTCAAACCATTTCAGACAATCCGCCGCTGACGAGCGTTCACCTCAAGGCAGTGGTGGAGTAAAGCAATCAATGAAAGGGGTTCCACGCCACAGGCACTGTTCCGCGCCCCGATCTCGAATGCGATGCGCCACTGCTCCATGAGGGTTCGACAGCCATAAAAATAACTATTTCCTGGATCGTATATGTGCGTTGCCTCAGAAGTAATCCCATTCAGTTCAATGACCTTCAAATCGCGTCCTTCCTGAAGGGCTTCGGCCGAAGGAACCCGCATATCGTAGCGGCCAAAGAAGAACCCTTCATATTGTTTGCTGATCGCGTCTACGGCGTCAGTAAGCGCCGGCGTAAGAAGATGACCGCCATCGAGAAACAAGGAGCCACGGGAGTGCACACCGAGTTCGGTAATCTGAATATGCTCACCTCTTCCGGGTATCTCGAAGAGGCGTTCCCGATGCTGAAACAGAAAGAAGGGCGCCATACATACAGCGCGGTCATCTTCCAGAATAAGCTCTTCCAGCGTTTTCTCTCCATCACCGCGCAATGACAGCAATCGCTTATCGGTGATGGAAAATATACGGCCTTTCTCTTCATCCGGGTAGCGGTAGTAGAAAATCCCATACTCTTCGCCAGAGATTTGCTCCTGCACGATCGTATCGACGACAGCCCGGTCAAAGAACCGTCTCGCTTCATCCGGTGATTGGACAATAGTTACGCCCAGACCCCGTTGTCCATCAACGGGTTTGAATACTACGGGATATTGGAGATCGTTATCATCTAGAAATCCCTCCACCTTCGCCATCTGCTCTTCCCTGTCGGAGTCGTATTCTACGGAAATCCATTGTGCCACTGAGTCTTCAGCTCCGGCTAACCCTGTCAGGATCCCAATTTTTCCTGTTCCCATAAAACCGCTTGCAGGCATTGTCGGATTCACTGCGGTGAAGAGCGTAAGGCAGCGGTTTCTGAGACCCAGAAAAAGTATATACAGAACAACAGGTGGATATATCGCCCAAATCGGCCAGAACTCCCAGCGCCTCTTACGTCGCCACTCCGACAAGAGGAGGCGCCGCCCGCGAAAAGAGAATTGTGGCGGGAGGATATTAAGCGCGATATAAAGCAAAAACCAAACGCCGGCCAGCAATTCGACGTTTGAAGCGTGGCGGTCGGAGAAATGTGCGAGGACCACAGTCCCGGCCAGCAGTGCGAGGAGCAGAGCAGCCGATCCCAAAGAAAACGTCGACAATATCAACACGATAAAAAATCTCCAAAAACTGCAACGCAACTTCCCGGCCGCAAATAGGACTGAGAGACGGGAGCCGTGATAGAGGGGTGTTTTGAACAGGAAGAGAGCGCCGGATTGTTGGATCCACTTTTCACTCACTTCCACCAATCGTTCGCAGACCATGGATCGAAACGGCCACCTTTGAAGGAGCGAAGCGACATCCCACCGTCCGCAGAAAAAGAAAAGCAGTTCCACCGTCAGGATACCAAAAATGGAAGCCATTAAAGCTGCCGGTAGTTCCAATACACTATTTGCTACCAACAGGCCGGCCGCCACAGCTGCGGCGATCGGAGATATCCAGGCGACAAAGAAAATCAAGGTAACTGCGACGAGAAACGCAAAGGCTCCCGCTGAGGGTATATTTCCATAATCAAAAGGTTGATCGGCAGTTTTTATTCGAATTGGATCGGCTTCCTCGCGAATTTTCGCCGTGCCGCTTTCGACTCTCTCTACAAAGGAGTCCATCGAATCGGCCATGAGTTGAGGTTCCGAAAAAATCAGCATGTGGGCTCCATCAAAAGTCACTAGCTCACTATGAGGAACGAGCCGGTGATGCTCGAGAGCTGCGGCATAAGGTACCAGCTTGTCCTCTATACCGTGAAGTATGAGCAACGGCGCTTTTATCTCCTTCAGAACCCTGCGAAGTGGCCTTAGATCCGAATCGTGAAAATTGCGCGCATATGGAAGATCGAGCAAGGTGTGATCGAGAAGTCCAAAATGTGGAACTCCCTCTTGAATAAGCCACAATACACAAACCTGGGCCGCGAACAATAGACGGTTAATCCCGTAGTGACCGAAGAGCTCGAATTCGAGCAACCCATTCCCGGAACCCAGGATAATCGAGCTCACTCGAGCGGGTTCCAGATCCGCAACATTCAGAACAACGGCTCCTCCCCGGCTATATCCGAAAAAATGTGCTCTGTTGATCCCAAGATCTCCCAATAATCCGATAACGTACTTGGCATGCGTTCGGGCTTTATAATCATCCAATCGATAGGTTGACCCCCCAAAACCCGGTAAGTCGGGGATAATAACACGATATTTTTCACCAAGGAACGGGTAGAGCCCGTCTATAGATCTGGACGCCAGGGGGCTTCCATGAATAAGGACGATTACCGGTGGATCGGTTACTCCTTGAGGTGCCACATCCCGGTATGCGATGGAAATGGGCCGATTGTCCTCGGCTTTCGCGTCAATTAGCGCGATTTCCGAAACACTCTGACCGGAACGGACTGGTCCTGAAGGAGAGGACAACCGGCGAACTCCGTGGGAAGCGACTAAAATAGCAGCGTAAACCAGAATCACCCGTTTCCAGGTGAGACCTCGCGACATTCGTTTTCCGATAGCCATTGCGACTCCCTGTAATTCAATGTCGACGGAGCTATTCCGAAATCGGGCGGCGGATCAAATCCCTCTATCCGGCAAATTATAGCTAGACCTTATCCGAAAAGCTACTGATTGGCCGCAAAGAGGCGCAAAAGGCGCAAGAAAAACTTGAGAAAAATCATTTTTTGGCTTGATAAAAAGTGTCGCAACATGCTAGTGCTTAACAACCTAAGATTAAGAAAGGAGTTAAACATGCCAACATGTGCGACAGAGGAGAACAAAAGCGATAAGACGCCCCTTAGCAACCTCATTCTGCCGGTTCCAGACACGGAGTTTCGTGATTTTCTGGATGAAGTTGAAGAATTGGCCGGGTTCGCGGCGCAAATCATCGAGGCGATCGAGAAGGATCTGGACGCCCATGCGCGTGAGAAGAAGAAACTTCGATTGGAAGATCGAAGGTTCTTTGAAGGGCGCACAGCGGAGCTGCCGGAGCTGGACATCGAGGAGGAGAATATTCTGGCTGCTGAATTGAATCTTGGGGCAGGCCGGCCGCGGATGCCGGCTTATGCGGTATACGTGTTCGTGATGATTCGAGGGTTTCTGGGTTCGTTGACCACGAAACCGGCACGGCGGTTTGTGCGCGAGTCGATGAGCTTGTACGGATTTTTGCAGAGCGGGGGACTGAGAATGCCGGCGGTGACGACGATTCTGGAGAACGTGAACCTGGTCAGCCATACGACCCGCGAGTTGATCTTTGATAAACAGATTGGGTTTATCCTCCAGGAGCAATGGGACGATTTCGGGAAGCTGACGATCGACAGCACCTCGGTGAAAGCAAACAGCTGCTGGCCCACCGATGGGAAGATTCTGAGCGGTCTTTTGATGCGGGCCAATCGTTTGGGTCAGAAGTTGCATGTCTTCGGGCTGGAGGATTTTCGCAAGGGATGGGTTGGGCGTTGGCTGGAGGAAATGGACAAGCTGGAGTTTCAGATTTGTCTGGCCGCGGGCAAACCGAAGTCGAAGGGCAAGCTGAAGAAACACTACCGGCGGTTGCTCAAGCGGGGCCGCAAGGCGGCCGACTCACTAACGGGGGAACTGAGCCATCTTGAAGAGGGCCTGTCGATGGATTCACTGCCTCCCACTCGCCGGGAGCTTCTGGAGCGGGCATTGAGCCAGATCAGGGGCGATATTGCCGACGCCAAGCGGGTTGTTGAGTATGCTCATGATCGGGTGTTTCACGAAAAGAAGCTACCGTCCACACAGAAGGTCCTGAGCCTCTCGGACGGATCGGCGGCCTACATCAAGAAGGGCAGCCGCAATCCAGTGATCGGGTACAAGCCACAACTGGTTCGCAGCGAAAACGGTTTTGTCACCAGCCTGATCGTACCGCAAGGCAACGCGGCAGACTCCATTGAGCTGGCGCCGGCCATCGGCGATTCGATCAAGCGCACCGGTGTCATTGCTGAACTGGTCAGCACCGATGACGGATATGCTTCGGCGAAGGGACGCAAGGAGGTGCTGAGCATGGGGGTAAAGCAGATCAGTATCAGTGGGGCGAAGGGCAAGAAGTTGACCACCCCCGAGGACTGGGAGAGCGAGGCGTATCGCGAGGCACGCCGCGATCGCTCCGCAGTGGAGTCGCTGATGTTCACGATTAAAGATGGATTTGCCTTTGGCGAACTCGGCCGCCGCGGCATCGATGCGGTAGGCGATGAACTGCTCGAGAAGGTTCTGGCCTACAACTTCTGCCGCATCATACTGATGAAGAAACGCCGAGGGGAGGAACTGGAACAGGCAGCCTGAATCTGACCGCTTTGAAGCTCAGAGAAAAAAGCACCACGGGATGAGTATGCCTCCAGACAGCGGCAAATATACGTATTGTGCAGCAAGCCACGCCGATGGCCGCTCAATACCTGCTCATCGGCAGCGCCGGCAGCCTAAAACCCGAAACCTGCCAGCCATAGGCTGGTCCGCCCGTGGCGGAGAACCTTAAACCGCCCGCTCGAAAGGCTTTTCGAATGGGGTCTAGCTATGAGAGCATAGTGATGAATTGAATGGCTAATCAGAAACTGAAGTTCGCGCCTTACCGTAGATTCACTCCAGGAATCGGCCGCATCTTCCATTCCGCTCTCCAATTTAACCTGTACCGGTCTATCGAGGTCAATCTCGTTGATCGTTTTCAACCGGTCCAGGATTCCCAACATTATTTCTGAGGCAATGGTACGATCGAATTCGATGCTCGGATCCCGCTTTCGGTCGTCGTAATCGATTCTCCCCGTTTCATAACCATTGAGTAGACTTAGATAGTGGTCGATGTTGTGACGGATATGCTCACCGATTCGGCCCTCGTAACAAGCTGCACAGGGTCGAATGTATAGATCCCCATCGAGTTCTTCGAGGAAACGCAGACACTGAAGGATGCAGTCGCAGTTTTCCTGGATGATGGGTTTCATAATCAGAGGCTAGGCATCTATGCGGTCACCAACGATCCTCGATTCCTCTTCGAGTGATACGTGATGAACTTTCCGTAGGCGCTCCGGCCTAGATATTTCCTGAGCAAGCGTGGATTCGACTTTGTCAGATCCACTACGATGAAACCGTCCAGCGCATCGCTGAACCCCTGGTCAATCCCGAAACAGAGAATTACTCCGTTGAGCCGCAAATAATGCTTCAATAGTATCGGCACTCCCCTGTTGTCTCCCTCGAATTCGGATACGAGCGATGAGACATCCTCGAGTTCCGGAAGCGACGAGCCAAAGGCGATACTGCGAAGACTCTTCGGACGATTGAGCCGAGGAGGGACTCTCGCATGAATCAACTTCTGTAGCGTCGGGTGCAGACTGTTATGTCTGAGATACTCGAGCATCAGAATCTTCGACAATGGCCGATAGGTATCCGTCGTCATACACACGGCGCCAAAAAGAGTCTTATATTCCGGGAAACGCCCCACCAATTCTCCAATTCCCCTCCACAGGAGCGCTAGCAATCCCTTCTGTTTCTGATATTTTTCGGTGATAAAAGAGCGGCCCAATTCAATCGCGGGATTAAGTTGCTCGAGCAGTCCCTTCCTGAATTCGAAGAGTGTATTACAATATAGACCTTCAACCCCGTATTCCTCTACAACCCGGTCGACGAAGCAAAGACGGTAGGCGCCGGCGATTTCGCAAGTCTCATTGTTCCACAAGAAGAGATGGTGGTAGATCGCGTCAAATCGGTCGATATCGCTCGGTTTTCCCGTTCCTTCATCAACAACTCGGAAAGTCTCTTCGCGCACTCTTCCAATCTCATGCAGAAGATTGGGAATCTGCTCTGCCTCGGCGTAATACACCGTGAAGATACCCTTTTCCACGAGACGGCGCTCCTCGGGAAGCGCTTGGATGTCACCAATCAGGGCACTTGCCGGCATCCGCTGGCAGATCGGCTCCATTTTTGGTCTGGTCACCGAAAGAGGCCTTCTATGCATTTTCTCTTCCTTTTCGGAATCCCGCTCCCGGAGGAGGTAGGTATTCAGTCGCAGGAATTCGGAAAGCGCCTCTGCGGTATCGAACCGCCTCAGTCGCGCCGGCAGGATCGGCCTTCCGATCTTCACATGGAACGAGCACCCTCTTTTGTTCATCAATTCTCTCCCAAGAAATGCCGTGCGTAATCTAGGGTGGAGTAGACTGAGCAGCTGAAACATCATGGTGTTCTTGCCTTCCAAATAGATCGGAACAACGCTGGCCCCGCTTCGCTGGATCAAAGTCGCCGTATTCGGATTCCACTGCGGGTCCGTAACCATACGCTTTTTCAGATTGTAATGAGCAACCGTTCCGGCGGGGAAGGTACCAAGGCAATGTCCTTCTCTGAGCCAGCGTAAGACCTCTTTTAACGGCGCCACGTTCATTCTCGCTGCCCGTTTCGATCCAAAAGGATTCACTTCAATCGTCCACTCCTTCATCTCCTCTACAGCCCCTAGGAGGTAATTTACCAGGAGTTTCGAATCGGCCCGAACGGAGGCGAGAATCGAACCGAGTATGATGCCGTCAATTCCTCCGCACGGATGATTGGCTACACAAACCACGGGACCGTTTCTCGGGATTCTGGCAAGATCCCTTTCGGATACGACAAGGCGAACATTTCCCAAATTCAAGGCGTGATCGAAAAAATTAGCACTGCGATCTCGATCATTCGCAAAGCGGCGGCTCACTTCCTCGTAACCATCATTGATCTCATCCACACAAAGCAGAAAATCGATTGGCCGCCCGACAAACCAGTAGGCCTGTCTGAGAATCGGACTTTTAATCGATCTTCGAAAATCGACAAGCTTCTCCGTGCCCGTTTTCGAGTGCGGGTTATGAGACTGATCGCCTACTGATCGGGATTTGCAGAGCATGCTCACTTCGCAGTATTGGGAATCGCGTTTTTGCTACACCGCATTGGCGCTAACTTGAGAGGGTGGTTACTTCGGATCGGCTGGCAGCGGCGTTGATGAACGCCGAGGCTTGGATGGTGAGCCCTTCTCTAGCGGCAGGCCGTTCTTCCGCCATTCGCTTAAATCGCCTTCAAGATGCCTCACTTTGACAAATCCGTTCTCTCGCAGAACGGCCTCGGCATGGGATGCCCGCACACCCCGCTCACAGTGGACAACGACTACCCTTTCCCTGAACTTTTCGATTTCGCCGATTCGTTTTACCACCTCGCTATGGGGAATATTTACTGCCCCGTGTATGTGCCCGCTCTTGTATTCCTCGGAACTTCGAACATCGAGAATGATTGGCGCTTGATCGCTTAGGATTCTCCGAAGCAGTTCTTTGGTGCCGACCGATGCAGTCTCCCCATCTGCCCATAACGCCGCTACGAGGAGCGGGAACACGGGAAATATTGCAAGTTTTCGGTGGGTAAGCATGAGACTCTTCGATCAACAAGTCACGGAGACCGATTATCGAAGAGGTGTATACCAACACGCAACCCGAAATGGCAAGTAACCAGCGAATTCGCCACAATTTCTCCGTTTACCAAGGCAGGATTCATCAGTCGACAAAGTTTCCGACAATGCTTACGACGAAGTATGGGAATGGCAACCGGATCGGGCAAACGCTGCGACGTAGCTGTGATCGGCGCGGGGATCAACGGGCTTTGTGCCGTCTTTCATCTGTTAAGGCGAGGTGTTTCCCGGGTTGCCCTCATCGAGCAATTCGACCTGGGGCACACCCGAGGAAGTTCTCACGGCCAAAGCCGCATTACGCGAAGCGCCTACATCAACAAAGATTACGTCCATCTCATGCAGGTGGCCCACAAGGAGGAATGGCCTCGACTGGAACGGGACTTGAAGGCGTGCCTCATCCACCGAATTGACGGCTGTTATTATGGCCCGGCGGGCGGCACATACGACAGCTACGCTGCTTCCGTCGCACAGGTTGGCCTGGACGTGGAAGAAGTGACCGCCGAAGAGGCGAGAAGAAGCTATCCCCAGTTCCAGTTTCCCGATTCCACCGGTGTCCTCATCGACCGAACGGGAGGCTTCATCGCGGCGGCTGAAGCCGTTCGGTGTCTCTCCGACCTGGCCCGTCGAAAGGTGGACATCCTGGAGCGATGTCGCGTCCGGTCGATCGACCCTGGTACTAATTTCGTCCGGATCAACACCGACGCCGGCTTTGTCGACGCCGACCGCCTCATCGTCGCCGCCGGGCCCTGGGCAGCCCGCCTGATTCCCGCCCTGTCGGCCCGGCTCACCGTCACCCGGCAGGTGGTCGGCTACTTCGAGATGGAAGGCCTGCCCGGAGACTACGAGCCCGGCCCTTTTCCCGTGTGGGGCTACCTCGGCGGCCCCCAGAGCGTCACATTCTACGGGCTCCCACGTTTCGGGAAGGATGGCATCAAGGTCGCACGTCACGTAACCGGCGGGCGCAGAGACGACCCCGACCGGGTACCGGCGGAATTTGAGCCGGACTGCATCGAAGATCTTCGGGATTTCGTGACGAAGCATTTCTCAATTCCGGCCCGGCGCCTGGTGCGGTTGGAGCACTGCCATTACACGAACACTCAGAGCGAAGATTTCATAGTCGATTTTCACCCCGACGACGACCGAATCGTAGTCGCGGCCGGTTTTTCGGGGCACGGATTCAAATTCGGTCCCGTAACCGGGCGCGTCCTCGCGTCCCTCTCCCTCGACGGCGAATCGGATCTGCCGGAATTCTCGATCGCCCGCGACAGGTTCCGGTTATAGACTACCGAGGATTCAATCCAGCAATCCTCGCCTGCCTCGGCACAGCGGAGCAACGACGGGTCGCAATCCCGCTGAGCGCATACGCGTAAACCTTATTTTCGCAACTTAGTCAGATTCAAAGACTTGCGAGGTATTTTGCGGCGGAGTATGAGGGTGTCTCTATCCTCGAGGTTCCACTCCATTTGTTCGCCCTTTTCTATTTGCTTCGTTTCGACCACAGCGGTGAGGAAATTCGCAGTTGAGCGAGTGCATTTTGGCCGGGTTATCTTCTCTACTTTTACCGTCTACCCCATTTTTTTTCACTTTGGCAGCATTTTATACTGTACATTCGTTCATATATAGGATTTATCCTTCGGATGCAAAGTATAAAAAAAGCTGATTGTATCCGTCAAACCTTCCGTAAGTTGAACCTCACAGCCCTCGCTAAACAGAGTGGTTTTAGAGAGAGGAAATCGCGCAAGATCTCCCCTCTGAACTTTGTTTTGGCTTTGCTGGCGATGGCTTCTAAGGGGGCCTTGTCCCTTGGCAAAGAAGCCGAGCTTATTGGATTCTTAGCCAACCGCACCATTTCCAGACAAGCGGTCCAAAAGTGCGCCAAAAAAGCCACCGCTTTTATGACCTTAGTGCTCCTGAGGCTTTTAGAACTTAAAGCTTATGGGCCTGTGGGCAGAGCTGTTCCAAATTGCATGAGGAGCTTTGAACGGGTTCTCATTGCCGACAGCACTTCGATTGGCTTGCCTAAGGTCCTGGCCCCCTTCTTCCCCGGAGCGTCCAATCAGACAGGCTCCAAACAGGCTCAACTGAAGATTCAGGCCTATTACGATCTGCGCAATGAATCCTTCGTTGACTTCAGCCTCAGTAGCTTCCGAAAAAACGATCAGGCTGCTTCCAAAGACATTCTCGCTCTCGCTCAACCCAACGACTTGATCCTGCGCGACTTAGGCTATTTTGTCCTCGATGTCTTTAAGCAACTCGATCAGCGCGGCTGCTTCTTTGTGAGTCGTTTGAAAACCGGCACTTGCCTTTTAGCCAACGAAGGCGATGAAGAGCTCGATCTACGCAAACTTTTACGTGGCCAAAAGCTTCTCGATATGCCCGTTCGGGTGGGTAAAAAAGCCAAGCTTCCGGTTCGTCTGATCGCCGTCAAACTCCCTCAGAAGGTGGCCCATAAACGCCGCCGCGAGCATAGACAAAACCGCGACAATAGACTTCGATATACCAGCCGCACCAGCTTCCTTCTCGGTTTCCAAATCTTTATTACAAACCTCCATCAGAAAGACTTTAGCCCTAAGCAGATTCTGAGCTTTTACGGGCTTCGCTGGCGCATCGAAATTTTCTTTAAGGCCTTTAAGCAACATCTTAATCTCGGTCAGGTCAAAGAGACTACTCCCTACCAGGTTGAGCTTCTTATCTACGCCCGTCTCATCCTCATTACCCACTTACTCAACTTCGTCTATGGTCCCCTTAGACACTATTCGAATACCAGTTTGTCCTCTCCTCTGAGTATCCTTAAATTCTCCTACTGGTTTGGCTTCTTTGCTCCCTACTTCTTCATCCTCTCTCACATTCCCAAAGATCAGATCATCCCCCGATGGCTCAAACAAATCCCCAAACACTGCACCTATGAAAAGCGTTCTCGACTTGATTTCCTCTCTTGTTTCTTCTCCTTAGGTTAACGCAAATGCGCTCAGCGGGACCCGAACCTTGTCGAAATATGCATCGGGACTGTAATCGGCATCGAGTCCTGGCTTGCCGGCTAGCCGGGATTGAATGTAGAATTTTCGACGTTCAATTGATATCTTATCGATCTTCTCCCCATTCGATTTTGGATCGCGGCCTGCCATGGGCTAGTCGAATGGATTATGAACCTCGACAGAAGATCGTATAGCTCCCCTTCTCCCATCGTGTTCCCTCCTTGATGTCGACAACTTCAAGAAATTCAATGACACTTACCGACACCTCTTGGGAGACGAAGTTCTTAGGCTCGTTGCGAAATGAATCCTGGAAGTGACACATTCCAGCGACTTTGCGGCCCGCTACGGCGGAGAGGAATATGTCGTTATTTTACCAGATTCGAACCTCACCACTGTGAACGCAGTGGCAGAACAAATCCCTGCTTGATGTGTAAGGCGCTTCAAACGAATTGGGGTTAGAATTAAAATCATCGTCGTAATCAGGACTCATTGAGTCCTATATCGGCAACTGTGTGCTCCGGGTCGGGAAGTTTCATTTCTCGCTTGCTTGAAACACGGCCAATCCAGCACATTATCAACAATCGACGGTAATACTTATGAGTAGCCAAAACCGAAAAGGTCTCGTTTCGATCAATACCTTGTTCGCGATGAAGAAGCGCAGCGAGAAATTCGCGGCGCTGACCGCCTACGACGCATGCTTCGCCGAGTTGATCAGCTCGGTCGGGATCGAGGTTTTGCTGGTGGGCGATTCCCTGGGAATGGTGCTCCAGGGACACGATAGCACGCTGCCTGTGAAGCTGGACGATATGGTCTACCACATGCACTGCGTCCGAGCCGGCAACCGCGGCAGCCTCATCATGGCCGACCTGCCCTTCATGAGCTATGCATCCGAAGGGCAATCGCTCGAAAGTGCAGCGGCATTGATGCGGGCTGGCGCGCACGTCGTCAAGCTGGAAGGCGGCGCCTGGCTCGCCGAGTCGACTCGCCTGCTGACCGAGCGGGGCATTCCGGTGTGCGCCCACATGGGTCTCACTCCGCAATCGATCAATCGCCTCGGCGGCTATCGCGTTCAAGGGCGAGATCCGGAGAAGGCCAGCGCCATGCTGGAGGAAGCGTTGATTCTGGAGGACTCGGGTGCCGTTATAATTCTGCTGGAATGCGTGCCGGTCGATCTGGGTCGCGAGATCACCGAGCGCCTCGACGTGCCGGTAATCGGCATCGGGGCCGGCCCTCATACCGACGGCCAAATCATGGTGATGCACGACATGCTGGGCGTCACCCCCTCTTCGTTTCGCGTGCCGAAGTTCGTGAAGAATTTCATGGGGGAAAGCAAAGAGGGCGTGAAGGGGGCGTTCGAGGCTTACGCCAAAGCCGTTCACGAGGGCACGTTTCCAGCGCCAGAGCACTGTTTCACCTGATGGAGACGATCGGCGAGACCAACGAGCTCCGCAAATGCCTCCAAGGCTGGCATGGGAGCGACCGCGTCGGCCTGACCCCGACCATGGGTAACCTGCACAAGGGCCATCGCGCGCTGGTGGAAGCCGCTCGGAGGGATTGCGAGATCGTCGTGATGAGCATCTTCGTCAACCCGATGCAGTTTGGCGCGGGTGAAGACTACAGTGAGTACCCTCGAACGTTGGAGGCCGACCGCGATAAGCTCGCCAAGGCGGGCGTAGATATTCTGTTCGCTCCCTCTCTGGAAGATGTCTATCCGGATGGACAGTCTAATCAAACCATCGTGAGCGTTCCCGAGCTGTCGATAATACTCTGCGGCGCCAGCCGGCCGTACCACTTCGACGGCGTCACTACGGTCGTGGCCAAACTCCTCAACATGGTCCAGCCCGACGCCGCCTACTTCGGTGAGAAAGATTGGCAGCAGCTCGTCATCATTCGCACAATGGTTCGCCAACTGAATATGCCGATCGACGTCATCGGCGTTCCGATCGTTCGCGAAGAGGACGGCGTTGCGCTATCGAGCCGCAACGAATACCTGAGTGAGGGCGAACGGTCGATCGCACCGTTATTGCACCAGACGCTGCAGGACGTTTGTCACGCCATCTCAGAAGGCGAGCGTAACTTCGCTTCTCTGGAGCAGACCGCGAAGATGGCTTTGAAGCGCGCGGGATTCGAGCCCGAGTATGTCGCCGTTCGCGACGACTCCACGCTGCTCCTTCCTAACGACGCTACTCAATCGCTTCGAATTCTCGCAGCGGCCAGGCTCGGCCAAGCACGTCTCATCGACAATGTCAGCGTGGAGCTTTGATGGCAACGGAGCTTGCTTTTTTCTGAAAATTCACAAAGGTGGTGTCTCTGGCTAGAAAACCAGTTCATTCCAGGCAAGGCAGGTCATCAGGTGAATTTCCTTATTCAGTGGTGATTTTAAACCCGGGGATCGGGTCCGGTCTGAGCGGAAGTATTAGCGAGAAAATCTAAGTAATGAACACAAAAATGTACGTGGGAAATATTCCCTACGAGGTAAATGAAGCGGAGCTTCGCGACCATTTCTCCGCGCACGGCGTGGTTAGCGAAGTATTCATGGTAATGGACAGGGAAACCGGGCGGCCCAAGGGGTTCGCATTTGTCACCATGGAAGCGAGAGATGGAATGGAGGCCGCAATACGCGAACTGGACGGCTCTGATTTCAACGGCCGCACCATCAAAGTCAATGAAGCGCGGCCACGTGAAGAACGGCCCTCTTTTTCCGGCGGCGGTGGGCGCGGCGGCTACCGTGGCGGCGGTGGCGGCGGTGGACGCGGTGGCCACCGCAGTGGGGGCGGCAGCCGCAAGGGCGGCAAGGGCCGGCCCGGCCGGTCTGAAGGTTGGTAAACCCTAGCCCATCCTCCACCAGCCCATCCTCCACCAGTCTTCCGCCCTCCCACGCTTGGAATTGCAATCCCGCCGCGGCGGGAAGCTGTCAACAGGAAGTGGATATTCGGAGAGAATGATTACGGGGGATCGGATAATTTAGAAGAGGAAATCACACACTTCGTAGCGAGATCCCGGCGCGCTGGGATCGTAGTAAAAGGTTTGTGAGTTGTTCGGGTTAGGAATCTGTCGGACTTTGAATTCCTAACTTCCTCGTGGGGTAGATTCCATGTTGAAGGATCGACATTCCGACCTTGATCAGACCGACAGATTCCTTGGAAGAAAATGAACCTGAGATTTGAAACGCAATGTCATGTTTTTTCCATCGTCGACTTCGAATCTGATGGTGACAGATTGTGGCATTCGGGTTGATTGTGTCAAAATGGTCCATAGCGAAACCGCTTTGCAACAATTCATCCTCCTTCCCTCAAATCTCAGGTTCATTTTCTTGTTTCTAGTCCCGCTCAGCGGGATCGGAATAAAACCGAGTAACTCTTCCGAAAGAAGCATAAAGTCCGACAGGCTGCTAGGTTGGCGCCTCCGCCAGATAGTCTAAGGCGGCCTGCACACCCCCCTTTCGGTGGGAAACTCCGCACGCCGCCAGCCCCATCTCCACTCCGCAGAGGGTGCCCAGAATCATCAGTTCATTGAGGTCTCCCAAATGTCCGATCCGAAACACCCTGCCCTTCAGTTTGCCCAGGCCCGCCCCCAGTGACATATCGAAGCGCTCCAAAACCAACCTGCGCAGCGCGTCGGCGTCCTGGCCTTCGGGTAGCCGCAGCGCTGTCAGTGTGTTCGAATACTCAGAAGAATTAACACACTGAATCTCCAGTCCCCACGCGCCGACCGCCCGGCGCGTGGCTTCCGCCAGGCGACCGTGCCGTCTGAATACCTGCTCGAAGCCTTCCTCGCGTAGCATCTTTATCGCTACCTCCAAGCCAAAGAGCAGGTTTGTGGCGGAAGTGTAGGGGAAAAAGCCGGATTCGTTAGCTTTCAGCATTCGATCCCACGACCAGTAGGACTTCGGCAACTTTGCTTCCTTGGAGGCCGCCAGAGCCTTTTCGCTGATCGCATTAAAGCTCAGCCCCGGAGGGAGCATGAGGCCCTTCTGCGATCCCGCCACCGTTACATCGACTCCCCACTCATCGTGGCAATAGTCGATCGATCCCAGCGAAGAAATGGCGTCTACTAGAAACAGGGCAGGATGCGCCGCGCGGTCTATTGCATTCCGAATCTCCCGAATCCCGCTGGTGACTCCGGTTGACGTCTCGTTGTGCACCACCGCCACTGCCTTGATGGCACGGGCTCGATCGGCGTTCAGCCTTTCAAACACCACATCCGGATCTACACCCCGGCGCCAGTCTCCCTCGACCCATTCCACTTCCAAACCAATCGAGCGAGCCATGCCCGTCCACAAAGTGGCAAACTCCCCTGTCTCGAACATCAAGATGCGCTCCCCCGGCGACAGCGTGTTCACTAAGGCAGCCTCCCACGCCCCCGAACCCGAAGACGGGAAAATCACCACTGGACCCGATGTCTTAAAGACGACTTTCAAACCTTCCATGATTCGCAGCGCCATGGACATAAATTCCGGCCCCCGGTGATCGATCGTCGGCCGATCCATGGCTCGCAAGACGCGATCCGGTAGGTTCGTTGGCCCCGGTATCTGCAAAAAATGCCGGCCCGCCTTCATCCTCCTCAGAAATCGTAGTATACAGCGCGTCCGAGTACGTTGACGGAAAGTCGGGTCGTGTCCGTTCCCACGGTCAGAACGGTATAGTCTTCTCCGGCAACTTGTTCAAGAACATGCAAATGCCCACTCTGACCGACGATCTGACTGTAGCCTACCACCGAGAGCCCTTCGTCCAACATGTACTGCGCGCCCGCCGATGCAAATTGACGAAGGTTATTTCTCACCGCATTGTCCTGGGCCCGCACCCTCGTCTTTTGAAGGGTCGGCACTGCCATGACCGTAAGCATGCCGATGATAGCTACCACGACCATGATCTCTACCAAGGTAAACCCATTAATTTCAGTCGTTTCCTTTTCACTCATGCACTGTGCTCCATTTCTACCACTCGGATATAACCGGACGAATGCCTACACAAAATCGATCCAGCTGGCAATTCGATTTTTGCATCAATCTGAAGAGATGGCGCGCGCGTTATGGGGTCAGGCCTTTGTTTTTTGACTTTCTGTCGCTTTCGATCTTCGACTTCGGTAACGCCTTCAATTCCGGCGAAAAGCATCACTTCCTGGAGCGGTTGCTACTTTCTCATCTAGCCCGAACATTTCACAAACCATCTGCTGCGACCACGGATGTCACTGCGCCTTAAGGCCTTCTCTTGTCCGGCGACCTCATAGAGTTCCAACACACTGTCGCCCGCCGGACTGCGAAAAGACCTTGATCCGCAGTCCCGGCGCGCCGGGATCTCGCTACGATGTGTGTGAAATTTCCGGGCTAGCCGTGCAAAACGTCCGCTTCGCCGTGTTCCACTTTCAGGTGGATTGCCAGTGGCTTATATCCGCCAATGGACTTGAAATATAAAAAGATGCCTCGTCAGCAGAATCTGTGGGTTATTTCGGGTTCAGGCAAGTCGGCCATGGTATGAAATAGGGCGATCTTAAGCACTTCGAAGCTCTTAAAGCCGTATGCTTTTCTGATAGTGAGATTTATATTGCGGTTAAAGCCCTCCACAATGCCGCAGGAAAAGGCCTTTTTGGCCCGAAACCAGTTGAGGATGAGCGGCTCGTGTTTGCGCACCGAGCGCACGAACCTTTTGATCGGTTTGAGGCGCGAACGCATGGCGCGCGTGCACCATTTTTTCAGATACCATTGGGCCCAGTAGGGACTTTTATAATGCCACAAGAGCTGAAAGCTCTCCTTTAGTAGATAGGCCCGCACGCTCTTCAGATCGTATTGGAGCACCTCCTTGAGGCG
>CBDCEW010000025.1:0-38278 GCA_965215885.1 Candidatus Moanibacter sp.
TCAAGGCCACGCGATAATTTGACCGAGAACGGCTGTTTCTCTTTTAGGCATGACTTTCTGATTTTCGCTCGTAATGTCCCTCATGGGTTGGTCTTTTTTTATCTTTCACATGCTGAGATCCAGTCTGGGAGCCTGAAGGACATTGCCGACAGAAAACTAGAGGCAAGTTACTGGGAAAACTACCCTGAATTTCTAAGGTTTACGGGACGCCACCTCCAATGAAACTGGAAAAAGTCATCACTTTGGCCAACGAATCGGTGCGTATTCTCTTTCTCGCGATGGTTCGTTCGCTGCGCGCGACTGAGTGTGAACTGCCCGTCTGCGTGATTCCGTATGATGATCGCAGATTTGAGCTTCCCGAGGGCTGTCAATGGTGGGAAATTCGAGAAGTGTTGGAGTGGCTCGACACCCTCGAACCTTACCGACATTCGCAACATTTAATGCGCAAATACCAATGTCTCCTGACCGAGAATTATCAGTTTATTGATTCCGATGCGATTTTCCTGCGCGATCCGGAGGCCGCCCTCGCTCCACACTCCGGATTCATAACTTCATGCGGCCATTGGCACAGCCCTGTTGAGACGTTTGACGAATATTCGTTTCCCGTCTTACGCGAGCGCACGACGGTCTGGCAAGCGAGCGTATTCAACACGGGGCAATTTGCTTGTGACAGGCGCCTCTACGACTTTCAGGAATTAAAGGAAACCGCGGAGGATGCGCGACATCGACGGACCGTACTTGAGAACCCTTTTCATGAACAACCGGGATTGAATTTACTGGTAAATCTGAAGTGTGTTTCGGTAACGAATCTGACCTTGCCCCCGAACCACATGGAGTCTACTTGGGCCAATGATTACCCTGATGAATTCGAGTGCTTCTGGTCTGAAACCGGAGGAGAACCGTACTTGATTCATTGGGCTGGTAGAAAAGCTGATGGCTCCCGACCGATCGACCAACTTTTCTTCAAATTCTTGAGCCTTAGCGAAAAAGGAGAGTATTTAGGTGTAAATTCACATCAACAATCAAAGGAGATTCAAGAAATGAGTTCGCAACCGCATGCCACGTTCCATGCCGCCTATCACCCGGCGGCCTTTCATTCAGCGACATACCACGCCGGTCCCTATCAACCGGCCGCGTTTCATCCCGAGACATACCACGCCGGTCCCCATCAACCGGCTGCGTTTCATCCCGCGACATACCACGCCGCCGGCTATCACTCGGCGGCATTTCACCCTGCCGTATACGACGCGCTGATATCCGGCCAGCACCACGGGAAGGCTGTGCCTTTGCGTGTTCAGCAGAGCTACCTGTCAGCAATCGCCCAGTTCCATGAAGCAACCGCAAAGGTGTTTTCTACGTGGGCCAAAGAACTCACGGAAGAGGCTGAAGATGCGAAAAAGTGATGCTGTGGCGTTCGCCTATCTGCGTCAAACCGTACCCGCCGTCCGGTGTAGGGATGGCGGTGCACAGTTCAGCTGGCACGATCTCAACATCTCCGTCAACGCTGCGGGGCTGAGGATTTTGAATGCCCTGGACGGTTCCACGGCCATACCGGAACTCGTAGCACGAGAGCAATGGGACCTCTCCGTCGTCCGCGAATTCATTAGGCGATTCATCGACGCAGGTTTAATAATACCACTCCACGAACCCCAGCGTAGAGCTCGGCGCGGCTGGATAAAAACCACGCGACTGTCAGCGGTATCTGTCGAGATTATCCAGCAGTGCAACCAGAATTGCGTCCGTTGCTATCTAACGGGTATCGTTCCCGAAGGTAACCATCTATCGCTCTCAGAATTGGAAGACCTGTTCCGTGATCTGAAGTGGTACGGGGTAACGGCAGTATGCTTAAGCGGCGGGGAACCGTTCATGCGATCCGAGTGGCCAGAGATCGTTCGCCTCGCGGTTTGTCACGATCTTCAAGTTTCAATTGCCACCAATTCAACATTTTTGAGTGCCGAGACCCTTGCCCGTATTCGAGAATCGGGAGTAGCTGCGCTTCAGATCAGTGTCGACGGCACGGAGGCCACCCACGATGCGACACGCCAGTCCCCAGGGTCGTTTATCGCGCTGAAAAAGGTCTTTCATTCTTGTGCCAGGGCAGGGGTCCCCGCATTCGCCATCACGAGCATAAGTCGCGAGAACGCCTCGGACATCCCATCCCTTAACAGCATCCTCCGGGAATGGGGTGCGGTTGGCCACATTGTGAACCGCTACGTCCCAACCGGTGTTTCTACCGACGACTATGTGTGTAGCTCGCGACAACAGTTTGAGAGTGCACTCGTCGAGCTACGCGACCGCATGGCGGTTCCCGTGACCTCCTGCGATCCGGTGATTAACCATTGGCTTGGCCGAAAACAAATGTGCGGCGCGGGTTATTACGGAGCGAGTGTTTCCGCAACGGGGATGGTAAAAATCTGTGATACCGTTCCGCACGATACATTGGGCAATGTACGGAATACGAGAATCGGTGATGCATTTGAAAGATCGCCCCTCGTCGGTAATATCGTTGAGCGGCATCAAGAGGCTCTCTCGAATAACCGATGGCACGACGATCCCTGTTATGGTTGCCTCGCTCATCAGACAGCGTGTCACCGCAAAATTGATGGCGAAGACCCCTATCACTTCTCAGCTTCAACTACGACGGCCGCAGCGAAGACGCATGCAATCGGCAACGGTGTTGTTCCTTATGTCAAGATCGAACAACAAGGTGCAGGGAGCGTCGGAAGTGCATACTCGGAAAATTGATTCCGCTAGCCCGAACATTTCACAAACCTTCTACTACTACGACGGATCACACCGCCTGTCAATGCCTTCGCTGGCCAGGAAAAGCGGGCTAAGAATCTCCTTCCCCACCCTCCCACCGATACTTTTCCACTAAGGCTCGAAATCGCGGGTGGTCGCGAAGCGTGTCCATATGTGGATCAAGATTCAGTAGCTCGATCGGAATGCCATTAGGGACTGAATAATAGAGCTCCATCTGGGCGATTGCTTCTGCCGGTTGCCCGACCATTGTGTAAATTGTCGCGAGATGTAACGTGAATTTTGGACCCCCGAGGGCATCCTTAGAAACTGGATGAAGGCGAACCGCCAAGAGGCCTTCCCTGACGGCGTCCTCTTTTCTATTGAGACCTGCATAGGCAAATCCGAGAGCACTATGAACGCTAGCGTCCTTTGGCCTGCTGATGATTTCGCGCTCGAGAATCTCTCTGGCCGAGGCAAAGGCTTTCGCCGCTCGCTGCCTTTCGCCGGCAGATTGGGCGGTTATACCCATCAGGAGTGATTTTGGTAGATAATCCCCGAGATACTGAAGCGTCTCTTCATCCGTCCTGGAAAGAAATTCATCCGCGGCTTCGTAATTGCGATCAAGAAACTCAACCCACCATCGATCGCGGTCTAACTCGGGATATCGTTCAACAGCAGACCTGAGGGGGCGAAGTTGCCTCTCTCGTATGTATCGAATATATCCCTTGACCAGTGCTGCCGACGAACTTTCAGGAGCGAGAGAAAGCGTCTTATCGATATAGTACTCCGCATCATCGAAGCGCCGGTGGCGATACAAAAGCCATGCCAGCGAATGAGTGAGTTGCGGATCATATGGGTTCAGAATGAGGGCCTTTTCCCACGTCTCAATCGCTTCTTCCGACCGTCCGGATTGGTAATACATCCACCCCTGATTCCACAGCAATTCGTCGCTACCGGGCAGCCCCTTTTCCGCTTTTGCAAACTCCGCGAGTGCCCGCTCGAAATCTCTATACGCGTCATAGTAGAACCAGCCCATCGCGAAATGCCCCGCAGGTAGATCGGGGTCCAGCGCGACGGCTCGTTCCGCCGCCAGCCGGACTTTCTCCAGGCGCTCATCGATTTTCTCATAGGTAGCCCAATAAACCCCATCTACCGTCGATAAACGGGCATGGGCCAGAGCAAAGTTTGGATCCAGTTCTACCGCTTGTGTGAGCAATTCACGCGCTCGCTCTAGATATTCCTCCGGCCAACCGGGGCGTTTGAGAAACTCCATTCCCTGCAAGTATAAATCGTAAGCTTGCAGGTTCTCGGTTGGCTTTTTCGCGACTCGGGCGACTTCCTCCGGTGAAAATTCAGCCTCCAGAGCTGTGGTGATCTGCCGGGCGATTTCGCTCTGAATCGCAAAGAGGTTCTCCACCGTCAACTCGCGGTCGAATGAATCGGACCAGAGTTGTTCGTCGCTTTCAGCGTCGATAAGCTGCACATTGATGCGCACGCGATTACCGGCACGCTGGACGCCTCCCTCCAGAACTGTCGCCACACCCAGTTCCCCGGCGATCTCACTGATCTTCTTAGTGGTATTTCGATACCCAATCATCGACGTCCGCGAAATCACCTTCAAGTCGCGGATCTTAAAAAGAGCAGTCAATAAGTCGTCGTGAATCCCGTCGGCGAAGAAGGCCACATCCTCCTCATCAGCACTTCTGTTTTCAAAGGGTAAGACGGCGATAGATTTTCGATTTTCCTCGCTTCTCGGTATGGCGCGGATTTCCGCTTCTTGTGGATCGGTTCTCCAGAATTTCACCGCCAGTATTCCCATCAAGATGACAATAACCACGGTCGCAGGCATCAACAAACTGACTCCGCGCCGTTCGACTTTGGTTTCGGGCGTGGTTGGAGCGGACCTCCCCTTCCCGAACCGGACATGGTATACCCGCACAGGACGCGCTATGTTTTTGACCCTCCGCTCTCCGGAAAACTCAAAGGCAAACTGCAGGTTTTCCATAACACTGTCATGGACGCTCCCCGCCACGCAAATACCGCCGCCATCCGCGAGACCCTCCATGCGCGCCGCTACATTGACTCCGTCACCATAAATCCGATCCCCTTCCGTAATGACATCACCGAGATTCACGCCGATGCGGTAGCGCATGCGCCGCCTCTCCGGTAGTGAAGCGTTTCTTCCCAGCATCTCGATTTGAATCGCAACTGCGCAATTGACCGCCGCAACGGCACTGGGAAATTCCGCCAGGATGTTATCGCCGGGGGAATCGACGACTCTCCCACTGTGCTCCTCAATGAGACGACTCGCGACTTCTCGATACGCCTTCAGGGTACGGATCGTCGCCTCCTCATCTGTTTCCATGAGACGACTGTATCCCTCCACGTCGGCACTTAGAATGGCTCTAAGCTTGCGTTCCATCGTCCTCTTCCTAGCCATTGGCTGAGTGTTGATCTATTTTTCCCCGACCTGCCAATCATTCGGGCAACTTCACCGTATTTACGAATTGGAATATTAAGCGGGGGCATGGATGCAATAGAATTGTTCATGCTAAAACAATCCTCTTAAGTGTGTAAAGTAATGATAGCGAGCCACAACCTTAGATACCTCAGGCTTCCCGAGGTGCAAATTCCTTTGTGTCTACTTTTTATTCTAAACTGGTCTAAGTACTCCAATTAGTAAACATGGTTAGGTATGTGGGAGCGCTATCGGGGGGTAGATTGTCTTGAGTAATCGTTTCCTTTGGGAGATTCTCATGCCAGCAGCCGGTCGGACTTTGTTCGATCCCGGCTTGCCGGGACTAGAAACAGGAGCGGGAAAGACATATCGGATAAGTCCGCGATTTCGAAAAACTTAGAAATGGCTCAGCGAACTGCCGATAGGACCTCTCCTGACCGGCCGCACCGTTCTCAGCACGACGAACGCGCCGAAAGTTTGCGCTGTTGTGACGTTTTCGCAAACCTATCTGACCGCGATTTGCAAAGGATCGTGGTAGTGGCAGAGAAGGTAAAGGTCCCGGCCGGCCGGCAGTTCATCGTGCAGGACCGCACGGCCACGTTCGTGGATGTTTTGATATCGGGCCGCGCGCTTGTCTACCGGAAGATGGAGGAGGGCGAAGAGCTATCCCTCGCCGAGGTTCATGCCGGGGAAATGATTGGGGAGATGGGATATTTTTCGGAGGGTGTTCGGACAGCTTCGGTAAAAGCAATTGAAGAAACCCATCTGCTCCGCATCCAATACGCCGATTTCTTCTACCTGTTCGATCAGATACCCGTTCTAGCTCAGGCCTTTCTCTCGCTTCTGACCCACCGACTGCGGGATGCCAACATGCGCTATCAGAACAGCCTGCACCAACGGCGGCTGGCGGAACGGTCACTGAAGCATCTTACCGATTTCCTGGACCTTTCGGACGAGTTGGTCCTGGGCAAAGGAATTGAGGCCTTGATCAACCGGATCGTGCAGATGGCGTCCAAGGTAATGAAGGCGGACAGGGCTTCGCTTTTTCTCGTGGATCCTGCTACCGGCGACCTCTGGTCACGAGTGGCGGAGGGAGAAGATACAAAAATGATAACTATTCCCGCGGGGACCGGCATTGCCGGGTGGGTCGCACAGCATGACAGCATACTGAACATCAGAGAGGCTTACAATGACGAGCGCTTCAACCCCGCTGTAGATAAGGCCACAGGTTACCACACCAAGACAATCCTCAGTGGTCCGGTAAGAGATCTGCAGGGGCGAGTGATCGGGGTCATTCAGGTTATCAACAAACTAAAGGGTGAGTTCGATGATCAGGACATTAGCCTGTTCAACGCCTTTGCCCACCAAGCGTCGGTCGCGGTCGAAAACAGCAATCTTTATCAGCGCTTGATGACGAGCCATCAGAAGATGGCGATCTTGTTGGATGTCGCCAACTCAGTAAGCCAAACCCTGGAGCTTCCAATTCTTATCCACAAAATAATCGAGAAAACTACCGAAATTCTTTTATGCGACAGATCGTCTTTCTTCATTCTTGACCGCGAAAGAAACGAATTGTGGTCAATGGAAGCGAAGGGGACTGAACTGAAAGAGATACGCTTTCCCGCCACCCTCGGGTTAGGGGGTTATACGGCGACGCACAATGAGATTTTGAATATCAAGGACGTATATCAGGACCCACGCTTTAATCGGGAAATCGACAAACGGACCGGCTATCGCACCTACAGCATGCTCTCGGTTCCGGTCGACAACCGCCAGGGAGAGGTGATCGGAGTCATACAGGCCGTAAACAAAAAAGGAGGAGTATTTGAAACAGAAGATGTAGAACTCTTAAAGGCCATCTCTTCGCAGATCGGAGTGGCGTTGGAAAATTCCCAGCTCTACGCCGATACTATCAGTATCAAAAACTATCTTAAAAGCGTGCAGGAATCCATTACGAACTGCATCATCACGCTGGACCCCTCCTGCAACGTGGTTACGGCAAACCGGGCCGCTTATGAGCTGTTTGGTTTGCAGGAGGACAATGAGGGGGCAGGTCTGCTCGGAGCCAGTCTTGAGGAGTTACTGGGCGACAAGGATCATTCAATTGTTCAACTGGTCAGAGAAGTCTGCAAGTCGCAGAACAGCATCGTCGAGTACGACATCAGCTTACAACTTCCCAACGATCAATCGCATTCAATCAATGCTAACGTTCTGCCCCTGACGGATCACGAAGAGAAATTTCGTGGTGTCGTCATCGTTTTGGAAGACTTCTCATTGGAAAAGCGGCTGAAGAGTAACCTGACTCGCTACCTGGCCAAGGATATCGTGGAGAAGATGCTATCAGACCCCAAGATGCAAGCCTTGGGTGGGGAGCGCATCAAAGCGACCGTGCTGTTTACGGACATTCGGCAGTTTACGCCAATGGCGGAAGGTTTGTCCGCTGAAGCAACCATGGATTTTCTCAACGAATACTTTACGATCATGGTCGATGAGGTCATTCGCCAAGGTGGCTTGCTGGACAAGTTCATTGGAGATTCCCTCCTGGCCGTATTCGGCGTGCCTTATAATCGTGATGATGACGCTCTACGTGCCGTCTATGCCGCGCTGAATATGCAGGAAGTTCTTAACGAATTTAATCGCCGTCGAAAGGATAAGGGTCTTGGTGCGGTGCGGATGGGTATCGGTATCAACACCGACGAAGTGATCTCTGGAAATCTTGGATCGGAAAAGAAGATGGACTATACCGTGATTGGGGATGGGGTTAACATTTCGTCCCGTTTGGAAGGGCTCAATAAAAACTATGGTACGCATATTCTTCTCTCCGATTCCACCCTGAAAGAGATCGGCGACCGCTTCACCACCCGGCCGATTGACTACGTGCGCGTGAAAGGAAAAACCGCATCGATCTTAGTTCACGAAGTGCTTGGAGACAGTTCGTTAGGGTTCACGGAGTCACAAGTACTCTTTAACAAGGGTTTTCAGGCCTATCGCAATCGCGATTTTGCCCAAGCCGTCAATATCTTCAGCAAGGGTTCACGCGGCGACCGGCTTTTCGCCACCTCTTTGGAGAGGTGCAATCATTTGCTCGAACACCCCCCCAGCGAGGACTGGGATGGGGTTTGGACAATGCACGACGAAACCGTTACTTATCCCTCGAGTGAATATGAATCGGGTTCGGACTAAGTATTCGAGTTCGTAACTACGGCGATGTATGCCGAGGCGATTTTGGATACTCTCACGCTTCGAAGAACGAACCATGGGAACCAACCATCGCTTCCAGGCCGCTCATCTCCGCGCTATCGTCCGGCAACTGCTCGTTGCAGCAGGCACACCCCGCCACATCGCTGACCATGTAGCGGATATTCTCGTCAATTCGGATCTCGCCGGACACTCTTCGCACGGAGTGCTCCACATGCCCATGTACCTGCGCGGAATCTTAGACGGTAGAATCGACCCGGCCGCCGAACCAGAGGTAGTTAAAGAGAAAACCAAAGTCCTGTTTATTGACGGAAGGGGCGGTTTTGGGCACTACACGGCCCGCAAAGCAATGGAGCTGGCGATCGAGAAGGCCAAGCTGGTCGATATCTGCTCTGTAAGCTTGGTCCGGACTGGACATATGGGGCGGCTTGGGGAATATGCCGAGGCAGCTGCCCGGACAGGGTGCATCGGAATCGTCACTGTTGCTGGTGGCGCGAAAAAAGGGCAGATGGCCAGGCCCTTTGGCGGCGCTGACGGGGCATTGGGTAGCAACCCCATTGCCGTCGGTGTCCCTACCGGTGACGATACACCGTTCATTATGGATTTTGCCACCACCATGGTAGCCGAGAGTAAGATTCAGGTTGCCCAGAGCAAAAACGCCGACCTCCCCGAAGGATGCATTGTGGATAAGCACGGCGCCCCCAGCGTTAAACCAACGGACTTTTACGACGGTGGACACCTGCTGCTATTCGGCGGACACAAAGGTTACGCATTATCTTTGCTAACCGTCCTCCTGGGAGGACTATCTGGAAACTTCGACGTTGAGAAAGGCTCCATGAGCGGTCCCTTCATGCAAGTGATTAACGTCGACGCTTTTACCCCGTTGGAAACCTACCAACAAGGGGTGCGCGCCTTGCTGGACGGTATCAAAGCGAATCCACCGCTTTCCGGTTTTGATGAGGTGCTTGTCCCCGGTGATTTTGAACGGCGTTCCCGCGCTGAGAATCTGGTCCGCGGCATCGAACTCCCCGACAAGATCTACCAACAAATTCAGGAATGGGCGGTCAAGTTGAACGTTTCCTTGAGCGAGGAATCAATCGAAGCCACCAGCCCGGACATTTCACACACTTCGTAGCGAGAATGCGTCCCGGCGCGCCGGGAGGAGCAAAGACGGATCTCCGCATTCCCGCATCAGCGCACTCGACACGGCGAGAGCCGAGCGAAGACGATTCATCTTTCTTTGATGAGACCGATTTGAAACTCTACATCCGCTTCAGCTACCCTATGCTTCGATGGTAGGATCCCGTCAATCATCTGTGCGAAAACAGGTAAATGAGCATCCCAGTATTGACGCGGTGACAGAGATTTACTCATGGACAAACGGCAATCATTTCTAGGCGGGGTGACTCTGGGCTCCACCTTCGCCCTGGTCTTCGTCGGACCCATCGCCCAGAATCTCGATTACCATATCTTTGCGGACTCGCGCAATTTCTTCGGCGTTCCCAATGCCATGGACGTCCTCTCATGCTGCGCCTACCTCGTTGTTGGAGCCTTTGGGTTTGCACCCACTCTCCACCGCTTGCCGCGGGACCCTTCGGGAGTCGCTTTTCTCGTGGCTATTGTGGGAGTAATCCTTACCGCACTCGGCGGCGCATTCTATCATCTAAATCCGAATAACACTTCCCTTATGTGGTACCGGTTACCCAGCACCATCGCGGTTGTGGGGCTCTTTTCAGCCGTGTTTATCGATAGGGTCAGCGTGCGCGGGGGACGGATTCTATTATTACCGTTGCTCGCATTCACCATGGTAGGAGTCGGTTATTGGGCGCTCTCCGAATCGCTGGGGAGGGGAGACTTGCGAATCTATGGGTTTGTTCGCGTCCTCGCCTTCGTGCTCACTCCGATAGTCGTTGCCATTTACCCGGAGCGCCGAAAAAGCGAAACCGTTCCTATCCTCGGCTGGTTTGTCTGTTACACTCTCTCGACGGTTTTCGAATTTCAGGACAGGGAGATCTTCACTTTCGGAGAGTTGGTCAGTGGACATACTCTCAAGCATATCGCGGGAGCAGCGGGTTTCATCTTTATCATACGGATTCTCAAGCAGCGTGAAGACCAACAGACATGAAATTTGTCGGAACAATCGTCTAAAAACTCCTCATCATAGCTTCTCTCGCCATCGGTTTGGCCGGTCTTCTCCCGTCGGTTGAATCACGATATTCGGCGGTAGCTTTTGCGCAGGAAGACCTACACCTGCCATGTTCCCACTCAACGGGACGAAGGGCCCTCACTTCTTCGAAAATCTCCCGATTCCCGCTACGGATTCACAAATCGATGTAGTCCCGGCGTACCGGGAGATGGATTTCGACGCGATCCCGCATTTTTCACGGCGAAGGGGAGCGAAGACGGACCCACCTTTCATCCCTCATCCTTCACCCTTCCGCCTTCTTCCTTCTCTTCCCCACTGCTTCATTGACACGTAGTGCCCGGACGCATCAGTCTCGCCGAGTAGGACTTGCGCAGATAATGCTCCAGGAATCTTATAGTAGCTCCAGGTTATTCATCCAAGGGGCCGAGTGGAGCCGCAGGAAAAACTCGGCGAGGCCCCTTTGTGAATAACTTGGCCGATCAGTGGTTGGCGATGGGTCAAAGAGTTTGTTTGGCTAAGGGTGAAAATATTCAAAGGCAGCCGTCCACTACGAACTTAGGAATCAGTCCGAAGAGGACTTCCGACAGAATTTCGAGTGGACGGCCTGCCTGGATGACCGAAAACGAACACTCAGTTTACATCCTCATAACAGGATCCAACTATAAGGACTTCGCCTGGACATCCAGTGCCTTTGAAAAAAGCAAAAAGACAAACTAAAGGAACAAAGGGATGCAGAAAAGGGAAAAAACAAATCGATATAGTGTGGTGATAGGAATTGATTGGGCGGATCAGAAAAACGATCTGTGGATCATAGAGAGCGAAACGGGAAAAGGGACCCATCGACAGGTGGCGCAGGATGCGGTCAGCTTGCACGAATTTGCCGTAGAGATGAGAGAAAAGTATGCCAGCGTGGGCAAGCGCATGGCCATGGTGGTGGACCAGAAGCGAGGAGGGTTGATCAACTTTCTGATGGGCTTGGAGTTTGTCGATATCTATCCAGTGCATGCGGCCAGGGCGAAGGATTATCGCCGGGCGCTGTATCCATCAGGGGCCAAGAGCGACCCGGTCGATGCGCAAATACACGCGGAGTTTTTCCTCAAACATCCCGAGCTTTTTACCAAATGTTTCATACCTGACACGGCCCAAACACGGGAGCTGAACCTGTTGTGCGAGGACCGCCGTGGATTCGTCGATCAGGCTACCAGCCTCGAACAGCAGTTGGGCAGTTGTCTGAAGCAATATAACCCTTTGGTCTTGAAATTGTTCGATGATCTAGGCAGTGGCCTGTGCCTGCACTTTATATTGCGTTGGCCGACCCTCAAGAAGCTGCACAGAGCATCGGAGGGTGTCTTGCGAAAGTTCTTCTATAAGCACAACTGTCGCAGTGACGCCAAAATCCAGGAGCGTCTCGAATTGATCGGTAACGCACGAGCCTTGACCGAAGATGCAGCCATCATTGAAGCATCCAGCAGAAAAGCACAGACGTTGGCCGGACAGCTTTTGACCCTGTGCCCGCAGATCAAAGCGTATGAGAAGCGTATCAGGGAGCTATTCAGAAGCCATCCCGATGCAGCCGTGTTCAGTGGCATTCCCGGAGCCGGCGAGGTCATGAGTCCCCGGTTGCTGTGCGCGTTCGGGACCGATCGTTCGCACTTCGAAACGGCCCAGAACATGACCCAGTGGAATGGATCCGCTCCGGTCACGATCAACAGCGGGCAGGACAAAAGAACCGGACAACCGAAACGAATGGTCAACTGGCGGTGGGCGGCTCCTACCTTCGTGCGGCAAAGTTTCGTTGAATTTGCCGAACATTCGATCCGAAACTGTGCCTGGGCAAAGGCCTTTTACCAGATCAAAAAAGAACAGGGCAAACCCCGCCAAACCATTCTTCGTGCCCTCGCTCTCAAGTGGACCCGCATTCTGTTTCGCTGTTGGCAAAATAGCGAACGCTACGATGAGCAAAAGTATCTCCAATCGCTCCAACGCACCGGTTCACCGGTGTGGAAAAGACTTCAGCAAGCAAATGCCAACGCCTTGTAAACACAACATGAGAAAAAACTCAAAAAATCCCTTGACGGACTACCTCAGTTTTCTGTCGGACTTCGCTTTTCTAGACTTCCCTGAGGTACGGATTCTTAGGTGAGAGATTGAGATACCGACGAAGATTGAGACCGACAGATTCCTTCGAAGAAAATGAACCTGAGATTTGAGACAATTTGTAATACCTATTGCGTCCTTGGCTGAGATTCCTCCGATATAGAGTTGAGGCCCCTGCATTCATCGTGGAAAAATCGTTTAAAGCACATCGGCCGAGGAAAACTTCGACCACTCTCCCACAATTCTCAGATTCATTTTCTTATTGCTAGCAACCTGTCGGAATGAAACTGAGTAACTCTGCCGAAAGAAGCATAAAGTCCGACAGGTTGCTAGGCCGGAGCAATCAGCTATGAAACGCAGGCTGAAGCATGTAGAATCTACTGAGCGAAGGGTATGGTTAGCTGCCCTCGCAATTGTCGTCCTGGTGCCGGCAATCGGGATGGGATTTCGAATTGTCGATAAAGCAACGCAAGAGCCACCTGTAGAAGAAGCTTCTCTGCTATCATTTTCCGGGAAACCCTCTATCGCCGTGCTTCCCTTTGCCAATCGGAGCTCCGATAGGACAGAAAACGCTTTCTTTACGGAGGGAATTCATGATGATTTGCTCACCGCTCTCGTTAAAATTCGCGATTTAAGAGTGATCTCCCGTACGTCGGTTATGGGGTATCGGAACACCTCGAAGACAACCAGGAAGATCGCGGACGAACTGGGAGTGACTACGATCCTGCAGGGTAGCGTTCAGCGAGCGGGAAACCGTGTCCGAATCAACACGCAGCTCATCGATGCTCGGACGGATATTAGTCTCTGGGCGGAGTCGTTTGACCGCGAGCTTACCGTTCAGAGCATGGGGGTAAAGCAGATCAGTATCAGTGGGGCGAACATATTTGCTATCCAAAGTGAGATTGCTCAGGAGATCGCCCACGCCCTCGAAGCTGAGCTAACGTCTGAAGACAAGGAATTCATCGAAAAAAGACCAACAGAAAACCTCGAAGCTTTCGATTTTTATCTTCGGGGATGGGCGCATTTTAGTCGCCCCGGAGAAAACACCGAGGATCTCTTGAACGCTCAACGGATGTATGAACGAGCGGTCGGGATCGATCCCGCATTCGCCCTGGCGCACGCAAGACTCTCCGAGGCACACTCATATCTGCATACCCATTACGATCACAGCGATGCACGGCTGGATAGGGTACGGGAACATGCGGAGCGGGCGGTCGAACTGGACCCCGATTTACCGGAGGGACTTTCCGCCTTGGCCTGGTACTACGTCGATGCCTTCCACGACAATGAGAGAGCGTTAGTCGAGATAGCTAAGGCCGAAAGGGTAGCCCCGAAAAATATTGAACTGTTGGAGGACAGGGCATGGATACTCGGAATTCAGGGAAAGTGGGAGGAGGCGCTGCCTGCATTTCAAAATGCTGTTGCTCGCGATCCGAGAAATCCAGCGTTGCTTTGGGGTTTTGGAGAAGTGAATATGTTCCTCCACCGGTACAAAGAGGCGGAGAGATACACAAGCAAGGCGTTCGATCTCAACCCGCATTCATTTTCCGCAGGTCTCCTAAAGGCGAGTATCCCTATTTACCGCGATGGAGACACCGGTCCGCTGCGCTCCTTTCTCAAGAGCCGTCCTTTCGAAGAGGCCGACGTAGGATTCTGGCTCTGGCAATTGGAACTTTGGGAGGGCAATTACAAAGCGGCCCTCGAAATTCTCTCACGGATAGAACAAGATTACTGGATGTCCAATACCTGCTTCTATCCCAAGCCTCTGCTTCAGGGGTATGTTCACCACTTCGACGAGGATAAAGACCAGGCCAAAGCCGCTTTTGAATCGGCCCGCGCAATGCTTGAACCAAGGCTCGCCAAACAATCGAAAGATCCCTGGATACATAGCGCACTCGGTCTCACTTACGCTGGACTCGGTCAAAGGGAGGAAGCGATCCGGGAGGGACGTCTGGCAACCGATCTCATGCCGATATCTAAAAGAGCGATGCTAGGCCCGGCCTATGTCTGGGAACTGGCAATAATCTACACCCTAATCGACCAAATCGATACCGCCATTGACCTTTTCGATCTCTGTCTGTCGAAACCGTGGTCCAATACAATCGAATTTCTACTCCTCGACCCTCGAATCGATCCCCTCCGCGGTCTTACCCGTTTTCAGACGCTGGTGGAAAAGTATCGACGGAGCGCAAGGAGCGAGATCGAACAGTGAGCAACGAAATGCATCCACCACCAATACCCAAGAAAAAAGGTGATTGGTTTTCCAGGAATTGGAAGTGGTTTATACCCTTGTGTGTAATTGGCGGCGGCGTTCTTCTGCTTTCCAGCATCGCAGTTGTAATTGGTTTGGTCATGAAAATTATCAAGTCATCCGAACCTTATCAAGAGTCTATGGCGCTTGTGAGAAATAACAATGCCATCATCCAGTTAATCGGCGAACCGATTGATGAGGGCCTATTTGTAAAAGGCAATATACAGACTGGTGGTACCACAGGATCAGCCGATTTGGCGATTCCTATTCATGGACCCAAGGGTGAAGGCCACGTTTATGTATATGCAGTGAAACGGGAAGGAATTTGGGAGTATGAAGTATTGAGATTCGTAGGCGGGGAAACTGGAATCGCTATTGAGATTTCTAGGGGAGAAGAAACCCAAGCGCATGCAGCGCCGCGCTAAAGCGCCCGCTTATACTGATCGCTAGACAACAGGAGGTAAATATACGATGGCGAACACAGATGTCCGAGACTACGAGGTACAAGCTCACTCCACAGACACTTTCGGTCGCGTGCTCTGCGGCTGCCGTAACCACCATTTCGTGGCTGACGGGCCGCTGCAGAATGGTTGCCCAGGTGAAGCGATCACACCTGCGGAACTCTTTCTTTCAGGCATCGCGGCCTGTGGCGTCGAACTTCTCCAGGTCCTGGCTCGACAACAGAATCTGCCGCTGGAGGCTGCGAGCGTGGTAATTTCCGGTGTGCTGGCCCGCAGCAAGCCGGTTCGTTCAGACCTCACGCTGTTCAATTCACTGCGGCTCCGGTTCCTCTTGAAAGGCGTGAGAAAAAAGCAGGGCGCTCAACTCGTAGAGGCCTTTAAGGGAAGGTGACCACTCTACGGCAGCGTCGCAGTTGCGACGCCGGATCTCCAAGTCCACGTTCGCATCGAACATTGAGGTCTCAATTCCATTCACCCGTACTATTGAACCGATCAATCGCTCTACGCTCAGGCAAATAGATCGCCAACCCGACTGCCAAAAGTGGAAGAATGGCGAGATAGTGCAGGGCCACAGCGAGCCCGACTCGGTCCGCGAGATGACCAATAAGAGGCAGGCTGAGTGAAGCGAGCCCCCAGCTGAATCCAAGGGGCAGACTGGACGCGAGGGCCTTATTTTCCGGCGCAATTTCCTGTGCCATCGCAACCATAATGGAGTTTGAACCCATGATACCGACACCGCCGAGCATCAGACAGAAGTAACCTGAAAGACCTTCCGAGTGGAGAAATCCGAGCAGCCCCGGCGAAGCCAGGAGAATCGATAGCCATACGATTCTCTTGGCATCATAGCGGTCCGCGAGGTAGCCGGCAGCGAGACTTCCCACGACGCCTGAAAGATTGAAGATCGCCAAAGGAATCCCTCCTTCTACAAGGGTAAGGCCGCGTTCCCGTCCTAACTGTGTGAGGAAGAAGCCGAAGCCGACAAATGTGATGTTGCGGAGTATAACGATCGCTGTGATGAGAGTTAACGGGGCGGCCTTATGACGAAGAGAAAGGAGGAGTCTGCCAAATCGAACGCGCTGAACTCTTGGATTCTGTAGTGGTACGTAGCGCCCGATGAGAACGACCGCTACGATTCCGGGAAGTGAAACAAGAGGGAGGATTCGAATTCCGAAGTTTTCCGCTAAGAGCGGCACCCACAGGGGAGTAAAGCCTATCCCGAGGGTGCCGCCAAATGCGAAGAGCGCTATACCAAAGGCGCGCCGTTCCGAACTGAGTTCGCCGGCAAGAGTAAACGCTTGTGGATGAAATGCCGATACCCCCATTCCGCCCAGCATTAGAACCGCTGCCAGTGTCCAAAAGTTCGGCGCCAGGCCAAGCAGGGGTGTAAAGACAGCTGTCATCAAGGCGCCTCCCACCACGAGGTTTCGTCGAATCATTCTGTCTCCCCACAGTCCCATAAACGGCTGCGTCAGGTTGCACACTGAAAGGATCGTTCCGAGAAATCCTGCCATTGCCAACTTCAGGCCGAGCCGTTCGTTGATGAGCGGCAATACTGGGATTAGCATCGTTGCGTAGGAATCGACGCAAAAATGCGAACAGCTGAGAAGAAATAGTCGGGCCTTCTGCACAGTAATATCGAATTGAAGCCTCTGTATAGCGCGTCCGATGCCTATTGGATAGCATTTTCAGGGATCTTCCAATTTGGGCAGGAAATGTCGTCCGAAGACCCGATGGCAGGGCGCAGGCAGCAAATCGTCTATCCGCTACCTTTACGACCTTCCAGAGCACATCCACCCAATCATGGTCGAAGTCGAAAGTCGAAGCCGCAGTCGTATGAAGACTATGTCATCGCGAGCCGACCGCAGGGAGGCGTGGCGATCCAGTGCAGGGTTCACCTCCCTATCCTTATTCCAGGATCGCCGCAGTCCTCCCTTTTGCCTCAGCGGCTGGCGAATCAGGAGGTTTCCCATTTCTCAACTTCGAGTCCGGGCACCCTCACGAACTCCTTCACATAGGCCGAAAACGCGTTGGTATCGGGGAAGTAGATCACTCAAAGTCTCGCCGGGTATCAGCGTTCGCATTAACCTGCACTTCGGGAAAATCAGGACAGGAACCACGTAATTTCCGGAATCGGGCGACCTTCTTTTTTATCGCTGAGGGATCTCGAATAATCAGCCCCGAGTCGATCTTCTCAATCGTAAGGGTGCCACTTTTCAATCGGAACTCTTTCGGAATGCGTACTGCTTGGGAATTCCCATTCTTGAATACTCTTGTGGTCAATTTCATCTCAACGTGTGTATTGTGTATACGACAGATTCTGGTTGTCGAGCCTGACCAGAATGGCGCTAAGATAACGGTCATAAATTGTATGTCCGGCCTCGGTCGTCTTCGGCCGCAAGCAGCCTTCCTACAACAACATAAGGTGCCTGTAGGAAGCTCGCTTGCGAGCGATAATCCCGGTATCGCAGTGCCATTCAAATCTGACCATTTACTTCCTGTAACTTCTGTTCAGTCAGAAACCTTTCAGTGAAAGAATCGCAATTGCGTTGCCTTCTGGTTGCGAAAACGCAACGGTTGCGCGACCAAGTTCCCGAAAGATGCAACGCTCCTCCCCGAGACATCGCACGGTCAAAACGCTATTTCCGGCGGGTCTTTTCATCGGAGTTATTCTTGTCTGTGGTCTCATTTTTAACCTGAGAAGGGCCGATCGCGTCTCGAACGATTCCGAAATCCCCGATTCATCGAGCCATAGTTCGAGGGTGGAGAGGGACGCGGACGAGCATCCCGACGGAAGAACGGGTAGGGGGAGCTACAAGCACTCGCCCCCCGGTGAGGATTCTCAGCCAACCCTTGACTCAATAGATGAGGCCTGGTCTCGGATCTCAAATGGCAGTTCGACAGAGGAAACACTCGCCATTCTGATCGAACTGAGAAAAGTCCTCGCATCCGGTAGCAGGAAAGAAGGAGCGGAGGCGCTCCTGGAGTTCCTCAAGAGCAGGAAGGATGCATCGACAGGATTGCCTTTTCATCTGAACAACAAGGGCTTTCTCGACCATGCCCCAACCCTGCGAGTATTCGCCTATGATCAATTGGGAAGATTAGATCCGGGTTCAGCTAAGGATTACGCGTATACCGTTCTCGATTCGAATGACTCGGGAGCGGAGTGGGCAATCGCCCTGCGGAGTATCGGTAAATTGATGAGCCCCCGAGAAGCCTCTTCGAATGTCTATTTTCTCGACAAACTGGAAGAATTGCTGGGCAATCGCCCTGCGGAGTATCGGTAAATTGATGAGCCCCCGAGAAGCCTCTTCGAATGTCTATTTTCTCGACAAACTGGAAGAATTGCTAGGCTATGATCCCTGGCTCGAAGATCCCTCGATGGGCTTTCTGCAGTCTTTTGACGCAGTCGTTTATAGTGGCAATCCGGCGCTCGCCGCGCGATTGGCTTCCCTTATTAACGACGCTTCGACCCTCCGGGCGGTTCGCTATGCCGCGACTCTGGCTCTCGACCGAATGGTGCTGGACCAGTTCAGGTCAATCGTCCCCGACCTTCGGCGGGATCCTGAGCTTCTTTCTGCTTATCCAAAAGTGCGGTCGAATCTTCTGGCAAGAGCCGATTTGAGAATACCGGAAGAAAGAGTAATTGTCGAAGACTACCTCTTGGATGAGAACGTATCGGAAGCGGAATTAGCTCATTTTGTAAGTGCATTCCCAAACGCGAATCTGGAGATCTCCTATAATCTCCTGACTCGACCGAAAAGATCCACGATCTCCGATTTGATTCAGCACGATCGGTCCGCTTATGCGGTGGTAGTTGATTGGAAATCGGATGCAAGATTTTCCCATATTGCTCAAAAGATCGAAGTCATTGAGAGCAGGCTGAAGAGGTTTCTGGAGTCGGCGGAAAGGGGCCGACGGCAAACCGTCGCGCGGAATAACGGAGTCCAGTAACATGAGTTTCGAATTCTCCAGGTTCCGTGCAGGTGGCAGATGCAGGCTTCTACTCGCTCATGCACTTGCCGCATCGTGGATTATCAATTCCGCCTCCGCTCAGATTGAGCAGCGACTGCCGAATCCGGTCAGTGATGTCTCCGTCAAACCCTATTCAGATGTCGGGCTCGTTTCTTCCTCCGGAGGTTCGGGAAGTGGATTCGTCCTGAAGAGTCCACGTGTGATTCTATCCGCTGCGCACGTCTTTCATGATGACGACGGTAACCTGGAGTTTCAAGACGCGACCTGGCACCGGCAGCATCACGGCCAATTTTTCCCTTTATCGTCCTCGGGAATTCCCCTGCGTCGTATCTGGTCGTTTACCGGGCCCTCCGGGTATGGCGCGATGGTGGCGGAGAACGGGGTTCGCGATTTAGAATCCTTCAACATCGATATCGTGGCCATACATGGATACCAAGATCTCGGCGACGGAGAAAACGCCGATTTCTACCTTGACGGCAGGGAGGCCCTTCGATCGGAGCGCGAGAAAAAGATCATAGGGTATCCTTCTTCTCTTTACGACGACGTCGTCCGTCCCTCTTCAAGCTCCTCCAGGTATCGCATGCACGAGACCAACTCGAGTTTTACCCCATACAGTGCAGGAATGCCCGCGTCACCATTTTTTCTAAGAGTGCTTAGCGCCGACAAGGACGAGACCGATCTCATCTCCGCTCCGGGAAACAGCGGGGGAGCCGCAATGGTCCAGGACGAAGTTGGTAACTGGCGTGTGGCCGGTGTAACTGTAGCCCACCAGCCTGATCTCATAATAGGAGAAGATTCGGAAGGAGAGGACATCACAGCCGGTCGAAACGGCGCCAGCGCTCTAAGAGAAGAAGTGTTCCGAGAGCTGGTTGATCCCGCCTTGGAAAATTCGAGTCTACCTCCGTCACCGACTGGCCTCAGGGCCTCTGACGGGACCCAAGACTTCTTCGTCCGGATACTTTGGTACAGCATTGATGGAGCCGGCGTTTCTGAGCTCTTCCGCAATACGATCAACTCAACGACAGGTGCGGAGATGATTTACGCGGGAGGAAGCACCTTTTTCGACGATCGAACCATAGATCTGGACATCGTTTACTATTATTTTGTGAGAGCGCGGATAGGAGACACAGTAACGGGCCTCTCCGCGGGCGAGAGCGGGTTTGTGGCTGATAAGAATATCTCCGACTTGAGCTTGAGCAATTTTGAGTTCTTTCCGCTTCGGCTGAAACCAAATGATGTCCCTGAAAGAGTTTCCTATCGAATAACAAACGAAGGCTCTTCGCATTTTGATAATGAAGGTCAGCGATTCCTGGTAAGCCTCTTCTTATCGAAGGATGACTCTCGCGATCCTTTCGATGACTGGATTAGATTCAGCCCCTGGTCTGATGGATCTCTCGCCAAGGGTGAGAGTTGGGACCTAACGGTACCCCCGAATGAGTTGAGTCGCCTGATCATCCCGGAGAATGTTTCCGGTATCCGGCACGTCTATGCGTCCGTAGTGTTGGAGCCCAGTCATACGGAAATCGATACCCGTGTCGGGAATAACAGTATTTTCCTGGAATCTCCGATTCTCATTGCGAAATCGGAGGGAGCAGAAGGTCTCAGGGTTGAGGGGGAGGCGGATTTGGTTAACGATGGCACCGAATTCCAGGGATTCATCTACAATGGTTTCCAACTGGTTGAGGATCGTGGAGTGTTCGCTTCGGAGCCAGGCACAATTACGCGAGTCTCCATGTTGGATCCGGGAGGCGACTTGATTTTCTTTGAGTTTGGCAGCGACAACCCTGCCACAACGATGGAGATTATTGTCGACGAGGGTTACCTCCAGAAGGTGCCTTCCCCCTACAACCAGGAAGGGGTAACCTATACGCAGGGACTCGCCTCCGTCACTATTCGGTATGCCACCGAATTGACCTTCATTTCCGTATTCTCCCTTGGCAACGATCCCAATAGAATCAATCTCACCCTTATCAATGCGCAAAGCTTCCCCGAAAACGCAGACGGTATGGCGGACATCAAGAAGCTGAGTATCGAATCGATTGATGGAAAGATTGGAGGAATCAATCTGGCGAACGCAAATCTCACCGATTCCTCTGAATGCAGTCCCAATGAAACTTTCGGCCTGATCGCCGAATCGATCCAGCATTTCTGCTTTCTCGGTGACATCACCTATGTCGAAGGTGGTGGAATTCCCACAATCCAGATCAGTCCCGATTCGCCGATCGATCAAATCCTGGTTTCGGGAGGTGATTTCTTTGAATCCGGTCAAGGCAACGAGGAGGCAAAGATCAGGACATTGGGTAGAATCTATCCCTTTCCCTTTGTCGTCACTGATGCACAACGCTCAATAGCGAATTCTCAATTTCGCGAGGATCTGGAAGACGGGAAGATCCCGGCTTCGCGCGACACTATCCTGATCGATCCGGACCGTTACTTTGACACCCCAGGTCAAACCGTGAAACTCCATCCCGACCTAGAAGAATAATAGTCCCGATAATCAATCCCCCGTCCACTCCCGCGAGCATAACGAAGGCAGCCAATCGACTATCGAGTAGTTACATTGGTCAGGGTACTCGGGGCCTCCCCTGGCGGTTTACTCCCCAAGAGCTCTCTCGTCGCTCGCCTGGTTACTTCTCTGCCGTTGCACGGCTCGATGCTGTCTTAGACCCCTGGGCGGCTCCCTGATGGAGAGGATCGGCTCAGTCCCAAACTTGGTGGTTCTCGGGGCTACGTGTCAGATTCAGAGCTACACCCTTCACCCCGCCGCACTCGCTAATTTCCTTTCTTCCTTTCGGTCTTCTCAGTCATTTCACTTCGGGGCCGCTGACCAGGCACTACCCGGGGAGGCTTACATGCCGTTGACATGTTCCTCCTCGACAGCCAACCATTGCCAGGCTGCCCCATCATTCCACTCCTTTTCTCACTCTCTCAAAATCTCATCCACATCCAGCGGTTCATCGAGAGCCATGGATGCGACACGCCGGAATAGAGTCGCAGTGTGCACGACACCGATGGCACGCCTTCCCTCAGCGACTGGAAGAAAGTCCAGACCCGCGCGCACAACCTTCCGGATAGCATCGACGATGGAATCGTGAGCCCGAAGCAGGGGCGGGTCTTTGATGGCGGCTTCGAAGACGCTCGATTGCAGCCGACCTTGTGCCCGTTCGAGAAAATCCCTTGCGGAGTGATCTTCGTTGACCGCCTCTTTGAAAGAGCCATCAACATGCGTTTCGTCCGCACACAGACCCTGTAGTAAAGCGAGCGGGGAAACGATACCGGAAACGTCGCCTTCGCTATCCAAAATCACCATGGCCGGAAAGCTACCGTCCCGTTCCATTGCCGCTACGGCGATACCGAGGGTTTCGCGAAGGGTATGCCCGCTGCCCAGCCTGATGTAGGAGGGACTGATCAGATCACCTAAGTCCGACATATATCCCTCAATGTTTCAAAAATTCTAGAAATCATAACTCTTTCGTTACAAATCATTTGTATCCTATCGCGAAATGCCATTTGAAACTTTGACGGTTACAGCGCGCCTTCCTCCACAGGCTTCTCCGCAAGTTCTTCCATTACCGTAGCCGGGTTAAGTTGCAAACAGCTGCAGAGACTTGAAATGAGGGTGGCATCGCGAACAATACCGACGAGGCGGTCATCATTATCGACGACGGGAATATCAACTGCGCCATGACGGCAGGCGTAGGCGATCATCTCGCCCAAGGAAGCATTTCCATCGAACCGAGGTAATTCCTTTGCCGCCAGGGTCTCAATCGAACTTTCCAGGGATTGCCGGATGGTTGTGCGCAGTTCACTTTCGTTCATTTTCTCGGTTCCCTCATTAGGCACATGCACGACCAAGGCGTCCAGCATGGTGCGCAGGTTTAACTCCCCGGCCACCCGCCCCTCACGATCCTGAAGAAAAAGCGTCCGAGGATTCAACGTCGGCTCCCGTTTCTGCATCTCCGACATCAACCAGACCGCTTCTCGCAGCTGATGCTGATTGCCAAAGCGGATGGCCCGATGGGACAACAGGTTCTCGGCCGCCGGGATGTCGTCTGCGATTCTGGCAAAGGGCTCTCTCGTGGCCTCCTGGCGGCGGCGTGCCATCTCTACGATATTCCAGGCGCGCGCCAACGCCAACTCGGTGGATTGAAACAAGTGAATGTCGGCATAAAAGATGTTTTGCTCGCCGATTGCTCGGCGAAGCCCCGATCCCGTCATCACCTGCTTCAATTCATCTTCTATGCCACATATTACCAACGTGATATTGCGCTCCTTCAGGACCTTCCAGAAATGTCCCAGCATGGCCATGGCGCTGCTGCCGACGGCGCGCATTCGTTTCATTCTCAACACCACGACGCGTGTCTCCGCGGTCAGGCAACGCAGCAGTTCGTGGTCGAGGTCTTCAACCGCCGCGAAATACAAATCGCCCTCCAGGTTCACAGTAACAACGGGCGACGGCGCGGCCCGGTTAAAAGGTACTTCGTCGAATCCGGAATCCGGGCGCGGAACGAGCTGGGTTAAATCGGCCCTACCCGTTACGCGAAGAAAGAGGACGATGGAGAGGAACACCCCGACAAAGATAGCGTATTCAAGGGGAAGCAGAAGGGTGGCCGCGAGGGTCCCGCCAAGCACCATCTTCGAATTACGGCCCGACCGCCAGGCCAGAGCCATGCGGTGCTTGTCCACCATCGTGTAGGCCACGACTACTAGAATGCCGGCGAGACTCGCCGTGGGTATGTAATTGGCCAGGGGTCCAAACGCAACCAGAGTCAGGCCAGTCCAAAAGGCGGAGTAGATAGCCGCCATGCGCGTTTTGCCACCGGATCGAAAACAAACAGCGGAACGGGTAAAAGAACCGGAACCGGCAAAACATGAGAAAAAGCCGCCAACTATATTCCCCAGGCCCTGGCCCGTAAATTCCCGATTAAAATCGAGACGCTGGCCCGATGTAGCAGCCATGGCTCTGGCGATCGAGGCGGCTTCCACCAGCCCCAGGAGCGCCAGAGCTATCGCACCCGCACCCAGTTCGCGCATCAATTCCAGGTTGGGGTTTGCGATCAGCTCGGGGATATGGCCGATGTTGAGATCGCCGCGTATCGGTTCAATATCTCGGACAATACTGATCTTCCTCTCTCCTCGATCCGGTTCGTGCCAACCCAGGACGAAGGCGAATACAGCGGCAAGCGCCACCCCGATCAACGCCCCCGGCAGGCGCGGGTTGATTCGGGGTAAAATGATCACCACGGCCGCCGTCACAACACCGAGAATAAGCGCGTGAGGGTTCGTCTCCGGAAGGTGGCGAAGGGTAACCGCGAGAACCATAAAGAAGCCCTCGATGTGCTCCCCGGAGAGATTGAGACCAAGCAGATTCTTCAACTGGTTGGCGGCGATGAGGATACCCGCGCCCGCCGTAAATCCTACCACAACAGAATTCGACACGTAGCGAACGATGCCACCGAGCCGGAGTAGCCCGAACGACAACTGAATCAACCCCGTCAGAATGGTCAGCAGAAGCACGCACTCGATCAGCGAGACACCGTATTTCTCGGGCAGGTGCAACGTCAGACTGAGGATGACCATGCACAGCGCATTTGTCGGGCCTGTTACCAGATGGCTGGAACTACCGAGGACCGCGGCAACAACACAGGTAACAATCGCGGTATAAAGCCCATAGACCGGCGGAAGTCCCGCGATCAAAGCATACGCCATCGCTTGCGGGACCCCCATGACCGCCACCGTCAGCCCGGCAATCATATCTCCACGCAATTCGTGCGCAGCATAGGAAGTCAAACGCCGACGCGTCTTTTCGCCCACCTCAGTCAGGGAAAATTTAAGCGAACTCTTCATCGCCACTGTGACGCTGAACCCATACCCTCACGTTGATCCGGCGTGAAGGTTTCTTCAAGGGTGAATATCTCGCGAATGCCCATTCCGCGATGAAAACGCCAAAGTCCCCCTTTTCATCTCCAGGGCGATGCAGCAATCTAGCGGCGACCCATTCCGTCCCCCTCGGCCGAATCTGCAGTAGCAATACGAAAATCGGATTCCTGCCTTGCTCGAACAAATAAAATGATACTTCGCACTACGACCCCAATCTCCAACTTACACTTTATAATAGATATCCAAATTAAGAGCCTTCTTGCCGCCTTTTCCGTCTATTTACCTGTCCCTTATATTTATCTTCGATACATCTTTCCGGTCTGGAATGTATATGGCATAGGAATTCTCCTTGATTCGACGCCTATTCTTTCGACTGGCGCGTACGCTTTTCCGCCACAGAACGGCGATCAGAGTCAATAGATGCCGCAAAAGAACTTCCTGATGATATCTATTCGTCGGTCAAATTGCCCATTAAAGCTAAAGGAGAAGCTGCAAACAGACCCGCGTCGACAGGAATAACGACACCGGATATCCAGCGGGATTCGTCGCTGGCCAGGAAAACTGCTGTCCACGCCACGTCCCAGGCCGTACCTTCGGTGCCGAGGGGCGCGATCCGGCGGCGGCGCTCTCTCAAATCTTCGGAGATCTGGTGGACGAAAGTTGTATGGATATGTCCCGGTGCAATGCAATTGACCCGGATATTCTCCCGGCCGTGGTGAACGGAAGTTTGACGGGTGAGCGTAATGATGCCTCCTTTAGCGACGCCATAGGGTATATTGGGGGTGAATCCCGCCCGCATGCCGTCGATCGACGAGATGTTGATTATAGACCCGCCGCCCGACTCCACCATTCTGGGGATCGCGTATTTACAGAGGAAGGCCATGCTCTTCAATCCTACCGCCATCTGGTGGTCCCAGTTCTCCTCTTCAATCTCCGTGACCTTACCGGGGCCGTACATCCCCACATTGTTGAACAAAATGTCCAAACTTGAGTAGTGTTCGATAGCGGTCTCCACTATCTTGCGGCACTCGCTGGGTTCCGATACGTCCGCTTCAACGATCTCTGCCTGACCGCCTTCCCCCTGAATCTTCACTCGAGTTCTTTCCGCATTCCCACGGTCGATATCTGCCAGCACCACCTTAGCGCCCTCTCGAGCAAAGAGCATCGCGGTTGCGCTCCCCGTACCGACTAGTCCGCTCTCTTCAACTACCCGCGTTCCCGCCCCCGTAACAATGGCAACTTTGCCCTCCAGGCGATTCATCCGATTTCCATCTGCCGCAGCCTGAGTCTTTTCTCACCTGAGCCGAATGGCGACGTAGCCGTAGGTGCCGCCGCGGTCGTGGACCCAGAGGTAATTGGCGCCGCGTTTGAGGAGGTTCTGGACATCGGAGAGGGAACGGACGGGAGACTTATTGACTTCGACGATGACCATACCCTCGCGCAAGGAACGCACATGGGGGGAGCGGGCCTCGACGGCGGTGACGGCGATCCCTTCGACGTCTACATCGATACCGAATTCCTCACGTGTCCGGGAATTCAATTTTTCAAGAGTAATGCCCTCGAGGATGGAATCGCTACTTCCCCCAGCGATTTGAGTGGGGTCGTCTTTGTCGCTGAGGGTTACTTCAAATTCCTGCTTCCTGCCTTCCCTCATGACGGTGAGTGTGACGGCAGTACCGGGAGGGGAGGAGCCGATAAAAAACTGCAAATCGGAAACGCCGGCAATCTCCTTGTCACCGACCGCGAGGATGACGTCACCACGTCTGAGACCGGCGGTATGGGCGGGCAGGCCCTCGATTACATTCTGGATGAGGGCTCCCCTGGTATCCTCGAGTTCCATGGCCTCGGCAATATCCCTGTCCAAATCCTGGATATTGACGCCGAGGAGACCGCGCGGCACGGTGCCCGTCTGAATGAGGCTGAGCATAACGTTGCGCGCCAGTGTCACGGGGATGGCAAACCCGATGCCGATATTGCCGCCCGACCTTGAAATGATGACAGTGTTAATACCGACGAGGCGCCCGTCCGCATCGACTAGTGGACCGCCCGAATTCCCGGGATTAATTGAGGCGTCGGTCTGGATAAAATTCTCAAAGCCCTCCTGACCGAGGAGGCCAAGATTGGTGCGTCCGGTAGCGGATACAATACCCATGGTAACTGTAAGCCCCACACCGAGAGGATTGCCCACGGCGAAAACGATGTCACCAACCCTCAAGTTATCGCTGTCGGCCATAGGAAGGTGAGGGAGGTCCTCAGCGTCGACTTTGAGGACGGCGACATCCGTACGCTCGTCGCTACCCACAATCTCGGCCACAAACTCCCGCTGGTCGCTCAATTGCACGAGTATCTCGTCCGCCTTATTTCCGCGTTCATCCGTGATAACGTGATTGTTCGTGAGAATATAGCCATCCGCGGAAACGATGACACCGGACCCCAATCCCTGGGGAAGCTTTCGCTCTTCACCTTCGCTGTTACCCCCTTCCGGTAGGGGCAGGCCGTAGTAGCGCCTCAGCATCTCCTCGAGCGGATTGAGCCGGCGCCCGTCGATTACGCGCACGATACGGGATGGATAGACACCCACGACGGCGGGATTGACGTCCGCCAGAACATCGGAGTAGCTCCCCACCCTCTCCGAATTCGATCGGTCGATCGGATTCGCATCGAGCGGAAAGTCCGGCGCGGCAACGCTCACTTCGGCGCGACCGGCCCGGATCGCTTTTTCCTCTTTCGCCAGCAGGGAGTGCAGCAGATAGCCACCCACCGGCACCAGTATAGCCAAAGCAATCAAATATTGTCTCATATTAGACTCCCTAGACATCACCATGAATGGGGGTGTTCCAACCCTCAAAAGGACTTCACCCGGAACAGACTAGTGATGCTCTCGTGATTTTTGATACGAAGAATCGCCTCACCGAAGAGCTCATAGATACTGAGGACGGTGATGGGCAAGTCGCGCGGTTCCACAGGAGTCGAATCGGTCGTAATGAGCTCATCGAGAGTCCCATTTCCGAGCCGTTCATAGGCGATATCGTTGAGGACGCCGTGGCTCACCGCGGCCCTCACGGTTTTTGCCCCGCGCTCCTTCAGGAGATTTGCCGCGGCAATGAGAGTGCCAGCCGTTACGGTAATGTCGTCGAGAATGAGAACGTCCTTCCCCTCCACTTCGCCGACCAGCCCGATCGCTTCTACTTTTGTCGGGTCTTCGGTGCGCTGCTTGGCGACAAATCCGAGGCCGCATTCGAGAAACTTGGCGTAAGCCGCCGTCATCTTGATTCCCCCCTCATCGGGAGAAAAGCAGACCAGGTTGGGCGACTTGAATTTCCGCAGGTAATCATAAAAAACGGGCGAGGCGTAGAGATGATCAACCGGAATGTCGAAAAACCCCTGAATCTGTTGCGCATGCAGGTCCATCGTAAGGACGCGATCCGCCCCGGCTGTGGTCAACAGGTTGGCGACAAGCTTTGACGTAATCGGAACGCGCGGCTGGTCTTTGCGATCCTGGCGCGAGTAGCCGTAGAATGGCATCACAGCCGTGATTCTCTGAGCGGAAGCGCGCCGGGCCGCGTCGATCATGATGAGCAATTCCATGATGTGCTCATTGGCGGGCGGGCAAGTAGACTGGACGATAAAGACGTCCATCCCGCGGATATTCTCTTCGATTCGCACGAAAGTCTCCCCATCAGGGAAATTATCGATTGTAATCGCGCCCAGACGCGTGCCGACGAAATCACAAATCGACTTAGCGAGAACCGGGTTTGAACGCCCGGAAAATATGCGCAGCTCACCTACCTGCATCGTGCTGGCGTATTAACGGTTCTTTCCCCTGTATTGCAACTCCTAAGTGGGCCCCAACGCCGAGTGGGCAGGAATCAGTGTGACCTTCCCGCGCTCTGCCTGTCTTCGATGAACCGGTCCGTGTCGAATCACCGAGAGGGTAGGAAGCTCGCTTGCGAGCGATTTGGGACATCGGTCTTTCTATTCGCGCGCAAGCGCGCTTCCTACCCTGTCAGTCGTCTGGGATCCGAAGCGCTCCCGCTACGGGGAGGCTGATTACTCCGCACGCCCCACTTACACTCTCACTCTCCACTCTCACTCTCTCCCCGCTCACTCTCACACTCCCCCTCACTCTCCGCCATCTGCTCCTCAATGTCGCTGATGCGCTTGAAGAGTTCGGGCAGTCGCCGCTGGAGGATCTCAACGCGTTGCGCTTCCATGAGGGGGTAGGCAGGGGTTCCTCGGATCTTACTGCCAGCCGGAATATCGTGATTAACTCCCGCCTGGGCACCCAGCATGCTTCCTTCGCCAATCTTTATATGGCCCACCATGCCGACCTGACCTCCCACAACGACGTAGTCTTCCAGGGTGGTGCTGCCCGAGATACCGCCCCACTTACACTCTCACTCTCCACTCTCACTCTCTCCCCGCCTGGGCCACAATGAGACAGTGTTCACCAATCGAAACATTGTGAGCGATTTGCACAAGATTATCGATCTTCGTACCCCGGCCGATGCGGGTGACTCCGAATCGAGCCCGATCGATCGTGCTGTTTGCTCCCACGTCGACGTCGTCCTCGATGACAACGCTACCGATCTGGGGCAGCTGGTGATGGGTGCCATCGACGTTTTCGTAGCCGTAGCCCTGCGATCCAACTACCACTCCCGGCAGCAGACGAACCCGATCACCGAGGTGGCAATCAGCTCCGAGGTAGACGCCGGGGAACAACCGGCAATCCGATCCCACAGAGGAATCCGAACCGATATAGACTTGCGACTCCAAAACGGAATACTTGCCTATCGAAACACCACAACCGAGAACGCAGAGAGGACCGACATGCGCCGTTGGATCGATTTCAGCACCCCGTTCAACGATGGCGCTGGAGTGAACGCCGGGATCCGGCATGGGCCAGAGATTCTTCTCGATTCGCTCACAGATGAGGGCCAGGGAAAGGGAGGGATTCTTGACATAGAGATAAACCTGGTTGGGTCGAGGCGATCCCTCGAAATCCTCCGGTAACAAGATGAGAGAAGCGTGGCAACCCCTAACCAGTTTTCGATATTTGCTGTTGCCGAGAAAGGATAGTTCACCCGGCACTGCGGCCTCGAGTGAAGCGATTCCGCTTACGGTGGCATCGGTAGCGCCTTCACATCGCCCCTCCCCGAGGATCTGAAGAATCTCCTCAAGGGTGTAACGAATCTCCATGGAGCGCGCGAAACCGTTTCACTCCTCTTCCGGGGCGTCAGCATTTATTTTCTCGAGCACTTCATCCGTGATGTCCCATTTTGGATCGGAGTAAAGAATCACCGGAACACCCACCGCGGTAATTCCCGATGAATCCAAAACGAAGTTGCGCCCGTTTTCATCCGCTACTTCAAGCGCAACCTTCTTGATCTCATCCATAAAAAGATCGCGATAGGTGCGCTGCCTCTGCTGCAATGAACGCTGCGTAGCGAGCTGAAACTGCTGCACTTCTTGCTCTTTTTCGCGAATTCCCTGAAGAACCCCGTCCGCGTCGGTGGCCGCCTTGGTCTGCGCCTCCTCGGTGAGAGCGGGATTCTTGGAGCGTTCCAATACTTCCTTGTATTCGTCCACCAAATCCTGCCCCTGTTTAACGAGGTCCTCCGCTTCTACCTTGGCCTTTTCCACGCTCTCCTGGAGCTTATTATTTGCCTCCTTCGTTTTGTAGTACTCATTGTAGAGTCTCGTCATATCGACAGTGGCGAGGGCGATTTCCTGAGCCGGAAGGGAAAGGGCCGTGGCGAGGACGGAGGTGAATATAATCGTTAGCGATTTCATGTCATCAGATAGTTGCTTAAGGTATGGACGATAGATTGATCAGCCGGGAGCCGTAAAGGCCTAACACGCTCCCATCAAAAGCGTGATCCAAAACTGAAATTAAACTGATTTCCCTTATCATTAAATTCGTCCGACGTAATGGGTATGCCAAGATCCAGACGCATGGGATTATTGAGAACCATAATTCTTACGCCCACTCCCCAATTTGAATTTGCTCTGCCTATATTAAAATTTTCGCTTCTGGAGTTTACGAACCCCCAATCGTAGAAAATCGCCAATCTTAGAGGTTCCGCCACTTCAAAGGTATACTCGACACTGGCAAATCCGTAAGAGTTCCCTCCCAATGGATCCTCCGATCCAGGATCCTTCGGTCCCACGTCGCGAAACTCAAAACCCCGCAAGTCATTAGGGCCGCCCAGGAAGAAACGATCGAAGAAGGGAACAGCCCTATCGCCCGTTTCGTATAAAGTGCCCATCCTTGCGAGGATTGCGACGCTCTGGTTGGCAAAACGAAGAGTAGGTATATAGCGCGCATAACGCGTCTCGAATTTAATATACTCGGTATCGCCCCCAAGTCCGGCAAATTCCGTGTAGAAAAGCAAACGGCTGCCCCGGGTAGTGTAGATGAGGTTATTACGGGTATCCCGCAAGAGGCTGAAACCGACTTTTGAGACTGTCCGGGTGCCGAGTTCCCTGAGGATTATCTCCGGAGCGATTTGCGTGTTCACGTCATAGATATCAACAACCTCGTAGCGATAGGATATAGTACCGTCCCAAAGCCGGAAAAGCCGCTTTCGAAAGGAGACCTCGAAACCCGAGCGCCGTTCATTAAAGAGAGAGGAATTAAACTCCGACTCCTCGCGAAAGAGCTGGAAGCTAAATGCGAGTCTCTTCTCAAAGAGCCAGGGTTCCTCAAAGGCGAGGACAAAGCTACTGGAACGCGACCCAATGGAGAAACGCAGCCTGAATTTCTGCCCGTCACCCTGGAAAAAGGAACGCCAGTTGAAGAGATCAAAATTCCCTTGGGAAAACTCGGCGAAGAAGACGCCGCCCTGCACGGAACCGAAACCGGCCCCAAACTGAAACTGGCCGGTGCGGCCTTCCGAAACCGTTATCTTGAGGTTGCGCCGTCCCGGAATATTGGTGCTCTCGGGGCTCAGGTTTACCTCTTCGAAAAATCGCGTGTTCTCGAGGCGGGCCTGACTGTTTTTCATGCGCACCATATTGAATACATCTCCCGGCTCCAGCGCCAGCTCGCGGAGAATGACAACACTACGGGTCTTGGTGTTTCCCTCGATGTTGATGGACTCGACATACACCCGCTCTCCCTCCTCGATCTTGTATACCAGATCGATATCGCCGGTCGCGATGTTGGGATTGCGCTCCGGGCGCACGTATGTGTCGAGGTAGCCGATCAAACCATAAAAATCCGTCAATCCTTCTCGATCTTCATCGAGCTTGGAAGGCGAAAAGACGTCGCCGGGCCGAAGTCGTAATACGATTTTCAACTGCTCCGATGTAAAAAGCTTATTTCCGACTACGCTGACTTCGCCGACGTGGCACTGCCCGCCTTCATTGAGGTTTATGGTAATGGCGATGGATTTTTTCGCCGGGTAGTCCAGGGTGATATCGGACTCGTCGATCTTAATATCGAGGTATCCCTCATCTTTATAGAATTCGCGCAGCTTGTCCAAGTCTTCCTGAAAAGTCACTTCGTTGAACTTGCTACCGCCGGTCAAGATGGACATGAAGTTGTGCTTCTTCGTCTTCATCTTCTTCCTCAGCTTGCGCGATTTGATGGTATCGTTGCCCACAAAGGTAATGGAACGGATTTTTCTCTTACCACCCTCATCGATGTAAAAGACGATACTACCGAAGCCGGTCACGGGATCCCGATCGATTTCGTAGTCTACGTCTATGTTCGTAAAGCCCTTGTCCAGATAATACTCATAAATGGCGTCGCGATCTTTGTCCACGATACGCTCATCGAGAACCCCGCCCTGCCTGGATTCAATCTTTTCAGACAGCTTGCGACCTTTGAGCTTCTTGTTTCCGCTTATGAAAATCTGACTGATACGATATTTGGCCCGAACATCAAAGACGAGCCGGACCTTTTCTTCATCAATCGGCTCAGTTCTCGCTTCGACATTCTCGAATAGACCGGTGGCGTAGAGCGAACGGATCGAACGGTCGACCAGATTCTGATCGAAATCCATACCCTCCCGAATCTGCACATGCACGAGGACCGCATCATCGCTGATGTTGCGAAGTCCCGTAAAAACGATCACCACTTCGTCGACGACGGGCACTTCGGAATCCTGGCCGAATAGATTGCCCCCGCCAAATAATCCAAGCAGGGCCGCGATCACCGAAGTGACGCAACGGGTAGAGCATTTAAAACGTTTGGCTGGTATAGTTTTCAAACCGGGTCAATTCCGGGATAAATGTTAACCGGATATCTCCTATTGGCCCATTGCGCTGTTTGGCAATAACTAATTCCAGCTGCTTGGCCGTCCCCGAAGCATCCTCTTCCTCCTGGTCATCACGGCGCCACAGCGAGAGCAGCATCACCACGTCCGCATCCTGTTCGATTGATCCGGACTCGCGCAGATCTGAGAGGCGCGGCTTTCGTCTCTCTCTCTCAGAGTCCCGATTAAGCTGGCTCAAGACGAGAATCGGCACGTTCAATTCCTTGGCCATCGCCTTCACGCCTCGCGACATTTCGGAAATCTGTTGTTCCCGGCTGACCCGGCTGTCCGTTCCCGACAGGAGTTGCAGATAGTCGACTATGACTAAGCCTAAATTCTCTCGTAGCGCCATTCTCCGCGCCTTCGCCCGCATCTCCAGGATTGTGAGGTGCGCGGAATCATCGATCCACAGCGGCGCGTCCTTAAGCTCTTTAGCGGTCTCGGCAAGCGCCTGTTGCGAGCCTTTCGGTGCAAATCCATCCTTGATCTTGGACATGTTAACACGCGCCCGACTGCAGAGGAGTCGAAAGGCGAGCTGCTCTGCGCTCATCTCCAGGCTGAAAACGAGGGTCGATACGGGATCCCGTGATCCGCCAGGAGGCAATATGGAAGTTTCCGCGATATTCATTGCCAGAGAGGTCTTTCCGAGAGAGGGGCGCGAGGCCAAAACGATCATTTCCTGGGCATGCAGCCCGAAAGTCAGCCGGTCAAGATCGATGAATCCGGTGGCAACCCCGGTTAGTTCTCCCTTCCGTTGGAGCAGATTGTGCACCAGTTTAACGGCTGATTCCATCGATCGGCGGATCGGCATCGCGGTGTCCGAAACGCGGTCCTGACTGATCTTGAAAACATCCTGCTCGGCCTCTTCAAGAAGCTCGTCGAGCCCATCCTCGCTGTGATAACACCTATCCACAATTTCCGTCGAGGTCTTGATGAGCCGACGTAGAAGACATTTCTCCCTCACGATCTCGAGCCAGTAACGCGCATGGGCGGTCGTCTCTATTCGATTCGTGAGGTGAGTTATCGCTCCATAACCCCCGATCTCTTCCAGTTGTCCCTTTCTTTGCAATTTATCGGTCAGGATAATCTCATCGACTACCGATCCCTCATCGCAGAGTTCCATAAGGGCCTCGAATATCTGTTGGTGAGCCGGCTTTAAGAAGTAGTCGGGTTGGATCTTAGACTCAAGACAGAGGGCTAGAATCTCCTGACCGCCGTCCATAATGCAACATGCCAAGAGCCCTTCCTCGGCATCCAGATTGGCAGGAAGGACCCGTTCGCGGGTTACGTTTGCTGTGTATCCGGAATTGCGTTCACTACCCGCCGAAACATTGGAAGGGTGTTCCGCGACTGTCCTCGTTCCTCGCTTGGCGGGCATCTTGGTTTTTGCTCCCAGCGAGCGGTTCAAGATCCCTCTTCTTCAATCGGGTTTTCCGAAACGACTTCGAATTCGATATCCACACTGACCTCGGGATGCAGTTTTATCCGCGTTTCGTGTCTACCCAAACTTTTTACCGGCGTATGGAGCATGATTCTCTTGCGCTCGACCTCAATTCCCTCCTCGGCAAACCGCTCTTTAAGATCGTTGGCGGATACCGATCCGTAGAGCTTCCCTCCGGGTCCCGTCTTAACTGGAATCGCGATGTGCAGCCTACGCAGTCTCCCCACCATCTCCTCAGCCGTGGAAAGCTCGCGCGCGAGGCGCTGTTCCCGCGCCTTCAGGAGAGCCTCCATTTGTTTGCGGTTAGCTTCCGTCAGGGGCACAGCAAGTTTCTTTCGCAACAGGTAGTTACGAGCGTAGCCGGCCCGTACGTTGACCTGTTCGCCTTCATTACCGAGCCCTTCTACGGGTTTTAAGAGCAACACTTCCTTCCTGGCCATGGCGATTTATCTGTTAAGAGTTCTAGTGTCGTGTCCTGTCAAAAATCTCACCCTGATCAGCCGGATGGGTGCGCCATTCAGGGGCAGCCTCACGATCGTAGTCCGACCGGCTCTTAGAAAGGAACGTCATCGTCATTATCGTCATCATTTTCTTCTCCATCGTCCTTTTGCGGAGCCGGGCTTCTCGGCGGCGGAGCTGCCTCCTCGTACTTCGTCGCACTAGCTTCGGGCGCCCGTTCGTCGCTGGGTCGGGGACCGACAAATCGAAACGTCTCGAGCACCACATTGTGTTTGCTCCGCTTTTCTCCGGTTTGAGTCTCCCACTGATCGAATCGCAGTCTGCCCTCTACCAGGATCGGCCGGCCTTTCGTCATGTATTTCGCGATCACCTCCGCCTGCCGGCCAAACACATCGACATCAACAAAGGTCGTCTCTTCGCGCTGGGTGCCGTCTTGCGTGGTATAGGTCCTCGAAGTAGCCAGTCCGAATTTGCAAATTGATGTACCATTAGGCGTCACCCGCAATTCCGGATCACGCGTCAAATTTCCCATCAGGATGATTTTGTTAAAAGAGGCCATTGAAACACTCGCTGTAGCTTCTATTTCATCGATTCGACATAGACTCGCTTAACCGATCTGTTTAGGCGAAGCTTCTCCCGCAGTTGAGCGGGTGCTTCAGGCGGCGCCTCGATTTCCAATTGGATGTAGTGGTCTCCCGAATGATTCGCATCCGTTAATCGGACAAAATCCTTGCGTCCCAGGTTTTCCGCCTTCTCCACTTCTCCACCCAGTTCCGCCACAGATTTTGAGAGGATCTCAATTTGCGATTCAACAGGTGTCTCCAATCCCCGCGTATCCAGGATAAAATATGCCCTGTACTTTCGTTTTGCCTCAATTTGATCGCTCAATGTCTTCAACTTCCTCTTTGCTGTTTTTTCGCCTGTTCATTTGATTCATGGCCAGGACCGGTCCTCTGTCAACCAGTAGGTGGAGTCCTGCCAGATATTCGGGCATTTTTTTATTCACAACGGATTGTTCATAGCGTGTGAATTTCCCCAGGACGAAGTCCTTAATTCCGATTTCGTTCGGACTCTTAGGTCCGATTCCGAGACGGAATCGCACGAAGCCTTCGCCTACATTCCGTAATACACTCTCGACGCCGTTATGTCCACCCGGGCTCCCCCCAAGCGAGATCTTTACCTGACCCAATTCAATATTGACTTCATCATATATCACGGCGAGCTGCTCAGCCGAGAACCGGTAGTAATCACAGAAGAGATGGAGACTCCGGCCGCTTTCATTCATAAAAGTCTGCGGCTTAATGACAGTTACTTCGGCGCCCCCAATTCTTATTCTAGCCAGTCGCGCTTGAAAGCGCTCTTCTCTGCGCCAAGCCCCTTTCAGATCCTTCGCTAAAGCATCCACTACCCGGAAACCGAGATTGTGTCGGGTCTTTCGATAGCGAAGCCCGGGGTTTCCAAGTCCTGCAATCGCACTGATCATAGGAAGCCTGAATTGAGCCCTTAAAATCACTCGCTCCACCAGCCGGGCCGGGCAAATTTACAGAAGGGCACAGAAGATATTGAAGGGCTCAGCTCTTCCCCTCCGAACCACTCCTCTCTTCATGGTCTTCCGTCACTTCTTTACCTTCTGCCACTCCCTCGCCTTCTTCGTCTGCCACAGCTTCTTCCTCTTCTTCCTCCACTTCTTCTACGAACGCCGGCATGACGCATGAAACAATCGATTTCTCGGGATCATCCAATATGGTAACATTTTCGATCGGCTTCAAATCGCCCACGTGAAGGGAACTGCCCACCTGCATTTCCGAAACATCGATCTCTAAAATCTCCGGCAGGTATCTGGGGAAACACCGGACTCCCACTTCGTGTAAATGAATCTCCAGGAGGCCTCCTTCAATTCGCACGCCTTCCGCTTCACCTATTATATCCACAGCCACGTTTGTCTGCATTTGCACACCAGCCGCAATCTCCTTAAAATCAATGTGCAGAAACTCATCAGTCATCGGATTGCGCTGCACCTCCTGAATAAGAGATCGCTTCGGCTTCTCACCCTCTTCGATCACCTGAATCAACGTCGAGGTTCCCACAACTCGGCTCCAAAGAGTGCGGAACTCAGCCATATCGATTGAGAGTACCCGTGTTCCGGAATTCCCGTATATAACGGCGGGAATCCTTCCTTGCGTTCTCAATCGCCTTGTCGGTCCACGTCCTGTCTCTTCCCGGGGACTGACTCTCAATTCATTCTGTTTCATCGCAAAAAGCGTTCCATAAATAGGTTCGAGATATCAAAATGCAACCAAAAGAAAAAAAGAATTTGCTTTCGCTGAAGAGGCTGTCAACTTAATCGGTCTCTCTCTCGCAAGGGAGCGCTTTCAAACACCAACTCTCTTTCTGATATCGGCAATTCACCGATCGCACATCTGACGTCTAACTCAAAAAGAAGGAAGTATGGTCATCAAAAAACTGAGAGATTACCTCGATTCTCATGATATCAAATATGTAGTTATCAGCCATTCTCTAGCCTATAGTGCCCAGGAAATTGCCGCCCTTACCCACATCCCAGGCAGACAAATGGCAAAAACTATCATCGTCAATGTAGCCGGTGCGTTGGCCATGGCCGTGCTCCCCGCAAGTTACAATATTAATTTCAATCGCCTCTTCCTCGCCACCGGCAGCGGCGACGTATTTCTCGCCCCGGAAGACGAAATCGAGGCGCTTTTTCCTGATTGTGAAGTTGGAGCCATGCCTCCTTTCGGGAACCTTTACGGCTTGGATGTGTATGTAGCCCAGAGCCTTACCGAGGATGAGTTTATCGCCTTCAACGCCGGTTCACACACCGAACTCATTAAAATGGCTTACAAGGACTTTGAGCGACTCGTCTACCCCAAGGTGTTGAGCTTTACCACCCGCTA
>CBDCEW010000026.1:0-16560 GCA_965215885.1 Candidatus Moanibacter sp.
CTCAAGCACTCCGCCCTGACTTTCTTCCACGTCCGAGAATTCACCAAAATGGGACTCTCCTGCCTCATTGGAAGTTGCCGCCTTATGCTCCCTGCCCTGACGATCGGCGCTACCGGCTGCGTCGACGGCCCGATTAACATGGCCCCCGAGCTGTGGCTTGAGATCTGGAACGCTTACAGGGAAGGGGACCTGAAGCGCGCGGAGGCAGCCCAGGCCCTGGCCACGGAAGTTAGCGCCATCGTCCTGGGAGAACGATTTCTAGCTTCCATCAAAGCGGTTCTGAGCGAACGACTGGGTATCGACTGCGGGCACCCGCGCCCGCCCCAACTCCCGCTTACCCCCGAGGAACGCGAGAATCTGATTTTAAAAGCCGCCGAGGCAGGAATCTGTCGGACTTGACAAAAGAGCGAAAAGTCGATCAAGGGTACTACCAGATGCCGTTATCGTTCAAAAGAACTATCATCATCTTTTCCACATTGCTCTCGCAGATAATGTTGGCTGGCGGCGATGAGGTGCTTGTGCTTTGCTTCGGGGAGGATGGGCACCTGGCGATTGAGTCGGCACATTCCGATTGCCCGTATGGCCCTTACAACAAACACGGTCACCCGGAGAATATCGACTTTACCGCCGAGACTCAAGATTCCGATGTTTCAGCGAAGACCGGATGTTTCGATTTGCCGATTTCCAGAGATGAGGTTCAGCAGGTATTTTCCGGATTTGAATTCTCTCCCCCCCCACAGCATTGTGTCTTGTCAGAGATTCGACCAATCGAGTCACGGCAGGAGCACAGGACAGACCGCGTCTCCGCGCGGCTTATTAATAAAGCAGAGGTTTATCGGGTCCTTAAGACCGTAATCCTGCTGCTCTGATTTCTCCGAAGTCATCCTTCCAGGTTGCGAACAGGACACAGCTTTTCTGTGTGTTCGCTCCAGCTTCGTGGTAGACCGACGAAGCTTTCTTGCCCAAAAGTGAAATGATTTTCGGAGGATCATATGTCTCAAAGAATTCTGCCCGCATACGGGCTCCCATTAATATTCACAGCAACGCTACTCGCTAATAACGGGGTCGATAGCGGACCCTTCCATAGCCAGTCATCCGAAACAAGCCGGCCGTCACGACAAACCGTCGACTGGGATGCGCGAGGGTCCCCCGACGAGGTCGAAATTAGAGAACCCACCGGAGAAGTAACGCTACAGCATGCGCTGGCCCTTGCCTTACTCGAGAACCCAAAACTTCGCTCCTACTCGTTGAAAGTCCGTGCGGCGGAGGCCCGTGCTCTCCAAGCCGGCCTACTACCAAATCCGGAGATCGAACTTGGAATTGGGGAATTCGGAGGATCGGGATCCAGGTCCGGACTTAAAAGTGTGGAAACTACTCTTCAGTTCAGCCAACTGATCGAGTTGGGCCGCAAACGGGCAAAGAGAAGGCGGGTGGCAACCTTCGAAGGCGAGCTCGCTGGTTGGGACTATGAAAGCGCTCGACTCGACGTTCTAGCGGAAACGACCATGGCGTTTATCGACTTGCTCGCAGCGCAGCGACGATCTGAATTATCTCTGAATACCCTAAGACTGGCGAAAGAGTTTCACCTCGTTGTAACCGAACGGGTCCAGGCGGGAAAGGTTTCGCCACTTGAAGAGGGACGCGCGCGGGTCGCTCTCGCACTCAGTGAAATTCAATCAGAGAGAGCGAAGCGTGAACTCAACGCTTCCCGGTCGAAGCTATCCGTCATGTGGGGGAAGGAGTCGGCGAACTTCAGGGAGGCAATGGGAAAACTTGAGCCCCTATTACCGCCGCCGGGATCGAATCTCGAGGATTGGCCTTTACAGAATCCCGATCTTGACCGTTGGGAAACGGAAATCGAACTCCGCGAAGCGGCCCATCGACTCGAAAAATCACGTAGAATTCCGGATTTAACGCTGGGAGCGGGGATACAGTCATTTAATGAAACGGATGAGACCTCGGCGGTCGTCGCAGCGTCCATACCGATACCGCTCTTCGACCGCAACCAAGGTGCCATTCGGGCAGCCGAGTTCGAGCTTTCCAAAGCGGCGGAAGAGCGACGAGCGGCGGAACTGCAGATCAGAAGTGCACTCAACGAGTCCTTTCAGGAATTGTCCAGTGCCTATGTCGAGGCGAAATTGCTGCTTGAGGAAGTTGCGCCGGCAGCTCGATTTGCAATGGAGGCGGCGCGATCAGGATATGAGCAGGGAAAGAACGGATACATTGAAGTGCTCGACGCTCAACGTTCGTTCTTTGAGACCGAATTTCAGCTCATCGATTCGCTTCTCAATTACCACCGATCGATGGCGGAATTGGAACGCCTGTTGGGACGGCCGTTAAACCATGGAACACAACATTAGCCCGCAAATTTCACCACTTTGGCGCAAACGGAGTTAAGTGGATGGTGAAGAATTGGTTGCGATTTCGAGGAGAGATACACCGTGCCTTCGCTAGAGTTTGCGCCAAAGCTCACATCCACAAGCGCGGCGTGGCTGCGTTCTCGCAGAAATCCCGCGCGGTTACGCACAGCAGTGCGCGCCCGCACGGGATTTCGCTCGGGCCTTGCCATCCACGCTTCTGAATAGTGTGAAATTTGCGGGAAAAGAATTCGGAAAAGGGGAAATATGAAAAAAGAGCTCTTTCAAATGATACCATTAAGCCTGGGCGTTGGACTGTTTTTCGCCCTCCCGGGATGTGGGCCCAATGTGCCCGAGGAACACGGGAGAATCGGTGGTTCAGAATCCTCGCATTCCAATTCGGAAGGTGCCCATGGGGACCACGATGCGAGTAGAGTAGAAGAGGTGCACAAGGCCTCGCAGGTGACCATTACCGCGAATCAGATCACGCTCGCCGAAATAGAGACGAAACCGGCGACAGTCGGCGCAATTTACAACGAACTCAAACTAACGGGCGAGGTGACCCTCAACCAGGACCGGGTGACACATATCGTACCGCGCGTTCCAGGGGTGGTTAGGGAAGTGCTCAAGACGCTCGGTGCTCAGGTCGACAGGGGAGAGGTCCTGGCCATCCTTGAAAGCCGTGAACTGGCTGACGCAAAGGCGGAATATCTCGCTTCGCGTGAACGCCTGAGTCTGGCAAATGCAATCTTTACTCGAGAAGAAGCACTCTGGCAGAAGCAGATCTCCTCTGAGCAGGAATATCTGGACGCCAAACGGGTCCTCGCAGAAACGCGCATCGAACTCCGCAGTTCAGAGCAGAAACTGCATGCCCTCGGTGTTTCCGAAAGCTATTTACGCACACTGCCGGAACAATCCGATCAATCATTTACACACTTCGAAATGACAGCGCCATTTGCCGGCATTGTGATCGAAAAGCACATCACGCTGGGCGAAAAACTCGACGACGAAGAGAACGTATTCACTATCGCCGATCTGAACACCGTCTGGGTAATAGGTAACGTCTATGAAAAAGATATCTCACGCGTCGCGGCTGGTCAATGGGCCAAGGTATCGGTCAAATCCTATCCCGATTCGCTGTTTCGCGGGCAGGTAGGGTGGATCGGAAGCACGCTCGAGGAGGAAACGCGCTCCCTGAATATCCGTGTGGAAGTGGCTAACAGGGGGCACATGCTCAAGCCCGGAATGTTCGCACGTCTGGCTCTCGAAATCGAAGAGAAGCAGAATACACTGATCGTCCCTCCATCGGCCTTACTGAGCCAGGGAGCTGAGACCATTCTTTTTGTCGAGGAGGGCCCCGGCCACTTCGAGCGCCGGGTAGTTGAAGTCGGCAATCGCTCGGCGACAGCAGTTGAAATACTCGATGGCGTAGGGGCCGGCGAAAAGGTCGTAACGAATGGCGCCTTCATCCTGAAATCGGAACTCGAAAAGGAGGGATTCGAAGCGGGACACGCCCACTAACCCGAAAATCTCCTAGAGCAGCGTAGCCGCAACCAAAAAAGAAAAAGAGAACCGGTCTGCCGTACGGCAGACCACGCAAATGGACGCGAATGAAGAAGAATTGACCACGGATTCGAGCCGTCTTCGCTGTGCTGCGCCGAGCCAGGGAAAACCGCGAATTGAGAAAGTCAAATCCCGGCTTTGAATACCAACAAGTTACACCCCCAAACGTGTCAAAAAAAACCAAGTTCTGACGGATAGTAATACAGATTTTCAGGTTAGTCCGCTTATTTGCGAAATAAGCGGACTAACACCCACCGGTAGCCGCAACCAGGAGTCGCCAACGCAACAACCCTCATGATTAGCAGGCTGATTGAACTCGCACTGAGACACCGCTTTCTGGTCGTCGTGTTTGGCATAGTTATCGTCGCTTACGGAATCTATTCGACCTTACGGCTCAATATCGACGCCTTTCCCGACGTAACCAACATCCAGGTACAGATCAATACCGAGGCAGCCGGACTGGCTGCGGTGGAAGTCGAACAGCTCATCACTTTTCCGATCGAATCGGTCATGAACGGACTCCCCGACGTAACCGAAGTTCGCTCCATCTCCAAAACGGGGCTCTCCGTCGTTACGGTGGTCTTCGAGGACGATGTCGATATCTATTTCGCTCGACAGTTAGTTCTGGAACGGCTGCAGGCCGCGCGAGAGCGCATTCCCGAAGGTCTGGCCGAACCGGAGATGGGACCCATCACGACTGGCCTCGGCCAGATCTACAAGTACATCCTTGTCGGCCGGAACAAGACGGCGATGGAGTTGCGTACCATTAACGACTGGTTCGTAAAATTCCAGCTGCGCACGGTAACCGGGGTTACCGATGTACTCAGCAATGGGGGTGAAGTCAGGCAGTACCAGGTTCAGGTCGATCCTAACAAACTCTTCAAATACAACCTGGCACTTCCCGATCTCCGCGATGCCATTACCAACAACAACGCCAACGTCGGTGGGTGGTATATCGAGGGAGAACAGGAGCAGTATGTTGTTCGAGGAGCCGGTCTCATACGCGGCGGTCGGGAAGGTCTCATCGACATCGAAAACATCGTTCTCAAAAACGTTGGCGGTACTCCGGTTTATATCCGTGACGTTGCCGATGTGCGCTTTGGAAGCGAAATCCGACAGGGAGTCGTGACGATGAACGGCAAAGGAGAGGTCGTAATGGGCATCGTCCTGCAGCTTAAAGGTGCGAATACGAAAAAGGTAATTGAGGGAGTACGCGAAAAGTTAGATGCAATTCAGGCATCACTGCCCGAGGGCGTCGAAATTGTCCCGGTCTACGACCAGACGGACCTGGTCGAGAAAGCGGTTTCAACCGTAACCCGTGCCCTTACAGAAGCCGCGGTGCTCATAGTCATCGTGCTCTTCCTCTTTCTTGGGAATGTGCGATCGGCTTTTGTTGTAGTCTGTTCTATTCCCCTCTCAATGATGATCGCCTTTATCATGATGCGCTGGCAGGGGATCTCGGCTAACCTGCAGTCGCTGGGCGGACTCGCCATCGGCATTGGAATGATGGTCGACGGTTCCGTGGTCATGGTCGAGAATATCATGCGCCACCTGGCCGAGCCCAACCATCGCAAGGAACCCCTTGCACAACGCGTCCTCACCGCGGCTTGGGAGGTGGGACAACCGGTATTCTTCGCCGTGCTCATCATCGTGGTCGTCTTTCTACCATTGTTTACCCTTCAGGGTGTCGAAGGAAAGCTTTTCAGACCAATGGCCTTCACGATCGCTTTCGCCATGATGGGATCGCTCATGGTAGCTCTCACCATCGTGCCGGTTCTCTCCTCTATCGTGCTACGCGGCAAGTTAACGGAAAAGGAACCTTTCCTAATGCAGTTGCTTAAGGCGGTGTATCGTCCCGCGCTCGAATGGGCGCTCTCTCGCAGGGCTATTGTGGTGGGAACTGCCGTCTGCGCGTTGATTTTTTCGCTGGTAATCCTGCCCTTCCTTGGGACGGAATTCGTCCCCGAACTCAACGAAGGCACGATGAACATTCGAGTTACCATGAACCCAAGCATTTCCCTCGAGGAGTCAAAACGCATCGCCCGGCGCCTTGAAAGGAAGCTGATGCAGTACCCAGAGGTAACCTATGCTTTCAGCCAAATCGGGAGACCTGAACTGGGAGGAGACCCCGAACCAATCTCGAATAATGAGATCTTTGTAGGTTTGAAATCGCAGGCGAAATGGACAACAGCGGACACTCGCGAAGAGTTGATCCGCACTTTCGATCAGGATCTGCGCGAACACCCGGGGATCATGCTGAATTTCTCTCAACCTATTGCGACTCGCGTCGATGAACTCCTATCGGGTGTCAAGGCCCAGATTGCGATCAAGTTGTTCGGCGAAGATCTTGACGTATTGGAACGAACAGGAAGGGAGATCGAGGCGGTGGCTAAAACCATTCCCGGCGCTACCGACGTCCAAATGGAACAGATTAGTGGGGAAGCCCAGCTGGTCGTCCGGGCCGACCGGGATGAAGTAGCCCGTTACGGCTTGAACGTAGCAGACGTCATGGAGATCGTTTCGAGCGCCGTCGGAGGGGAAGCGGTAACTGAGGTTATCGAGGGGAAACGCTTCGATGTTTATTTCGGGCCAGAAACGCTTCGATGTTTATTTGCGTATGGCCGAACCGTATCGCGACAGTCCCGATGCAATTGCGAATCTCTGGGTATCGAATAGGAACGGGATGCGTGTTCCCCTATCACAGGTAGCCGATATTCGACTCGTGGAGGGCACACCCACGGTCAGCCGCGAAGACGCTCAGCGCCGCATTGTCGTACAATGCAATGTTCGTGGTCGTGATATGGGGGGGTTCGTGCAGGAAGCGCAACAAGCGGTCAGAGAACAGGTCGATCTTCCCGCCGGCTATTTCGTCACTTGGGGAGGGCAATTCGAAAACCAAAGGCGCGCGCAGGCTACCCTGATGGTCGTCCTACCCGTTTGCCTTGGCCTTATCTTCATATTGCTCTTCATGTCGTTCAATTCGGTTAAGGACGCATTTCTGATCATTCTGAATGTGCCCTTCGCCCTGATCGGCGGCATTCTTTCTCTCGCCATTTCCGGCCAATATCTCAGTGTGCCCTCTTCTGTTCTTCTGTTGGTTTCGTCGCCCTCTTTGGCGTGGCCGTTCTCAACGGTGTCGTCATGGTTTCATACTTTAATCAGCTGGTGCGCGCCGGACTTCCGCTCGACCAAGCTGTTAGGACGGGTGCCATGCTCCGGCTGCGGCCCGTCCTTATGACCGCCACTGTTGCGAGCCTGGGCCTAATTCCGCTCCTCCTGTCGAGCGGTATCGGGTCAGAGGTCCAACGGCCGTTGGCAACCGTCGTCGTGGGTGGCCTGTTTTCCTCAACGCTTTTGACCCTGCTGGTCCTGCCGGCGCTCTATCGCTGGTATGCCACTAACCCGGATAAACACGTTGGGCGCTGCGCGCACGATGATGCCTGAGAAAGTAAGCAATCGCGTTCCGGCATGTCGGGATGGGGAATTACCAAGTTAGAAAAACCGAATATTGCCAAATCCAAACCTCACCCCGAGAATTTAAGACATGGACAAAGAGGAATTGAAGGAGCTTGCTCGGGACCCGAAGTATATCTCAGGAATCTACAACTACTGTGACCGCTGGCGCGACATAGAGCGGGAGTTTCCGGAAGCTCGAACTTTTGTCCGGCCGGGGTTCAATGAAGGCTAACCACCTGCCTCCACAATCCGAATCGCGAAGCGATCCCGCTACATGCCGATGCGATAATCGAATTGGAGTCCTTTGGGCAATTCTCCTGGGTATTCTCCTTTCCTCAATCCCTCGAATCGCGCTCGGGCAGATACAGACCCATACGCTAAGTTCGCTGGTCGAGGAGGGCTTTAAGGCATTTGAAAGCGCTGACTACGCTGGGGCGGCGAGGATCTTTGATTCGATTGAGGAACATTTTGGAGAGGAACCGGAGTTCCAAGAGCGGAAGTTTCAGCGAATCCTGCTGCCGACGCGCGCTTTCGCACAACTGAGCACAGGCCAAGCCGAGAGCGCGGCCGGGAATTTCAGTCGCTTTCTAGAGGATTTTCCAGATGACCTAAAGAGGCGTGCCTTTATACTCTACAGCCTTGCCCGTGCTTATTACGGGAGCGGAAAGAGCCAGGAAGCTATACGCGCCTTTGAAGCACTCGAGACGCAGTTTTCAGGGAGCCCGGAAGGCGCTCTGGCAACTTTGAGGCGCGCCGAGCTTCTATTTGAAGCCGGCCGGTCCGAAGAAGGATTCACCATTCTAGACGCATTTTACTCTTCCGACGCGGCATTCACCCTCCGTATGCAGGCGCGTTTACGCTCGCTTCAACACGCATTAGAGCGGCACGACACGATATTTGCGAAAGATATCCTCTTGAGCACTCCGTGGAAGATTTCGACGATGCCCGAGCTCGCCTTACTGGCATTTTCTGCCCTCGAAGTGGGAGATCGGTTGCTGGAGTCCGAGCAGCCGGCAGATGCCGTCAGGTGCTACCGTTTCATTCCCCCTAAGGCTACTCTCGTAATACTACAGGAGCTACGCCTTAACGAACTTCAAACCCGCTTCAAGGAGAGATCCGGGGCCGTGAGCGTGACCGGTGGTTCAGTCTGGACTCAGTTCTATCGCCAGCTCATCGATCGGATAGAGAAACAGCTGAATGAGTTACGGGCAGCTGATGACTACACGCCCGGATACCTCTTGCGTCACGGCCAGGCTATGCTCCTGGACAAACGGATCGAGGAGTCTTCGATTGTATTCCAGGAACTCGCCAACGACGGTTCAATACCCGAGGATATACGATCGAACGCGCATTACCGCTGGGTTCTAGCCGCTCAAGAGCTCACTGACTGGGATCGCTCAATTGAGATCGCGCGTTCTTTCATCGACTCTTATCCCGATTCCCCTCTCGGCCCCCAGACACTCTCTCTCATCGCTCAGGCCTTACAGGAACGGCAGAGATTCGACGAAGCGGTCGGTGTCCTAAATGACCTTCTGCGTGAGTTTCCTCATCACGACCTCGCGCACCGCTGGGTTTTCAATCGGGGCTTTTGCTTTCTGCTCGCTGAAGCGTTTAGTCCGGCGCGAGACGACTTTCAGCTTTATCTCGCCAACTGGCCGGAAGGATCGCTCACGCTCAACGCGGAACTCTGGCACGCCTTATCCTGGCTCTTCGAGAAACAATATCACCCTGCCCTCGACGAACTGACGACCCTCGCAGGCAATTCTCGTGGGCACCGTCTGAGACCCGAGATTCTCTTTCGCCGGGCGGGGACCCTCTACGCCATGCGGGAATATGGTGCCGCTCTCGCCGACATCGACCTCCTTCTCAAAGAGTATCCCCTCCATTCGCGCATAGGGGAAGCGCAAGTCCTGCGGGGCGACATACATATGGGAAAAGGTGAACTGTTGGGTGCGGTTGTCGCTTTCTCAACAATAACTCCCGAAATGCCAAACCTCTACCCTTACGCGGTCTTTCAGATCGGAAAGATTCTCCGGGCCCTGGAAGAGTATGACCGCATGATCAGACACTTTGAGGAGTATCTCGAAAAAGAAGAACCAGAACTTAAGGTTAGGGTCAGCGAAGCCCTCTACTGGATCGGTTGGGCACATAGCCAGCTCGGGCGTTTGGTTGATGCATTTCCAGTCTACTATGACACATTGAAAACCTACGGAAATGATCCTGAATCCTCAGAGATAAATTTGATCCTGAAAGCGCTACAGACTCAATATGCCCGTCTGCGAAACGATGTACCCACCAGTGAGTTGGCTCAAAATCCCATCCTGAGGGCACGCGATTTTGAATCCTGGCTGAATTCGGAAAGAGAGTCGGCACTGGAACACGGATACCTCACTTACTACGCGCGAATAAATACTTTTCTTGCCCAAACTCACTACAAGCGGAAGAGGGATCATGAAGGTGACAATCTGATGCTCCAAACAGTAGAAAAGGTGCCTATCGAATACCTTGACGCCGAAGTTCTAGGAAGATCCGGCCTTCTCCTGGAACGACTCGAATTCCCATCTTCGGCCGATTACCACAATGCACTTCTTCGCCGCTACCCCCGATCCTCCCATCGCGCCATGGCCTACTATGGACTGGCTTCAAACCGTTACAAAAAGAAGGCTTACCTGGAGTCGCGTCCATTTCTCAAGAAATTCGCAAATGAATTTCCCATTCATCCCCTGAGCCCCAAAGCTACCCTGTTGGACGGCAAGGTCTCGCTCGCCCTGAACCGGCCCCGGGAAGCGATCCAACTCTACGAGGAGCTTCTACGTCTCAAGAACGCCCGGGGAAGACCACACGCCGAAGCGATCGATGGATTGGCCAAGGTCTACAGTCATCTGGGCGAAAGGGAAAAGGCTATTGCTTACTATCAGCGCATTTACACTCTCTACAAGGCTTATGGCGATCTCGTCGCAAACGCATATCTCCAAAGCGCACTCCTCTTCGAGGAACTGGGTGATCTGCAGGCCGCTGAGAACTCGTTGGATGAACTTCTCAGCGCTACAGACCTGAGCATCTTTGAAGCCCACGCCAAGGCTCGCAAAGAAAAGAGACGCATTGAAGATCTGCTCTCGCATGACAATGAGACTTCAAATTCTGAACCTTCTAAGAGGAACAGGCTTTAATCTCGATTGCCTGAAGTGCCCTTTCCTGGCGGTTTTGCACAGGCCCGCTCTTCCTCGCTGGGGAAGCGTGATGGACTTCTGGCAGTCGCGATGGAGCCGACACGTTCCAAAGGAATTCGGTAAGAAAAGCGAGCTAGCCCGAATATTTCACAAATCTCCTGCTGCGATCGCGGATATCACTGCATCTCAAACCCTTCCCTTGCCCGGCGACCGCAGAGGGTCTCAACACGCTGTTCCCGGCTTGCCGGGACTGCGGAAAGGCTCTGATATGCAGCAATCTACGCGGTCTCGTTACGAAGTGTGTGAAATGTTCGGGCTAGCTGCATATACCACCCTAATCGGGCTTCTTGCCTTGAGCGCAGTCAGCACAACCCGGGCGCAAGTTGGGGGTGAAATTCAATCGTTGCTCTCCCAGCCAGTTACATTGATAAATCGTGCGGGCCGAAGTTTTCAAGGTCACATTGAAAGAGTCGCACCCACACAGGTCGCAATCACTGCGCAAATCGGCGATGGCGAAGTGATCTACAGATTCGGCCAGGCTGAGATTTCGAGAATATCGTTTCCTGGCGAAGCACTCAAGCTCCTGGCCGATGAATTGATCGAAGAGGGAAATCAAGAGGAGGCGCTGCCACTCTTAGAAGCTCTCTTTGAACAGAGATCGCCTTTTTTCAGGTTCATTCCACCGGGCGATATCGCGTTCTTTCTTCGACTGGCGGACGCCTATCAATTTTCCGGTCATCCCGTAAAGTCGATAGCAATTGGTAACCTTCTCTCCCAGTTTCTCACCAGCGAAAAGGCGAAGCTCAAGATCGATGACACACTGCTTCTCGCCAATTTCAGTTTGAGGTTAATCACAGTGACGCGGCGCCTCGCAATTGAATGGACCGGGAAATACCCCAGGTATCATGATTCGGCTCTCGGTTGGTGGATACTATCCCAAATCGCATTTGAGGAAGAGGATTATGGTGCCGCCATGTGGAGCAGCTTGCATCCTGTCGTCTTTTCAAGTCACCTCCCAATGGATTATCTAGAAAACTGCTACGCCTACGCGATCGCCTCCGCCAACGAGCTCAACAAAGAAAAGAAAGCGCTCAAACTCTACCTGGAGATGAAGGAACGCAACCTCGATTGGCCGGATATCCCGGAACTCTCAATTTATAGAGAACGTCTCGCCAAAATCGCAGGTGAATGATAGCCCCCTTTTCCTGGCGGGTATGTAACTGCCTGTCAAAAGTGATCTTTCTGTCGTGATAGCGTTCTCGGAATTATGTGCGAATAGCGGGCTAAGGCTTGACCCGAATGGCACTAACTTAAGGCAAGAATCGCTCGCAAGCGAGCTTCCTACGACGAACGTAAGTCTTTGTAGGAAGGCCGCTTGCGGCCGAATCGGGAACATCGGTGATGCAGCACCGTAGTGATCCCTTAGGTTAGTGGCGTTCAGGCTTGACCCCTTCCTTTGAACCAATTTCATGTTCCGGCATTCTCTCGCCATGTTCACCGGTAAGCTAACGTCCCATCTGAAATTCGCTCTCCTCACTCTATTCTCGCATGTTCTCGCTCTCCTCTACTCTCATGGCAGAGGAGGCGGGAACGCTGCCTCAGAGCAAGAGCCTATGGTCGCTCATTCAGCAAGGAGGATGGGCGATGTATCCCCTCAGTCTCTGTTCGCTCGCGGTGATATTTCTTTTCATCCACAGTTGGAGAGCAAGACCGGAAGGAGGAGATTTATCCCGGACCATGTCCTGGATGAATTGGCTTCTCGATTCCAGAAACGCGATATCGGTGAAGCTCTCTTTACTTTGGAGGAGCACTCATGCGTTCTTTCAAGGGCAATGGTGACAAGCCTTCCACCCCGGGCCAAGGCCCGTCCCGAGGCACCCGATGCCAACAAGGAAAAGATCGAGTCGGCTTTTCTCGATGCTCTAGACGGTGAAGAGAATTGGCTTCCATTCCAGAAACGCGACAGTGGATAAACTACCTAAATGTCGTGGCCGCCGTAGACGGTGAAGAGAATTCCTCTCCCATGATTGGATTGCTCGGTACCGTCAGTGGGATGATCGGCGCTTTCGCCACCATCGCCAGCGGCGGAATGGGGCGGCCCGAGCTGCTCGCCGGCGATATCGGTGAAGCGCTTATTACCACTGCCACCGGTCTCGTAATCGGGATTCCCGCAATGATCTTTTACTTCGTGCTGCGCAACCGCCTCAACAATATCATCCTCGCTACGACGCAGACAGCCACCCTACTGATCGATTATTTGGCAGGCGAATTGCAGGTAGATTCCGAGGATGAGACAGAGAACGAATCCTAGCCCGAACATTTCACAAATCTTCTGCTACGATTCCGGCGTGCCGGGACGACCTCAGAGGGTTCCGACACGCTGTTCCCGGCTTGCCGGGACTGCGGAAAGTCACTGATACGCAGCAACCTACACAGTCTCGCTACGAAGTGTCTGAAATGTCCGGGCTAGCCCGCTTTTGGTGGTCGGCAAGCAGCAACGCGCTGGGAAGAGCGCCTTACCGCGATACGGTTCTCGGGAATTTATGCGAAAAGCGGGCTACTCGGTTTGTGCTGCCCCATTCTCCGTCAGCCGCAACTCGGGAATCGTACTCCGGAGGCGGTTGGCTTTAGTCGACCAGTAACCGGGCTTTTCCAGTTCCTCAATGAGATCGAGCTGGCTCTTAACTTCGGCGAAGTTTCCTCTCTCCCAATATAAGACAGCAAGATCGTAGGCAGCCTCAGCCCGCATCCCATCGAGCCTGGAATCTTCGTTGCTCAGTTTTCGCAATGCCTGCTCTGCCGTTTCGACCTCTCCATTGCGGTAAGCTGCCACGGCATACCCGAGTTCGGCCCGGCCGGCCAAAGGAGATTGCCCCAGAGGCCCGATCGCCTCCTTGTAATGATTCGCCGCCTCACCATATTCCTTACTGGAAAACTCCTCATTAGCCACCTCGAGATAGGCGAATCCGGCCAAGGGATGTCCGGCATGCTCCCTCGCGAAGGCGAGACGTTCCTCACGGTCTTCCGCCAACTGATAGGCGGCACGCAAGGCTGATTCTCTTCGCTCAGCCAGGTAACCCGTTAATTGGTACACCAACACAACCGAGAACACCACCGCGACCGTGCCGATAATGGTCCTACGATAATTCTCCCAGAACAGGAGAATCCTCTCCTCGAAGTCCGCCCCTTCGTAGCCACCCTCAACACCGACGAGATTTCTATCGTCTGAGGGCTTCTCTCGCCTTCTGTGTGCTGATTTCAAAGAAATAGAGGAGAAACTCGATCTCAGGGGTTGGCGGAATATGTCTTCACCCGTTCGCCGCAACAGCCTTCTCGCGCACTTCCAGCTCTCGCTCTCTCTTATCCAGATCAGAACTTATCTGCTCCAACACGGTCTCTCTCTCCTGTTGCGCCATGACTTTATCAAATAGAGTATTCTCACTCATCTCGAGAAACTCCTCACGCTCCTTAATCATCGCCTTTGATTCATTTACGGCATTCTCCTGGACTTCCAATTCTTCCTTTAGCTTCTCCACCGCCTCCATGGCTTCAGGCGACATCTCGTCGTCTCCTTCACCCTCGGCCTCGCTGAGCTGTTCCTTGGCTTCCGCTACGGCTTCCGATTCAAAGATGTTTTTTACTCCCGCAATCTCGGAGGCGCGCTCTTTGTCGTCATCGCAAAAACGCAGGACTTCCTCCAGGTAAGCTTCTTCTCTAGCGTGCAGAAACTCCTTCAGGTTGGGCCACCTGTGGGCTGATTTTATTCGATGGGGAATCTGCTGAGGCCCGATCAGTCTCACTTTTGCCGCCACCACAATGCCACTCAGGACATTGGCTAATTCGATAAGATTACCCGGCCACGGATAGGCGTAGAGAATGTCCTCGGCTTCTCGCGAAAATTCAATCTGAGTAGTGTCGAAATAGGGGTTTGGCGAACGCTTCAGGAAATCCTTAATCAATAATCCAAGATCCTCCTTACGCTCCCGCAGTGGCGGTAAAGTAATCGGTAATGTCGCCACCCGATAATAAAAATCGTTGGAAACTTTCCCCTTTTCCAGGCGGCTTTCAAGATCGCAATCCGTCGCACAGATGAGCCGAAACTGGCTTCCCGTCACCTGAAGAGCCTTGGCCAATGTTCCCTGCAATTCCACGGGCATTCTATCTACGCCGTTCAAGAAGAGAGTTCCTCCCTCCGCTTCCAGGAAAAGAGAACCGGGGATGCCGTTCCCCCCAACGATTGCCCTCTTCAATTCCTCCGGGTTCGCCAGAGAGCAATCCACCCCCTTGAAAGGCGCATTTCTGCCCGACGCTTTTTCATGAACCAGTTCAGCCAAAGATCGCTTGCCGGTACCGATCTCGCCCTGTATGAGCATCGGCGTCTTCGCGCGGAGGAGTTTCTGCACCTGTCTGTCAACCGCCTTGATCGCCTCGCTCTTACCCAAGAGCGCGCCCACGACAGTACCTTCCGCACGCAGGGGTTCATCCGAAGCAACCACTCGCCTGGGACCTCCCTCCGACTTCCGGGCATCCATCCCGCGGTGCAAAGTCTTGACTAACTCTTCAAGCCGAAACGGCTTCTGTACGTAATCGAAAGCACCGTATTTAATGGCCTGCGTAGCTGTCTCCGTGGAAGAGTAGCCCGTCATCATAATAACAATGGCGTTTGGATCGATCTCCTTGAGCTCTTTGAGAACCGTGATTCCATCCATCGGCTCCATCTCAATGTCGACGAGGACAACGTCGATATTGCCCTCACGGTAGCGTTTTAAAGCCTCTTCGCCGCTCAGAGCAAAGGCGGCCAGAAAGCCACACGGATTGATTACCGCCTCCAGCATTTCGTGGACGGCGGGCAAATCATCAACTACCAAAACCGAAGCCATTTTATATTCTAAATCAAGAGATAGTGGGACAGAAGGTAGATTACTCTACATTCAGAGAATTTCCCCGCCTACCTATCCGGAAACCTAGCCGACGACAGACGACAACTGGAAGATAGGCAGAAACATCGCCATCACAATCCCACCGATAACGACCCCCAACACACAAATTAGTATAGGTTCCATAAGGGAGGTAAGCGCTTCCACGATTGTCTCAATTTCAGCATCGTAGAAATCCGAGATCTTATCCATCATCCCATCGACATTTCCGGTCTGCTCACCCGCCTTCGCCATATGCTTTACCATCGGCGGGAAATATGCATTCAAGGCCAGAGTATCCGAGAGCTGACCCCCCTGGCTGATCGCCCTCGTGACTTGCTTACAGGCGGCTTCAATATAAGTGTTGCCGCTGGCATTTGACACGATTTCCAGGCTCCTGAGAATCGGAACGCCGCTCCTCAGGAGGATTGCATAGGTGCGACAAAATCGGGAGATCGATGTTTTCTGGAGAAGATTCCCAACCACGGGGACCTTAAAGAGGGTCTGGTCTTTGATTACGCGGCCTCTCGGAGTGGAGATGAATTTCATGAGTCCTTTCCAGCCGAAAAAGGCAGCCACAATCATATAAATAATATAGGCTTTCAGGAAATCACTGAGGTCGATCAGCATCTGAGTCGGTTTGGGAAGATCCGCCCCAAAGCCCGAAAACATATCCGCAAACACCGGAATGACGAACACCAGAAGCACGTTTACCAGCCCCACGGCCAATGTGATAACCGCAACCGGGTAAGTCATGGCTCCCTTTACTTTTTTGGTCAGCTTTACACTTTCCTCAAAGTAGGTTGCCACTTTCCCCAATATCATCGCGAGACCTCCGCTGGCTTCACCGGCTTCCACCATGGAGATGAATAAATTGGGAAATGCATTTGGAAATTTTCGCACTGCATCGGAGAAGGCGGTCCCGCCCGATATGTCGATGCGAACATCTCTGATTACGATTTGAAAGACTGGATCTTCAGTTTGCTCCTGGAGCGCTTCCAATGCGGAAACGAGAGGAAGACCCGCTTCCAGCATAGACGCAAGTTGCTGCGTGAAAACGCACAATACATCCAGCTTTACCTTCGCCTTCTTTGCTCT
>CBDCEW010000027.1:0-23245 GCA_965215885.1 Candidatus Moanibacter sp.
CTTCGCGTTCATCTGCGGTTCCTCTTCTTTTCCTACTCCGCTCACCGACTGCGGTATGCCTTTGGAAGATCGACGGCGTTACCCCATGCACCCGCTTATATTCGCGGTGAAAGTGAGTTGTCTGCTTAAAGCCGAGGTCAGCGGCTGTCTCCTTGATTGATCTCCCGGATTCGAGCATTTCCCGGGCCGTGATCATGCGCTGTTCGTTGAGCCATTCCTGGGGCTTTCGGGCGAGGTCTTCCTCGAAATAGCGCTCCAGGGTGCGGAGACTGACGCCGTATATTTCAGCCATTTTCCGGGCCTTGTAACCGGAGAATTCCGCCATTTCGATCCAATGTTCGAAGCGCGGCCGATCGGTCAGGTAATACCGAAACTGCATGAGAGAGAGTGCTTGTCGATGACCGGAATCAAGCGCTCGAAAGGACCTTTCACACGCAATGACTCCCGTCGTGATAGAGAATTATCACTACACTTCGAACCGGCAAGAGAAAAATGGTTAGGAAGGAAGAATTAGTGAACAGTGGTCAGTAAACAGTGAACCCCGGCAAACCGGGACTTCGCTGCGCTCAGCAGTAAAACAGTGGACAGTGGGAAGAGGGGATGCGAGTTGCGGGAGGGTGGATCCGGGTGCGTTCGTTGAAGATCTCGCGGTACCGGGATGAATTAATAAGGAAAGCAAGAAAGCAGGAAACTGGTAGGTCCTTACATGGAGAAGAGAATTCGATTCCTCCCGGCGCGCCGCAACCTGGAAACATCTTTCGACCTGAGGTCAATCGGGATCAGCGTGACCGCGGATCTGCCTTACAGCAGACTCTGCGAGATTTGACGGATGGCCTAGCGTGGCAGAGCCGCCCCGCGACAGGCTCGGGGCCCTGAGGCTCTCGAACGGGCAACCAAAAAAGAAGAAGAGAACCGCAGATGCACGCAGATGGACGCGAATGTAGAAGGAAACTCCTACTTCCCTTGGGTAACCTCGTCGCGAACCTTGTCCCAAACCTTGTCGACTGCAGTTTATTGAATACCAACCTCTTCTGCGCAAAAAATAGCTCGGAAAACACGGTTCTGCCGGATTGTGGCACGGATAGATAGAGGAGTCAGGCCTCACAGTCGCAGGATGGAGAATAGGGTGTCGACTTCGCAAAACTCGCTTATGCGAGTCGAGAAACGCGAAGAGGAACTTTCCCAAGAGCGCTATTCGTGGACTAAAATGCAGTCGCGATCTTGGGAAAGCTCCTCATCGCGTTTCAGGCTCTCCCGTATGGCGGAGAGGCGAAGTCGACTCCTACCTCGGCCTATAGTATGGGCAGTTTCCTGCTTTCCTGCCTTCCTTAGTAAAGATCCTCGGGGCAAGCCCCGAGGCATTTGATATTAGACTTTATGAATTAGAAACGAAGCAAGCTTCGGGGAATTAAACCCGAAGCGATTAAAACCTCATTCCGCGGTTACTTCTCACTCCCCGATCCGGGACGCCGATGACTATCTGGCTGGCGCCGTTTCCACGGAAATTTAACTATCGCATCTTCTTGCCGCCCTCTTTTTTCAAAAGCAATGTGCACTACTATCCATCAGAACTTGGTTGACTGAACACGTATTTTGTTTGGTGAATTTTAAGAGGATGGTATTCAAAGAATTGTGGTCCAATTGTTCACAATCCGTTGTTTTCCTGATCCGATAGTTACTCCCTCTCGAATTAACCCGCTGTGTCCTCGAATCCGCGGGGTCTTCCTCCCAAATTCGCACATGCCACGGCGAAGCCCGGAGGACGGAGACGGGTCCATTCGCGTCCATCTGCGGTTCCTTCCTTATTCATCTCTCAATCTCGTAGAGTCCGCCAAACGGAATCACTGCCGCCAGTTAAGCCACAGGCGAACGTAATGGCGACGGCGTTCGGGATCCGGAAAGTCCTGAAACGCTGTCCGATTATGCAAAATTCTTCGGTTGTTCACAAACAGGATCTGGCCGGGTCTAAGGTCGAACTCCACCCAGAATTCCGGGCGACGCAGCAATTCCTCCAGTACCTCCAAGGCATATTCCTGCCTCGAATCGAGAGGCAGTTTCATCTTTTCATGACCGATTTGGATGTAGTAGTGGAGGTATCGGGTTGGTCAAATCCTGTCCGTCCCAGTGAAAAACCTGTGTCTGCGAAACGGGAGGTTCATCGGGAGCATGTTCTCCTCGACAGTCGAAGCAGAAATCCTCGTAAAGAGTTTCGAGAACCTCGAGATGATTTTTCAGCAATTCGTTATGAATTGCGTAAGCGCTGACCAGTTGGCTCCTGCCTCCCGACCGGGCTGTCCGTATACAGAGCAAACCCACGACGTCGGGAATAGTCGCACCGAATGCATTGTCATTATGAAAAGTCGATTCGGAGTTGGTAACCGAGAATCGGACGCCCTTTCGGACATCGGCGCCGGTATCACGGACGTCATACAGAAGTGTCCCGCGCATGTTCTGTTTCATCGGAAACCCGACCGATTGACCGATTAGCCAGTAGGCCGCTTTGGCCTCATCAAGCGTATAGCGGTCGACCGGAACACGATCAATGATGGCGAAACCTCGGCCGGAATCCAGTGCTTCCGTTACCGGGGCAAAATTCCTGTGGCAGCACCGCGCACTGGACTCGGACAATGCTAAATCTTCAATCGGAGTAACCTTTCCAGTGCCCGGTGCTAAGGCCGAATCAAGCTCCGACAAAACCTCCTGCGAGAGGGAATAAATCCAGCATTCAGGCGCATCAATCGAGTTCGCATCCCAACCTTTGGGTGTATCGATGAGTTCCTTAAGCATAGCTCAGAAGAGTAAAAGGAGTCAGAAGGCCGGGCGCAATCTTACAGATAACATTGCGCGTGCCCTTGCTCTCTGTTTCTCCCGGCTCGCCGGACTTCAATTCTCTTTTCCTGCTTTCCTGCCTTCCTTATTCAGCTCAATCTCTGTGTTCTAAAACCAGGAAGCCATGACAGACGACAAAATCCAAGTTACAAGAGAGCGGGAAGAGAAACGCCTCTTCATCGGGATTTCCGCCCCCAACCACGTGAAATCGTCCATCCGACGCATACGGCACCAGCTTCCCGAGTTTCGCTGGGTTCCGGAGGATAACCTCCACCTCACTCTGCGGTTCATCGGCGACGTCGATGCGGAATTGGCTGAGCGAATCGTTGAGCTCCTCTCGCCAATTCGAGTTGAGCTCTTCATCCTGCCGGTGAAGGAGGTCGGTTGCTTCCCGCGCCGTGGCCGTCCTGGAATCGTTTGGGTTGGACACGATAAGGGGCATCCTCGCCTCTTTCAATTGCAAAAACAGATCGAAGACACCCTGGTAGCTCTTGGCGTCGAAGCTGAGACGCGGGCCTATCACCCGCATGTGACGATTGCGCGGACGGCACGCGCAAAACCGGGCGCGGTGAAACAGTTTGTTCGGGATAACCGGAATTTCGAAACAGCGCCGTTCAAGGTGGAAGGATTCACCCTCTTCTCGAGCAAACTCTCTTCTGAAGGAGCGCAGTATACCGAGGAAGCCTTCTTTTCATTTAACGAATAAGAAATAAGGAAAGTAGAAAGGCAAAAGAGGGGTCACAGAGCACCACAGAGGAGCACAGAGGACCACGGAGAACTTAAGTTACACAGACTGAAAGTCGGAAGGAGTCGACTTCGCCAAATCTGCCGTTTGGCAGAATGGAGAAACGCCAAGAAGAGAATTCCCAAAAGCGCACCTGCATTCTGCGCCGAAAGGGGGCGCTTTGGGGAATTCTCTTCTTGGCGTTTCAGACGCGCTGCGCGCGAGGCGAAGTCGACTCCTAATTCGTTCTATCGTATGTTCGAACTCCTATTTTCGCGATCGATGCAACCGTTCCTGCCACTCGACTGAGAACGCCCCTAGCGACGTAGAGAGAAAACGTAGTTTTAAACAGACATTGTATACCCATCATCCCTCTCCGTTCTCTTTGTTTCCTTCTGTTCAATTCTCTTCTCCACGGAAGCACCTACCAGTTTGGTTGCGGATTTGCTGCGCTAGGTGCCTCCGTGCATCTCTGTGTCGCTCTGTGGCCCCGCTTCAGTCATGATTGAACCCTTTTCCTAACTTATGTTCATGAATCGCCGAGAATCTATCCTTCAACACACCAGTGCCCTCCGTGCCTGTGCCTTATGCCCGAATATGCAGAGCCCGGTGGTGACGGGACGGGCCATCGTGAGCAAGGTGCTGCTGGTGGGGCAGGCGCCGGGTGAAAAGGAACCCCGGTTGCAACGCCCGTTTGCCTGGACCGCGGGGAAGACGCTCTTCCAGTGGTTCAAGGAATCATGTGGACTCAGTGAGGAAGATTTTCGTTCCAGCATTTACATGGCAGCTGTCTGCCGCTGCTTCCCCGGCAAGAAGCCGAAGGGCGGTGACCGCGTTCCGGATCGGACAGAGATTTCCAACTGCTCCCGCTGGCTGAAAGCCGAGATGGAAATTCTGCGACCGGAATTAGTCATTCCAGTCGGCAGACTGGCCATTACGCAATTTATGAAATACTCGAGTCTCGATGCAATCGTCGGCCGCAGTTTCCGATGCACCTACGACAAGCATCTTTTCGACACGATTCCCCTCCCCCACCCCTCCGGGGCCTCTCCATGGCCCCGCGTGGAACCGGGAAAACCCTCCTGAGAAAAGCGTTAGGGATGATCGCAGAGCATCCCGCTATGGAAGAAGAAAAACAGAGAATGAGTCTACCACGGATGACCTAGCGCAACCAAAAAAGAAGAAGAGAACCGCAGATGAACGCAGATGGACGCGAATGCAGAAGGAAACTCCTACTTCCCTTGGGTAACCTCGCCTGCCTCGGCAAAGCAGTGCGACGACGGGTCGCGAACCTTGTCCCAAACCTTGCCTGCCTCGGCAAAGCGAAGCGACGACGGGTCGACTGCAGTTTATTGAATACCAACCTCTTCTACGCAAAAACTTGCTAGAAAAACAAGGTTCTGCCGGATTATAGTACGGATGGGCACGGATGAGGAGATTACGCAGCGGATCATAAGAGGGCAACGGATGAACGGAAAAAGCAGATACCGTGGTCACGGGAGGGAAAAAAGGAAGTCGCCATCGCCTCGCGCGGAGCGCGGATAAAACGCTCAAAGCAGCATTTGCGAGAGCCCGACCTGAAATTGAGCCTCGAGCCAATTGAAAACGCTCTCGTAAATACTTCTCTGAGTGTTTTTCACTCTGCCGTACAGAAGTGACAGGCGAAGGCGACTCACCTGTTTTCCCGTATACTCCGCGTCAGCGCTCTCTGTGCCGCTCCGTGGTTCTCTGTGTCGCTCTGTGGCCAAAAATTCAGTCGTTACCTCAAGTTCGCGTGTTTAGCGGGAAACTCTCTCTCTCTTATCCGTGCCCATCCGTGGTAGGATTATTCTCCACAAGAAACCTCCTTTCGACAAGCTTGGCATTCCTCACCGCGCTTCTCAACCAGGAGAGCTGAACGTCGAGACGCTCCTTCCGGGATAATTGCCAGTCGTCGCGCTCGCGACGAATTCGCCGGCAGAGTTCGTAGAGGCATACGGCCACACTCACCGAGATATTCAGACTCTGGGTGAATCCGTGCATCGGGATCTTCACGGATACATCGGCGAGGCGCTCCGCTCTTTCACTTAGGCCCTCTTCTTCAGTGCCGAAACAGAGCGCGATATCCTGTTCGACGGGTAACTCCTCGAGGGGAATTGAATCGTCCCTGAGGGAAGTCGCCACAATCCTGTAACCACTCCGCTTCAACCCTTCAAAGCATGCCGTGGTGTGTTCCTCACCTTCGCCGCTGTAGCGGTAAAGGTCGACCCACTTGCTCGCCCCCATCACCACATCGGGATTCAACTGATAGGCGAAACGATTCTCAATGATGTGCACATCCTGCACGCCGAAGCATTCACAGGTACGAATCGCGGCACTCGCATTGTGAGGTTGAAACAGGTCCTCCAGGACAACCGTCACCGCTCTCGTCCGCGACCCGATTACCCGTTCCATACGCGCGAGTTTATTCTCCGTCACAAACTGAGCGAGATGCGCACAAAGAGCCTCCTTGGTTTCTGAGGTCATTGAATAGAGAATTGAACAGAAGGTAACGGAGAGAAACGGAGAAGAGATTGAAGATTTTCTTGAATAAGGAAGGCCCTTCGACGCTGCTCAGGATGTAAAGGAAAGCAGGAATGATTTCTTACTACAGCAGCTTTCGGCCAAAACCAAACTGGAATGCTGACAGATGAAACGGAAAGAGGGGCCACAGAGCCACCTAGCGCAGCGTAGTCGCAACCAAAAGAATGAGTCAGTCCCGGCAGGCCGGGAAATGAAGGGCCCTCCTACGCTAAAGCTATGGAGCATGTACAACGAATGGGGACTGTGAGAGCATTGAAAGCAACGGATCAGGAACGGAGACGGATGAAGAGGGAGAATAGCCCACGGATGGCTCCGCAGTACCACGGATGGAAGAGGCAGTTTCCCGCTGATTCGAGAAAACCGCGGATTGAATGAAGAGGGATTCCCATCCCGGCACGCCGGGACTCGGCAGTACCACGGATAGGAGGGGAAGAAAACGGAGGCAAGGAAGTGATAATTAGAACAATCGCCGTTAGACATTGCTTTCTGAAGATCACAGCGAAATTGTTTGAGCATCAACGGGTTCTATACGCGGTAGAGAAATTCCTTCTTAAGAAAACAAGCCTCTTCGAGTTAGTAGTACAGGGAACCACGGAGAATGGAAACTTGAAAGCTGGGCGTTGGTAAAGTCCACTTCGCCCCGCTCTGCCGATCGGCAGAGTGGAGTAACGCATAGATGAGTATTCCCAAAAGCGCGACCGCACTACATAGGTGCTAGAAGTGCTCTTGGGAATATTCATCTTTGCGTTACAAGCGCGCTCCGCGCCAGGCGAAGTCGACTCTATCGAGGTAAGGCAGGTGATCAGATCTCTTGCTTTTCGAATTCGATGAAATGTCCCTCCTACTCTCGAAAACTCACACAGCTATCTTCGTACACACATTACAGGTGAGGAATTAGATGATCTCTTTTCCTGCGTTCCTGCTTTCCTTATTAAACTCTCATTCCTTGATCTTGTGCCCTGCCAGTACAATAATCGATTCCCTTCTCCCTGGCGGCTCGCTCGGTTAAGCCAACCATTGATAACTCGGGAACTGTATAAATCCCAAAGGGCAGGCAGTCATCCAGTCGCTCCACATCGTGAATGTCGAAAATATCGTAGCATATTCGCATCCGATTACACCGGCTCCGACCACACAGATGGACTCAGGTAAGCGATCAATGGATAAGATCGTATCCGAGTCGTGGACTATCTCTCCATCAAAGGGAACCTCGGGCGGATGGAAGGGATAGGACCCGGTGGCGATGATAATGTTCTCACCGAAAATGGTCGACGGAAGCTTCCTTTTCACCGGCCGGACCCGATCCGATTATGACCAGATCATACTTCCCCATTAGAATTCGGCTTTGCCGCGATACAGAAGTAGTAAAGATCCTCGGGGCAAGCCCCGAGGCATTTTCAAAATAATCCCAACTCCAACTGCCCTTTATGCAATCGCTGGTAATTTGCCTCCTCACCTTGATTCGCGATATAGGCCGCGATCACGCTCTCGCTGCTGTGTTGCCCCACCGTGTTTACGAAGTACCCTTTTCCCCAGAACTCTCCGCCCCACAGTTGCTTCTTCACCTCCGGTGCTTTCGCAAACACTTCGCGCGCAGTTACACTCTTCACCGTCGTAACGATCCTCGTCGGACTGTAAGCCGGCACCGACTGGATCAGAAAGTGTGCATGGTCTCGATCTAATCCTATTTCCAAGAAGACAATCTCCCAGCGCTTTTCAATCTCGATGCAGGCTGCCCTCAGAACCTCGTCCACACGCTCACTCATCACAACTCGACGATACTTCGCTGCGCACACCAGATGATACATCAGCACCGATACATTGTGACTTTTGTGGATGTAACGACTTCCCATCCCCTATCATCATATACCACTAAAGCCGAAGCAAGCTTCGGGGAATTGAACCCAGCGAGATTCAAAACCGCTCTTGCGGCAAGCCCGAACCACAGTTCCCCTGGAGGAAAGGTATTCGCAAAGAGTTGGCCCGCTGATGCAGTAGCCATACCACTGTTTCCTACGGTGATTAACAGTTGAAGGACGAAAGCTAAATCCAGTATCTATTCGATCAATGTTGCGATGGCCACTGTCAAGCAAAGTGGTTTTGGGGCGGCCTGTCCTAAAAACCCCTCGGGAGACGGGGGATGCCATCCGTGGTAAGGATCATAAACAATAGTCCTCAGGCCTTGATTTCGCTCCAAATCTCGCCATGGGGTCAACGAAACACCGGCTGATCAAGTTCCCATCCTGGGAGAGGAAAGGGGTGGGTTTCTCCCAAGCCAAATAGGCGCTTGCAGCGTCCCTTCTGGACGCATTCTATGGGCTCTCCAAGCTCCTCGGGTTGAAACCCGAGGCTTCACCACTATGCTCGTTCCGGACAAACCTAAACGCAAACCTGCTCGGAAATCGGCTTCCATCGGCAAGCATCAGGCATCCTTTCCACCATCTCGCAACCCGGATCCCGCATCTCCTACTTCTCTTTCTTCCGCGTAAAGGGCACGAAACGCACCGGAACCAACCTTCGAGTCTTCATCTCGCCGCTCTCTTTCGTCACCATGACGAGGTTCTGCAATCCCCACTGCGGTCCAATCGGGATGATCATCCGGCCCCCTTCTTTGAGCTGTTCGAAAAGGTGTGGAGGCACCTTCTCCGCGTTGGCCGTAACGATGATGATGTCAAATGGCGCCGCCTCCTTCCACCCGAAAAATCCATCTCCATCCTTGACGTGGACATTGTTGTAACCGAGGACTTTGAGCCGTGATTCTGACTCTCTCGCAAGCGCGGGGACTATTTCGACGCTGTAGACTTCGCTAACGATCTCCGAGAGGATCGCCGCCTGGTATCCGGAGCCAGTTCCGATCTCGAGAACCCGATGATGCGGTTCGGGCTCCAACCTTTCAGTCATATATGCTACGATGTAAGGTTGGGAAATGGTCTGGCTGTGGCCGATCGGGAGGGGCCGATCATCATAGGCCTGCTTTTCAAGTTTCGACGGGACAAATTTATGTCGCTCAACCTTCCGCATCGCCCGGAGGGTTGCTTCGTGCTTGATCCCACGACCTTCAATTTGTGCATCGACCATTTGACGTCGAGCCTCTTCAAAATCAATGCTCCAGGCAATACCAGGGAGCAACACAAGAATATGCAAAAGAATCCAGCCGCCTACGGACATATTTCTCCCTCACCGAGATTAAATTGGTTTCATAGAATAAACCCGCCACCCGAGCCAAGGTCAATGCAATCGACACGATTCTCCGAACTTGGACAGAAACATCCGTTTGAACCATGGGGAAGCCACGGGGTGGATTTCAAACGGCAAAGAAGATCCCCACGGATGCAGTAGCCATCCCACTGTTCCTTGCGGTAATCAACGGATGAAGGAGGAAATCTCAGCTGAGACTGTATTCGAGGTGGGGACTCGTACTCGCCGGCAGGCACGGTTGTATGGGGCGAAGCCCACCGTGGGGTAAATTCTAAGAAACAGCCTTACGCACCATTTCGAAAAGTTCGGACACAGAGAAGGGTTTCTTGAGGGTACCAACGACCTCAAGTTCCTCGACCGTAGAAAGGACCTCTTCGCTTCCAATTCGACCGCCCCCGGAAATTGCGATAATCTTGATCTCCGGGTAGTCCTCGTTCAATTCCATAATAGTTTCAATACCCTCTTTCTCCGGCATGATGATATCGGTGATGACCAATTCGGGAGATTCTCTCTTCACGATTTCCATCGCTTCAAAACCATTCCCTGCTTCAAAAAGCTCATAGTCCCCTACATCCAGGATGTCGCGAATACTTCGCCGGATGGGCTCCTCGTCGTCCACGATTAGAATCTTCTTCATGATCTCCTCACTAAATCCTAAACACGATGGATTTCACTTAGTCCATGTCTAACGCGCTGCGCACCATCTCGAGCAGCTTATCCGCATTAAAGGGCTTTTTTAATGTTCCGGCAATCTTCATTCCTTTCGCGAGCGAAAGAAACTCCTCAGGCGGTAGTAGACCACCTCCCGATATGGCAACAATATTTACTTCCGGATAGTCTCTCTGGATTTCGAAAATGGTCTCAATGCCCTCCTTCTCCGGCATGATTATATCCATAAGGACGAGGTCCGGTCTTACCTTTTCCACAAGTTCAAGAGCCTCTTTCCCATCGCCCGCCTCCGAAACCTGGAAATCACTGCTCTCCAGGACCTCTCGAATTGTGCCGCGCAACGGCGCTTCATCATCAACAACCAGGACTCGTTTCATGATTCTTGTTTTGCCAAAAGGACTTTTGACTGATCCTGCGAACGCCCGCGGAAGTCCCCCCGACAATGGATATTTATCCTCCATCCTAGGGATAACGATTAACCTCCCTTTGGCCAGTAAATTTGTCAAAAGTCTCCCGTAGCCGATTCTTCCTGAAACTTATCGATCGATCATCGCAAGAAACCCTTATGGAGAATCTTCGACTTTCTGATCTCGTAAAGCCCCTCCGACAGATTCCTAACCGGGACATTTCACACACTTCGTAGCGAGACGGCGTAGATCGCTGTGTGTCAATGCATTTCCGTAGCACAGTGGGCGACAGCGTGTTGGGACCCTCTGAGGTCGCTGAGCAAGGGAAGGCATTGACACGCGGTGAGATCTGTCGTCGTAGCAGAAGGATTGTGAACTGTTCGGGTCAAGAGCCCTCACACCATGGCAAGATTCTCCAGTCTCACGATTTCCGCGTCTTTCCAGAGCGATTCCAGCCGATACTGCTCCCTGATTTCCGGGAGGAACAGATGGACCATGAAATCGAACGCGTCGATCACCATCCACCCGCTTTTGGGCGAGGCATCTACCCCGACCAGTTCAATACCCCTCTCCTTGACTGTCTTTTCGAGGTCGGTTCGCAAGGCCTTCAAATGCGGCTCCGACTTGCCGCTGGCGATTATGAAATAGTCCGTGATCGACGATATACCTCGAAGATCCAAAATCAGCAATTCATCTGCCTTCTTTTCTTCCAGAGCCCGGCAACATGCCAGAATGTCATGAAATAGAATCTCCTCCCTATCCGTTTCAGTCATGTAGTCTCTATCGCCGATATAGATCGTGATCTTGGATATACTCTAAGACTTTCGCCGGCAAAAACAAGTCAACTGGCAATTGTTTCTTGATACGCTTTCGAACTTCCGAAGAACTGATCGCCATCGCCTCGCATCGCAAAATGTGAATTCGCAGGCCTCTAATCGGTGGAGGGGTCACGGTAAAGCCCGGCCGTGGCAGGGTTACGAACTCAATAATCTCTACGAGCTCGTCGATCCTGTGCCACATAGGTAATTTCTCTACCTGGTCAGCTCCAATTATCCACAGTAATCGTTTCCGGTGATATTCCTCTCGGATCGCGGCCACGGTTTCGATTGTGTAGCTGACTCCGCTCCGGGCCAATTCCATTTCATCGATCCTGAAGCGACAATTCTCCTTCAGGGCCAGCCTCAGCATCTCTCGTCGATCTTCTTTGGATGCCTCCGGCTCTTCATCTTTCAGAGGACTCTGCGCCGTGGGAACAAATATGACCCTATCCAGGCCCAGCTGCTCGCAGACTGCCTCCGCCCCTCGAACGTGCCCGAGATGCACGGGGTCAAACGCCCCCCCGAAGAAAGCTGTTTTATACTTACCCAAACGAAGTACTCCAATTCATGAATACCATGAGAGTTCCCAGTCAATTTATGAATTTGAGTACTAAGGGTATTCAGTTTATTTCCAATATTGAATATTAGAAATATACGCACCTGCATCTCAGGCTTGAACGATACACCCAGAATTGGCGTATCGGAACTTCAGCGCCTCGGAATGCTGTGAAACCCATAGTGAATAGAAACATTAATCTGATCCTCAAAGGTATCGCTATCGGTGTGGCCAACATCATACCCGGTGTCTCCGGAGGCACCATGGCGGTTATCCTCGGCATATACGAGAGCCTCATTGAAGCGATTGGAAACTTCCTCACCGACAGGAAACGCAGGTTTGAGTATATCCTCTTTCTTCTTCAGATAGCTATCGGCGCGGTGCTGGGAATTCTCCTCCTCGCCGGTCTCATCGATTATGCCTTAACTCACCACAATCGTGTCACGATGCTCTTTTTTATGGGTCTGATTCTTGGGTCCATCCCGAGCGTACTGAAAATGCATCAATTCAACCCCATGCGCGCCGTCCATCTCGCTCTACTCACTTTTGGGCTTTTTTGTGTTCTCCTGCTCGGCAGTGGAGCCAACCACAACAGCGTCTCTCAAGAGCTCGGGAATACTCCTTACCTGCCGATGGTGTTCGTCGCCGCCGTTCTCGCCGGGGGCGCAATGATCGTTCCGGGGGTGAGTGGTTCGCTCATCCTCCTTCTTCTTGGTCAATACCACACCATCATACGGGCAATCAAAGAATTTGATATACCGGCGTTGGCTGTTACCGCGGCGGGTGCGATCGCAGGTATCCTGATTTTCGCAAGATTGATCTCTCACGCCGTAAAGTTTTTTCCACTGCATTCCCACGCCTTCATCGTCGGCCTCGTCGGCGGATCTATCGTGGTGCTCTACGAGGGATTCCCCGCTGGAACTCTCGGTATAATCAGTGGGTTTCTCTTATTCCAGGCCGGAGCCCTCCTCTCATTTTCCCTGGGAAACCGCTAGCCCGCAGTTGAAGAGAAATCGTAAAGAGTTAGCCCACTGATGCAGTAGCCATCCCACTGTTCCTTGCGGTGATCGAGCGATGAAGGAGGAAAGCTCAACCTAGCAGCCTTATAGTCGGAACGATAATTGCAACTATACGTCAACGAGTTGATTATGGGTTGATGAATAGATCAGGCTAAGGGCTTAATCTCTTCTTCATCTTGAAACCGCTAGGAATCTGTCAGACCCTCGGAGGAATGAACACTCCCCGTCCCGGCTTGCCGCGGACGGGGTATCTAACTCTTTCGGCATTTGTGCAGAACTTGCCTATGCTTTACTCGAAGTTGATACGAACGTCCCCGGAGGGGCCGATCCACCACTAGCATCCTTGCTACTGGTGGATCGGGCGCTCCGCGCACTATGACAATACAGTCAAGTCAGCGACCCCGTAGCAAGCTACGGGGAATTACCAAGTTAAATTCGAATCATGATTTCTCCATTCACCATACTATCCCATAATGTCATTGCGAGGAAGAATGACGAAGCAATCCAGGCATACTATTCTGCACTGCGTCCCTCTATAAGGCTCTTAGTTCGCCAACGGCTCCCAGATATTGCCGAAAATCGAACGCAGGCGGGCCATATACTCCTCGGGAAGCGCCGGTCCGAGGACGGCTTCAATGTTCTCTTCGAGGTGCGCGAAATTTGCCGTTCCAGTAAGGACGGTGTGGATTGCAGGGTGAGCCGCCACATACTTGTAAGCGGCCGCGGGAACTGAGGAAACCTCCCCACCGACCAGCCAACCCAGCGGATTCTCTTCGGGCAGGGCATCCTCGTCGATAAGTCCACGCGATTTGGCATCCGCAATGCGTTCTTGCAGGTACTGCGGCCGACACAAAGCGAGCCGGACGGGCACCATGCAGATGACACCGGTATCACTTTCCATGCTTCGTGGAAGGATTTCATGTTCAGGTGTGGGGCTCATCAAATTATACCCGACCATGATCGTGTCGAAGAGATCATCCTCCAGCGCTTGTAAGAGTACTTCGTGTCGCGGATCCATGCTGTAAGTCTCAGTTAATCCAAGAAAACGAAATTTTCCCGCATTTCTTAACTTTTCAAGGGTAGGCGCCAGGTTATCGCGTTCGGATGAATAATACTCAGGGAGCGGTCCATGAAACTGGAGAATGTCTATCGTGTCTACTTGCAGTCTCTCGAGACTATTTTCTACCGACGTGGCAAGTTTTTCAGGAGTGAATCCGCCATCCTTTCTTCCAGCGGGAAATTTGGTCGAAAGAATGTAGGAATCCCGAGGCTCACCCTTCAAGGCACGACCGAGAATGGATTCACTCTCCCCGTATCCTGCAGCGGTGTCGAAATAATTAATTCCTTTCGAGAGGGCATGTTGAACCAGCTTGTGAATATCGACCTCCGGTACCCCGGAATTTTGCCCAAATCGGCTGGGACCTCCAGTGCCGAGCCCAATTATAGAAACTTGCAGATCGGTCTTTCCTAGTCTTCGATACTTCATCAATACCTGTTCAGCGTGATGGCAATTGCCTAAATTCGATCTTGGAAGCAAGGGGTCAAGCCTTAGTCCTGCCGTACGGCAGGATTCGGGGTCAGCCGCGAATGGCGCTAAGATAAGCCCGATTAACGACGATTTTTGCCTTTGTTTCTGCGCGAGCGCGAGACTTTCATTTTCCCTCGCGGCTTCGTTAGTAATTGGTAAGGTTTCGGTCTTCGTTTGACCGCTCGTGGTTCGCTGCGGTGTTCTCGTAGTGGAACAGTCTCCTCGGCAATAATCAGAACCATCTCGTCAATGATGCGTTGTTGCTTTCGAGGCTGCTTGCGGGTGGCGTTCAGAGCGGTGCAGTACTGCCGAACGGTGTCGACCGTGCTCTTGAAGCTGAGCCGATGCAGGTCACGCTGATAGAGGGTGGCGGCGTGTTGCATGAGGGCGCGGATGAGATTATAGGCGATAAAGAACAGCTGGATTTCCTTACGCACCATTTCGGGAGTAAGGCAGCGTACCGTTTCCATCTTCATAGTCGTTTTAATGTCGCGAAAAAACAGTTCCACTGACCAGCGGCGGAAGTAGAGATCGGCCAGATCCTCTACGGTGTATTGGAGGGGGTCGGTAAAGGTGGTCACAAGATCGATCTTTCGGGTACGGAATCCTTTGATCTGAACGAAGAAACGCACCATTCGCAGAGTCAGTTCGGCCGGTAATTGAGCCCATTCTTCCGGGCTGAACCCGTGCTGTCTCTGCGGTTTTTTCCAGGTCACCAGCCGATCGTATCGGCCCAGTGTTTGGCCGCTACGGAAGTCGCATTTGCGCCTTTGGTGCAGGCGCATGACCGCGTCCATTTGATGGTTTAGAAGCAGCCCCAGATTGGCATAAGAGCAATAACCGCGGTCGCACAGAACCACCTCTGCTTTTTTCAAATACCCAACGAATTTGCGCAAAATGCCGCTTTCATGGTTTTTTAAGGTGGTCTCGACACAGTGCAGCAAGGCCCCGCTGGCCAAACAGAAACAGCCCACCAGAAGCATGACGGGAAATCCGCACCCCTCTTTCTGCCCCCCGGGTTGGGGAAAGGCCCTCTGGTTCTGCTCGGTATCGGGCATACTGATCCCAGTACCGTCTATCACTCTGACCTCGTGCCCCTTCCACCGCTGCGCTTGCCTTACCTCCTTGTGTATCTGCTCGCTGACCTCTTCACCGATCTTTTGTAAGTCCTCTATACCTATGCGCTGACGTGCCTGGCAATAGGCCGAGGTGGAGGAACTGGGCAGGTTCAACTCCCGCTCACTACAGTAGCTCTGCACCTTTCTGACGACCTCCCGGCAGGCTGTCTGCGGGGAGAGCACCTGGAACAGAAAGCCCCAGAAGGTCGTTCTGAGTGAGTAGACTCGTTCCCGGCTGTTTTCTTTTTCGCTCTTGGGTTGCAAAACTCCCAGAGGAATCCACCGATCAAACAGATCCGACAACTCCGATAGAGTTGACTCTCTTAGATGAGCCAGTTTTTGCTTTAATTGTGCCAGGGCCGACTTAGGCGGGCGACCGCATAGAATGTGATTAAACCCAGGCAGGAATCTTGTCATATTTTTCATACAACAAGATTAGCCTACTAACGGTCATAGTACAAGCTTTTTACATATTTTTTACAATTATTTTTGGCTTATCTTAGCGCCATTCGGGTCAGCCGCCTTAGCAAATTGCCCGGAGCGTGACGCAGTCCCTGAGCTTTGTCGAAGGGCGATTTGCAAGGCCTGACCCCTTAAGCGAAGCTGAAAAACAGCAACTTCCTAAGGTCATGACCCCGAAGACCGCACAAATTTGCAAGAACTTTAAGACCACCATAAGCAATCACGCTGAACTCGTACCTTCATCACCTAATGATGCTCCGCATGGTCGGTCGCATGGCTGTGGTCGTGATCGAATCCCCTCTCGTGCATGCGATTGTGGAGGCGCCGATAGGCCGATTCCAAAACCAATCGCATCTGCTTGTAGCGCCGACCCTCGGCCCGCGTCCCGATAATATCCAGATAAGCGATGGAGGCTTCGATCTGCTCGAGAATCGTCACGGCGTCAGCCTCGGCGTAAAATGGACTTCCAGCTACGTCGATCATCACCGGTGTCGAATGTGCCCCGATCATTTCGGGCTTATCGGGATCGCTGTATTTGGCCCGCACCAGCAAAGCCAACCACGAACTGCGGTCCACCTTCACCGTCCAGCTTCCCTCATCCTCGCTCGGGTTCACGCTTTGGCTCTCTCGAATCTCACCATTAACGACGAGTTCCACCCGCGTCATCGGGATGTAGACGCTGGCCGCTTTCCACGTTACATCGACGGTTCCGCCGGTCGAGGAGAGGGAAAACCTGCTGCCCATCGTCTTACCATCGACCGCAAACTCGAGAAGCGGCCCGTAGGTGCAAAAGGTCTCGCCACCGCGCACCGAATTCATCCACGACTCGTTCGTAAACTCCTCCTCGGGCCCAATCCGCGCATAGGTGCGGATTGTGCCAACCGCAGTGTCGGCGCTCATCTTATCGGTTCCCCCGACAGCTGCCACGAGGTAGCCATTGTTGAGATACCGATACCAATCGGAAAGCGAATAGGGACTGATCCCACTGTAGAGGTCGCCCCACGAGCACATCTCGATACCGTCGATCTCCTCCAACACGAGGCAGGCAGCGTTTTCCATTCGCGGCTGCGGAAAATGCGGCATGATGACAAGGCCGCCCTGCTCTTTGCACTTTCGCGCCCACTCCGTCATCAGGATCTCAACTGGATCTCCAATGGCGGACTCGTTGGGGCCCCCGCTGCACATCGGGTTGATCATTTCCCCTCCGTAACCGAGAAGGGAGATGTGCCCCAGAACATGCTGCCGATTCTCCGTCCCTACCCGAACCAGGTATTCACCCTCCCCGCCGGCCTCCCGCGAGCCGAATGTCGTCTTTCCGTCAAAGTCGCCCACATTCGACATCAGTTCGCCCCACTGGCTCGCGAGAAGATTGATCAGATTTACACCCTCCGCTGAGCCTTCCAGCATGGCGGTGGCAGGCGAAAGGAAATGGACGTGGGTGTCGGCTGTTACCCACCCACGTTCCCGCCACAATAGCACCTTATCCAGTTCGATCACGATCTCACGGGTCGATCGCTTCACCCGCACAACCTTCCGGACTGGCCTGATCTCGAAGCCCTTGGTGACTTCGACGTAGACTTTGCCCAGGGGCAAATCCACTTCAACCGTCCCCGGAATATAGGAGCACCGGTGCGGACCATGGCAGTATTCCGTGCCATAATCCTCGAACCATTCTTTGTTCGGGATACGATGGCGGTCGACCGGTGCCAGATACTCACCATCCTCCCCATGAAGGTGGAGCTTTACGGGAACGTGCTCTCGACTCCCTGCGAGCCTTGTGACAATCCGGACCCGTTGGTCGGATGGTCTTACGCCTGACAGCGGCGTCGACTTTGATTCTCCATTCGATTTCAGTCGGCTCACGGGGACGGTACGACCGTTCCAGAGGTGAAAGCGGGCATCCGGATGCGCCGCAAATTCGACTATGAGTTCACGCTCGGATTCTTCCGGCTTTAGATTCTGGCGGGTGGTCGGCCAACAGTGATTCGGGTAGATGAATCGCGGTTCGACCGATATTACCTGCCCTAGATCGAGTTGCACCTGTTTATAGAGTCCGCTTTCATCGAGCACGGAATCGAAAGCTGTATTCCGCGGCATGCGAAGGACTGCCTTTTTTCGCCGTTCCCACCTCAAAGGATGTGACCTCGCCTTTCCGGCGGATAGGGCCGAAAGCACAACAATTCCGCAAACGGGCTCCAGTCGAATTGCCACCACAGCTTTCCGGGAATTCGAATTACGAAACGCCCAGAGCCAGTTCGTCCAGCGGGAAAGATCGCGCCAATCAACCCGGCTCTGTCGCCGGCCCCATCGCGTTGTTCCTCCCTGCTCAGGCAGGTCTTTCATCGGCGCCGCAGTCGCATGAGGTACACATTCCGCGCAGTTCTCGCCCCAAATTCGTTGAACCGGTCCAATTTCATACCGGCGCCGTATGGGAACACGCACTTCGCTCCCATCCTCATAAACAAAGACGTAATCCGCGGCGTGTTCTCCCAGCTTTCCAATCCCATGCATAGGCGATATGAAACCGTCCTTATTGACCGGATCGGGACGCACATCGGAAGTGTGCAGAACGACGAACCATTCTGCCCGGGTAGGACGGATTCGCATCGTCACCACCTTCTCGGCCACAACGGCTACCCGATTCACTCGAAAGGGTAAACCCAAGAAGACGCACTCCCCGGAAGGCGCCATATCAGCTGCCTCCCGCATCTCTCTGGAGACGCCTGTTTCCCCAAGCAATTCCAGCTTAACCCGGCTGCGAAAACTCACCGGCGTAAAGTTTGGTGTTACGGGACCGTCCACAATCGTCTTCATCGTAATCCTCCTCACCTGTTGATCCTATTTCTACTGCGATTCACCATAGTTTCCTGCGCCGACCGTGCAACCCCCCAATGTCACTCGCACCGATCTACCGTCTGCTCTTGCCAAGGGGCGAACAGCGACTCCAAGGCTGCCGGATCGATGATGGCTGATCGCTGATTCGTTTCTTCTCTTACACTCCTCCACCTGAACAATCAAACGTCATCCATCAACAATTAGACTTTTGCTTGTTTCATTGGCCACTGTTGCGGTCTCCGGCAGTTGTGGCGCAAGTTGTGGCGCGAACCTGGCGCAAGTTATGGCGCAAGTTTGGCGTAAGTTTTCATATCACCTTCTCCTTCAGCAGGTAGCGTGCTCTGTTCGTTGCCCCCTTCAACACCAAGACGCCTTTCCGAGTTAACGCCTGTAAGTCGCGTTGCAAAGACCGTCTGGAGGCGCTGAAACAAGCCCCCTGATAATCTCCCAGACTGACTTCCTCTTGGTCCATCAAGAGGAGTATTAGAGAACGCTGCCTATCATTCAGGTCGTAACGCGCGCAAAGCGCATCGGCCGCGATAATGCGTTTACCGCGTTCCTTCACCTCGTTCAGCTGGGTTTCCAACCCGGTCACGAAGAACTCCAACCATTCAGCCAATTCCATGTCCTGCTCGCGCACGCTTTGAATTGCCCCATAGAAAGCGGGCCGGTCTCGGTCATAATACTCGCTGATCGTAAAAAGCCGCTTGAAATCGTATCCTTCCCGATAGAGACAGAGCGTGGACAGCAGACGGGATACTCGTCCGTTGCCGTCACGGAACGGGTGAATATGCACTAATTGGAACTGGGCAATCCCACTGACAAGTACGGGATGGGTATCCCTGGTAGAATTCAGCCAGCTGACCAATTCCCACATCAGATCGGGCACATTGCCGGGAGGCGGCGGTGTGTAGACGGTTTCACCTGTCGCTGAATTGACGACGTAGTTCTGAACGACACGATACTTTCCCGGTTGCGCTTCTCCGCCACGAACGCCCTGGACCAGACGTTTGTGGATCTCCCGAACGAGCCCTTCGGTTATCGGCCCCTTGCCATCCAGATACTCGCTCACGAAGTTGAAAGCGTCGCGGTAGTTCAGTAGTTCGCGGGTGTCGTCGGGATCCGCCTCCGGAACTGCCTCCCCGGCCAGCAAGCGTTCGGCCTGTTCGAGGGTCAGGCGGGTGCCTTCGATATGGGTGGTATGATGAGCTTCAAGCAGGAGAGCTTGGTCGGCCATTCGCTGAACCCAGGCCTCCGACAGTGTGGCGGCTTCAAGGAACCCGCGCGCCCGCTCAATCCCGGTCAGAGAGGCCGCGACGCGGTTCGTGATGCGATATTTCGGCACGAACGAGCTCACACCTTCACCTCCACCCTGAAACTCGTATTACAGCCGCAACTTTCCACGACTCTTACACTTCTCCCATCAAAAATCCTGCTTCTGTCCACCGGTTCAGCATCCTGCAATTCCCCGATTTTTACCCCTTGCGGGTTGCCATCGGAAAGAAATATCTGAATTTTTCTGCCAGGTCGTTGCATCATTAGTCTGAGTATTCTCTGGTGAGTCTGTCCGACTCTGTGGAAACGATCAATTCCCTTCTTCAATTCCGGGCTTGGGTGGGGCTGAAACCTTACATAGCATAAGCCTTCCCGTCGAACCACACCGAAATTCGGAACGCTCAAGTTCGACGCTCAGAGCTAGCGACTGCAAAGTGAAAAGTCGGAATGCGGCGGCGGTCGTTGTCGGTTGACGTTTGTTCGTATTTCGACGAATAACGAATATACAATTTCGAATAGACGCACTTATTAAGACACCCGGTCCCGGCTTGACGCGGACGGGCTATCTAACTCAATCGCCATTTAGACTGTATTTGCCCTTGCTGTTCTCGGTGTTGAAACAAACGCCCCCGGACCCGCCTACGCCCTGCTCAGAAGACTGCTACGGCGTGGCAAGGGGGCCCCGGCGCCGCCTGCCTCGGCGAAGTTGCGCTCGCGCAACGAAGACGGGTTCCACCACGATCCACCCTGCCGTACGGCAGGGTGGATCGGGCGCTCCGCGCACGATGATGATTCAGAAAGTCAGCGATTTCGTCTTTCTGCGCAGCGGAATCCCACTCCCATGAGGAACTCGCGAATACCGCGGTCGACGCAATCAGAAGGAGCGTCGCCTATTTCCGTTCGATCACGATCGAGGGTGGATACGTCTACTACTACTCGCTCGATCTCACTGAAAGATGGGGTGAAGAAAGACAGAGGGCCGAACCATCGAGGTGCAGGCTCCGGGAACACCCGCTTTTGGTTCTGCCTAGGAGAGCACGTGGTTTGAAGACGCTGGACAAACCGGATGGCGATCCTCGTAGACTCCCCGCTTGAATTTTGAAGGATTCACATCGCTTGGAATATAGTGCCAGGCGGTGCTGTACCGGGTTCGGTCGGAAGTGTTGTCATATGAGCCGTGTAGAAGATTGGCGGAAAAGAACACGACTGTCCCGCCGGGTACGACCAGATCGAGCGCGGCTGATTCGTCCACTTCAGTCCAGCTTCCGTAGGTCTGCCCATCCTTGACGTGATCCGCAATCTCACCACTGAGGTGACTGCCGGGAACGACGCGAAGACACCCGTTGTCGCAATCCGACTCTTCCAAATAGATCCCGCAACTGAGGATGCGATCGGAATCAGTTCCAAAATAGTAGTTGTCCTGGTGCCAATGCGTCGACGTACCGAGGCGTGGCAGTTTTGGAAAAAACTTCGTGCCGAAGACATCGAAGTCGTCGCCCACAAGGCATCTCGCCCGTTCAACAATCGCCGGTTCGCGCGCGAGTTCGAGGATCCGCGGCTCCTCCACACATACTCCTTGAATCTTATGAAGCATACCCGGTATAGGCTCTTCGCTCCTGTCGAGTTCCAGATTCCAGTTTTTATCGCTTTCCGCCAGCGAACGGCCCCTCTCCACCAGTTCGTCGAAGACGGAAGTATACCAGGCAAGCCTCTCGCCGGAGATCAATGCCTCGAAGACGAGAAATCCACTTTCTCGAAAATCCTGAATTGCAGTATCCGTCAGCATGAATTAGACCCGGTTATTCGAAGAACCAGAGAGTAAAGATCCTCGGGGCAAGCCCCGAGGCATTTGATATTAGACTTTATGAATTAGAAACGAAGCAAGCTTCGGGGAATTAAACCCGAAGCGATTAAACCGCGGAGATCGCGGAGCAAGCAGAGAGAGATGGCAAGAAAATAGCTAGCAGAAAGATGAAACCTTACGGATTATCGTCTGTAAGCACGCTGCCCGTGCATGGACGTGGTAAGGGGTTTGGTAGTTCAGGCTCAGGTGCGTCCGTCGGCGCCGGCTTCTTTCGCGCCGACGGCGTGATCGATGGCCTCGGCGCTTCCCTCTGCACTGATTCCAGAGACGACCTTGACGGAGCAATTTGAGTCCGAAGCCGCTCCCGCGAGGATTCGAGTCACTTCATTGCGTTCTGCCGGGATGAGAAGGCAAGGGTGAAGAGGCGAGCACACCGCCGTTAACCACATATCGCACCGCCCGATTCCAAACCACTTGCCAATTCTAAACCGTTTTTAGAAACATAATGTGTTACCTATGTCCACGGATCATACCATCACGCTTCTTAGCGATCCCTGGCCGCCTCGCGACACGCCCGAGGCATCCTCTGAGCCGCTATCTGTCCCCTACCTCGACCACCCGCCCGCGATCATCACGATCGACACCGGACGCCAGCTTTTCGTCGACGACTTCCTGATCGAGGAAACCACGCTCTCTCGCGTCTTCGTAAAACCGGAACTCGATCCCGCGAATCCGGTCCTCTCTCCGGAAACAGAGCACGAACTGGACAACGGCAACTGTCCGATGGCCGCGCCGTTCAACGACGGGATCTGTTACGACCCGGAAGAAAACCTCTACAAACTCTGGTATATGCCCGGCTGGTTCCACAGCACGGCGATGGCCATCAGTGAAGACGGCATCCACTGGCATCGTCCAAACTACGATGTCGTACCCGGCACGAATCTCGTTTGGCCACACGACGAAGGCGCGGATCGTGACGGATGTCTTGTCTGGCTCGACCACGATGCAAGGACCCGCGACGAGCGATTCAAGATGTTCCAGTTTTACAGAGTTACCGGTCGCGATGGATCGACGTCGAGCGTTGGCCAGCTTCACATATCCGCGGATGGGATCCACTGGTCCGATCCAGTTGAAACGACACCCGTCGGCGACAACACTTCGTTCTTTTACAATCCGTTCCGCAAGAAATGGTGTATGAGCGTGCGGCGATCCAGCATGAAACTGGGAAAACTGCGAGCCCGGTATTATCACGAACGGGACGACTTTCTGGATGGTGCTGACTGGGACCCCGCCATCGGCGAAGTATTCTGGCAGCGATGCGATCGATACGACCTGCCGGACCCAGCGCGACCGGATCACAGGGTGGCTCTGTATGATCTGAATGTCACGCCCTACGAAAGCCTGATGCTCGGCGCATTCGCCATCTTCCGCGGACCTGAGA
>CBDCEW010000028.1:0-20041 GCA_965215885.1 Candidatus Moanibacter sp.
TTGCTCTTTCGCAATCGACGAAAAGCCCAAAATAGAATAAGGCCGATTATCAGGCTACCGCTGGCAAATGCTACTACCGCTTGAAGGCCGATATTCTTGTCCAGTTCTTCAAACTCCGCCACTACACTGCTGCCGTCGATCAGATATTGTGCAACTCCAAGTACCTCACCCGTAACATTTATATGCAAGGGCAAGATCACCTCCAACAGTGGAATACCCTCTTCCTGCTCCCTCCCTGCCGTCTCTACAAAGTAGTCCCCCAATCTTCCCCTAAATCGAAAGTGACTCACCGGACGCAGCTTTCGTATCTCTTCCATATCCTCTTTCGCCAACTCCCCTTTTAGAAATTCCGCGGGAACCGCACCGCTAAACCGGCCTTCGATATCGAACAACCTAACAGCAAACACACCCTTGAGTTCGGATGTGCTCAAGACGACGTCCAGAAGATCGGCCGTATCCCCAATGTAGGGATCGGCAAGGGGATCCAGAAGAACGTCTTCTTCACTTTGAGAGAGATACATCAACGCCACGGGATAGAGCACTTCAGCATCTCGAGAGATAATTTGCTCTCGCACTTCCTCGCGGAGCTTCAAACTAACCAATCCTATGATTCCACCGAATATCACGAGAATAAGAGGAATCACGGTGAGGGTGACTCTCATTGACAGATTCCTGTTTTTCTCCTCGTCCACATTCTCTTTCTTTTCCCAATTCTTTGCCGTTCGTTAAGAATCTGTCGGACTTAGCTTTCTAAACATCTCTGAGGTACAGATTCTCTGGTGAGAGATGGAGATTCCGAGGAAGATGAGACCGACACATTCCTTTCTAGTCCCGCTGCGCGCATTTGCGTTAACCTAAGGAGAAGAAACAAGAGAGGAAATCAAGTCGAGAACGCTTTTCATAGGTGCAGTGTTTGGGGATTTGTTTGAGCCATCGGGGGATGATCTGATCTTTGGGAATGTGAGAGAGGATGAAGAAGTAGGGAGCAAAGAAGCCAAACCAGTAGGAGAATTTAAGGATACTCAGAGGAGAGGACAAACTGGTATTCGAATAGTGTCTAAGGGGACCATAGACGAAGTTGAGTAAGTGGGTAATGAGGATGAGACGGGCGTAGATAAGAAGCTCAACCTGGTAGGGAGTAGTCTCTTTGACCTGACCGAGATTAAGATGTTGCTTAAAGGCCTCAAAGAGAACTTCGATGCGCCAGCGAAGCCCGTAAAAGCTCAGAATCTGCTTAGGGCTAAAGTCTTTCTGATGGAGGTTTGTAATAAAGATTTGGAAACCGAGAAGGAAGCTGGTGCGGCTGGTATATCGAAGTCTATTGTCGCGGTTTTGTCTATGCTCGCGGCGGCGTTTATGGGCCACCTTCTGAGGGAGTTTGACGGCGATCAGACGAACCGGAAGCTTGGCTTTTTTACCCACCCGAACGGGCATATCGAGAAGCTTTTGGCCACGTAAAAGTTTGCGTAGATCGAGCTCTTCATCGCCTTCGTTGGCTAAAAGGCAAGTGCCGGTTTTCAAACGACTCACAAAGAAGCAGCCGCGCTGATCGAGTTGCTTAAAGACATCGAGGACAAAATAGCCTAAGTCGCGCAGGATCAAGTCGTTGGGTTGAGCGAGAGCGAGAATGTCTTTGGAAGCAGCCTGATCGTTTTTTCGGAAGCTACTGAGGCTGAAGTCAACGAAGGATTCATTGCGCAGATCGTAATAGGCCTGAATCTTCAGTTGAGCCTGTTTGGAGCCTGTCTGATTGGACGCTCCGGGGAAGAAGGGGGCCAGGACCTTAGGCAAGCCAATCGAAGTGCTGTCGGCAATGAGAACCCGTTCAAAGCTCCTCATGCAATTTGGAACAGCTCTGCCCACAGGCCCATAAGCTTTAAGTTCTAAAAGCCTCAGGAGCACTAAGGTCATAAAAGCGGTGGCTTTTTTGGCGCACTTTTGGACCGCTTGTCTGGGAATGGTGCGGTTGGCTAAGAATCCAATAAGCTCGGCTTCTTTGCCAAGGGACAAGGCCCCCTTAGAAGCCATCGCCAGCAAAGCCAAAACAAAGTTCAGAGGGGAGATCTTGCGCGATTTCCTCTCTCTAAAACCACTCTGTTTAGCGAGGGCTGTGAGGTTCAACTTACGGAAGGTTTGACGGATACAATCAGCTTTTTTTATACTTTGCATCCGAAGGATAAATCCTATATATGAACGGATGTACAGTATAAAATGCTGCCAAAGTGAAAAAAAATGGGGTAGACGGTAAAAGTAGAGAAGATAACCCGGCCAAAATGCACTCGCTCAACTGCGAATTTCCTCACCGCTGTGGTCGAAACGAAGCAAATAGAAAAGGGCGAACAAATGGAGTGGAACCTCGAGGATAGAGACACCCTCATACTCCGCCGCAAAATACCTCGCAAGTCTTTGAATCTGACTAAGTTGCGAAAATAAGGTTTACGCGCGTATGCGCTCAGCGGGATGCCGGGACTAGAAGGCTCTATCGATACCAAAGAAAACCGAGTTCTGATTGTATTCGACTTCGCGGCGATTGGAATCATTCGCTTCGTAAGCGTACTCCCCGAAGAGCTTCACTTTTTTTCCCAGTTTCTTCTCCAGCCGGATCATGGTATGAAATAGGGCGATCTTAAGCACTTCGAAGCTCTTAAAGCCGTATGCTTTTCTGATAGTGAGATTTATATTGCGGTTAAAGCCCTCCACAATGCCGCAGGAAAAGGCCTTTTTGGCCCGAAACCAGTTGAGGATGAGCGGCTCGTGTTTGCGCACCGAGCGCACGAACCTTTTGATCGGTTTGAGGCGCGAACGCATGGCGCGCGTGCACCATTTTTTCAGATACCATTGGGCCCAGTAGGGACTTTTATAATGCCACAAGAGCTGAAAGCTCTCCTTTAGTAGATAGGCCCGCACGCTCTTCAGATCGTATTGGAGCACCTCCTTGAGGCGGATCTGTTGGGTGGGGGTGAGATTTTGCGGATTTTTCAAGAAACAGTATTTGCTTTTGACCAGCACGTTGATGTAGCCGTCCCGTTGCAATCGCCTGGCTTCCGCAGCACGAATCTCATTGAGGGCCTTGTTCAGGTTGGCTACCAAGTGGAAGCGATCGAGGATGTGCAGCGCCTGGGGTGCCTTTTTCTTGATCACTTTGAGGTAAGGCTTCCACAGATCCGAGCAGACGTAGAGGATCTGGCTGCTCTTTTGCGCTCCCAATTCCCAGAAAAAACGCAAGAGCGATTTTACGTTGCGCTTATTGAATACGCCCAATAGCCGCCGCCGCCCCTCGTCAAGCTGGTAGACCACGGTGAGATAGTGATGGCCTCGATGATACTGCACCTCATCGACTCCGATCGCCTCAATCCCGCTCATATCGCGCCGTTTGAGCCCCCAACGCACCATCGCCTCGACCGACTCGAAGACGTTGGCGTTCCAGCACATCAGGTTCTTCAAAATCGACCGTCTGCAGAACGTAATCGTAATAGCTCAGTCGCACCTCACCAATCAATTTCCAGCCTTTTTTCTCATAGGTAAGCTTCTCGCTGGCGCTGTAGCGGGAGAAATCATAATATCATAATACCGGAGGCGTTATCGCGGTTCAATTTAAAGCCTAATCTCGTAGCGGTTCGAAGGTTATTGTCCCTGCCCCAGCTCTTCTTCCAGTTAACTCGAAAATCATGCCAGCTCCACTCGAGCCTGGACTCGTCGATAGAAAAGCCCTCGGCATCGCGTTGGTTTCTTGTATCATAAACTCTCCTCCCAGCCGCGTAACTGAATTCCAGTTTCGATTTCCGCGGATATTTGATGCCAAACAATAGCTTTGCCGCAGGCTCCGTATAGTCGTCCCTGGAAGTCATAAAAAAACTCCTTTTCGCCCCGACTTCCAACTGCCCGTAGCGACCACCTCCCAGATCCCGCTTGAAAAAGGGTCGAACTTCAAACTGATGGAGTCTGAGAATGGTCGCTTCAGACTGAACTTCGGTCGCCGAAATATCAAACACCTCATTCGAGTAGATATACTGGGCGGTTGTTCCGATCTCCCACTTCGCTGATAGCGGCTTGCTAATCCGTGTTTGAAATACAGCTAAACCCTCCGTGTCGATCTCATCAGCATCGCTGTAAAAGGTAAATTCGCCCAGAAGATAAAAATACACATCGGCCTTCCCTTCTTCCCGGGGTCTCCAAATAAAGACCTCCAGCCCAGCGCCGAAATAGAAACTCTCATCCTCCTGAAAAGCTCCTTGAAGAACGTTATCGTTACGGTAATCTGGCTCAATGCCCGCTCCAGAAGCTCCCGGCGAGTGGGAGGCAGTGAATCCATCGACAGGCCCTCTTCAAGATGGCTCAGTTCCCCCGTTAGTGAGTCGGCCGCCTTGCGGCCCCGCTTGAGCAACCGTCGGTAGTGTTTCTTCAGCTTGCCCTTCGACTTCGGTTTGCCCGCGGCCAGACAAATCTGAAACTCCAGCTTGTCCATTTCCTCCAGCCAACGCCCAACCCATCCCTTGCGAAAATCCTCCAGCCCGAAGACATGCAACTTCTGACCCAAACGATTGGCCCGCATCAAAAGACCGCTCAGAATCTTCCCATCGGTGGGCCAGCATCCCCCTAGAAGCTGGACGTTCACTTCTCTCTCCCACACCGGTCTTTTGGATTCGAGATCCGCACCGTCGATCAGGGCATCCAATTCCGCGTCGCTGAGAGCGCCTGCATCAAACCCCTTCGCGAGATCGTCTGGAACCCCCCTTCCGTGGAAGACTCCTCCATTTCAACCAGGGTTGTGGAGGAATCCGCTGGAAAGGAGATAGTTACCTCTTCTGTCTCATTTGCAACACTCGGATCCCTACCGGAAGTGGTCGCCGCAACGAGCAGTAATACACAGACTATCTGGCAGGATCGATTAGACAATAAACTCAAGCGATTGTGCAGTTGCGGTAGGAGATGCCCTCCAACCCAAGGAATCTGCCTGACCCTAAGTCCGGCAGATTCCTATTCCGTCAGTAACTCTATCTTCCTTCTAAACCGCATGTATAGAAGTTTGTTTCACGGGAAACGTCGGGTACAAACAAACAGGCAATTCGCGTTACGCGGATTGCCTGCCTGAGCCGGGAAACCCCCTACCCGGCTTGTAAGACCGATCCGGATTAAGTATCTCCTTCGTCTGAACGTCGATCTCCGTCGATGTTATCCCGGATATCTCGATGGATCTGCCGGCGAAGCTCTTTTTGCTCCTCGACCCGCTGACGATGTTCTTCGCGAAAATCGCTTATGGCCGTTTCTCTCTCGTCTGCGGGAAGTTCCTGTATCGATTCCAGGAAATCATGTCGCTCCTGCCTTAATGCGTCGCGTTCGGTGCGAAAATCGGTGATCCGGTCCCGAACCACACCATCGTGCGGGCGGGGTCGTGGCCGATGAGGACGGTCTCGGCGAATATCACGAAGATCAGCATGAATCATCCGTGCAAGATCTCGCTGCGCATCGATGCGGTCCGAGTTTTCCTCACGAAAAGCTCCGGTTTCATCGTGGATTTCTTCATTGGTCGGGTCGTCCAAATCCGCCAGCCTCTCGCGCAGTTCGCTCCTCAAGGCATGCCTTTCAGTGCGGTAATCTTCGATTTTGTCACGCAAGTCGGGAGGAAGGACATCAGGCCGATCCACTTGTGGGCGGTCCGGACTATCGGAGCCATCATTCTGACCCCAGGCTCTCTCCCCGAAATAAAAGACAGCGAACAAAATTAAGAAACTCAGTGTAATTGATCTCTTCATGTTTATTTCTCCTTTTTTGGCTTTTTTTACTGAAAATACATCTCTCGTTTATGCCGATCTGATTTGCAACCTCTGTGCCAATTTTAGAGATTTTCTTAAGTTGCTTCTTATTAGTAAGTTATATACAAGCTCTTCATAGTAACACTCATTCTCTACTTTAGAGTTTTGGAAATATTTACCACTTCCCTCCCCAACCAACGCGGCATAATAGGAAATATTTCCCACTATTTCTCCCTCAACCGGTAGCGTATATAATCGCGCTTAACCCCCAGCAGCCGTGCAGCCGCCGACACATTGTTTCCTGACTGTTGGAGGGCGCGATGGATAATTCGGTTGATGGCACCTTCCAAATCAAATCCGCTCTCAGGAAAACGCCAGGCGCCATTCAGCCAGTCATCTGTCTGCCCAACCGGTGCCTCTTCCGATTCCCTCTTTAACGTGCGAAGACCCGGGAATTCCAATTCTTCCCTCTCATCCAAAACGATGGCGCGCTCCAGTTCGTGTGCGAGTTCCCTTACATTACCGGGCCATGGGGCCTGTCGGAGTTGCTCTTTCCCCTTCGACGATAGCACCTTGTCTCTTATCCGGTAGCGTCGACAGAGTCCTTTCAGGACAAATTCCGCAAGTTCGATGATATCCTCGCCACGCTTTCGAAGCGGGGGAATCCGTATTCTCAGCAGATCGAGCCGATGGTAAAGATCCTCCCGGAAAGCACCTTCTTCCACAAGAGTCGCCAAATCCGCATTCGTCGCTGCCAGCAACCGCACATCGACCTCTAGCTCCTTGTTGCCTCCCACCCGACGGATTTTTCCATCTTCGATTGCCGTCAACACTTTGGCCTGGATCGCCGGGTAGAGACTCGGAATCTCATCGAGAAAGAGAGTGCCGCCGTCCGCCGCCTCAAAGAGACCGATCCGGGCGCTGCGCGCATCCGTAAAGGCACCCCGCTCATGTCCGAACAGCTCGGACTCCGCCAGACTTTCGGGAAGCGCAGAACAATTTACCTCCACCAACGCCTGCTCGGCACGCGGCCCCCGATGATGCAGCCAGCGAGCCACTGTCGTCTTGCCCGTGCCTGTCTCGCCCTCAATGAGAACGGGAGGCAAACCTTCCCTCAGCCTCTTATCCGTTTCGAGGATCCTTTCCAATTGGCGTTGCATATCCGCCAAACTACCCCCAAAGAAGAAATTTTCCTCAGTATCGACCTCCCGCTCCTGTTGCAGTTCGAACAGCCGGGAGGTTTTCCTCGCCTGCCGGCAACGTTCAAACACGATTGGCAACTCCTCGTGCTGAAACGGCTTGTTGAGATAGTCGCCCGCTCCCAACCGCATCGCCTCCACCGCACTATTCACGCCGCCCTCTGCCGTCATTATTACAATGCTCGTATTCGGCGAAAAGCGCTTCTCCCTCAGCAAATCCAGCCCCTCTCCATCCGGAAGGTTAATATCGACCAGGGCAAAATCAAAGGAGAGCCCACCCAGCGCATTGCGTGCCTCTTCGACACACCCCACTGCCGTAACCTCCGCCCCCTCCCGCTCCAGATAAGCAGCCAACCGCTTCCGCAAAAGCGGCTCATCCTCAACAATCAGTATCTCGCGATTCGACAATATTGGGGACTTCATCCTTGACTCGCTTCCTACAGTATAAAATCTCCCGGTCCCTCGTGCCTCAATCTCTATCTCCTGCAATTCCAAGAAGAGCAATTCTACTCGACTCTATCCTTAGTACCCCGATTCGCAAATACGGTGATCCCGCTGAGCGGTATGGGACGGCTTAGTCCGACGCCATCGAATCCTTTAACTCCGAGTTCTGCCCGTCAGTAGTGAAGTAGGCATCGACATCGGCGACGAAGGTATCGGCTACCGGAGGTAGAATACCGTCACCGAGATCCGGCCGCAACGTGCTGTCAGTGATGGAACGCCGCCCATCTGTCGCAAGGATGGGGAAAGGGTAGACAGCACCGGCAGTATCGATCTGAAGACTGCCGGTCGCCTCCGCCAAATCGCCTCCGTTGATGAGAATCGCTGTAAGTGACGAATCGGGATCGATACGAATGGTGGGCGCGGTAGTGCCAGAAGGTGTGATATCGCCGACAAAGAGAAACTGTCGAAAGGCGACACGATCGGCAAAGATCCCTATCGCGGCATCATCGCCCACAAAATTGGCATTTGCTGCATTGATGCCCCCGATTTCACGCGTCTCACCCTCGGGCACGGGTACGACGATATCGCTGATGTCTGCGATCCCGTCGACCGAGCCCGAAAAAGTGTCTTCTTTGATCAAGGAAAGATCCACACGCGCCGAATCATTCCCTGCTGTAAAGACAGAGAAAAAAGTGATCGCGGTCGAGTTTTCGATGGCAAAAGAGGCCAGCCCCTGTGCATACTTTACAGTTGGCTGATCGTAGGGCGAATCGCGTTCCAACTCTGCATCGCCCAGTTCGATCGTTAAAGTAGTGGCTGGGTCTTCGCTACCAAACTCGGCGAAGACCAAGTCACCGTCCGGATCGAGAAAGGATACCCGAGTGATTTCACCAGCCACCGAGGAAAACATGGCACTGGAACCAACCAACTCAAAACCATTGTAGGTATTCCCCTGAAATACCGTGCCGTCGTCGACAAACCTTGCAGCTCCTCCCGGGACGAGGGCAAACTCCACGACCACCGTAACGGTGGCGCTGTCGGTTCCCCCTCTACCGTCGCTGATGCGGTATCGGAAGGAATCTGTCCCGACAAATCCCGCGTCAGGGGTATACAAAATAGTGTTATCGTCACTGAGTTCGGCTCTTCCATAGTCCGGAAAAGCCAAAACCCTGAGGTTGAGATTGTCGCCGTCGGGATCGGAGTCGTTATCCAGGACGTCAACAGTGACGGGCATGTCAATGTCGGTGGTAGACGCATCGTCCTCTGCTACGGGAGACCGAAACCCGGAACCGCTCAACATTACGCCTTCTGACTCCACCCCAAGCGCGTTGCTCTGTGTCAAATTGGCAGTTTTCAAGCCCGAAGTGGAAGGATTAAAGGACACCATTATCACCCGAGATTCGCCCGGCTCCAGCTCCGTCTCACCGGAGTCACTCGTGATTGAGAAGTTACTAGAACCCTCGATCGCGATGGAAATTCCGGAGATCGTTTCACTACCTGAGTATGCAAGAGTGACCGTCTCTGGAGAGGTCGAACCTCCACTCACCTCAATCGATGGAAACTCGATTGCGGCAGGTGAAAAAGAAAGTTCAGGCAATTCCGAAACCGGGAGAGCAGCCCCGCTGATCAGAAGCAGGTTTCCCACGTCTACAGTGCCGGGACTCAGCCCATTGCCTTCCATCTCGTTCACAATAATGTCTACTCGGCCATCGCCGTCGATGTCGCCCGCCGCCGCGCTGTAACAGATAATATCGCCGGAATCGCTCCCCGCCCGACCGTTGGCCCCATCAATCTGGGTTATTCTCAAGGTACTGGGAGGCGGGAGGCCGGAAGACGCAAGATCGATTACTTCCGGCCACTCCTTATTCTGCCCGAAGAGCACATGCATGGTCCCGGCATTGATCCTCCCCTGTGGATCATCTTTGGGGTTGCCAATGAGCAAGTCCGCCAAACCGTCCCCATTGAAATCTCCCTGCGCTGTCGTATCGGTTCCAATGGATCCGGCCGTTGGCCCCGCCACCACACTGAATCGGATTTCCTCAGGCGGTTCGTCCATACCAAAGTTCAATCCTTTCAAAGATCCCGCATCGAATATTAGATAGCCAATTCCTGAATTGGTGCCATTACCGCCATTTCCGATGAGATCTCCCAAAAATAGATCCGCTGAACCATCGCCGTCATAATCCAGCCCCCCAACGATATCTTCCGCGAATTCACTGTTTGCATTCGAACCTTCGATCACACTGCTCTCACCCATGGTCGGCTCCGTAATTGTGAATTCGTAACCAGCCGGCCATGCCCCTTCCGGAAAATTGTCGTCCCATGCGATAAAAGCGTCCCGTCCGTCGATCCGCCGAAGCTCATTCCAGTCCCGGAAGACGCTCCCGGAAGCCGGATACCGGCACCCGACCGCGTCAGTGCGGCCGCCGCCAACACTTCGCTTCGACCGTTTCCGTCGAGGTCAGCGATCTGGCAGGTAGCCCCGAAATGGTAACTCGTGCTTCCTTCGGGTGGATGTATTCGCGCCAGGTTCCCGACAAGTGCCGTAGCGCCAAAGTCCGCCAGATCGACTGTCTGGCTCGAATCCAGATGCGCCCCTCCCCGAATCACATAGACGGCGCCGCGGTTGGGCTCATCCATGCCGTCGACTTCATCGGAACCCACCACGATATCCGCAATACCGTCGCCGGTCACATCTCCCGTTCTCGTCCATATACCGAGACGATCATACGCGCTCACTCCAAAAAACGTAACAAGCGTTATTGCGGGTGAAGGATCTCGCAGATCCAGGTAAGCCAGACCGGCTGCATGATCGCGCAGGGCATTGCTCCCAACGACAATAGTAAGCGCTCCCGCGCCCTCCCGGCCCGCTCCCGGCGTAAAGTTCTGGCGGCAAATCAGGAGATCTCCAAGTCCGTCGCCCGTTACGTCGTCCACCCAGATCTCCCCTCCCGCCACCTCGAAGTCCTGATCGCCGGCGATCTTCAAAATTCCCTCTTGAAAGCCCACCGTGTCAACGGCGCCCCCGATCGTGCCATCCCCAAAAATAAGCGCAACCTCCCCGGCGCCGTCCCGTCCCAGAGGATCGGCCTGAATCGCGGCGAACGCGTAGTCGGCAAATCCGTCGCCATCGCAGTCGAATCCACCCGCCACCGGCACGCCTAGATTCCCGTTGCCCACCGATCCGTAGAACCGCGACACTACTCCCGCTTCAGTTCCCGCTTCTTCCAGATCAAAGAGTTCCTGGGCGACCGCGTATCCGTGACCTGCCAGCAGCGCACAAAATGTCAGGAATGTCCCCCCGGCCCGGGGGAAGGGGATCTTCACACAATGATTCATTCGGTTTGAGACAAACTTATCTACGAAAATATAACAACAAATTTGCTATCTCGTATGTGAAAGACAAATCTCACTAATCTGGAACTTCACTGCCGTATTCCAACATTCCAGGAAATGGCAATTTGTAGGTACATCCACCACCCAAGTGGGTATATCCAGAGGTAAATGGAGGCGCGGGCCGGAATCGAACCGGCGTATAGGAGTTTTGCAGACTCCGGCCTTACCACTTGGCTACCGCGCCAACGATTAAAAGGAATGTTCTCTTATAAGATACATCCCTTTGTGACTTTCAAGCTGTTTTTTGTCGCACCAGAACTCCTTTCCTTACATTCCGCTTCTGTTTTCTCCAGATCAGGCTCAAATTAAGGAATGACATCGGGTTGTCTCTCTGCACCATACTGCCGGGATATGGCGGCTACAATATTTACGATTGCAAATCAGAAAGGTGGGGTCGGCAAGACTACCACTGCCGTCAACCTTGGGGCGGCTCTGGCACAAAGAGCAGTCAGGACACTGATCGTGGATTTGGATCCCCAGGCCAACGCCACCAGTGCCCTGGGTATGGCAAGGGATACCAAACAGAGCATATACGGACCTATCTCCGGTGAAGGAGAAGCCCGAGAAGCAATCATTTCCACGCCCTACGAAAATCTCTTTCTGATTCCCTCCGAAGTCGATCTGGCCGCTACCGAAATCGAGTTGGCGCGACGTGAAGACTATCTCATACAACTCCGCCGCTGCATCGAACCTCTCAAGGACTCAGGTGAGTACGACACGATCATTGTAGACTGCCCCCCAGCCTTGGGTCTGCTTTCCATGAATGGTCTGGCAGCGGCCGATCATCTGCTCATTACACTGCAATGCGAATACCTCGCCATGGAAGGCCTGGGACAGATTCTTTCCGTAGTTGATCAACTAAAGGAAGCGGGGGTAAACCGGGTCTTGGATATCGGCGGTATAATAATGACGATGTACGACTCCCGCACCAACCTCAATCGACAGGTTGTCGGTGAAATCCGCCGTCATTTCGGTGAACTCGTCTTTAATACCGTAATTCCAAGAACGGTGCGTCTCAGCGAAGCACCCAGCTTTGGAAAGCCGATCTTTCAGTACGATGGTCTGGGACAAGGAGCGATCGCATATAAACACCTTTCGTTCGAGGTAATCGAACGATTCAACCTGAAGTGATGCCGCCATGGTCGACGAGATTAAGAAACTGAGAAAACTTCAGAGGCGGATCGGCTACCGCTTCAAGGATCCCGAATTATTCTTGCGCAGTATGACGCACCCTTCCTTTTCCCGCCAGGAAACCCATCTCGGCGGTCACAACCAGCGCCTGGAATTCCTCGGCGACGCCGTCCTTTCAACCATTCTTGCCGACCGGCTTTTTCACCTTCTCCCCGCCGAACGTGAAGGTACTTTGAGTCAATGCCGTTCCGCCCTCTCGCGCGGCACGAACCTGGCCGATCTTTCACGTAAATTGGGACTTCCCTGCTACATCCGGATGAGTGAAAGCGAGGAGCAAAATGGAGGCCGCGATCGCGACTCCATCCTTGAAGACGCTTTGGAGGCTTTAATCGGGGCCATCTATCTCGATAGCGGATGGAAGGCCGCCAAAAAGACTGTCCTCGCCTGGTATGGCAACATCGACCAGCTCCTCGAGTTTCTGCTTACGGGCCAGAATCCAAAAGGGGACCTCCAGGAATTCGTCCAACCGAAATTCGGCAACGATGCCATCAAATACGCAGTTACGGAAGAATCCGGACCAGCCCACAAGAAATCCTTCAAAGTCGAAGTACTCATCAAAGGAAAGATGATGGGGTACGGTGAGGGTTCTTCAAAGAAAGAAGCGGAAGAGATTGCGGCGCGCAGCGCTCTTATGAAGTGGAGGGATTCCACCTAGTCCCGCTCAGCGGGGATCGGACTTTATGCCTCTTTCGAGGAAAATACTCGGTTCCATTCCGATCCCGCTGAGCGGGACTAGAAAGGATTCTGTCGGTCTTGTCTGGATCGGAATGTCGAGCCGTCACCTTGAAATATATACCATGGAAATGTTAGGAACGCTAAATCCGACAGATTCCTAGCCTGGAGATGAAGACCGCCACACTGTCTGATCCGCGAAACGCTACCCTCTTAACGGGAATTACGGAAGTAGCCGTGCCCGCCATCTGCAGCGCTCTATTTCGAGAATCTGAAGCTCCCGTCACTATAATCTTTACACGAAGTCACTCCCAATCCGAACAGTGGTCCGAGAATCTCGAGTTCTTTAGCAAGTCCTTCTTTGAAGAGGTCACTCCGAAAGTAGAGATACTCCCCGATCTTCCCGCCCTGGATTCGGATGACCCGCGTTCCTTTGAGAGTCACTATAATCTTTACACGTCACTGAATCTCGAGTTCTTTAGCAAGTCCTTCTTTGAAGAGGTCACTCCGAAAGTAGAGATACTCCCCGATCTTCCCGCCCTGGATTCGGATGACCCGCGTTCCTTTGAGACTGAATGCGATCGCCTGGCCACCCTCACCGCTTTTAAAGACCACAGGAGCGCTTCGGGATCCGAACGGCCGTTAGTCATCTTCACCACTCCACGGGGATTCTTTCACCCGGTTCCCGCCTTAACCGCCCTATCCGCGGGCGAGATTCGTATCAGGGTTGGCGGCCGTTGCGAATTTCGGGAGATCCTGGACAGACTCGCCGGCCAGCTCCGCTACGACTCCGAGGTGCTCTGTGAAAATCCCGGACAATTTGCCGTTCGCGGAGGGTTAATCGACGTGTATCCGGTTAACGCCCAACAACCCTACCGCATCGACTTTTTCGGAGACGAGATTGAGGCAATCAAGTCCTTCGATCCCACCACCCAGCGATCGCTCGAGAATCATGATGCAATTAGCATCTCCTCAATACAGTTTCGAAGAGCGCAAGTCCGGGAACACAATATTTTCGGTTATCTCCCTGACCATATGCGCTGGATATTTTCGGAGCCGGGCTGCCTTATTCGAGAATTCCCCGCCTGCTTCCATTTTCCGGAAGATATCCCGTCTCCCTTTCCCAATTTTCAAACGCTCTTTGATCATCGCCGCACAAACCTCGATAAATGGTTGGCCCTGACTGATCTCGACGCCGAAGATCCCATATTTGGAACCTCCTGTGGGAGGCGTGCCATGAATTCCGAGCCTTTGAGCAACTACCGCACTCTCAGCCTCGAATCAGAACTGGGTATCGACCGTGTAAATTCGGAACAGGAGGCGCGAAATCGGTTTCTTCTTCAGGTGCTCGAATGGCAACGGGAATCCTGTGCAATCTACTGCGTCACTAATAACGAAGGAGAGGAGAACCGCCTCAAGGAGATTCTTCACCGCGACGACGAACTCAAGCTCATCCGTCCACACTACCTCCGCGGTTCCCTGCGCGACGGATTCCGTATCACTTTCAACGATCCGGATGACACCGTGCACTGGTCTCTTCCCAAGGGTACCACCGGCGTTGTCGTCCTCTCCGACAGCGAGATTTTCGGTCGCTATCGCTCTTCCCTTGCGGGAGCTCGAAGACGCAGACTTCCTTCGCGTGCCCAGGTTGACCAACTCCTCGATTTTTCGGATCTCGTCGAAGGGGATCCTCTCGTTCACCTTCAGCACGGTATATGCTTCTATCGCGGTCTCACAACCATGGACGTGCGGGGGAGAAACGAGGAAGTGATCTCCCTTGAGTTTGACGAGGAAATTACTTTGCATCTTCCGCTCAGCGAGTCCCACCTCCTCACACGCTATGTCGGCCTCACCAAGATCAGGCCAAAACTGGGACGGCTGGGAACCCGGTCCTGGGAGAAAACGCGTCGTGCCGCCGAAAAAGCGACCCTCGATTTCGCGGCTGATCTCTTAAATCTGCAGGCCAAACGAAATCTCATGGAAGGCCACGCCTTTTCCCCTGACAGCGACTGGCAGGTGGAATTTGAACAGTCCTTTATTTATCGGGAGACTCCCGACCAACTCCAGGCCATTGAGGATGCCAAGAGCGATCTCGAATTGCCCAGGCCGATGGACCGACTTATCTGTGGCGACGTCGGTTACGGGAAAACCGAAGTAGCCCTGCGCGCGTCTTTTAAAACTGTTATGGACGGGATGCAGGTAGCCGTCCTGGTGCCGACTACTGTTCTCGCCCAACAGCATCTGAATACCTTTCGTGAACGCGTGGCCGATTATCCGATTACGGTTGAGATGCTCAGCCGTTTCCGAACGAAATCACAACAGAGCCAAATCCTCTCCCAATTGCGCACAGGTCGTGTCGATATCATTATCGGAACTCACCGGCTCCTCAGCGGAGACATCTCTTTTAATCGTCTCGGGCTGCTCATCATCGACGAAGAACATCGATTCGGTGTAGGTCACAAAGAGAAACTGAAACGACTCAAAGAAGATGTTGACGTCCTCAACATGAGTGCCACTCCCATTCCACGCACTCTCTACCTTGCCCTCGTAGGGGCGAGGGATCTGAGCGTTATCGAAACCCCACCTCTTGACCGTCTTCCCATCCATACCGTGGTAAAGAGTTACAACGTCGATCTGGTTAAGGATTCAATTTCCTATGAGATCGCGCGAGGGGGTCAGGTCTTCTACCTGCACAATCGAGTCCAAACCATCGATTCGGTGGCGCGCAGACTTCAGGATCTGCTTCCCGATCTGCGTATCGCAATCGGCCACGGGCAGATGGAGGAAAGGGTTCTGGAAGACATTATGACGCGTTTTGTGACCGGGGAATTCGACGTTCTTGTTTGCACAACCATAATTGAGTCAGGTCTGGATATTCCCAATTGTAACACCATTATCATCGAGGGTGCCGATCGCTTCGGCCTATCCCAACTCTATCAGCTGCGAGGCCGAGTCGGCCGGTTTAAGCGACAGGCTTACGCATATCTGCTCCTCCACCGGCATACCCAGCTGATCGACCAGGCTCGCAAACGCCTTTCCGCCATCCGCCAATACAACCAGCTGGGCGCCGGCTTCAAAATCGCCATGAGAGACCTCGAACTGCGCGGAGCCGGTAATCTACTCGGCGCCGAACAGAGCGGCTACATCGCCGGGGTTGGGTTCGAACTCTACTGTCAGCTCCTGCGCCAAAGTATCTCCAGGCTTAAGGGAGAGAAGGGAGCGGACACCATACGCGCCACCCTCTACCTCGATTTCGTTGTCATGGGCGAAGGCGAAAATCGATCTTCCAGCGAAGTTCGCGTCGGTTTCGCGGTACTGAAAGAAGCTGAACTGGCCAGATCGAGGATTGAGACGACGGAAGCCTACCTACCGTCATCTTATCTCGAGGAATCGCGCCTCCGTATTGATTTTTATCGTCAGCTCGCCATGGCCCCCAAGATTTCCGAAGTAAGGGAGATCGGTATCGCCCTTGAAGATCGCTTCGGTCCATACCCTGAGGAAGTACAAGCCCTGATTCTTGTAACGGAAATTCGATGTCTTGCGGAAGAGAAAGGAATCCTCTCCGTCGAGACTGAAGGCGATCGGTTGAAGTGCCTGAGGGCCTCCTCGAAAAAGGACGATTATATCAGAATCAAAAATCGCTTCCCCCGCCTCAAAGCATCTGCCCCTATTTTAAGATTGAAAGAAATTCGAACTTTCTTGAAAAGGAGTGGGTCAAAAGATGGGAGCCGATTCTCGAAACGGAGCAGCCGCGGCGCTTTAACCAGGAGCCTGCCGGACTCTGCCGACAGACTCCTGGAGACAAGAAAGTGGAACTGAGCGAAATCCGGAATGTCAGGAAGATCGAAATACTCGGCAATTCTTCTGTGGCTGTTTACCACAACCTCACTTGGCGCCCAGACCGTCCATAATATCTGGGAGCCTCCCTTTAAGCACGGTATTGCCGCTGTCGCTGAAGATCGCGTCATCACTTTTGAACAACTGCGAAGGGAAATGGCTCCCCTTATCGGCCAGCTCCGCTCGAGATCGGGCTCTGCGGTGGAGTTTGAGCGCCAGATGGAGGAACTCTACTTTGAAGTGCTTCAACAGCTCATCGATCGCGTCCTCATCGTGAAGGACTTTTACAGCGATGAAAATAGAAGGATACCCAGATCGGTAGTCGATAATGAATACGACCGAATCCTTATCGAAGACTTTAACAATGATCGCAGGAAATTCCTTGAGAGCCTCCGATCCGAAGGTAAGAGCGCCCGTAAATTTCGCAAGGATCTCGAAGAAAATATCATCGTTAGCGTGATGCGCGGACAGATGCGTAAGTCCCAGTCGGAAATCAGCCCGGAAAAGATCGAGGGGTTTTACAATCAAAATAAAATACACTTTTTTCAGGAAGAGAGCGTGCACCTCCGCCTCATCATGCTCAAACCTCTCGCAGATGAGCCAAAGGACTTGCTTAGACAGAATGCCGAGCGCATAATATCCGAACTCGAAGAGGGCGGTGAATTCGCGAATTTGGCAAAGAGATACAGCCAGGACTCACGTAGCGATCGCGGTGGCGATTGGGGTTGGATAAATCGGGCCGATCTACGCGGAGAACTGAGTGAGGCCGCGTTCGATCTCGATCGCAACAAGTTCAGTGAGCCCATCGAATTGGGAAACCAGCTTTTTATCCTCTATCTCGAGAATAAGCGCGACGAAGGAATACAGCCATTGAGCCATGTGCGGGACCGGATCGAAAGTATTCTTTCCGGTCAATTAGCCCGTGAGGCACAAAATCGCTGGCTGCGCCGCCTGCGCAAGGATTCCTACGTAAAGTACTACTGAATCTCCTTCAAAATACGGCGCGGTATTCCAGAGTCGTGAATGACGCCAATCGCTACCCCCTTCGCCTCCGAGATATGGCCGTCAATGAGCGACCACAGGAGCGCCTCCGGAATCAGGGCGCGGCAGCTCTCAGCGACACCGAACTAATGGCCATGCTTTTGCGAAAAGGGAGCAAAGACCAGGATGTCCTTGCCCTTTCCAGTCGGCTTATCGCGGAAGCCGGTTCGCTGGCCGGTCTGCTTACCTGGACGGAATCCGACTTCATTAAGCTCAACGGCATCGGGCGGGTGAAAGCACTCCAGCTTATTACTGTTATGGAAGTGGCCCGCCGAATCCTCTCTCAGGAAGGAGGTCCCAATCCTGCTTTTCCCACCCCCGATACCGTATCAGAGTACATTGGCCCGATTGCAGCAGGTCTCGAAGTGGAAAAATTTTGGGTTCTCTGTCTCAATCGAAAAAACCGTCTCATCAAGAGGGTCGAGGTTACCTCCGGCACCGCCAGCAACAGCCTCGTCCATCCGCGGGAAGTCTTCCGGGAGGCCATCCGTATGAGCGCATCGGCTGTAATCTGTGTTCACAATCATCCGAGTGGCGACCCATCACCGAGTAAGTCCGACATTTCAATCACCCGTCAGCTGCGCCAAGCTTCAGCGACTGTTGAAATTGACCTTCTCGACCATATAATTGTCGGCCAAAAGCATTCCGATCCCGCCAGCCGCGGATATTACAGCTTCTCCGAAGCCGGCCTCCTCTAGCCCGAACATTTCACAAATCTTCTGCTGCGATCGCAGATATCACTGCATCTCAAACCCTTCCCTTGCCCGGCGACCTCAGAGGGTCTTAACACACTGTCGCCCGCCTTGCTGCGGAAAGTCTCTGATATGCAGCAATCTACGCGGTCTCGCTACGAAGTGTGTGAAATGTCCGGGCTAGCCCGAACATCTCACAGATTTCCCAGCAATCAATTGTCATACGCGAAAACAATTGACATTTCACCTCGACCTTTCCCACTGCATCCCGCCTGCCCTGAGCTTGTCGAAGGGCATCCCGCTTCACCGGTCCATGCGCTCCGCTACCGCGTTCTGCCGGCGCGGAATATCCCGCAGTGTCACAACTCCGATAAGCCTACTCTCCCTTCTCCTCTCTAACCCTACATTTTTCCGGCCTTTGGTACGTGTTCAGCGTCGTGGCTTATGGTCTTAGAGTTCTTGCAGATTTATTTGCCAAGCGGGACAAGAACGTGGGAGGGGGTTAACCGGAATCGACTTCTATTTGACCCCTTCTTGCGAAGATCGAACTATGGCACCTGCCATCACGATAAACGAGTAAGGCCTTCCAAGGCCCGAAAAATGTGCAGAAAAAGACTTGGCAATCGAGTGTTCGGCTCTAACTTCAGGCTGCTGGCCCGGATATTTCACACACTTCGTCGCGAGGCCGTGTAGATTGCTGTCCATGGAGACGCTTCAGCAGGCAGGCGGATGAAAGCGTGTTTAGACACCTTGAAGTCGGCTGACAACGCAACGCCTTCATGGTTCCCGGCTTGCCGGGATCGCAGTAGATGGCTTGTGAAATATCCGGGCTAGATTCTGGCGACTGGTGGGATACCCAAGTGGTCAAAGGGGGCAGACTGTAAATCTGCTGCGGTATCGCTTCGGAGGTTCGAATCCTCCTCCCACCACCAATTTGATGATCAACGACTTATAGAATAATATCGGCTGTCTGTCATGCTGATTAACCATACCCCACATTGCGGATTATTCCCCAATTCAGGCAATAATCGGCAGATTTTTTGGCAAAATTTTGGCAAAGCCGGATACAGAGACCAATGGCAAGGATGCGAAAAGGTGTATGCGCTCTCTGCGAAAAGGAGGCTTTCCTCTGCTATTCGCACGTGATTCCAGAGTTATTTTACCAACCTTTGTATACTAAATCCGGGCACAAATTCCAGGTTCGGTCGACTGATTCGGGCGATAGGGAAGTAACTTACCAGAAAGGGAGATTCCAGTCACATCGATGCACTGGATCCAAGTGGTGTCAGAATTACGAAGGCCAGGCTTCCCTATCGACGTTTGGACAAGTTCCGAAAGAAAGGTCCAGATAATCAATACTTCTGAGCAATTGCGATTGAAGGAGTGCTTCGAAATCCGTCTGCAATTTTCAAGGGGTTGATGCGGGACAACCAAGGGCAAAGTTATTGCTATGTGGGAATACCTGAAAAGCTCTATAGTGATGAATCCACGACAGTTCCGTTTCCACCGGGATTTGTGTTTGCAGTTTTCTTGACCGTAACTTGGAGATACTAAAATGGAACCTGGTAAAAGCAGATGAACGTGAGGCGACATTACCAGAGGATTTCCGTAACCGGTTCAGTGAACTAATATGGCCAAAAGTGAACTAGAAGAGTATATCAGATCGAATAAGTGCGAGGGGTTTAGCCCTCATACCGACTTTGCTTCCGGCTCTGATACGCTCGCTATCTATGTGTCGAACGAAGAGTCATACGCGGATCGCGTTGATGAGTTTTTGACTGCGTACCTGTCTCTTGACGGAAAGCGATTAACGGGT
>CBDCEW010000029.1:0-10510 GCA_965215885.1 Candidatus Moanibacter sp.
GATTGAAAAAGGGCTCCCTGGAGTGGGGCTTTTGGTGCACATATTACTGAGCAAATACGTCGATCACCTGCCGTTGTATCGGCAGGAGAAGATTTTCCGGGAACGCTACGGAGTAAGGGTGGCGCGCCAGAGCATGCTCGATTGGATCCACCAGGTAGCGCAATGGCTAAAACCCATCTACAACTACATGTGCTTACAATTGTTCGAGGGCGGTTACATCCAGGCGGACGAAACGCCCATCCGCTACCTGGATCCGGACGCAGGCAAGAAAGAGGGCTGCAGGAAAGGATACCTGGGGGTCTACGGGCGACCCGGCGGCGAGGTGCTCTACGACTGGCACACAGGCCGTGGGGTAAAATGTCTCGAGCAGTTCCTCAACGGATACGAAGGGTTGCTCCAAACCGACGGTTACGCAGCCTATGGCAGTTTCGCCCGGGAGCATAACGGGATTACCCTGTTTGGGTGCTGGGCACACCTGCGACGCAAATTTGTGGAGGCGATGGATGAGAATCCGAAGCTGGCCGGCTGGGTGGTGCGGCAGATCCACAATCTCTACAGAGACGAGCGCCCTCTGCGCGAACAGCGGGCCGGTCCCGCCTTGCGCGAAGCCTACCGGAAAAGCCATGGTCGGATGATCGTGGAACGCTTGGGCAAAGCCTTGCCTATACTCAAACGGCGGGCCTTGCCGCGGAGCAAAATGGGTGAAGCCGTTGAGTATGCTCTGAACCAGTGGGAATCACTCAAGCGCTACCTCGAGCATGGCAAGGTTGAAATCGACAATAACCTCATTGAGAATGCTATCCGGCCGACCGCCCTGGGAAAGAAAAACTGGATGTTCATCGGCCACCCCAAGGCCGGTTGGAGAAGCGCCGTAATTTACTCGATCATTGAGAGTTGCCGGCGGCACGCAATTGAACCATCCGCTTACCTCACTGACGTCCTCAAAAGATTGCCGGACATGAACATCACCGAGATCGCCGAACTCGCTCCGGCGAATTGGAAGCCGACCCGAACAGGCGAACCGCTCGCAGCCTCTTGAACCCGGACACTGCCAGGATCCTCGCGCATGCCGCGATCCATAGGGCAGTTCACCGGTCGTTTACGGTGCAAGCCCTTCACTGTGACTTTACGGGAAAGTTTCTGGAGATTCTTCATGCCGCGGAAAATCGCGATATCGCACATCTTTCAGACCTCATCGCGAACCGGCTGATCCCTCTCTTGAGGCGAGCACTGAATGTCATTTCGGGGACGGTGTGTAAGGTATTGGAAGCTAAGCACTCGAATCCCTGAATACGATGAACCTTCAACGCGAAAATCGCGAAATCCTTGAGCGTCGATTTCCGAAAGTCCTGCGCCGAATTGAAGAATCGGGGAGATCCTCCACTGGTTTTTGTTCAGCGGACGAGGGACAGCCTCTCACGCTCACTTTCGGGGTAGGTAATAGTTCCGTTTCTGTCTACGGGCGCGATAATCCTTCAAGCTTGGTGGGAAGGTGGCTGAAGGGGCTTTCTCTCGGATCGGAGACGCTCTATGCGGTTACCGGTTTTGGCCTCGGCCTTCACCTCGAATCGCTCCTTCGAGAATTGGATGAGGGTTCCTTTGTGTTTGTCGGCGAAAAGGATCCTTTTCTTCTTGGTGAGGTGCTTTCGAAACGCGACTGCTCGGAGATACTGAACGATAGCCGACTGTTCCTCGGCGTAGGTGAGCTCGACGATGCCTTCTTTCGACCCCTTAACGATGTCCCATTTCCCAGGATTCGAGATGTTCAGCCGCTGGTTTTCTCTCCTCTGTTCTCCCTCGCCGAAGACTACTATGCTCGGTTTCTGACCGAATTTGCGCGAACTTTCGAATTTTGGATGCGATTGTTTGGGACGAACCTGTCGGATGGGGGTCTTCTGCAGGAGAATTCGCTGACTAATCTGCCTCGATTGCTCGGTGCGCCGGATGTCGGAGTGCTTAAGAACGCTTTCTCAGATCTACCCCTCATCCTGGTCGGCGCCGGGCCTTCCCTGGACGAAGCGGGAGATTTCCTCCGAGAGGCTCGGAAAAAGGCCCTCGTAATCTGCGTCAATACTGCCTATCGGCGGCTGATTAGGATTGGGGTGGAGCCCCACTTGACAGTGGCGGCCGACCCCCGTTCCGATACCTCCAAAGGATACGCTACTGTGAGCGTCGATAAGACTCATTTGGTCTGTCCCTATTATGTCTATCCCGGCGTAGTAAAGAGATTCGGAGACCGAATACTCACGTGGACCGGCAATAATCCGCTCCTTCGTCTCGGTCAGGAGAGGCTTGGACATGAACAGGGAACGAGTCTCCTCGAGCAGGGCACTGTGTCTGCCAGCGTGATCGATCTTGGACGGCTGTGGGGCTGTCGAAGGATATGTCTCGTTGGGCAGGATATGGCGCTGGGTGCGGACGGACAGACGCATACGATCGATTCCTTTTATTCTGACGAAAATCGCATCGTAGCCAACCTCGAGGAATGCCGGATGCTGCCTGGCAACACGCTGGAAACCGTTCCCGTGGATGAGAACCTCATCATTTACCTGAGAACGTTCGAGCAGCTGTTGGAGGAGAATCCCGATCTGGAAGTCATCAATACGGCACGCCAGGGCGCAAAAATCAAAGGGGTCGCCTACACAACTTTCGACGATGCCTTGAAATGGCTTGGAGATACTTCGAGTGCGGATGTTGAAGCAGTGATCGAGAAGGAAGCTTTCAGCTGCTTTGATTCATCCGGTGAGATCGGGGGAACGATGAGAAAGGGGTTTGAACCGACTTGCACTTTTGCCCGCAGAGTCTTTGAACTATGTTTCGAGGCGGCCCTGTATTGCGAGTGTCTGCCCTCGAAGTTTGAAAAACGGTGCTTTCAGCACCATCCTCATTTGTTGGTCGTCGACGAATATGCCGAGAGAGTAAACACCCTTCTGGATCGGCATGAGCAGGACTATAAGGTTCTCTATGATGGGAGAACTAAAGCCGAATTGTTCCGTTATCTTGAAGCGATCCGTTCAATTGCCAGCCATTCGGAGAGTTGGGAGCGGGCTCTGCAAAATAAGGAATACTTCTGGGCGTTGTCCGAAGGCGCCTACTTTCTGTTTCGCCGATTGGATCGTTTGCTGTCGAACTCTTGCCCGAGCTAGCTATCTTTCCTTCGCCGAAACAGGCCCTTCAGGCCTTGCCAGGGGAAAGTAATCACAAAAAAGAAAAGAAAAATCAGCGAGCCGAGGAATATCTCCCAGTAAAAGTTCGAAAACTTGAGGTAGTAGTCCGTAAAAACGTAGATAATCGTAGCGAAGATCGCAAAGAAGATGAGGGATAGTAGCAGTCCCACCCACTGATTTTCCCGGGTATTGGGATCAGCCCTTGATTCTTGATTTTCTTTTGAGTCCATGGGCCTTACTGGGAAGCAATCTTAGTGAGGAGGCCTTTTTGCCGAGCGATAGCGAATGTGCAGGCGAAAATGCCGAAGGTGAGCACCGCATCGTTCATAAACACACATTGTTCGAACCCGCTCCTACGGTGCAATCGGAAAAGGATACGATACCTACCTGTCTAACCTCACCGGCAAGTTCCATTAGGAAATCGCGCAGTGGTAATCGCATATTGTAGCTGTATACCGTGCGCCACCCCGGCACCCGTCTTCGCGCGTGGCTAAAACCAGCAGCCGTGGATACAGTCCTTCGCCGAGGCAAGGCAAGAACGGGGCAGCCTCAGAAACGCTAAACAGATACTTAATTCGTCGTCGATTTTGCCTTTATGAGATTTCTTCGAATTTCGGAAAGACCGGAAGTCGGCTCGCCCACCATCTCGCCGTCGCCGTTGAAGATGCGTACATTCGGTATGGAGCGTATGTTGTATTGTTTGCAGACGGGAGTACCCCAGGTGACGATGTCGATTTTGCGTAGGAAAATATCCGGGTGGCGCGCAGCAATCTGCTCGAGATGGGGGCTCAACGCTTTGCAGGGGCCGCACCAATCCGCGTAGAAATCGATGATCGTGATTTGGCCCGGTATGGCGACACGATAGAGATCGATAATCCTGCCGTCGTCCCGGATGTCTTTGATCGGGGGCATAGTGGCCGCGACGCGGTTATTCCGAAGCCTGCGTTGGCTTAGTATTTCCCCTTGTTTTTCTTCCGGAGTCACCCACAGACCTTTATGGAATACGAGGCCCTTTGCCTTCTGTTGATTTACAAATGCGGCGTGTTCCTCCTCACGTGCCACATTTTGCTTAAACTGCGGGTCGATATAGACTACCCTTCCGTTTTCAATTTTCACCACACCGCCTCTGTAGCTGAGGATGCGTTTCTGCCCCATCTTCATTTCACCGGAGGGTTGACCGAGTTCGGCAATGACTTGCTCGTAAGAGGAGCCTACTGCAATCTCGGAACTGACCGTGTTCGCCAGTGGCAATCCGCCGATACACAAGAGGAGGCACAATGATCTAGGCAGTCTCATCGGTCGTATGCTCTATAGATCGATCTTGCGGAACGAAGAATAAGAAGAACTAAGAATCACGCCCTCTATTTTGAAAGGATAAGAGGACTTGCGCGATATTAATCCAGCACCAATAATCTGAACTTGATAATGCCCGTCTCGGCATGCCCGGGGGGGAGTTTTCATTTGAATGGAGTTAGCAAATAAAGTCCATTTGCTCATTATCGGTGCGGGCCCATTCGGGCTGGCCATGGCGGCCTATGCTCGCCATCTGGAAATCGATCACGTCGTGGTCGGGAAGCCGATGAATTTCTGGAAGCGAAACATGCCGAAAGGGATGTTTCTGCGTTCACCGTGCAGTTGGCATCTCGATCCACTGGGCGTCCACACCATTGACGCGTATTTGGAGACGCAATACCTTGAACCAGCCGTCGTCGAGCCGCTCAGCATGGACTGCTACTTGAAGTATGCTGAATGGTTTCGAAAGGAGAAAGAGATTGAGCCCTCTTCTGCTGTGGTGCAGCGACTCGACGGTGGGGTAGGGTCGCGCCGGCCATTCAGAGCGACCCTTGAAGGTGGCGAGATCATTGAGGCCGATAGCGTTGTGCTCGCACTCGGCTTTAAGCACTTTAAGCACATTCCACCCGAACTCTCTGCAATCCTTCCGGACGGGCGCTTCAGCCATACTTGCGATTTTGTGGAATTCGATTCACTCAAGGGGAAGCGGTGCCTGGTCGTTGGGGGACGACAGAGCGCTTTTGAATGGGCCGCGCTTCTTCGTGAGCACGGGGCCAACGCGGTCCATGTTTCACTTCGCCATAAAACCCCGAATTTTGAGGAATCCGATTGGTCATGGGTGGCTCCCCTCTTGGATGCGATGGTTGACGATCCTGGCTGGTATCGGCAGTTGGCACCTCTGGAAAAGAAAGAGGTAGACTTGCGCTTTTGGGCGGAAGGGCGTCTCAAGCTCGAACCGTGGCTGTGGCCGAGGATTGATCAGGACGGTGTTGATGTCTGGCCTGAGACTGAGATCAAATTGTGCGAGGAAAGGGAGTCGGGAGAACTCACGATCTCGCTGAGCAACGGGAAGGAACTGTGCATCGACTACGTTATCCTCGCTACCGGGTATAAACCGAGTGTGGCGAACGTGCCTTTCTTGGCCGCGGGTAACTTGCTCTCGTCGATGAAGGTTGAAGACGGGTTCCCGGTCTTGGATAAGAGATTTCAATGCAGTGTCCCTGGGCTCTACTTTACCAGCATGTTGGCCACCCGCGACTTTGGTTCTTTCTTCGCCTTTACGGTGAGCGTGGGCGCCTCCGCAAAGATCATCGGTGCCAGTCTTGTGGGCAGTCGTTGATTTTCTGATTTCTGTGATAATCCCCCGACTTCTTGCCAGCCTATGTCAAAAGAGCAGAACCCCGGCTTGTACGTGTTTAGCGTGCCTTTGAATGCTGGACCGTCTCTTGAGCCGCGTTCGCAAGAACTTGGTGGTGGTGCTAGCCCGAACATTTCACAAACCATCTGCTGCGACCACGGATGTCACTGCGCCTCAAGGCCTTCTCTTGTCCGGCGACCTCAGAGAGTCCCAACACACTGTCGCCCGCCGGACTGCGAAAAGACCTTGATCCGCAGCAACCTACGCCGTCTCACTACGATGTGTGTGAAATGTCCGGGCTAGTTCAGCAAAATCAAGAATTGTTCCCTGCTCCTGATCCCCTTGGCTGCCTTTGCTCATTCTGTCGTGATTTGTATAGGCGTCGAGTGAGCAGCCCATAAATGATCAGATTGATCCCGGCGACGGCAAGACCCAGATATACCTGTTGCTCGCGGGTGAGGCCCGTCGGGTAGAGGACTGGGAGCAGGTACTCCTCGACGAATCCCCGGTCCAAGGTGGATTTCCCTGCCGCCGTCCGCAGTCGATTCTCCAAGTGTGTCAACGGGCAGATCCAGCCGTAGAATTCGATGAGAGTGGCCCAGATAAATGCGGGAAGATGGGCCCAGACGAGCCAACGCCATTTTAAAACCAGAAGGCCGCCAAATAACGCGAAAAGGATAAAACCAAGGTGAATAATCACCACGGTGTCAGCGAGCAAGTCATATGGCATCGGTTATGCCGGTTGCCTCCAGATCTTCGGGATACGTGATCTTAAAATTCTGTTCGCTGCCCGCCACAAGCCGGACGGGATAACCCGCCCGTTTTACGAGAGGCAACAGGGATTTGTCGAACCACCCCTCCTTGTTCGCCTCCAGGAGTGTTTTCCGAAGAATAGCGCTCCTGAAGGCCTGGGGGCACTGAATACCTCCGATAGCCTTCGGGCCGATCGAATCTCCAAGGAAATCGCCGTCTCGCTCGGCGAGCGTATCGCGGATTCTCATGTCGAGAAAACAGGCGGCAGCCCCTGAACTTACGACGGCATTGACGACTGCCTCAAATAGCCGATCCGGAGCGAAGGGTCTCGCCACTTCGTGAATCAATACGAGCTTCCCTTTAGCGCAGGCAAGTAATTTGCCAACGGTCTCCTGCCGCGTGTTTCCACCTTCTTTCAGCGAAACTTGAAGGCTGATGGAAAGGAAGCCTGTGATCGCGGATGCGGAATCCATCTCCTCTGGAGGAACGCCGATCAGGAGTTCGTCGCAGTAGGGTTCCATTTTGTTGATCGTGATCTCGAGTAATGTTCTGCCCTGATGCTTTAATCGGCTCTTGGAAACTACTCCCAATCGTTCTCCGCGTCCTCCCGCCAGTAGCAATCCCGATACGTTTATGGGGCCTTTCATAAGTGATTTAGGTCCCAAACTTCATCGTAAACTTCGTCGTACTACAACCCCTCCAAATCTTGTGTTTTTAGCAAGTTTTTCTCCACGGATACACATAAGGTATTGGTTCTGAATACGATAGAAAATCGAGGAACGCTAAGAGAGAGAACCACGGATAATCCGGAACGATCAGACTATCTATCACTTCTTCTGTCCGATTGTCGAACATTGAACAAAACGACCTGTCCTCCGTAGTCAGGAGTGGAGCGGGAACGAGGGAGGAGGGTCATTATTTCGACCCTGAACGCTGAACTCTTTGTCTACACCTCAGTCGTTGTGAGAAATCATAGGCGTCAGAAAGAAGATTGCGGCCATAATGAGATATCCACAGGCCCATGGCCAGGCCGGAAAAAGCTCCTTCCAGCTCCACGACCGGATATCACCTCCGGAACTCAGAGCATCCAGTAAGGGGAGGTTTACAACCGTATCGGAGGAAGTATATTGGTAAGCATGCATGAGGCCAATGAGGCAGAGCGCGGCGGCCAAAAGACTCCATAAGGCGGCATGTCTGAATTTCCTATCAATGATATAAACGGTTGTCGCGGAAAGAATCATGGCGGTGTAAAGAAATCCCTGCTCGAGGGCGAATCCCCCCTCAATGAAGACGTTTGATTCGTGGAAGTGGTGGATGAGATCGGGTGAAAATGCGAGGCCTTCCATTGAGCCGACTCCCGCCGCCCGCAGGGAACTCTTAGAGATTAGTACACTCCAGGCTATGATTCCCGGTATCATTCCGACAACCACCGCCATGTAATGTCGCTTAGGCGTTACTTCGAATGCTTGAGCGGCTAGAACCATACCGATCCAGATGAAGATGGCCAATCCGGCTTCGATCGGTATGGCCCATGCCACAAGCGAAATCGTTCCGGTCAGGCAGATAATGGTGACGAAGACTCCGTTTAGAGTCGAGTAGCCGGCCCGTGCTCCCATTGACTTCCATCCGGGATGGCCGATGTAGATGGAAGTGGGAAAGGGGGATCCGAAAAGGGAAGCAGCTACCGTTCCGATGCCGTTCACAATCAGAGAGGGTCGCTCAGGATAAGCATCGCCGGCAGCTTCCGCCGATTCGATATTCTGAAGGGAGGCCAGGCCGCTGAGCAGGCCCATGGGCAGGATGATCGATAGAAAGGGTACAATGTTGTCTCCTGATAGGCCGACCATGAGGTCTCGAAATACGGGGAGGGGGAAGTAGAAGCCCGACTGTTCAAGTGGATTTGAACCACTGGGAGCGGCGCCCGTGATCCATCCCAGGGCAGTGCCGACGATGATGACGACAAGCATTCCGGGTACGCCTTTGAAGAATTGGACCCGGCCGAATACGACGAGGAAGACGAGAGCGAGCGTCGGCAGGCCGACAATCGGCAGGGCGTAGAGCTGATATATGAAACCGAGAGAGAGAAAAGCGAGACCGGTGCCGGAAATCGTCGCCAACATGGCTGCGCGTGGGGTGACTGAGCGCACCCACTTGGCGGCGAAGGCGCAGAGAAACTCAATCACTCCGGTTGAGAAACAGGCCACCAGACCTGCCTGCCAGGCGATCGTATCGGGGTCTTCCAATCCCTGCGCTTTGGCGATCTGCTTTGTCGGCAGCATGACGAGAAAGACGAAGGCGATGAGGGAGACCGTATTGATTCCGTAGGGTAGGGCGCAGACGTCTTCCCTTCCGGTCTTCTTGGCCAGTTTGAGCGCTTGCCAGGCATAGAATAAGTTGCCGACAAGGAAGGAAACCGCTACACCGGGAAGGATCCTTCCGTAGATGAGCTCCGGCGGAAATCCCAGGACACCGTGCAAGAGGCTGACGAGGAGGAGCAACTGGATGAGGTTATCGATTCCGAGCGAGAAAAACCCGTCGATGTCCCCTCTAACGAAGCCCTTCACGACAGATATGGATGTGAAATTCGCTGCGGATGTCGATTCACTATCCCGATAGGCATGCTCCTTGCGCATTCCCTTATCTTTGTCTATTTCTAAAGGACTTGAATTATTTAGATCCTGGAAAGTCGCTATGCTGACGACAGCTGATCAGAAGATCGCTCGAGAACTACGTCGTCGATTCTCGGCAACTGTGAAGGTGGTTGATTTTCGAATCTTTGGTTCGCGTGCTCGTGGGGATGCGACTGACGAGTCGGACTTCGATGTTTATCTTGTAGTGGAATCGGTGACGAATGCTCAGCGAAGGCGGATTGATGAAGCGGCGTGGGAAGTGGGATTCGAGCATGATCGAGTCGTTGCAACGATTGTAGCTACACCTGAGCAAATTGAGCATGGTCCGTTTGGAGCCAATCCGCTTCTACGTATCATTGAACGCGACGGTATCCAAGTATGACATCTGAGTCCGATCAACTCCGGGCGTTAGTACTATACCGTCTGGAACAGGCGCACGAGACAGCGTGAGAGGCGAGTATTTTGATCGCGCAAGAGGCGTGGCGCGGGATGGTGAATCTGGCATATTACGCGATGTTTTACGGAGTCCTTGCAGTATTAGCTACCCGAAAATTGAGTGCTTCTAAGCACAGCGGAGCCTTGGGGCTTTTTGATCGTGAGTTTATAAACCAGGACTACTCTCCCGTGGCTTGTCCCGCTCCCTTCGCCTCGCTTTCAACCGACGCCAGGCTCACGATTATGGCGAAATCATAAGTACTGACCAAAGCACGGCCCGGGAGGCATTTATTGAGGCCGAGACGTTCGTAGATGCGATCGAGCAATTTCTTTCTTCGGAAGGATACATTGAATAGACCTACTTGGAGCTACTCCCAGAATTTGGGCGAGGTTTGGTTACGCTTGCGCGGGCTATGGCATCTGACCGACAAAGTGCATGGTGAATCGGGCTGCGGAGTGGGCTGCGACCGGACCGAGCCGCTGGTAATCGTCAGAGGGATTTTCCTGTGTAAGATTGCTCCCCGCGCGAATGACGAGGTGGGGGAGTTTCAGTTGGCGGCAGACCTGGCTGATGGATGACCCTTCCATTTCCATGATATCCGCCTTCAGTTTCTTTCGGATCTCCTTGATCCTCGCTTCCGACTGGCCAAATACATCCCCGGCGCAGATGATTCCGGGTCGTATTTTCGGTGTATAGGTAGCGCCGTCGACTGTGACCGGCCTCGGTTCGTAGGATTCAGCGGCTGTTTTGGCTAACTTCAGCAGGCGCCGATCGGCTGAATAGCGGAAGGGTGTTCGCGTTCCCTGGATCGGGCCCCGGAAATTGCGATACTGCATTCCTGTCGAGTTGAGTGTTCCCATATCGTGGTGGCAGG
>CBDCEW010000030.1:0-45830 GCA_965215885.1 Candidatus Moanibacter sp.
AATGTTGTTGTTCAACTAGACCAGTATCCGACCGCTTTGTATCCGGCCCCAAGGCCCGAGAGATCTCGGAAAAGGCTTCAACAGCTTCACACGTATGTGTAATCCGCATGTCTTCGCGACGTTGCTGTTCAAGTACTGGCGCTGCTCGTTTCCAGGCAGCTACCCGCTTTCTCAGCTTCTCAATATCGACAGACATATTGACAATAATAGTGTGGCAAGAATCAGAAGCAAGAATCGATCACTGTTCGAGCGGGTGGCCGCCGGCAATCAGGCCCAGTCGATACCATTTGTCATCGCTCTCGAAGTGCACCTGGTTAAAGAGCGCGAGTCCGATCTTTTGATCCAGGTTCTCGACCCGCTCCTTTCCGTGGCCATTTTTGTTGAGAGACTGAGCGAGCCATTTTGCGGCAATATCGGCGTCTTGAAAGCGCATTTTCCTAAGTGTGTCCTTCCGTTTCGAGTGTAAGTTGCGAACGACTTCCGAGAGGTAGTCCGGGCGCATGGCATCGAGAAAAGCATCGACGCCCTCTACGGGGGAGAGGAGGCGATGAAAATGTGCGTTGAATAGAGTCGTGCCGGTCCCGCTTCCCAGACCAATCCCCTGGGGATAACCTTCTATTTTCGGGGCGAAAGCTTCCATGCCGCCAGGGATAGAAGCACCCACCACCGATGGAATGTTTCTGGTCATTTTGGCGAATCGTTCGTTCGCACTTTTGCTGGTGAGATATTGAAGAAAGTCGAGCGCGATTTCGGGATGGCGGGACTGCCGTGTAAGGCCAAAAGACCAACGACTGATATTGCCTCCCTCTGAGACTCTGCCGAAGAGATATCGTCCGAAAAGCGGATGGCGCTGGTCCGGCAAGGGAATTTCGAAGGCGCCGACTTCAAAAGGCACCTGCTGCTTAATAGTTCCAGCCATTCCGCTGTCCGCCAAGATCATCAATGCCCGTTCCTGGCCGAAGTAGAAGAGCGTATCATTCGATCTCTGTTGAAAGAAACCGGGCTGCATGTATCCACACACCTCCTGCGCAAGCTGCAGGCAGAGGCGGATCTCTTCTTCGTCAAGACTCCACTTCCCCAAAAGATAAGTGATACCGCTGTAGAAAGTTCGTAGATTTCGGTTCGAGTCGGAACGAAGCGCAAGGGTGAGGGTCTGGCACTTTATGAGTCGATGGATGAAGGCGGATTCACGTCCCGCCACTGCGATCGGATAGATCGATTTGCCCCTCCTCTCGGAATAGTCTTGGACCAATTCGCAGAGGGCAATAAATTCGGTATAATTCCGTGGAATCGACTGGTCGCCGGCAATCTGCCGAAGCAGATCGCGATTATAGATAACCCGGATGGTGTTGGCCACGAGAGGTACTCCCCAATATGCTGCAAGGCTGTCCCAGTAATTTGGAGGCCCGACCAGGTCGTCGACGAATGTTTCGCGCCAGGGGACTCCCTCCAGTTCGGTGCCGCGGTTATACGGGTTTGGTTTTCCCATAAACGCATTGAGAGTGGAAAAGTGAAACATGACCTGCTCTCGCGTAGGAATTGTGTCCAGAAGAATGAGATCGGTCGCCATCTTCCCGACCAATTTGGTTTGTACCCAGCTAGCGTAGACTGCCCGCGGGATGACGACTTCCCGGATAGAGACACCGGGATTATCCCTTTCGTAGGCATCGGCTATCGCTCTGAGACCTGCCTGGACGCTTTCCTCCTGGATATAGTGGGCATACCTGACAATCGTCTTGTCGGGATCCGATTGCACTCTGTTGTAGTTGAGAACGCGACCAAACGATAACGCGAAACAAAGGCCCAGGAGGATCGCGCCTATGGCGTTTGAGAGTCTCGACACGGCAAATTTCAATGAATCCTCTCGCGTTTTTTCGTTGCGATAAGCGCCAATCGTTCTCGCACCATCGTCACTCTTGAATCCCTTCCGTATTCACGAAGGAACCTCTTGAAATACTCCAGTGCGAGGTCATCTCTTCCAAGTTCCTCAGCCAGGACGCCGACGATGACAAAGACGTTTCCACGAAAGTTTTCGGCCGCAACACCGAGTTGGGCACATTCGTGATAGTGTTTCAGACTGACTTCGGGCGGCAGTCCGATCCGCTGGGAAGCGCGACCCATCAAAAAGTGGAAGCTACTGTGTAGGTGCCGATTCGGCATCCGTTCACCCAATGATTCGATCTCGAAGAAGAGTGTTTGCCTTTCCGTTTCAATCAGATCAGGATCATAGAGATGAATCATGGCGCGGCGGTGCAAAGCCAGCTGCCCGAAAAAGCTGCCCGGGAATTGCTCGAAAAGTTGAGTATAATACTTTAGTGCCTGCTCGTAATCAAAAGGGCGCCGGTGGACCTCTGAAATGCGGCCAAGAAAGTAGAGCGAAGCGATACCCGGGCCCGATCCGGGCGCGTTCCGGCGAATCAGCTCGAATTCTCGAGCGGCGGCCTCCGTATTGCGCTGTGTTTTGGGTTGCTTATTAAGAAGCGCAAGCGCCTTGGTAAAGCTGAGCTTGTTCGCCGGTTCTTCCTCGCGTATCTCCGCTCGCTTCGCGATTTCCAGGGCTTCATTGGAGTTGTGCTTCTGGATACTCTCGAGAGCGGCTGCCAGAGAGTGTTCATGCACCGGCTCCGCTGCCGGGGCCCGAGCAGGATCGAATATGAAGACGAGTGCCCAGACTGCTGCTGCTGCTTTCGTTCTGGTGTAGAGCACTTTTCTTTTGGACCTGATGCTCATTCGAATTTCGACTGCGATTGTGATTACGATTATGGATTGGCTGGATCGACGTTCGCAAGTCGTGGTCCTAATCGTAGTCGATGGTCGACAGCTGATGCAAAGACGGCAACGGATAAGAAGCGGTCGGCGAAAAGGTAGTAGCGATTCGAATTCCTGCTGTTTGGATCCTCCTTTCAATATCGTATGCGGAGCCCTTCGACATTGCTCAGGTCAGGCCTCCGGTCCACCACTGGCAACCCTGCCGTACGGAAGGGTGGGTCCCGTCTTCGCACTGCGTGCTGCGCCGAGGCAGGCTGGGCGCTCCGCCGCACGATGTAACCTTCGATCACGATTACGATTGGGTGAATAACTCCTGAAAAATCGATGTTGGATCAGAGGATTGCCTTTTCGACGAAGATAACGATCCCGCTCAGCGGGTCTGCGACGAAGTATTTGCAATCTTGACTTTCGACGTTTTTGTGCGAAAATTCTTGTACGAAAAATATAAACCAGAACGATGAAGAAACTTAGCATTTCTGATGTGCGCAATAATCTTCCTTCCGTCATAGAGGGTGTTTCACAAACCAAAGAAACAGTTGTGGTAACTCGCTACGGAAAGCCGGTTGCGAGTATCATTCCTTTCAGGGACAAGAAATCACAGGAGACACCTTATCCGTTACGCGGGCAGTCGATCACCGTGGCGGACGACTTTGATGAACCTATTTCTGTTGAATGGAATGCCTTGGCCGTGGCGGAGAACCCCGCTGAGTATGGTGGTCCTTGACACTCATTCGTGGCTTTGGTGGGTTCATGATCCCTCCCGGCTCTCGCGACGGGCGAAAGCTGCGATCCAGAATGCGGAAAAGACTGATGGAATTCGGATTTCAGTCATCTCAGTCTGGGAGATCGCCGTGAAGAGCGAACTCGGCAAATTGGAACTGCCACTAGAGATCAATGAATGGTTCCATCAGGCAAGTTCGTATCCAAATATCATTGTTGAACCTGTATCGGCGCAGGATGCAATTGCGAGTTCAAGATTACCCGGCGAGTTTCACAGGGACCCCGCCGACAGAATCATCGTTGCGATGAGTCGGCGATACGGAGTCGATCTTGTGACCTCCGACAGGCTGATACTCGCGTATCCCCACGTCCTGACTGTCTGGTAGGGGTAGCAGAGTGGAAGAGTTAAAGAGTTGCAGAGTGGAGTAGTAAATAGTGATCAGTATGCAGTGGTCACTGGCCTTTACTGACGGGGCTACAGATCAGCTCGAATATCCGCGAGGGATGTAGGAGCGGGTTTGTTTATCCCGCGATGGGAAATAAGTGGTACGGATCGAGGCATGAAGCCTCTCCTACAGCCTGGCGGTAATCGATGTGACCAGGGGTGGAGCAGCTACGAGAGGTAGCCTTCGTCGTTAGCCTTGTCGAACTATGAACCAAGACAGAATGTCGAACAGATTCCCGCTCTACTATCGTGCCTACTGACGAGCGACCATCCAAATTTCATCGTAAGCCTCGTCGTAAGCTTTGTCGAGAGAAAGAGAAAAAGGACGATGAAGCTCGCGACAAAGTTTCGAAGAAGCTCGAGGCGGGATCTGGCGGACCTAGAGTGTCATTGCGAGGAAGAATGACGAAGCAATCCAGGCATTCAAAATTTCGTAAGAGTAGACTATATTTCCGTTCAGGGGGAACACTAACTCCACCCTATAGTGCCACGCCGCCGGATAGCTCCGCCAAGGGGAATGACGGGATCATATTGTTCCAGCCAAAATGGGAGCGGCAAACTTGCGTCCTGGCTTATCGGGATTCTAGATTGCTTCGTCATTCTTCCTCGTCCCGCTCGGCGCATACGCGTAAACCTTATTTTCGCAACTTAGTCAGATTCAAAGACTTGCGAGGTATTTTGCGGCGGAGTATGAGGGTGTCTCTATCCTCGAGGTTCCACTCCATTTGTTCGCCCTTTTCTATTTGCTTCGTTTCGACCACAGCGGTGAGGAAATTCGCAGTTGAGCGAGTGCATTTTGGCCGGGTTATCTTCTCTACTTTTACCGTCTACCCCATTTTTTTTCACTTTGGCAGCATTTTATACTGTACATTCGTTCATATATAGGATTTATCCTTCGGATGCAAAGTATAAAAAAAGCTGATTGTATCCGTCAAACCTTCCGTAAGTTGAACCTCACAGCCCTCGCTAAACAGAGTGGTTTTAGAGAGAGGAAATCGCGCAAGATCTCCCCTCTGAACTTTGTTTTGGCTTTGCTGGCGATGGCTTCTAAGGGGGCCTTGTCCCTTGGCAAAGAAGCCGAGCTTATTGGATTCTTAGCCAACCGCACCATTTCCAGACAAGCGGTCCAAAAGTGCGCCAAAAAAGCCACCGCTTTTATGACCTTAGTGCTCCTGAGGCTTTTAGAACTTAAAGCTTATGGGCCTGTGGGCAGAGCTGTTCCAAATTGCATGAGGAGCTTTGAACGGGTTCTCATTGCCGACAGCACTTCGATTGGCTTGCCTAAGGTCCTGGCCCCCTTCTTCCCCGGAGCGTCCAATCAGACAGGCTCCAAACAGGCTCAACTGAAGATTCAGGCCTATTACGATCTGCGCAATGAATCCTTCGTTGACTTCAGCCTCAGTAGCTTCCGAAAAAACGATCAGGCTGCTTCCAAAGACATTCTCGCTCTCGCTCAACCCAACGACTTGATCCTGCGCGACTTAGGCTATTTTGTCCTCGATGTCTTTAAGCAACTCGATCAGCGCGGCTGCTTCTTTGTGAGTCGTTTGAAAACCGGCACTTGCCTTTTAGCCAACGAAGGCGATGAAGAGCTCGATCTACGCAAACTTTTACGTGGCCAAAAGCTTCTCGATATGCCCGTTCGGGTGGGTAAAAAAGCCAAGCTTCCGGTTCGTCTGATCGCCGTCAAACTCCCTCAGAAGGTGGCCCATAAACGCCGCCGCGAGCATAGACAAAACCGCGACAATAGACTTCGATATACCAGCCGCACCAGCTTCCTTCTCGGTTTCCAAATCTTTATTACCAACCTCCATCAGAAAGACTTTAGCCCTAAGCAGATTCTGAGCTTTTACGGGCTTCGCTGGCGCATCGAAATTTTCTTTAAGGCCTTTAAGCAACATCTTAATCTCGGTCAGGTCAAAGAGACTACTCCCTACCAGGTTGAGCTTCTTATCTACGCCCGTCTCATCCTCATTACCCACTTACTCAACTTCGTCTATGGTCCCCTTAGACACTATTCGAATACCAGTTTGTCCTCTCCTCTGAGTATCCTTAAATTCTCCTACTGGTTTGGCTTCTTTGCTCCCTACTTCTTCATCCTCTCTCACCTTCCCAAAGATCAGATCATCCCCCGATGGCTCAAACAAATCCCCAAACACTGCACCTATGAAAAGCGTTCTCGTCTTGATTTCCTCTCTTGTTTCTTCTCCTTAGGTTAACGCAAATGCGCGCAGCGGGAACAATGAAGGGTGGATAAGAGCGCGATTCGGTCGAGTAGAAAAGACCCACACCTTAACCCTCCCAGGAAGGGATTTTACCGTGGCGGTGAATGTTACTTCATTTCCCCTCTACGCCAAACTTCATAAGGGTTGTCACGATTCTCTAACGGGAAAGCTACCCGCGTTCCCAGACGCTGGGATTCATGAACGGCCATAATCATTTCGAGGGCAGCACGGGCATCCCGGCCACTCGAGCAAGCAATCACTTCGCGGTCTTCTTCAATGGCCTGGATGAGTTCCTCAACGATCATTCGGTTGCTGCGCTTTGTGGGCTCTCCGCTTTCCCAATCATCGATAAGCACACGCTCCCAACTTCCATCTTCTTCCGACGCAGTCCACAGTCCATGCGGATAAATGTACATCTCCCCACCGGGAGAGTTGCGGAGCGAGATTATGCCTTTGGTTCCATACACCTCAAAGCCGAACCAGCGGGTAGCAGTGATGTTCCCGGAGGGAATGCCCCTGTATGACTCATAGTATGCCCTCATCCCGTTCTTGAAAACATAATACCCTGATACGCCGTTGCCGGCCAGCAGCCCGACTTGCTCATCGCCCTCGCGGATATCCGCAAGCGCCACCTCATGGCCATCCTGGGTGACGTGCCCATGTGCCCAGGCAACATCGGACCCGGCAAAATAGCGCATGCTGTCCAGGATATGCGTCCCCAACACCATCAGATCCATCGCTCCGGCGCGGTGATCGTCCTTTCCGTGACCGCGCATCACCTGTATTTCTCCTATTTCACCGGCATCGACCAGTTTCTTGGCATGCTGTTCATAGGCGCTTGCCCGCCGATGCGCGACCGCGATCTTTACCCGGTTGCGATCACAAGCATCAATCATGGCATCGGCTTCAGCCAAGGTCCTTGCCAGGGGCTTCTCGCAGAGGATGCCCTTCACTCCGGCTTCCGCACAGGCGATGACCATCTCGGCGTGACAGTCGATCCAGCGCGGGCCGACGCTTACCAAATCCAGGTTCGCTTTATCCAGCATCTCCCGGTAATCAGCATAGGATTGTTCAGCCCCCGTTCGTTCGGCGGCTGCCTGGCGACCGTCTGGATCGGGGTCTACGACGGCAATAAATTCGACATTCGGGATTCCCTGGTAGGCCACGTCGAGGGAGTGGCCATAGTCGCCCTGGCCGGTTCTGCCAATGGCTCCTGCACGATAAGATGCGGTCATGTCTTTATTTCGATATTCTTTAAGTTCATCTCTCACCTAAAACCTAACACATAGTCATTGATAAATCATGAACCAGGGATTAGAACCGAGCCTTCGACTCGGCTTCAAATCCTTGTCTTGTGATGCGCCGAATTACCATAATGCTTCTTTTGGAGAAATGGCCTTAAGCTTTTTTTTGAGGGTTTTGATTTGAATCTTTAATTCTTCCTTCTTGATTGGAGGAGCGGCTTTAAGATCCCGTTTCAAAGACTTCAATTCTAGCTTCTTATTCTTGATCTCTTCTTGAATTTCCGGCGACGCATGGTGTCGCATGGCTCCATCTGGTAAGAATTTTGTCATACTGGCTTAAGTTGATTAATTGGCATAACGTCAAGGCTGTCCCACATCTGACCTGAAGGCGAGCGTTGACTGATGGGTGAACTTTCGATTCTAGCCCGAACATCTCACAAACCATCTGCTGCGATCCCGGAATGCCGGGACGACCTCAGAGGGTTCCAACACACTGTCGCCCGCCGGTCTGCGAAAAAGCCTTTATCCACAGCAATCTACGGGGTCTCGCGACGATGTGTGTGAGATGTTCGGGCTAGCGGGCCTGATTTTATCGTGATCGAGAACGATAGAGGGCGAGACAGGAGATGAATTCCTCGAAACAGGACCGCGCTGCGGGATCGCAATGACAAGCTTGCGACAGAGTAGTCGATTATCTGGCTGAACGGAGCCACGAGCGAAGAGAACCCACCCCTTACCCCTCCGAGGAGGGGAACTTGAGCTGACAGTAATAGTTTCTTCAGCCCCCCTCCTGGGAGGGGCAGGGGTGGATTTCCCTCCCTTTAAAAACGCAAGCCATGTCGGTTGATGCTTCACTATTGAGAAGCCGTTCCGTAAGATTTGTGATATCGGTGACCGTGCAGCGAAAGATCATCCCCTATAATCCCAAACTCAAAGAGCGAGCAAAGGAGCGCAGGAAGAACATGACGCTTGCAGAAGTGCTCCTTTGGAAAGAAATCAAACAGAAAAGCATGTTGGGATACGATTTCGATCGGCAGAGGCCAATCGATGAATATATCGTGGATTTCTATTGCAAGGATCTTTCCCTGGCTATCGAGGTCGATGGCTCCAGCCATAATTTCAACGAACAGAAGCATGCAATCAGGCAAAGACGATTGGAGAGCCTGGGCATCAGATTTTTGAGATTCTGGGACCACGATGTTAAGAATGATATGCAGACTATTTTGCGCAGTATCCGAGAATGGATAGTGGAGAATTGTGACCCACCCGTGGCCGGGGAGGGAAAGGTGACTGAATAGTCGCTTTGATTGAAGGTCGCTTCAGAAGATAAGACACCCACCCCTAACCCCTCCGAGGAGGGGATCTTGAGCTAACAGTAATAGTTTCTTCAGTTCCCCTCCTGGGAGGGGCCAGGGGTGGGTTTCCCGTTCCTGCCAATCCGCAGATCCTCCGAAGCCACGCGCGTAGGAGGGGAGCATTTATCTCCTTCATCCTCAGCCGCCACCAAAGAAAAAGGGCCGTCGCTCGTGCGACGGCCCTTTGTTAAAGTTGTGAGTTATCGAAATCTACTACCGCGACTAGAAGGTGTAGGTCCAGCCAAAGCGGTAATTGGTCCCCTTAGTGGCACCGGCGCCGGTCCACCAGGTGCTGGGCTGGCTGTCGATATCGTTTTCCAGGTTCTCGATCCGGAAGCGGAAGTTCATCTTACCCCACCTGTAGCCGAAGATTATGTCGTACCTGTCTCCCGGCGGCAATTGGAAATTGGAAGCCCGGTTCAGCTGGCTGTCACCCCATCCATTATAGGTCGGGGTGATGGAAAAACCTTTCAGCGGGCCCTCTTGAAACTCGTAGTTGATCAACCACGAGAAGGTGTCAGCCGGAACCGCCCAGGCCGGTTTTCCGTCCGCTATGAGTTGATCCAAGGTCCCGTAGGAGACGATCGCGTTCAAGCCCGGCATCGGGTTGAGGGCGAGATCCAACTCGAAACCGTCGGTCGTGCGGTTGCCGGCCGGTTCGTTGTAGCTGGTATCGTCGATGCCGGTGACGAAGCCAAAATCGTCTCGTATCCCAACGAGAACATTATTTTCGACGGTGTCGAAGTAAGAGAAGGTGCCGACGACACGGCTGCCGAAAAGGTTTACCTTGGCGCCGAACTCGTCGGTGGAAACGATCCGGTTCGGGTAGCGCCCCCCAAAGCTGGAGTTCGCGGTGTAGAGCGATTGGTTGGGGTTGCTGGGATCGCCGTTGGGCGCGAGAAACTTTCGGCCGTCGGTGGTAAACACCGGTATGAAAGTCTCGGCGTGATTGAAGAAAAAGCTCACCTCACCGTTATCACCCTTCATGACCTTGGCGACTACACCGTAATTATAAGTGGTGCTTTCGTCAGTCGTTTTTGTGGTCCCCAAATTAACTTCATTAAGGATCTGGCTCGTGGTCGCATCATCCTTATCCCAGCGTACGCCCCCGGAAGCAATCAAGCGGCCGTTGAGGAAATACATTCGGTCGATCACCGCGAAGTTCGAGAGTTCGCGATTCTGGGCGTTGGTGTTTCGTTCGTTGACACTGCCGAGAATGGGTGCATACTGATCGATAATGGGACGGAGGTCCTCGGTACCGGAGTACGGATTGGGCCAGATCTCCACGACGCCTTGGTGGCAGGAGTCAATCTGCCCAGCGGTCACACAGTCCTTGTTGAGGATAGCCCCTGCCGGCTGATCAGCGATGGAGAGGTTCGGGTCGTAGAGCGAGTCATCGACGATTTTATCCCGAGGAATGAGGATTCCCGTCTCAAATCCAAACTCCTGGCGGATATCCGCGGGCAGGGTGCCGGAGTTGTTGACGCGGAGATCAAACGATCCGCTGGTGCTGTTCCGGTTGCGGAACTGGCTGTAAAGGAGGAGCTTGTTCCTGGCCGGACCGAGTTTGAAATCGAGGTTCAGGTCGACCGCGACGACCGATTCATCCGCCCCCTGGGGAACGACCGTCTTGGTATAGCGAAGGCCCTGGCGGCCGAATCTCACCACTCGGCCCTCCTCAAAGGCAACACTGGCTCCGGGAAAGCGCCCCACGGAGCCACGGGTGGGGTCCCCGAGCACGGGTCCAGCCCTGCCATCCGGGATACGTTCCCCGTTCGTGTCGATAAAGACCACATTGCCATTCGCGCGGGTGCGGTCACCGCTGTGGGTGAAGTCACCCCAACGTCCCACCAACCGGAAATCGGCCTTCACCTTGCCGATGTCGAAGGAGTGGCTTATACCGCCTTCATAATCCTGGGCATCAACGAAATTGAAGCCCTGCACATTGATGCTGGAGGTCCCGGCAAACGCAGTGATGGCTTTGCCGCGGCCATCCGGGCTGCCGAATATAAAGGCGTTGGTGGCCAGCCGGGTGGACTGGTCGTCGATGAAGCGGGCCCAGCCCCAGACTTTCATGCCATTTTTGAACTGGTAGGAGACGCTCGGGTTGATGAAATAGCTGGCCGGTTTATCCGTTTCCGATCCCAGCGCGATGATCCCGTCGGTGTTCAGAACCGCGCCCGAGATGCGGTAGCCGAATCTGCCGCTGTCGCCCTTCCCCATCATGTTGGAGTGGTCGAAACCGAAGCGCCAACTGTTGTAGGAACCAATCTGGGCCTCAATCCTGGTTCTCTTCTCCGGAAGAGGCCGTTTGCTGATATGGTTGACCACTCCGCCCGAGTTGTGCGTGCCGAACTGCACGCCCGCCGGGCCCTTGATGATCTCGATGCGCTCGAGCATGGAGTAGTCGAAACCGCCCTCGTTCGAGTTCAAGACTTCCGGAATACCGTCCCGCTGCCATCCCACGTTGGAGTAACCGCGGATCGAGAAACTCTTCCTTTCTGCCAGCTCGGAGTTTTCATTGGAGGTAATTCCGCTGACCAGATTGTAGGTGTCGGCGTAACTCACCGCGAGAGTGTCTTCGATCAGCTTCTCGTTGATGGTGATGACGGATCCCGCGATATCGGTGATCGGAATCGCGATGCGCGAAGCCGTCAGGGAAGAGGTCGTGGCGTAGCCGCGCACGGCGTCTTCCGATACTTCGAAGGCGGAAAGCGTAATAAGCTCTTCCCCCTCTTCCGTTTTTGCATCGTCCTGGGCTTGCAAATAGAAGGGCAGGGCGAGCAGGCTGAGGGCAAACAAAAGCCCTCTGGTTAGTTTCAGTATGTCTTTGTATCTTTTCATGTGGTAATCTCCTTACTTGATTAGTAGATTATAACGTAGGGTTCATTTGCGGAAATGCAACGTAAGGGGTGCCGCGGGTCGAGGGGCTCGCGGATTGCTTCGAAACTCGAAGGTGCTAGTTTGTAGGTTAGCAAGACCTTATCCGAAAAGCTACTGATTGGCCGCAAAGAGGCGCAAAAGGCGCAAGAAAAACTTGAGAAAAATCATTTTTTGGCTTGATAAAAAGTGTCGCAACATGCTAGTGTTTAGCAACCTAAGATTAAGAAAGGAGTTAAACATGCCAACATGTGCGACAGAGGAGAACAAAAGCGATAAGACGCCCCTTAGCAACCTCATTCTGCCGGTTCCAGACACGGATTTCCGTGATTTTCTGGATGAAGTTGAAGAATTGGCCGGGTTCGCGGCGCAAATCATCGAGGCGATCGAGAAGGATCTGGACGCCCATGCGCGTGAGAAGAAGAAACTTCGATTGGAAGATCGCAGGTTCTTTGAAGGGCGCACAGCGGAGCTGCCGGAGCTGGACATCGAGGAGGAGAATATTCTGGCTGCTGAATTGAATCTTGGGGCAGGCCGGCCGCGGATGCCGGCTTATGCGGTATACGTGTTCGTGATGATTCGAGGGTTTCTGGGTTCGTTGACCACGAAACCGGCACGGCGGTTTGTGCGCGAGTCGATGAGCTTGTACGGATTTTTGCAGAGCGGGGGACTGAGAATGCCGGCGGTGACGACGATTCTGGAGAACGTGAACCTGGTCAGCCATACGACCCGCGAGTTGATCTTTGATAAACAGATTGGGTTTATCCTCCAGGAGCAATGGGACGATTTCGGGAAGCTGACGATCGACAGCACCTCGGTGAAAGCAAACAGCTGCTGGCCCACCGATGGGAAGATTCTGAGCGGTCTTTTGATGCGGGCCAATCGTTTGGGTCAGAAGTTGCATGTCTTCGGGCTGGAGGATTTTCGCAAGGGATGGGTTGGGCGTTGGCTGCAGGAAATGGACAAGCTGGAGTTTCAGATTTGTCTGGCCGCGGGCAAACCGAAGTCGAAGGGCAAGCTGAAGAAACACTACCGGCGGTTGCTCAAGCGGGGCCGCAAGGCGGCCGACTCACTAACGGGGGAACTGAGCCATCTTGAAGAGGGCCTGTCGATGGATTCACTGCCTCCCACTCGCCGGGAGCTTCTGGAGCGGGCATTGAGCCAGATCAGGGGCGATATTGCCGACGCCAAGCGGGTTGTTGAGTATGCTCATGATCGGGTGTTTCACGAAAAGAAGCTACCGTCCACACAGAAGGTCCTGAGCCTCTCGGACGGATCGGCGGCCTACATCAAGAAGGGCAGCCGCAATCCAGTGATCGGGTACAAGCCACAACTGGTTCGCAGCGAAAACGGTTTTGTCACCAGCCTGATCGTACCGCAAGGCAACGCGGCAGACTCCATTGAGCTGGCGCCGGCCATCGGCGATTCGATCAAGCGCACCGGTGTCATTGCTGAACTGGTCAGCACCGATGACGGATATGCTTCGGCGAAGGGACGCAAGGAGGTGCTGAGCATGGGGGTAAAGCAGATCAGTATCAGTGGGGCGAAGGGCAAGAAGTTGACCACCCCCGAGGACTGGGAGAGCGAGGCGTATCGCGAGGCACGCCGCGATCGCTCCGCAGTGGAGTCGCTGATGTTCACGATTAAAGATGGATTTGCCTTTGGCGAACTCGGCCGCCGCGGCATCGATGCGGTAGGCGATGAACTGCTCGAGAAGGTTCTGGCCTACAACTTCTGCCGCATCATACTGATGAAGAAACGCCGAGGGGAGGAACTGGAACAGGCAGCCTGAATCTGACCGCTTTGAAGCTCAGAGAAAAAAGCACCACGGGATGAGTATGCCTCCAGACAGCGGCAAATATACGTATTGTGCAGCAAGCCACGCCGATGGCCGCTCAATACCTGCTCATCGGCAGCGCCGGCAGCCTAAAACCCGAAACCTGCCAGCCATAGGCTGGTCCGCCCGTGGCGGAGAACCTTAAACCGCCCGCTCGAAAGGCTTTTCGAATGGGGTCTAACTATCGCAATTGGATCTTCGAGGTCGATGGATCCAAAGACTCGTTTCAAAAATGCCTTTTCGAGGCGTGTGAGAGCGCCGGCTGGATCCTGCATGCTTACGGCATTTTGGGAAATCACTACCACCTTGCCTTGGAGACGCCGGAACCGAACTTGAGCGTGGGCATGAAGTGGCTTCAGGGCGTGTTCGCGACTCGCTACAATCGCTTCCGGAAGGAACGCGGAGCCCTCTTTCAGGGTCGTTTCACGAGTATTCTGTTGGAGGGGGATCGCCTGGGCGCGCTGTGCTCCTACATTCATCTGAATCCGGTCCGGGCGAGGATATGCAGCGTTCGCGGATTGAGGAACTATCGATTCAGCAGCTATTGGAATCTGCGGCGGCCCCGGAGCCGTCCTCCATTCATGGACTTGTCGATGGCACTCGAAGGCGCCGGAGGGCTATCTGACACGGCCTACGGTCGTCGCAAGTACGAGGAGTATCTGGAGTGGTTGAATAGGGACGAGGGAGCTCGCAACAAATTGAAATTCGATCGCATGAGTCGCGGCTGGGCCTTGGGGACGAAGGCGTTCAAAAGAACGGTTGTGGAGGCCGAGAAGCGAAGGAAGGCCGATCTGTTTACTGGAGAGAAGGATCACGCCGAGGTGAGGGAGATGCTTTGGGAGATGGAGTTGAAGAAGTGCCTGCGCCTCCTGGGCAAAGGGGAGAGGGAGGCTCAAACCGATCTAAAGTCGGTGGACTGGAAGGTGGCGATTGCAGGAATTTTGAAAAAGCGTAATCTCAGCGCCAACGGCTGGATAAGCGAACGGCTCAACATGGGAGCCACTTCGGCGGTGAGCCGGAACGTCGCGAGCATGTTTGCGGGAGAGAGGAGATCAGCTCTGCGATGCTACGAGAAGCTGATCTCAAAGATTAACTCCTGACCCGAATGGCGCTCCTGACCCGAATGGCGCTAAGATAAGGGGACTATCGCTCGCAAGCGAGCTTCCTACGAGTTGCATAAATTGCTGTAGGAAGGCCGCTTGCGGCCGAAACGGACAGCGGAAGAATTTACCGTTAATGCCCCTTATCTTAGCGCCATTCACTCCTGACCACTTCTATGGGCTTCCCTGCTATGGGCTGGGAACAAACCGTGCTGGAAGCGGCACCCGGTGAAAAGCGCCGCCCAAGTCCACAACATGCCGAAAGTCAGGCTGGAATTTTAACTCCAACTCGTAATGTTTGACGAGGTTGGTCAGTATGACAGGCGCATGCACTCGTGTCACATTCATGCCTAAACAGACGTGGGTGCCTCCCCCAAAGGTTCCGTGCGCCTTCTTAGGGTACTCCCCATCGAGCCAACGTTGAGGTTTGAAGGCAAAGGGGTCTTCATAAATCTCTTCGAGAAAATGACAGAGAGTCTGGTTATGAAAAACGCGCGTATCGGCAGGAATTTTACACCCGAACAATTCGATCTCTTCGGCCGTTACCCTCTTTGCAGAAAGGGCGCCTGGCTGTAGTCTTTCCACTTCCATAATGGTTGCCTTAAGTCTTGGATACTCACGCAGTCCGGAACGAAACGATTCCGGCATCCAATCCGCAAGTTCCTCCCGCAACTCGTGCAACCAATCGGGATCCGAATAAATATACAGCATCGCCCAATTGATGAACTTCGTTGTATTCTCCGCGCCCGCGATAAGGAGGAGATAGGTATCATACAGCTTTTCTTCCAGAGAGTAAGGTTCCGCGTCCGCGGGCCGGTCGCGCATGAGCCGGGCCAGGTTGTCATCGATGGTATCATCGCATTCACGCTCTCTTACTACCGTTTCAAGATATTCGAATACGGGATTTTTGACATTCAAGTAGCCGGGATCGGCGAAATAGGCGTGCCGAAATTCACCCAGTTGCAGTCCATACATGAGCATCTCCTCAAACTTGGCCATCAATGAAAGCATTTCATCAGTGAGTTCTGTTTCCACCATAGTTCTACTCGAGGCCAGAATGATGGTTTGCGTAGAGAAATCGTAGAGATCGATCTCCCTTTCCTTCATTTGGTCGAATTGCTCAGCCACCGTCTTTGCCATCTCCGGGAGATGGCGCGTGACCGCACTCACACCAAATCCAGGCTTCAGCGAGCGCCTCTTTAACCGATGCGGTGGACCATCAAGGGTGGTGACATGGGCATATCCCAGCTCTTCTCCAAATCCTGCCATGGCCTTCTGGTAACTCCACAGATTCGGATTTCGCCACGCAAAGTCATTCGCTTCCAATCCCCCGATTGCGACCCACATTTCATTTCGAAATTTAATACGGTATATTGGCCCTAATTTGCGATAGGCTCTAAGATGATACCCAACCGGATCTTTGGCATAATTAACATCCTCATTAGAAAAGTCTTGATCCGCATCCTCATCAGCCGCGGCCGTTACGTAAAGCGGCAGGTCGTCAATCGTTCTTAGTGTATCTGTGGACATGATGCTTTATTCAGATTTCAAAGCGGCGGACGGCGTAAGTGCCAATCAGTATGACTTTCGTAGGCGTAGGCTATACGTAAAACCGTCGCCTCGCCATGGGGCTTGCCAATGATCTGCAGGCCGATTGGCAACTCGCCAGAAGTGAACCCACACGGGACCGAGATGGCGCAGAGCCCCATCCAGTTGGCCATCAAGGTATAGCGTAAAAGTAGCCTTTGTCTCTCCTCTTCATCATACTCAACAGGTAAGGCAGGAACCGGCGTCGTCGGCGTTATGAGGGCGTCCAGGTGTGCCATCCTGGACTTCATTTCTCCTTTGATCCGCCGATGATCCTGCAAGGCTCTGATGCGATCGCTTTTTCCGCCTCCTGGGCTGTGGCCAGGGCGCGCTCGGGGAGGGGGGTGATATAGGCGTGTAGTTTAGAGTCAGATGCCTCGATGCGATCCAAAACAGCCTTCGTTACTTCAACCGGAGAAATCTCTCCGTTTCTGATTTTGGGAGCTAATTTGGCTATAGTCAAAAAGGGTAGATCATTCTTAGGCACGATATTTCCTTCGTATTACAGTCCGGCAGAACCTTGTTTCTTTAGCAAGCTTCCGCGTAGAAGAGGTTGGTATTCAATAAACTGCAGTCGACCCGTCGTCGCTGTGCTTTGCCGAGGCACGCAAGGTTTGGGATCCCGCTCAGCGGGATTCGCGACGAGGTTACCCAAGGGAAGTAGGAGTTTCCTTCTGCATTCGTCCCGGCTTGCCGGGATGCATCTGCGGTTCTCTCCATCTTTTTTGATTGCGGCTTGGCTGCGCTAGCCCGGACATTTCACACACTTCGTAGCAGAAGATTTGTGAAATGTTCGGGCTAGGTTAATTCGGATAAGAAATCGTTTTCGGGCCGGTAAAAACACACGCTCGTTGAGGCCGACCTGAAACAGCGGTTTCATGGTGATTCAGTGCGAGACCATGCCCGAACTGCCCCGAGAAGCCGAAAACAATGTGAGATTTACCTTCGCGCAGTCCCGGACTGCGCGAAGGGGACGCGATTGGGTTTTTTTAATACTGGCCATGGTGTTATCGGCTTTGGCCTTCGACAATAGTATCCAGATAGTTTCGAGCCCGGTTGATTTCGGACGTGACCTCTGCGACTGTGGGCAGAACCGGGATGCCCCGGGGCACTGGGTGCATGAAGATTTCGGTCCAGCCTTGGTAGTCGATCTTCTTAAGGGCCGCCAGGATGGGATTAAAGTTCAGAGTACCCCGACCGGGGAGTTGCATTAACTCTTCTTCTCTTGGGCGCGGCTCGTGACAGCCCATGCCGTGCTGCCAGGCGTAGAATAGCGCCAGGCCGGTTCCCAGGGACTCAACTAAGTCGACCACTAAATCGGGCTCGTTTGGCAGGTGGTACGGAGCCAGGGCAATGCCCAGGTTGGGCGAGTTGGCGAAATCGACGAGCCATTTGATCGAATCGGGCGATTCGATAAGGGCATTGCCGTGGTTCTCAATGGCAATGGTGAGTCCGCGTTCGGTGGCAGCGGCGATATTGGGTTGCAGGTCGCGGGCGAAACCGGCCACGGCCGTCCGCAGTTGGGATCCTGTCAGGCCTTTGGGGCCTTTGCTGCCACAGACCAGAAGCGAGGCGCCAAAGAGCCGAGCGAAGTCCATTTCCCGTTCGAGGTCGAAAGGGCCCAGATCAAAGCGCGTCGAAATGCCCAGTTGCACCCGGTGGCGTTCCAGCAGGTCGGCAAATGCCGCGTGCCCCATGGCTTCTACTTGCTCGCGTTGGTCGCCGTGGACCCGTGGCCATATGTCGATGTGAGTGGCGCCTGTTTGGGAGACGGCCGGCAGGATTTGGTCGAGAGGAGTGGTGCCGTACATACACGAGGCCAGGATATAGTTCAGTTTGAAAGCGGAGTCGCTCATGGTTTGGTTTCCGATTATTTTGTGACGCTGAATGGCGATCGAGTCTCAACTAATTGTATCAGAAGCCCTCTTAACGCCCCTGGCAGCTTCTCAGATTAAAGATGGCTTCTAAAGCTCGACCGGTAAACCGCTTCGGCCGGACTTGTAAGCAGCCAGTACGATGGCCAGGATGTGGCGCGCGTCCTCGCCCGATACGGGTACGGGTCCATCGGTTTCAATGGCCCGGACAAAGTGCTCCGCTACCAGGGGAAACCCGAGCTCATCGGGGCCTTCGGGATCTACTGGTGGGTGCTCCCACGCTTCAGTAGTCTGGCGCCACACTGCCAGTGGGGACTCGCCGCCGAAGCGGATCTGGCCTTTGGTGCCCAGGATTTCCTTGACTGCTATCCCCCCGACCGGGGCTGACCAGCCCACCTGAAGCGATGTGGTCGCACCACTTTCGTGCTCGATGAGCAATAGGGCGGTATCTTCCACTTCGATGGCCTGCACGTGGCGGTCGATGTGGGCAAAAACGCGTGCGGCGGGCGAGTCCACGTAATCGACGGCGCGGTAGATCTCGTGGTAGCCGCTGTCGATCAGGGGACCGCCGCCACCGGTTCTTGATTGGGAGCGCCAATGTTGCTCGACGCCGCGGCCCACCACGTGAGAGCGGCTAAAGCTTTCGGAGCGGACCAGGAATATGCGGCCGACGGCTCCTGCGCGGATCTGCTGCACGGCGGCCCGGTGGCCGGCTGAAAAGAGCTGGTTGTGGCCCACAGCCAGCTTGCTCCCGGTGGTTTGGGCGACCTCGATCATGCGGTCTATATCGGCTAAGGTGGTGGCCATGGGTTTTTCGAGCAGGACGTGGGCTCCGGCTTGCATCGCCGCGATGGCTTGGGGTGCGTGCAGATGGTGGGGGGTGCAGATATGCACAAAGTCGAGTTCTTCGTGTTCCAACATTTTTTGCCAGTCGGCGTAACAATGGTCGGCGCTCACGCCCAGCTTGTCACCCATCAGGGCGGTCCGCTCTGTGGACAGATCCGCCAGCGCCGCAATATTCACCCGGTCGCTCATGCTTACTAACACTGGTCCGTGGCGGCGTTCGGTTATGCCGCCGCAACCGATAATTCCCGCTTTTAACATGGTGATTCCTTGCGAGACCGTGCCCGAACTGCCCCGAGAAGGCGAGAATGATGTGAGCTTTACCTTCGCGCGGTCCCGGACCGCGCGAAGGGGACGCGGCCGGACTATATTGGTTCGCAATCGCAGCGGATACGTGACTAGCGTCGCCTTTCATGACAAAAGAGAAAGTCTGGGTGATGCGTAACTTTCACGATCGGTCTATCTACGATAGGCTGACTGAGCACTTCGAAGTTGACGTATGGGACAGCCATCAATCTCCGCCCCACGACGTTATCATGCAGAAGGCAAACGAATGCGTGGCATTCTTGCCTGAGGGGATCGACACCATCAACGCAGAGGTTCTTGATCAGGCCCGTCGGCTCAAGATAATAGCCGACCGCGCCGTGGGGACGGATAACGTGGATATCGAAGCCGCCACTAGAAACGGCATCGTCTTGACCAACACTCCCGGAATCCTGCAGGACGCCTGCGCGGACATGACTTTCGCTCTGCTGCTCGACGCAGCTCGACGGGTTTCATTCTCTGACCGCTCGATCAGGGCGGGGAAGTGGACTTTCTTCGACCAGACTCCCTACCTGGGTCTGGACGCCCACCACACAACCCTGGGAATTTTCGGATTCGGCGGAATCGGGCAAAAGGTTGCGCGCCGGGCAATCGGATTCGATATGCGCGTGATCTACTGTTCGAGAACCCGAAGAACCGCTTTGGAAAAGGAACTGGGCGTCGAGTGGATGCCGGATTTGCCTTCGCTCCTCCGAGAGTCGGACTATGTATCGTTCCACTGTCCACTGACTGAGGAGACGCGGCAGATCATGGGCGCCGAGCAATTCAAGATGATGAAACCGAACGCAGTGTTCATCAATATGGCACGCGGCGCCGTAGTCGACCAACAGGCACTCTTCGAGGCACTTGCAGCCGGAACCATCAAGCGGGCGGCCATTGATGTAACCGACCCTGAACCGATACCGATGGATGACCCACTGCTCACCTTGGACAATGTCACGATCACCGCCCACATCGGGAGCGCCAGTGAGACTGCCTTCAGGGGCATGGGTCTCATGGCAGCCGATAGTATCATCGCCCTGCTCCACGGCCATTCGTGGGAGAACATCGTAAATCCGGAAGCCCTCCAACATCAACTGAAACGATAAAGTAAACCGCTTGCGCCAAGGCCATGTAATGGCAAAATGAAAATCGAAATGTTGATTGTCAACGGCTTACGAACACGACTGTCAAACATCTATTCGGGTAGCTCAATTAATCCGTGCAAGAGCAAATTCGCCGCGGCGATGTCCAATGCGTGGGGTTCAAACTTGAGAATGTCCTCTTTCGAACCGGCCACGATTAAAGGATCCTCCAATTCAAATCGACGGAGGGTCTGTTTACTTGAAAAGTTGGACTGGGTGGAGTAGCGTATGGAAATGTCGGCGGACTTTTCGGGCCGTTCGAGGAGGAAAAGCGTGCCCTTGTACAGTGCCCAGAGATACCTTTTGACCAGATCGGGCCTGTTTTCGAACACCTCTCTTGTCACGACCGACGTAACGGCGTATTGGGGCAAAAGATAATCCTGAGTGCGGAGATAGATCCAGTTGAAGTAGCCGGCCTGTTCGAGGAGGCGCGGCTGGTTGCTTATCCAGGCCGGTTGAAAGTCGATCCGTCCTGCTATAAGCGCTTCCGGGCTGTCTCCAACCCGCCGTTCGTAGACGCACCTGATGAGAGCAGGAGATTCACGACCCGCCCGTCATCGTAGAGGAAGTTGGCCACCCCGGAACCGCTCCACGACCTGTGATAGGAGAACCGGTTTGGCCTGCCCTCCAGCATCAGCATCAGGGATACGGGATGGAACAGGTGGTCGATAAAATCTCAGGCCTCCTCGCTCCCGGTCCCCGCAGCGTATCGGGTGATCTGCGCCGGTTCGGGGATTTGCTGAGGGTACTGGATCTGGACCATCGAAACCCGGCCGAAAGTTGAACCGTCCTTGAGCTCCCTGGCCTTCTGGTTGGCCGGGGCGAACATCTTCTTGAACCCGAATCCCAGAGTGAGGCCCTTCTCTTTCGCGGCCATGTAAAGCGGTCGATACTCTTCCAGTGAGCGTGCCACCGGCTTCTCAAGCCAGACGTGGGCGTCCGCCTCGAGGCAGGCAAGCGCTGGATCGACATACCGGGGCAGGCCATCGTCGCCATACCCCGTAATGATGAATACCGCGTCAAGGGCTTCCGACGACAGCATCTTCTCATAGTCGGTGTAGACCTCCCGAGCGCCAAACTGCCGTGCGAACAGCTTCGCCTTCTCCTCTGTTCGGCAGCAGATGGCAGCCAGGTCTACCGGCAGAAACTGCAATGTGGCGTAGATGTCCCGGTAGGCGTGCGACCCGCACCCGATGAATCCGATCTTCAGGGGTTCTTCATCCACGACCTGCCCGCGATAAGTCCAATCTCACTCTTCGATCATCCCTGGTGATTCATTGCGAGACCATGCTTGTACTGCTCCGAGAAGGCGAGAAGAATGTGAGATTCCCCTTCGCGCGGTCCCGGACCGCGTGAAGGGGACGCGGTCGAGATTTGCGCGACGCAGGAGCTCCGAATGTGCCTAGAGGCGAGGCTAAGACCTTGGGAAGGAAGATATTGACTGCCTGGGTATCCTCAGCTAATTCCAATTGTGCGAAAGTTGAGGGAGGACTTAGGAGATGAGACTGAAATGTGAGGAATGCGGAAAAATTATCACCACCGACACGGAAAAGTGCCCTTATTGCGACGGTGAACTGGCAGAGATGCCCGCGATAAGTCCAAAGTTTCTGATCTGGTTTTGCGTGATTTTTATCGTATTTATCGTGGGTCTGAAATTCGCGCTCGATATTTACAATGATTCGCTTGCGCCGTAACCCGCGAAAAATCCAGAGTTGAGAATGGGATTCGTGCCGGGTGGAGACATTTCGTACTCAATAATCGGTTGGGCGATGGTTGCGACTTCGCTCTTTTTCGTTCCTGCGGGTTTTTACTACCGGAGGTTGGCGCGGAAATTGACACGTTTGGAAATGAGAAAAGTCACGGACCTTGGTCTTGGACTGGCGAAGGTTCGGGGGCGAATTTTTCCTTTTGAAGCCACCCTGAAGAGCCCGGCACGGAAGCTCGATTGCCTGTGCTACCGGTTTGTCTTTGATAAATACGACAAGTCGGGACAGTACTCTGGATGGCGAAATATGGTAGACGATACAACGGCGATTCTCAGCGGCTTGGAAGACGATACCGGTATTGCGGAAGTAGACCTGAACAAGGTCAAACTGCAATTGACTCATGAGTTTGTCTGCGAATCCGAGGAGGGGACGATTTCACCGGACGAGATCCGAGAACTCCTGCGGGAGGTTTACGATCTACCGAAGAAAGGTCACTTTCGGGGCCGTTGGCGCCTTACCGAATCGGTTCTGGAACCGGATAGCCGCGTTCTTGTTGTAGGCGAAGTGACACAGGGCGTGGAAACTAAATGGCGGGTGAAAAAAGGTAGGGGCGAATACTTGGTCACCGACAACGATGACGAAGGGCTCAAGAAAATTTACACCGAGCGGGCTCGTGGGTGGGTAGTCGGTTCAATTTCACTAATGTTTGCCGGCATCTGTGTCATCGCAGTCTGCCGATATTTGGGAATATAACGGGGAGTTTACGGCATTCGGCGCCGACCGGTCGTCTGTCCTTAAGCCGAAATTCCTCACAGGTCTCGCTGCCGCGTAGAATGGCGATCGCTCCCCAAACGGTTTGGTTATGTATCGGCGTCATCGGCAGGAATCGCGAGGTGAGCGGGTCGGTGTGATAATCGGGAAATCGGGAGGAGTCCAGGTTTTCATGATATGGGAACAGACCGTGCAGGAAGCGGCACTCGGCGAAAAGCGCCGCCCAAGTCTAAGACATGCCGAAAGTCAGGCTCGAATTTCAACTTCAAATCGAAGTTTTTGACGAGGTTGGCCAGTATGACAGGCGCATGCACTCGTGTCACATTCATGCCTAAACAGACGTAGGTGCCTCCCCCAAAGGTTCCGTGCCCCTTCTTAGGGTAATCCTCCCCATCGAGCCAGCGTTGAGGTTTGAAGGGAAGGGGGGAAAGGGGTTCCCTACGGTCGTCGCAAAGGGGAAAAAGGGTCGGGGGTTAATTATTGACTAATCCTATCGAAAGACCTTTAATCTCGTTCCCATGCCAAGATCGCTTCGCTTTGAATACGCGGGTGCTGTATACCACGGTATAAACCGGGGTAACTACCGCAACTGGATCTTCGAGAGCGAGGGATCCAAAGACTCGTTTCAGAAATGCCTTTTCGAGGCGTGCGAGAGGGCTGGCTGGATTTTGCATGCCTATTGCATTATGGGAAATCACTACCACCTGGCCCTGGAGACGCCGGAACCGAACTTGAGCGTGGGCATGAAGTGGCTTCAGGGTGTGTTCGCGGCTCGCTACAATCGCTTTCGGAAGGAACGCGGAGCTCTCTTCCAGGGTCGTTTCAAGAGTATTCTGTTGGAGGAGGATCGCCTGGGCGCGCTGTGCTCCTACATTCATCTGAATCCGATCCGGGCAAGGATATGCAGCGTTCGCGGATTGAGGGACTATCGGTTCAGCAGCTATTGGAATTTGCGGCGGCCCCGGAGCCGTCCCCCGTTCATGGACTTGTCGACGGCACTCGAAGGCGCCGGAGGGCTATCTGACACGGCCTACGGTCGTCGCAAGTACGAGGAGTATCTGGAGTGGTTGAATAGGGATGAGGGAGCTCGAAAAAAGTTGAAATTCGATCGCATGAGTCGCGGCTGGGCCTTGGGGACGAAGGCGTTCAAAAGAACGGTTGTGGAGGCCGAGAAGCGAAGGAAGGCCGATCTGTTTACTGGGGAGAAAGATCACGCCGAGGTGAGAGAGATTCTTTGGGAGATGGAGTTGAAGAAGTGCCTGCGCCTCCTGGGCAAAGGGGAGAGGGAGGCTCAAACCGATCTAAAGTCGGTGGACTGGAAGGTGGCGATTGCCGGAGTTTTGAAAAAGCGTAATCTCAGCGCCAACGGCTGGATAAGCGAACGACTCAACATGGGAGCCACTTCGGCGGTGAGCCGGAACGTCGCGAGCATGTTTGCCGGAGAGAGGAGATCAGCTCTTCGATGCTACGAGAAGCTGATCTCAAAGATTGATTCCTGACCCGTTTCCGCCGTCCGAAGAAGCAGATATAACCGCGAAGCACGCCGAGAGCGCGGAGTATTGGCAAAAGATGGTGGGCAAGACCATGAAACCCGACGGATCATAGTTCGCAGGGTTCTGATTTCGGAAAAAGAGAAATTGCAACGGTCGCCAGATCTACCTGATCGACATCGAGGATATTCTGGAAAGACCGATCTAGCCCGAACATTTCACAAACCTTCTACTACGATCCCGGCGCGCCGGGACGACCTCAGAGTGGCTCAACACACTGGCGCCCGCTATGCTTCGAAAAGGCATTGACACGCAACGATCTACGCCGTCTCGCTACGATGTGTGTGAAATGTCCGGGCTAGGACCGAGAGCAGGATCGAACAATCCGGATTCTGGCGACGACTTATAGCCGGGCCTGATAAGCAGCGTTAGGTTCCAATATTTTAATTCCTTCAGCAATGAATCTGAAGTCGACGCCACATCGACCGTGCTTCACTTCACACAATTCGGTCTTGCAGCCTTAAGTGTGAGACCCGACATTGGTCAAAGATGATGAGGACGATTGAAACACTTGCTGGGAAAGTTCAAGGAATTGCCCGGATTGACGAGCCTGACCTGGTGCAGTTAAACGAAAGGTATCGTGAGTCCCATCGGCAGCGGTACAATATGGCGGGCTATGCGGCCCCCAGATTACCCACCGTGCGCGTAGGGATTATCGGGCTGGGTAACCGAGGCCCGAGTCACTTGCGTGTATTATGCCGCCTGGAAGGAGTCGAAATCAGAGCCTTGTGCGATCCGCAGGAAAATAAAGTCGAAGCGGCCGTCAAGCAGATTGAAAAAACTGACCACACTCCCGCATTGTACGGCGGCGCGAAGGACGAATGGAAGAAGCTGTGCGAACGCAATGACATCGATTTGGTAGTCGTGACCACGCCCTACTACCTGCACGCCCCGATGTCCATCTACGCCATGAAACAGGGTAAGCATGTAGCCAGCGAAGTACCTGCCGCCGGGACAATGGAGGAGTGTTGGGAATTAGTTCAGACGGCGGAAGAGAACAAGAGACATCTGATGATGCTGGAGAACTACGCTTACATGGAGTTTCAACTGCTGACGCTGAACATGGCTCGGCAGGGATTCTTCGGCGAAGTGGTTCACGGGGATTGCGCCTACAACACCAGCAAGATGAACAACAACTTCGGCAAGACCTTTTACTCGGACATGTGGTGGCTGCGGCAGTACGCAACGAGGCGGGGCAACATCTATCCCACTCACGGTACGCAACGAGGCGGGGCAACATCTATCCCACTCACGGTCTGGGGCCGGTCAGCCAGATCATGGATATTAACCGGGGCGACCGTCTGGATTACATCGTTTCTGTTGAAACCAAGGATTTCATGATGACAGAGAAGGTAAGGGAACTGGTCGAAAGTGACTCACACTATCAGGAGTTTGCCGGGGCAGAGTTTCGCGGCAACATGAACACCTGCATTATCCGCACTGTCCAGGGCCGCACGATCATGCTGCAGCACGACGCCACCTCGCCTTCACCGCATAACCTCATCCACGGAATCTATGGAACCCAAGGGGCTGCACTCTATGATCCACCTCCGCCCCGACTATCGACGGGCAATCATAAGTGGGCTCAACCTGAGGAATTCACTGCACTCAAGAAAAAGTATACGCCCGAAATTTTCAGCAGGATGGGTGAGGTAACTCGAAGCAGCGGTCATGGGGGATCGGATTTGCTCATGGATTGGCATCTGATAGACTGCCTGCGCAACGGCTTGCCGCTTGACCAGGACGTTTACGACGCGGCGGCCTGGAGTTCTATTGTCCCGCTCAGCCAGTGGTCGGTGCTCAACGGTTCTAATCCTATCGCTATCCCGGATTTCACCGCGGGCGCCTGGAAAACCAACCAGCGCAACATGGATATCGAACTCGCCCACGGCGGCGCCAACACAAGAGTGATAGAATGAATAGAGTTGAGATATCTGTTGAACTTTGGTGAAGAGCTCATGAAGCACAGACTCCCAACCGACCTCTGGAAAGGAGGCCCCGGCGTCGGGCCCCAGCCGTCCCGAGGTCCACTGCCGGAGCAGTCACGATCCAGGGAATTGAACAGGCGGTTACCGATAAGGAGGCCGCAAAAAACTGGAGACCTGTTTCCGCCCGCAAAATCCGGGTGGGCATCGCCGGTTATGGTGTGTGCGGCTTCGTCGCACACCAGTCGGCACTCAAGGACGGCGAACTGATGAAAATTCCGCAGTACTCCCTTTAAGCTACCACGCGACGAAGAAAATATTGCGCCATGAATCTGTCGGCCTTTAAGCTTCGCAACGCCGCTTTCCCAGATCCTATTCGATCTCGCTGACTCGAACGATTCTTCCGCATCCCAGGAGCGCAATATTGATCATGATTCCGCCACCATGACGATCGTTAGGCTAGCCCGGACATTTCACACACATCGTAGCGAGAATGCGTAGCTTGCTGCGGATCAAGGCCTTTTCGCAGTCCGGCGGGTGACAGCGTGTTGAAACCCTCTGAGGTCGCCGGGCAAAGGAAGGCTTTGAGGCGCAGTGAGATCCGCAGTCGCAGCAGAGGGTTTGTGAAATGTTCGGGCTAGAGGTCAACGCCGGGTTCGATGAACTGGAAATTTTACCGCAGAGGACGGAATGGATATGACAATATGTCTCAAATCTCAGATTCATTTTCTTCCAAGGAATCTGTCGGTCTTATCCGGATCGGAATGTCGATCTGTCACTCCCGGCGTGCCGGGATTAGGAATTCTAAGTCCGACGGATTCCTAGACCGCCTCCCTCGCAAAGACTTGATCGTATGCTTCCAAGGCCGCGCCACCCAGTCGCTCCGCCATCTTTCGGTAGGGGATGCGTCGATAGTCCCAGGTGAGAGTTTTCGATCTCTCTACCTGCTCGAGCCAGTCGCAGAGGTGGACCCTGAGGAGATCCTCAAAGTCGTCGCGCGATAACTCGATTTCCCCGCCCGTTATCCGATCCTTCAATCGATGTAGATTCGACTCGCGATCGATCTGGCAGTCGAGTGAATCGCGGTCCATCGCGCTGTTGGCATAGGCGATACGCTCAGCGCGCTCACCTATCAATTGCCGCAACTCCTCTCTCCGGTCGAGAGGGAGGGTGAAATCCTGAAAAGTATCAGTTCCGTAAATCGAGTGGAACAGTGCGGCGCGGCAGATTTCGTCGTCCGCTCCCCATCCTTTCATATCCCTGTAAACACCGATGGCATGGGCGAGATAAGTCCCTTCGGTATGTTCAATCCGGGCAGCGCCCAATCCGACGATATAGTTAGTCAGTTTCTTCAATGGTACATTCATGTATTCCTGATCACGATATTTGCAAACCCTGTTGATACGCCCGCCTTTTGTCTGTGGATCATCGTTGAACCAGTCTTCAAGTAAACCTCATAGTCAAACCTGCAAGACGGCCCGCATTTCAGCGGAACGCCCGAGCAATTCTTCTAACCCCCCCTCGTCAATGATGCGACCCTCTTTCACAAGCAGGACCCGGTCAGCACGTTGCAGAATCGCCTTGCGGTGGGAAACAACGAGAAATGTAGACTCGGTGGCAGCCAATACGCGTTCCCACAGTATTTGCTCAGTCTTCACATCCAAAGCGCTTGATAGGTCATCCAGAATCATCAGCTCGGTCCCACGCACCAACATGCAGGCAGCCGCGGCGCGCTGAATCTGCCCGCCTGAGAGCTTGGTGCCTTTCGGCCCGATGACCGTTTCGATACCGTCGGGCCAGGCCTCGAGGTCTTCATCCATTACGGTCGCTGATACGACTTCCTCTAAATCCATATTTTCAGGAGCTCCCATAAGCAGATTTTCACGCAACGTACTGCTAAAGAGCCGCATGCTTTGCGGATTCACAATCTGGAAACCGATCGCACCGAACAGAAGCACGGCCAACCCCAGGACTCTTGGCCAATGGGGGAGCAGGTACTCGCGCAACCATTCGCGGTACATATTTAAGCGAACTTCCATTTTTTCTCAGGGAGACTCCGGCGGATATCTATTCGGAATTTGCAATATCAAGGTTTAGTCTCCCATAGGTTCGTGTAGGAAGACAATGAGAAGGAGTTTCTAACATCGAGATCGAAAGTCGAATGGAAGAGAGGATCGACAGGAGATCACGATTGAGAGTCACGATGGGAGAGGGAGAGATAGCAACGAATGAATGAAGGGCAACGAAAAGGAGAAGGGGATGGGAGAGAAAAGGAGAGACGGGGACACGGAGATCCGCCTTCGTTTCATTTCCCTCACTACGCCGTGACGAGTGGGGAGAGTTGGAACCCGCTAGATCTACTGTCGTGCATCATAATCCATTCGACCGGCTCATGGCAGGCTGTGATCCGAATTCTAAAGAATAGAAGGTCGACAAGAATGCGAGGAAATCGAAATGTAGGAGGCTATGAAAATTGTCATGTTTACGAAAATGCTTCAGGAGAAAAGTATCACCGATCTGGTGGAACTGGGGCATGAATTCGGGCTGGAAGGATGGGATCTGTGCGTGAGGCCGGGATACCCGGTGAGTCCTGAGAATGCAGGCAAGGAACTTTTGGGGGCAGTACGCACTTTTGAAGAAAACGGCCTTTCGATTCCTATGGTCACGGGGGCGTTTGACCTCCTCTTACCGAGTCATCCTTCGGCTGAGCCGACGCTTGCGGCAATGGATACAGCCAATGTGCGGTTGATTAAGCTGGGCTATTTCAAGATTGATCCGACTGTGCAGGACTATTGGGCGGAAGTGAGTCGGGTTCGAAACGCGTTGGAGGAGTGGCAGAAGCTGGCGGAGAAATACAATGTGCGAATTTGCTACCACACTCACTCCCATCGATGTATGGGACTGAATGCTTCCATGATGGCCCATTTGCTACGGGATTTTGATCCCCAATATTTCGGTGCCTATCTTGATCCGGGCCACATGGTGGTAGAGGGTGAGGAATTTGCGTTGGGCTTGGCGATCATGGCGGATTATCTGCGAATAGTCGGGTTGAAGGATGTGCTGAAGACGCGAGTGGAAAGGAATGGCCACGGTGCGGTGCAAATATCGTGGGTTGAAGCGGGTAAAGGGATGGTGGATTGGACGACGGTGTTTTCGGATTTGAAACGGGTTGGTTTCGACGGTCCGATGTCTGTACACTGCGAATTTGAGCACTCGGAAGAGGGGCCCGTTGCAGGAGCAAAACGGGAAGTGGCATTTTTTAAGCGGGTGCGGGATGCGAGCTGTTTCTGAATCCTTGTCATTATCCGGGGCAGTTTATTGAGCTGAGATTTCATTACCCAGACCTGGGGCGCCAGTCCTCCCACATCGAGGTGCAGTCGATAGGTTAGAAGCGTTTTGGCACCACCTTTGCCGTCTTGCACCACCTCGAAAAGCCAGGAGCCCTCGATGTGCCGGAAGTCGCCGCTGACCCGCTCGAAATCAACCCGCGCCGGGTAAAGGCCTTCGTGGCGGACAACGTAAGAAGCCGTTGTCCAGAAAGCCGATCTGACCGTCTGAGCGATGACGGTGATATTCCCTTCGCGAGATAATATCTTTGCTGTGATGACGCTTTCAATCACCTTTGGAATCGCTTCCTTGTCGTCAATCAACGCCCAAACCTGATCCAGGGGCGCATCCAGCAGAATCGCGGCATCGACAAACTGCCTGGTTTGGCCCGAAGCGCCCGAAGAGAGCCGGTAGGTCCATACCACAATTCCGCTCGCCTTCAAGCGCATTTGATCGGCTCCACTGAAATCGGCAAAATTTCTGGAATGCGCCAGGCCGGCGCTTGCCATTATTGAAGCGGTAAAGATAGAGAGAGTTGAGAGCTTCATGGAGGCGTGTAGGGAGTCCTGTCGGAATGAGGCATGAAAGGCAAGCACAGGGTATTTTTACAGAAAGAGCGGGGAGATCGGAAAGTGTGAAGGGGAACTGTTTTCCGATCCCGACGAGCCGGGAGGATTCAGGTTTGGAGAGGCGTATCGGGCACGAGTGTCGTTCTCTTTGTCGTAAACTTTGACGATCAGTCGAGCCTCCGACCTCCGACTACTCGAATTCATGTATCGCAGAAGCTGAGGAGAGAACTTGACCAAATCACCTGACCTGGTATGTTATGGGCGTGAAGACAATGATAATCTCAGAGTTCAAAGCGAAATGCATCGCTGTTTTAAAAGAAGCGCAGCGGACCCGCGAGCCAGTACTGGTGACACGTCGCGGGCATCCCCTGGCACGCATCGAACCGGTGTATGATAATCCGCCGCCGCGCAAATTCGGCGCCTTGAAGGGGCGTATGCGGATTAGGGGCGATATCGTCCACAGCGACTTCGATACAGACTGGGAGCCCTTGGAGTGAGCCTGTTGCTGGACACTCACGTCTGGATCTGGTCGCAGGAGGAGCCCGAGCGGATAGGCGCGCGGGCACGGAGACGAATGGAAAAGGCGGAAGAGCGCTTATACGTTGCGACAATATCGTCACTTGAGATTGCCCGGTTAATTCACCTTCGATTGCTTGAGCTTGACGGGGCGCTCGACCGGTGGATCAAGGACTCGTTGGAAGCACTTCAGTGCAGCGTTCTCGAGATGTCGAACGAAGTGGCGATCGGGGCCTATCGGTTACCTGGGAGTTTTCACAAGGATCCGGCTGATCGCATACTCGTTGCCACCTCGCGCGAACATGGCTTGACGCTGGCGACTGCGGATGAACGGATCCTGCGTTATCGCTCCGCGAGGACCCTTGATGTTCGACGGTGATGGGGGCTAACGTCCATGAGAGGATGAACTTTCGAGATATAATTCTGCACCTAGACGACAAGGTTCGCGACGAGGTTACCCAAAGGGTATAGGAGTTACCTTCTAATCTGATCACGATTATGAATCACGATAAGAGATCTCACAGTTCCCCGGTCTTCCATCGTGACTCTCAATCGTGATCTCCCGTCGATCTTTCTTCCTTTCGACTTTGGATCACGATTATGAATCACGACAAAAGATCTAACAGTTCTCCGCTCTCCCATCGTGGCTCTCAATCGTAATCTATCGTCGATTTTCACTTCTCGATTTTAGATTACGATTATGATCACGACGGAAAGAGCGAAACGAATCCGTTGGTGAATCCCTCTTCATTAAATCCGCGGTTTTCTTTAATCCGTGATCAATTCTTCCTCATTCGTTCCGGCTTGCCGGGATTCGCGTTTATTCGCGGTTCTCTACTTCTTCCCGCTCAGCGGGATTACGGCTTCGTTGCGCTAAGGTGTCTGTGGAGGGTTCGTACCCATTGAGGCATTAATTGGTTTAAGGATGGGCAACTGTTCCCATGTGAAGAAAGGGGTTATTCGGCGCTTGAACCGGCCCAGATCGTCATAGTACATGACATCAAACACGTCTTCATCCCGGTTAAAATGCTGATTAGCCCTGTGCAGCATGGCATAAGAGGGAATGATTCCGATATTGTCCTGCGCCAAAAGCCGTTTGCGCGCCGACTCGATTAGCGGTTCCCATACCGCAGTCAGTTGACTGGCGTCTTCCAAAGAGTAAGAGGAAGTTCCCATTGAGCTCAGTGCTCGCACGTCCTTTTTCGGTTCTACCTCCAGACTGCCGCCATCGCCGGTGACATGAGTGATGTAGAAGGTGTGCTTATACTTGTTGATATGCAGGTGATGCCATTTCCCCTCCTTGTCCGGAAACAGGATATTCCAGACGCGGTCCACGAAGGACAACCCGTAGGAGAAATCACTCAATTCCCTTACGAAAGCGAAGGTTGCGGCTGCGAGATTCATTTTGTCGTGATAGTGTTCACGGAAACTTGTCAGAAAAGCGGGCTAAACAGTTACGTGTCCAGTCTGTCGTCGCGTTTCTTTTTTCCACATTATCCATGATTCCGGGAGCCGCGTGGACAATACACTCGAAGACTTTGTGTGCAATCAGCATATTACCGACCTTGTTAGCATGAACTGTATCCTGATGAATCAATGCGTCTCTCTTACCTTCCGCGCTCCAAACATCTGCATAGGCACAACGCTTCTTACCTGCCAACTTTTGAAGCATTCTATTGTACTCGATTGTCTTTGCCACACTTCCTTTTTCGAATGGGGGATAATATTGATAGGATGACATGTGGTATACGTTGGCAATCACGAGCAATTGCTCGTTTGATCTTTGAATACGGTCGATAATCTCTGCCATCTCGGTTTCAAAATCTGAAACACTCATCCCGGCACGCATGTCATTCAGCCCGTAGGCGATCACCACCAGATCCGGTTTTCGGGAGATCAATTCGTCTTCCAGCCGTTCCGATGCACTCGGCTTTCTGGAAGCTTCGTATCCAGGGCTGACTGGCGAGATAACACTGGCTCCAACCCCTGCGTTGTGGTAAGAGATATTCTCCTCCTGAGCGTTTTCCAGCAGCTTCCAAAAGATGTCAGCCCAGCGCTCCTCCGGACCCGACAGCCAGCCCCCTCCTTCCACCGTGCTTTCCTCAAGTACCACCAGAGATTTGAATGGGCCTCGCAGTAGATTTTTGTAGCTCATGTTTTTCTTCTCCGATAGCAGAGCGCTCCTCTGTTTCGTTGCGAACGTCTAGAGAAATCCGCTGCTGTCCTTTTCCCGGCCTGCCGGGATTGCGCCCAATGGTATTTTTAGCGTGTTTGGCGTGTTTCGCGGGCCAAATCTCAGGTTTACGTTTGTTTCCGCGTACTCTTCGGCAGAGGATTCGTCCGTACTATATCTCTAGCATATTTGGGTTTTTCTGCCCGCTAAATATCCCGGCAAGCCGGGACGAAATTTCTGTGCGGTTACGCCGCGTTGGGTTCTCCTGCTCAAATCTTCGGCAAAGGGCTTTGCCAATTGCATAACTAACTTGATGTGCGGCACGTCGCATTAGCCGGGTGGTAAGGAGTCCGCCGGCTTCGCCTAACTGATTTTTGATCATAGATATAACCATCCGGAAGTCAAAATCGCCGATCCTGATCATCCAACTTTCCGATCTTTTTGTGAAAAAAAGTGGGTCTCGAAATTGTGTCCTGCACGGCCGCGGCTAGCCTGGAAATTCTGTGAGATTTCCAGGCTATAGGGAGACCGGACTTATTCAATCGAACTGCTGCTTTTGCTGGCGGCCGGCCTTGCCTTTGCCCCGGATGAAGTCCTTCCTCTGCCACAACCGGACGATCCTGTTGATGGCGTGATCTTCGCCGAGAGTCTTCCGCAATTTCGAAGTGGTAAACCATTCCCCTCGATCGTGGTTCTCCATCGACGATCTAAGGTTCCGGTCTGAATCCCGGTATCCGTAAACCCGGCAAACGCCGCCGTCTGATTGAAGATCTTCAATGTAAGACATCCACGGAATTACATTCCCATTGAGCTGTTGCTCAACCATCGATTGCAGGGCGCCAATGCGGGAACCGATATCCCAGCCGACCTTCTCCTCTTCATCTTGAGAGGCACCACCGGGTAGTTCCCAAGTGCCGTCGTCTGCGGAGCGTTTCAGGAGGAACGACGGTTCCGCTCCGGAGGGATCTTCAATCAGCAGCCTGGCGGAGGAAATCGGACCATTAAAGTGAATCGGAATCAGTCGCTTGCCTGCATCACTCATGGAATCATATGAGGCATTACTGTAGGGATAATAACCGGCGGCCGGGGGGGCGTTGACGGCGCAATATTTGAGGAAAAACCCGCAGCGATCCTCTGTGGCGGTTCCCGGCGGCGGCAAGTGCCAGGTGCGTCCGTCCATCAGCAGCAGGTCCCCGGCCTTAAGCTTCGGGTCGACGAAGGCAGGGAGTTTATCCCGATCCGGCGCCGTCAGATCGCGGATCGGGGCCTGAGGATCGATGAGCCTGGGCAGCTTGTGGGATCCCGGCGAAACCAGGAGCGGGCCGAAGATCTCGTCAAAGTCGTTGAGTGGTATGATTGCGAAGAGCCAGTTCATGGATGAGCCGACCGGGCGCCAGCGCTTGTAATCGAAATGGGCGCCCCCTCCGCGATTACCGGGAGTGCGCACATAGGCGACGTAGGCAGTCAGATAGGCGCGCTCCCCGAGGAGGCATTCGACCGAGTTCACGACCGTGGGATGCTCAGCGATCGAGGCCAGACCGGGCTTTGCCATCGTGTTGCCGGCCACAGTATATTTCGCAGGTTCGGGGTATTCACGGTTCATCTCGTGGCTGTCTGTTTTCACGTAGACACGAACGAGGCGGCGATACTCCTCGGTTTCTTTCGGGTGTAGTACACCCCGGATAATATGGTAGCCGTTTTCGCGATAGTCCGCGATTTCCCGGGCGCTGATTCCGTTCTGTGGGATTTCGATTGGATCCGGGGCGGGTGGGTGAATTTGTTGCTTAACACTCACGGTTTCTTCTTTCAGACGAATCGATTCCTGCCAGAATGGCAATAGGTTAGGCCGGCATGAGAGGCTCTTTTCTGGCGAGTCAATCCCGGATTGCCGGAGAATCGCCTTCTAACGCTCGTATCTTTGAAGGTTGCACCGGCCGAAGATTGTGAGATAAGCGGACTGACCAATATTTCTGAACATCCAGGAAAGAAAAGATGGATCGACCGAAAAACATCCTCTTTATCATTGCGGACGACTGGAGCCCGATTGCCGGGGTCTACGGAAACGGGATCATTCGGACGCCGCATATCGACGCGCTGGGCCGGGCCGGAACCGTTTTCGACCACGCCTATTGCACGACGCCCTCCTGCGCCGCCAGCCGTGCCAACATCCTCCCCGGGCACTACAGCCACACGCACGGCCAATTCGGACATTGCCACGGGATTCACGGCTTTACCACTCATGCCTGGATACCGACTCTACCGGGAATTCTCCGGTCGCATGAGGTTTACTCGGGGCTGCTTGGCAAAGATCATGTGGCGCCCCATTCGATCTATCCATTTGACGTTCTGGACAGCATGAACACGCGCGACATTGCGCCCTTGGCGCGACGTGCTGAGGCGTTCTTCGCGGCCGCCGGGGAACGACCGTTTTACCTCCATATCGGCAGCACGTTTCCGCATCGAGCCGGGCGCGGGTTCGGGAACGAGTACGTGGGAGATGGAATCGAGCCGGTAGGTTACGAACCGGATATGGTCCAAGTCCCGGCTTGGCTGCCGGACATGCCCGAAGTGCGCGAGGACATCGCAGACTACTATGAAGCCGTCTCGCGCTACGACCAGACAGTGGGAGCGGTCGTCGCTGCCCTGGAGGAGAGTGGAAGGCGCGATGAGACCCTCATAATCGTGACGACTGACCACGGAATGCCCTTTCCCGGAGCCAAGGCCTCCAGCTTTGACAGCGGGCATCGCTGCCCTCTCGTCGTCTGGAACCCAAACCAGGCCAGGCGCGGCATTCAGTCGCAGGCCATGGTCAACTGGTCGGATTTTCTTCCCACTTTTCTAGATCTCTTCGGGATCGATTACCCGTCGGACGCGGTGGTTCCGCTGCCGGGGAGGTCGTGGCTCGATCTTCTCGAGGATGATTCAGCGGAACCGATGGGAGGGACCTGGTCGGAGACGTTCACGGCTCACAATTTCCACGAAGTAACCAACTACTACCCGTACCGGGTTCTTCGGCAACGGCGCTGGAAATACGTGCTGAACTTGGCCAGTCGGATACAGACTCCGTTGCCGAGCGATCTCTTCCGGTCCAAAACTTGGACGACGGTACGGGAGCAGGGCATCAACAGGCTCGGCCATCGCCCGCGAAGCCATTTTGAGTTTCAACCGGCTGAGGCGCTCTACGACATGGAGAGCGATCCGGTGGAGGCGGTAAACCGATTCGAAGACCCGGAGCTGTCCGCTCTCGTGGCGGAATGCCGGAAGAAGCTGCTCGCCTTTCGCAAGGCTACCCGAGATCCTTGGCTGGAGCAGGATTTTCAGGAGGGTCGCATGGGGCGATACAGCCCGGGTGATGCGAACACCGGTCCCGGTCGCTCAGGGCCGTAATCTTCCCGAGTCCAGGACGTTTCATTTTCTATTTCGCATAATCGGCGAGCCCATTACATCCCTAAATTGCTGCAATGTCCCGGCCGAATATCCTCCTGATCCTCAACGACGACATGGGCTACTCGGACATCGGCTGCTACGGTGGGGAAGTCCTGACGCCCAACCTGGATCGTCTGGCGGCAAACGGTCTCCGGTTCACCCAGTTTTACAATACAGCGCGCTGCTGCCCGACGCGGGCTTCGCTTCTCACTGGGTTGCATCCGCACCAGGCCGGCGTTGGCCACATGATTCAAGACTTGGATTTCGACGGGTATCGGGGCGATCTGAATTCTCGCGGTGTAACGATCGCCGAAATCCTTGGATCGGCCGGATATTCGACCTACATGAGCGGCAAGTGGCACGTTTCCCTGAACACACGGCAGGACGGTCCGAAGCACAGCTGGCCGTGTCAGCGCGGGTTTGATCGCTACTTCGGCATCATCACCGGAGGGGCGCATTATTGGAACCCCACAACACTTACCCGGGATAATACTCAGATCAATGTAGACGAGTTTCCGCAGGATTTCTTTCTCACCGATTCGATCAGCAACCAGGCTGTCGAGTACATCGAGACCCATGCCGTGAGCGAAGCGGATCGTCCATTCTTTCTCTATACTGCCTACACTGCGCCGCACTGGCCGCTGCATGCGCATGAAGAGGATATCGCCAGATATCGGGGGCGTTTTGCGGCCGGTTGGGATCGTCTGCGGGAGGAGCGAATCGAGCGAATGCGGGAAATGGGGATCATAAAGGACTCATGGGACCTGAGCCCTCGCGATGCCTCGCAGGTTCCCTGGGAAGAGGCGGAGGACAAGGTCTGGCAACAGCGTCGCATGGAGGTTTACGCGGCCCAGATTGACCGTATGGACCAGGGGATTGGACGTATCATCGAGGCCCTGGAAAGAAGTGGTCAATTGGACAGCACTCTGATCCTGTTTTTAGCGGATAACGGCGGATGCGCCGAAGAACTGGGTAGCCGGCCGAAGGACGCCGTAGGTGGCGGAGTATTTACCAGGGATGGTCGCCCGGTCGCGCGGAACAACGACCCCGCAGTCATGCCCGGGACGGAAGACACGTATCAGAGCTACGGAATCCCTTGGGCAAACTTGTCCAACACCCCGTTCCGTCGCTACAAGCATTGGGTACACGAAGGAGGAATTTCGACGCCTTTAATCGCCCACTGGCCCGAACAGATCCGGAATCGCGGAGTTCTTCGCCACCAGCCCGGACAATTGACGGATATTATAGCCACCTGTATTGAGGTGGCGGGTGCAACCTATCCGGAAACTTACAAGGGGAACGACATTCTGCCACTGGAAGGGACAAGCCTCGTTCCGATCTTTAGAAATGAGGACAATGGCAAGGAATTTCTCGTCTGGGAGCATGAGGGAAACGCGGCCGTACGAAAGGGCCGGTGGAAACTCGTTTGTCGATACCCGCACCCGTGGGAACTGTACGATATCGAGGCCGACAGGACCGAACTACATGACCTTGCGGTCGCCCATCCAGAGGTAGTCTCCGAACTGGATGGGATTTACCGGGCCTGGGAGGACCGATGTGACGTCCAACCCTGGGATGCGGTCCTAGGTCAGCGAGGGGAGGGGCGCGGTCCTTCTGAGGTGCCGCCGGAGGAATATTGATTTTGTGGCTTGTTAAATTGGCTTTTTCGGAATGATGTCGCCGAGAATTGTGGCCTGTCGATCGGGAAATTAAACGAGACTATGTATTGATGTAATCTCGATCTTATTTTGCCCTTGCTTATTCATTCTCCGCACGGCTTTGTTTCTCTCACAAGATTCAAATTTCTCTTCCCACGGTCTCCGTCGCGGTGCCCATACTTCCTAAGCCCCCAATCCTTTTCCCGGCTGTGAAGAACTATAATCCGCTTGGTAAATTCTTGGCGAAGCAGGGTGGCCCTCCGAATGTTTTGGCTGGTCTGATTCCGATGGTCTTAATGACTTTCCAATTTTCAGCTCAGGCAACGCTTACCTGGGCTGGCACCGAGGACAATGATTTCTTCAACGAAGCGAACTGGAGCCTTGATGGCGGGGGACCTCCCGCAGCGGATACCGTCAACCATAGCACACCCATCGATCAAGACATCATCATTGACACGACCGATACGATATCTGCGGTCGGTCGGCTTTTCACCGGCCGCAATGTGACGATGACGATTACGGATGCCACCGTTGGCACTTTCTCCAATATTCGTGACGACACCGCGACCGGTATTGGTTCCGGCAGCATTGTTCTAAAAGGCGCCGCTTCCCTGAGCGGCTCAAATTATACCGAAGGCATCAACTTCATTCTGATGGGGAACTCCATGCTTTCGGTGCCAAGCTTTCTGACTGTCACGGGCGGCAGCGGGAAAATCAACATCGACTGCTTTGCAGCTACCGCTCAGCTAACCACTTATAACGGCTCGGAGATCCAGCAGACAATAAATGCCGGCAAGATTACCGTGAAAGACGCCACGGTTTCCCCGTCGGACCTGATCATTGTAACCCAAAGCGGCGGATCAACAGTGAGCCTTCCAGTGCCGGCCTTGATGATTACGCGTGCGGGTGATGACATAACCCTGAGCTGGCCCGGCATTGCCATCGGATTTGACTTGGAGATGACCGACAACCTCTCTCCCACTATCCAATGGACTCCGGTCGGCGAAACTCCTCAATTGATCGACAATGAATTCCAGCTGACGGTTCTTATTTCCGGTTCGCGGAAGTTCTACCACTTGATTGAGATGTCCGGCTGCGAGTGACATTGTTCCCGAGTTCGAATACTAGCCCGAAAATCTCAAGGATTTTCGGGTTAACGGCGAAACCATTAGTCTTTCCCATAATTCCGCTTGAAATACTGGACGAAACCAAGAGGTATGGGCCAGCCTTGAAACAAGGGAATGTCGTAGGTCGGGTGCGCTTACCGAAGTAGTTTCGGAAATGGACCGCATTTACCGGGCCTGGGTGGAACGGTGCGATGTTCAACCATGGGACGCCATCATCGATCGGCGAGGGGAGGGGCGCGGCCCTTCCGAGGTGCCGCCCGAAGAACTCCCACCATTTCAATCGGTTTCTTAGGAGCAGGTATTTAATGGGATGTAATGATTGAAATTCTCATGTAGATCAGCGCGGCTCCCGCCTTGTGGGATGGCCGGGTCAGACGATGATGAGACTACTGACAGCGAAGTGGAACAGGTGGCGCCGAGGCGGACTGGCCCCCCGTGACGTTCGTTGTGTTCCTTTTCCCGAAGATTGCCGTGCCCGGAGGGCCCGGCCCACCACTGTATCCCTGGTAGTGGTGGAACGGGTGCTCCGCCACACGTTCTCTTGCACCTGAGTTCCGGGACGGACCGATTCCGGAGTGCCGGATTACCTCGGCATAGCCTCTCTCTTCGCGATCAACGACGGGTCCACTTCTGTATCCCTGTAAGCCCGGAAATCTGTGAGATCTGCGAACTAGCCCGCAAATTTCACAAGCCATCTGCTCCAACTGCGGATGTCACAGCGCCTCAAGGACTTCCCTCGTCCGCCGACTTCCACGTGTTCCAACACGCCGTCACCCGCCGGACTTTGGTAAGCCCCTGATCCGCGGCAACCTCCGCAGTCTCGCTACGAAGTATGTGAAATATGCAGGCTAGCGTGTCTTTGATTGCTGGCTGCCCCGGCACAAGACTCCATAATTACGAAATTGGGTTGGAGAACCCAAAGTAAATGTTATTCAGGCACTTGCAAGATTCTATTGATTACATAGTATGCCAGAATGGAGTTTCAACGATTGTTGTGTGTGGGTTCGTTAGAGGTAGAGAGCTTTTCCTGCAGGTTTGTTTTCAGTTAGAAACTTGTTGAGTATTAATCAGTTACAAAAGCGCTTTGAACGGGGAGTTGATTTCTGGTGGCAATTGAGTAGAAGCGAAGGGAGCTGGAGAAAGTTGGTATTGGCATTGTATGTAAAATAAAGTTTGCAGTTTTGCCTCCTTTCCATACTGTGCCGGTGCATGCAAGAAGAGCTTTCGCGTAAAGAGAGGGAGGTGGTCGAAGCGGTACGGCGGGATCGGGTAAGCACGGTGTGGAGGCTGATGAAGGAGCAGAGGGTGTCGCGGCGAACGGTCTATCGGGCTTTGCAAAAATATGGCCATTACTCCAGTTACAATGCCAATTGTGGCTACCTGAGCTTGAAAGACATTCCGCGCTTTGACGGGGCCGGTTTGTGGCGTTTTCGCAAGGGGCGCTTTTCGCGCCACGGCACCTTGGAGGAGACCGTGGAGGCGGTGGTGGGAGCTTCGCTTTGCGGCTACACGGTGGCTGAGTTGGAGACCCTCCTTGGGGTACGGGTGCACAACCCCATAAGCGTGCTTTGTAGAAAGAAGCGGTTGAGTCGATACTATGAAGGGCGTCACTGCGTGTATGTCTCGGCCGGGGAACAGGGCGGGGCCGAACAGAAAAAGCGGCGGCAAGGGCGAAGAACAGCGGCACAAGTTCAGGCAGGGGACCCCGGGGGCGCTTTGCAGGCAGCTCCCGAAGGGCTCGAAACGATGGTCGTGATCGCTTTGCTGGTCGCCTGTATCGGCCATCCCGAGGCCGGGGTCAAGGAGCTTGTCGAGCTTATGCAAGAGCAGGGAGTAGAGCTGAGCGGGGAGCAAATTGAGCGGGTGATGGCGTTTTACTCGCTCAAAAAAAACCGGACCGATCGCGGTAGCGGAGCTGTTACATGATTTGCGGGCAGAGGCTGAACGGGCCCTGCAAACGGTGGGGGCTGTGCCTGCGCAAACGAGTTATCGCTTCGATGCCCGGGAGGACGAAGAGGGTCCTTCAGAGGTGCGCAAGACCCTGCGCCGCAAGGTGGTCAGTTTCTCCTATGGATGCTTCCAGGCGGTGGAAGTTGTGCGCGAGCAGGGGCAAGGGAGCCACCGCAACAGCTACCGTTCTGCTCGCCTGGAACAGATCGTGCCCTCGCATAGTCGCTACGCTTACGATCTGATTGCCTATGTGGGCAAGCGATGTTTGTGCGAAAGCGCCACCCTCAAAGAGGTGCACAGGGAACTGCGCGAGGGCCCGGGGCAGCTGCAGATTGCTCAAAGCAGCCTCTATGAGATGCAGCAGAAGTTTCTTTTTTATCTGGGTCGGCTGCACGCCGCGGCCGCTCCGGTGCTTAAAGATTACCTGAGCGCTCGCCCTTGCCTGCGCTGGCTGGTGGATGGGACCGTGGAACCGCAGACGCCGGTTTTCTTCGCTGTTCAGGAAGCCGACGAAGGGATCCTTTTGGGCAGCTGGAAAATGCCTTCCGAACAGAGCGAAACGATCAGTGGCTGTTTTGCCCGGGCGGCCCGGGCTTTTGGCCAACCCCACCATGTCTATCATGATTTAAGCGCTCAGATCAGCAAGGCCTGCGAGAGCGAAACCTTCCAGGCCCCCCATGGCGTCTGCCATTATCATTTCGCCCGCAATGTGGGCGAACAGCTTTATCGAAAACCCCAGCAGATGCTCAACGGGCGCTTGCGGCAATTGAAGCTCATGGAGCGCATGCGCGAGCAACGCAAACACATCACCGCAAAGCTCCGTGACGCCCTCCGTGAAAAACACGCCCTCGTCCTGGCCGATTTGCTCACCGCCAAAGCGCTCGCAGTGCCCTTCGATCCCACCCTTGCACGGGAACTGCTCATGGCCCTGCAATTGTGGATTTTGGATTATCCCTGCGACGGTCACCGCCAGGGCTTTCCCTTCGATCCTTACCTGCTTTATTGGCATCGGCGGGTCGTGCGCGCCCATGCCGCCCTGGAGCAGTGGCTTGCCCGCGCTCCTGCCAGTTGCTCTGTTCTGCGAAGCTTCTTTCATCTTTCGACCGGGTTGAAGCAGTATCTGGCTGATGCCCTCGTCATCGAAGCCGCTACTATCTATGAAAACGCTTTTTGCATTTTCAGCGCTTTGCGCGATGCCCTTTGGCTCAGCGCCAGCGGCCCCTGCCCTTTAAGCGACCCTTATCTGTTGCAAGCAGGACAAGCCGCTGAGCTCACCGAGGCTCTCCAGTTGCTGCGTGCCCAATATCGCCAAAAAGGCGCCTCCCTGACCAACCCCTCGAAAGCCAAACTCTACCGCACCGTGGTCACTCATCTGGACAAATACTGGCAGCGGCTGCTTCCCCCACCGGCCCATCCAGACAGCGTACGCACGACCAATGAGCTGGAAGGCACCTGGCGCACCTCCAAGCGCAAACGCCGTCAAACCCACGGGCGCAAAAATCTGACGCGCGACTTTGAAGCGCTCCCCGAAGAATACATGCTCCTGGCCAACTTACACAATCCCCGCTATGTGGAGCTGGTTTTAGGCAGTATCGATAATCTGCCCCAAAAGCTTGCCCAGGCTGCACAGAAAGCACCCCCCTTCAGTCACTGGCGGGCGAACAGAAAAACCCTCGCCGTGGGTCGATTGCCCAAAAAGCTCCTGCGAAAAGAAAACTTCCTTGAGGAACTCTTCGAAGTCTGTAATCGCCAGGATCAATCCTTAAACCCGCAACCCCATCGGATTGCCTCCTGACAACGACTCCAGTGCCCTCCCTCTGCTCCCCATTTTCTTCATGCTCTAACCAGAGAACTCCACGCAATTTGCGTGCCAACCGAAATTCAGAACGATGGGCACAAGACCGGGGCAGCCGGCAGTCGAAAGCATTACGCTAACCACGTACGGACCCCAGGGTACGACAGATCCCTACGTTTATAGTCTTAAAGTTTCCGCCGTTATAACCGATCTTCGGAGTCACCCAGTCGACCGAATCGTCTCGCCGCGAAATGATGACGATAGTAAATTTATCCTAAAACGATCGTCCGAAGCCAGTTGATGCTTGATATTCCTTTCTCAAATGCGGTGCAAAATACAGGGCGCTTGGTTTCGATATAGTAGCACGAATCTGAACTACGGTGCTGCGGGATTTCGAGCGAAATCTCAAGTCTAAACCATGAAACCGTTTAAGAAGACGGTTTATTCAAGATTCTGTAGCTGCTCCCTCAATCGAGCTTGACCGAATTGCTCCAATCAGGATGTCCAATAAACAAAAAGAACAAATGCCCGTTCAGGAGACATTGGCGAAGTTTTCTTTGCGGCTCAAGTCGAAGACCGTAATTCGGGAGAGCACGGAGGGGGGTGCTTATTCTTTTAGCGATCTCCTCGAATTTTCCGCTATCTGGACCTTATCCGAAAAGCTACTGATTGGCCGCAAAGAGGCGCAAAAGGCGCAAGAAGAACTTGAGAAAAATCATTTTTTGGCTTGATAAAAAGTGTCGCAACATGCTAGTGTTTAACAACCTAAGATTAAGAAAGGAGTTAAACATGCCAACATGTGCGACAGAGGAGAACAAAAGCGATAAGACGCCCCTTAGCAACCTCATTCTGCCGGTTCCAGACACGGATTTCCGTGATTTTCTGGATGAAGTTGAAGAATTGGCCGGGTTCGCGGCGCAAATCATCGAGGCGATCGAGAAGGATCTGGACGCCCATGCGCGTGAGAAGAAGAAACTTCGATTGGAAGATCGAAGGTTCTTTGAAGGGCGCACAGCGGAGCTGCCGGAGCTGGACATCGAGGAGGAGAATATTCTGGCTGCTGAATTGAATCTTGGGGCAGGCCGGCCGCGGATGCCGGCTTATGCGGTATACGTGTTCGTGATGATTCGAGGGTTTCTGGGTTCGTTGACCACGAAACCGGCACGGCGGTTTGTGCGCGAGTCGATGAGCTTGTACGGATTTTTGCAGAGCGGGGGACTGAGAATGCCGGCGGTGACGACGATTCTGGAGAACGTGAACCTGGTCAGCCATACGACCCGCGAGTTGATCTTTGATAAACAGATTGGGTTTATCCTCCAGGAGCAATGGGACGATTTCGGGAAGCTGACGATCGACAGCACCTCGGTGAAAGCAAACAGCTGCTGGCCCACCGATGGGAAGATTCTGAGCGGTCTTTTGATGCGGGCCAATCGTTTGGGTCAGAAGTTGCATGTCTTCGGGCTGGAGGATTTTCGCAAGGGATGGGTTGGGCGTTGGCTGGAGGAAATGGACAAGCTGGAGTTTCAGATTTGTCTGGCCGCGGGCAAACCGAAGTCGAAGGGCAAGCTGAAGAAACACTACCGGCGGTTGCTCAAGCGGGGCCGCAAGGCGGCCGACTCACTAACGGGGGAACTGAGCCATCTTGAAGAGGGCCTGTCGATGGATTCACTGCCTCCCACTCGCCGGGAGCTTCTGGAGCGGGCATTGAGCCAGATCAGGGGTGATATTGCCGACGCCAAGCGGGTTGTTGAGTATGCTCATGATCGGGTGTTTCACGAAAAGAAGCTACCGTCCACACAGAAGGTCCTGAGCCTCTCGGACGGATCGGCGGCCTACATCAAGAAGGGCAGCCGCAATCCAGTGATCGGGTACAAGCCACAACTGGTTCGCAGCGAAAACGGTTTTGTCACCAGCCTGATCGTACCGCAAGGCAACGCGGCAGACTCCATTGAGCTGGCGCCGGCCATCGGCGATTCGATCAAGCGCACCGGTGTCATTGCTGAACTGGTCAGCACCGATGACGGATATGCTTCGGCGAAGGGACGCAAGGAGGTGCTGAGCATGGGGGTAAAGCAGATCAGTATCAGTGGGGCGAAGGGCAAGAAGTTGACCACCCCCGAGGACTGGGAGAGCGAGGCGTATCGCGAGGCACGCCGCGATCGCTCCGCAGTGGAGTCGCTGATGTTCACGATTAAAGATGGATTTGCCTTTGGCGAACTCGGCCGCCGCGGCATCGATGCGGTAGGCGATGAACTGCTCGAGAAGGTTCTGGCCTACAACTTCTGCCGCATCATACTGATGAAGAAACGCCGAGGGGAGGAACTGGAACAGGCAGCCTGAATCTGACCGCTTTGAAGCTCAGAGAAAAAAGCACCACGGGATGAGTATGCCTCCAGACAGCGGCAAATATACGTATTGTGCAGCAAGCCACGCCGATGGCCGCTCAATACCTGCTCATCGGCAGCGCCGGCAGCCTAAAACCCGAAACCTGCCAGCCATAGGCTGGTCCGCCCGTGGCGGAGAACCTTAAACCGCCCGCTCGAAAGGCTTTTCGAATCCCGATATCATCTTGCCCACCATTGTCCTGCTCACTGTCTGCGTATTAGCGATCATTTTTGCCACCCTTTCCACGATACCCAGAGTCACTTCCGGCACTTTTACCGAGGCGGATATTAAAGAGAAGAGAGCAAATCTTCTCTTTTTCGGAAACTTTCACAGGATGCCGGTGGAGGATTTTGAACGAGCGATCAATACCGTAATGGACGACCCGGAGTATCTCTACGGATCCATGGCCAGAGATTTATACTACTTGGGTAAGGTCCTCTACACGAAGTACCGATACCTGAGGTTCTGCTACCTGGTCTTTATGTTCAGACTGATCCTTTCGGTGATCTCATTTGTAGCGGCTCATTTGACGCGGTAGATCAGTTGTGTATCGGCCAGGGAAGAGAGTGCCGTTTTCTAACCCGAAGATGCTTTGCTTCGCCGCAGTCACACATACCCGCATCTT
>CBDCEW010000031.1:0-16251 GCA_965215885.1 Candidatus Moanibacter sp.
GAATACAATCTCCGGCTCAGGTGCGGTCACCGTGACAGTGACCATACTCTCGGTTTGTATACCGTCCTCATTAAATGCCACTAAGCGGTAAATGGTCGTCTTTTCAGGGCGATACGACTCGCTTCCTGAGCCAACCGACACATCGAATGGTCCTCCTCTCCCGGCCTCCTCTAGCGTCAGGCGAGTCGCATTCTGCGTTTCCCACGTCAGGTTTGTCGATTCGCCGCGCCGCATCGTGTCAGGATCCGCCCTGAAGAAAACAATCTCGGGATCCCGCGCACGGACGGTAACCGTCGCTGTCTTCTCGGTTTTCTCCCCGTCTTCGTTAAATGCAACTAGGCGGAAAGTAGTCGTCTTTTCAGGACGAAGCGCTTTGCTTCCTGGGCCAACCGACCCTTCGAATGGACTTTCCGCCCCGCTTTCCTCTAGAGTCGCCCGGCTGGCATCCACCGTTTCCCACCTCACCGTGGTCGATTCGCCACGGCCGATCGTGTCAGGAGCGGCCTTGAAAAATACAATCTCGGGCTCACGTGCGGTCACGGTAACCGTGACTGTTTTCTCGGTTTCCCCCCGTCTTCATTAAAGGCCACTAAGCGGAATGTGGTCGTTGTTTCAGGACGAAGCGCTTTGCTTCCTGAGCCAGCCGACACTTCGAATGGACTTTCCGCCCCGCTTTCCTCTAGAGTCGCCCGGGTGGCATTCGCCGTTTCCCATGTCACCGTTGTCGATTCGCCGCGGCGGATCGCCTCCGGTTCGATCTTGAAAAAAACGATCTCAGTCTCGGGTTCGGTCACGGTAACCGTGACAATACTCGCCGTTTCTTCACCGTCTTCATTAATATCTACAAAGCTTGCTAGACCTTATCCGAAAAGCTACTGATTGGCCGCAAAGAGGCGCAAAAGGCGCAAGAAAAACTTGAGAAAAATCATTTTGTGGCTTGATAAAAAGTGTCGCAACATGCTAGTGTTTAACAACTTAAGATTAAGAAAGGAGTTAAACATGCCAACATGTGCGACAGAGGAGAACAAAAGCGATAAGACGCCCCTTAGCAACCTCATTCTGCCGGTTCCAGACACGGATTTCCGTGATTTTCTGGATGAAGTTGAAGAATTGGCCGGGTTCGCGGCGCAAATCATCGAGGCGATCGAGAAGGATCTGGACGCCCATGCGCGTGAGAAGAAGAAACTTCGATTGGAAGATCGCAGGTTCTTTGAAGGGCGCACAGCGGAGCTGCCGGAGCTGGACATCGAGGAGGAGAATATTCTGGCTGCTGAATTGAATCTTGGGGCAGGCCGGCCGCGGATGCCGGCTTATGCGGTATACGTGTTCGTGATGATTCGAGGGTTTCTGGGTTCGTTGACCACGAAACCGGCACGGCGGTTTGTGCGCGAGTCGATGAGCTTGTACGGATTTTTGCAGAGCGGGGGACTGAGAATGCCGGCGGTGACGACGATTCTGGAGAACGTGAACCTGGTCAGCCATACGACCCGCGAGTTGATCTTTGATAAACAGATTGGGTTTATCCTCCAGGAGCAATGGGACGATTTCGGGAAGCTGACGATCGACAGCACCTCGGTGAAAGCAAACAGCTGCTGGCCCACCGATGGGAAGATTCTGAGCGGTCTTTTGATGCGGGCCAATCGTTTGGGTCAGAAGTTGCATGTCTTCGGGCTGGAGGATTTTCGCAAGGGATGGGTTGGGCGTTGGCTGGAGGAAATGGACAAGCTGGAGTTTCAGATTTGTCTGGCCGCGGGCAAACCGAAGTCGAAGGGCAAGCTGAAGAAACACTACCGGCGGTTGCTCAAGCGGGGCCGCAAGGCGGCCGACTCACTAACGGGGGAACTGAGCCATCTTGAAGAGGGCCTGTCGATGGATTCACTGCCTCCCACTCGCCGGGAGCTTCTGGAGCGGGCATTGAGCCAGATCAGGGGCGATATTGCCGACGCCAAGCGGGTTGTTGAGTATGCTCATGATCGGGTGTTTCACGAAAAGAAGCTACCGTCCACACAGAAGGTCCTGAGCCTCTCGGACGGATCGGCGGCCTACATCAAGAAGGGCAGCCGCAATCCAGTGATCGGGTACAAGCCACAACTGGTTCGCAGCGAAAACGGTTTTGTCACCAGCCTGATCGTACCGCAAGGCAATGCGGCAGACTCCATTGAGCTGGCGCCGGCCATCGGCGATTCGATCAAGCGCACCGGTGTCATTGCTGAACTGGTCAGCACCGATGACGGATATGCTTCGGCGAAGGGACGCAAGGAGGTGCTGAGCATGGGGGTAAAGCAGATCAGTATCAGTGGGGCGAAGGGCAAGAAGTTGACCACCCCCGAGGACTGGGAGAGCGAGGCGTATCGCGAGGCACGCCGCGATCGCTCCGCAGTGGAGTCGCTGATGTTCACGATTAAAGATGGATTTGCCTTTGGCGAACTCGGCCGCCGCGGCATCGATGCGGTAGGCGATGAACTGCTCGAGAAGGTTCTGGCCTACAACTTCTGCCGCATCATACTGATGAAGAAACGCCGAGGGGAGGAACTGGAACAGGCAGCCTGAATCTGACCGCTTTGAAGCTCAGAGAAAAAAGCACCACGGGATGAGTATGCCTCCAGACAGCGGCAAATATACGTATTGTGCAGCAAGCCACGCCGATGGCCGCTCAATACCTGCTCATCGGCAGCGCCGGCAGCCTAAAACCCGAAACCTGCCAGCCATAGGCTGGTCCGCCCGTGGCGGAGAACCTTAAACCGCCCGCTCGAAAGGCTTTTCGAATGGGGTCTAGCTAGTCCCGGCAAGCCGGGATTAGGAATTCTGAGCCCGACAGATTCCTAGGATCTGAAGCCGGCGACATCGATGTGCTGTTTGCGGATCAATTCCCAGAATGTTCGCCGGTTTTTTTGCGCCATCTGTGCCGCCATTGATATATTCCCGTGGCAGGCCAGCAAGGCTCTACTTATAAAAGATCTCTCGAATTCCTTGATAACGACGGCCTTGGCCTCCTTAAAGGATTCAGGCGGGAATGGTTGAGCCGGTTCGGGCAAAGCGACATCGGTCGGTTGAATAACGGTTCGTTGGCTTAAGACAATCGCTCGCTGCATTACGTTTTCCAATTCCCGTACGTTGCCAGGCCACTCATAGAGGATGAGTTTTTCCATGGCTTCGGGGGAAAAATCATTAGCCGGCTTGTTGAATTCCGCTGCGTATTTCTTAAGAAAGTGCCGGGCCAGAATAGAGATGTCCTCCCGTCTCTGACGAAGAGGAGGGAGAACGAAGGGTATGACATTTAAGCGATAATAGAGGTCCTGGCGAACTTTCCCCTCTCGAAGCGCCGCCTCCGGGTCGACGTTTGTAGCCGCGAGCACGCGCACATCCGCCTGTTGGACCTTCGTGGAGCCAAGTGGCCGGTACTCTCTTTCCTGAAGAAAGCGCAAGAGTTTGATTTGCGCATTTTGGGGAAGGCAGTCGATCTCGTCCAAAAACAGCGTGCCGCCGTCAGCCTCACGGATCATTCCGGGCTGCGACTTGGATGCGCCGGTATAGGCTCCTTGCTCATGCCCGAACAATTCATTTTCCACTAAATCCGTGGGTATGGCGCCACAATTGACGGGCACGAACGGTCTGCCGGCCCGGGGGCTGAGATAGTGCAGGGCGCGGGCGAAAAGCTCCTTTCCGGCCCCCGTTTCGCCGGAAATCAGGACCGTGACGTCGCATTGGGCCACTGTGGGTATTTTCTCAATCTCCTTCCGAAAGACGGGGCTGTCTCCGATGATTTGTTTAAGCCCCAACTTTACTTTGAGGCTCCGTTTAAAGGCTTCGCCTTTGCGGGTCTGTTCCAGCAGTCTCTTGATGCGTGCAAGGAGATCGGTGGCTGTAAGGGGCTGGGTGATGAAATCTGCGGCTCCAAGGTTCAGCAGCTCCAATATCTGTTCTTGTTCACAATGTTCCGCGACAATCAGAATTGGGGCGCTGCGCCTCATCAAACTCAAAATTTGAAGCAGGCGACGTGTCTGTTCCAGTCGGCTGTGAGAAAACAGAATGACAATAATCGACGGTTTGATTCGATCGGAATCAGCCCTGGATGCCTTACGTGCGCCTTTCGGTAAGTGTTGGAAACACCAGCGCTATTCGATGGAGTGAATTTCTCGAAGAGCCTTATTTTCGGGTCCGCGGATGATTGCAGAAGCCTATAATTCAAGCCTCGTCAGCAGAATCTGTGGGTTATTTCGGGTTCAGGCAAGTCGCCCATGGTATGAAATAGGGCGATCTTAAGCACTTCGAAGCTCTTAAAGCCGTATGCTTTTCTGATAGTGAGATTTATATTGCGGTTAAAGCCCTCCACAATGCCGCAGGAAAAGGCCTTTTTTGGCCCGAAACCAGTTGAGGATGAGCGGCTCGTGTTTGCGCACCGAGCGCACGAACCTTTTGATCGGTTTGAGGCGCGAACGCATGGCGCGCGTGCACCATTTTTTCAGATACCATTGGGCCCAGTAGGGACTTTTATAATGCCACAAGAGCTGAAAGCTCTCCTTTAGTAGATAGGCCCGCACGCTCTTCAGATCGTATTGGAGCACCTCCTTGAGGCGGATCTGTTGGGTGGGGGTGAGATTTTGCGGATTTTTCAAGAAACAGTATTTGCTTTTGACCAGCACGTTGATGTAGCCGTCCCGTTGCAATCGCCTGGCTTCCGCAGCACGAATCTCATTGAGGGCCTTGTTCAGGTTGGCTACCAAGTGGAAGCGATCGAGGATGTGCAGCGCCTGGGGTGCCTTTTTCTTGATCACTTTGAGGTAAGGCTTCCACAGATCCGAGCAGACGTAGAGGATCTGGCTGCTCTTTTGCGCTCCCAATTCCCAGAAAAAACGCAAGAGCGATTTTACGTTGCGCTTATTGAATACGCCCAATAGCCGCCGCCGCCCCTCGTCAAGCTGGTAGACCACGGTGAGATAGTGATGGCCTCGATGATACTGCACCTCATCGACTCCGATCGCCTCAATCCCGCTCATATCGCGCCGTTTGAGCCCCCAACGCACCATCGCCTCGACCGACTCGAAGACGTTGCGCCAGTTCGTGCGAAAAACCCTTGCCGTCTCTTCCCAGCTCAAGCGCCTCGCCCACTGGGCCAGAAACCATTGCATTGGCCAACTCAGATGACTCTTGCCCTTGGCCCAGGGCACCTCTTCGACCTTCACCCCGCACCGCCGGCAATTGACCCGCCGCATGCGGTAACGAAAATACACCTTCATCCCCCACAAGGGCACAAATTCAAAATGCCTCGCCTCGCTCATGTGGTCGTAGCCGCTGGCCGTCCGGCCACACCCCGAACAGCACACCCGACTATTCTTGCGCGGCTCAATCTGCACCACAATCGCCTCCTCCGATTTCACCATTTCCATACTCGCCTTTGCGTAAACAAAGCTCTTGAGCCAATAGCACCGATTCAGTAGCGTTTTGATGAGCACTGGGTCCTCCGTGTTCAGGATGTATTTTCGGTACTACTTTCATCCTCGGAACGGCCCGGTGCTTCAACCTTTCAATCCCATATGCAAAGAAAACACCGACCAGCCCCTCCGGCTGTGGAGGAGCGGGATTCAGGGCAGCGCCCTGACTTCTCCTTGTGCTCACCGACTCTATTTCCTCTTGTAAGCGACGTTACCCACCCACAGATTCTGCTGTAGGATTCACGGATTCTTGTTTGTATCAAGTATTGATGTTCGGGTCTAATTTGAGAAACGAGAATTGAGAATCTGATCATGCAGCGCTCAATTGAACATCGTAGATTCCTCGCTTGTTTTTGGCTTGGAACAGTTGTTCAAAGATGCTCGAAGAGAGAGATTTTCATATTACAGAAACTGGCTCTCGTCGTTGTGCTTTGTATTGCGCCTGGCTTCGGCACGGGATGCGCTACAGCAAGGATAAGAGCAACTGACGCGAGTAATGCGACCAATTTCGGGAGCGATTCTCAAAAAGAAACGCTAAACGGAAATATCTGGAAGGCGGCCTCGACAGCACCTATTCCAGATAACTGCTCGGGCTGCAAAGCCACAGGCCAGGGGCTGTTTTGGGGAAACTCGGAGAATCCGGCGGAATCAGACAACTGCCAGAGATACGGACTCGGAGTGGTCAAAACATCGACAAATCCAGTATACTTCCTCGTCTCCGTTATCAGCTTGGGAGGATGGGTGCCCTTCGATTTCGAATGGCAATGCGTCAATGCGCAAGGGTTTGATGGCGAAACGGATACGATATTTTGGCTAAACGAATCGCACAAAGCAGACAACTGTTGGGGTGATGGGTTCGAAACGGTCAAAGTAACGACAAATTCAAAGTATTTCTTCACTTCGATACTCTCCTTGGGTCACAAAGTGCCACTGGATTTCCAATGGAGATGCGCCAAGCAACCTCCCCCATAAGGCCGAGAATAGCGATAATCAGGAGAATTCATCAATGAGCAATGGAGATACCCTTCGCACGAACAGCAATCCCGAACCCTGGGAGAACGTGCACAAGAATTTTTCGCAGCCCATCGAACGCTTTTCTGATATACGCCCGCCACGCGATTCGGCATCTGACATTGACGCGGGGTTGCGAAAGACCACTTCCGATCTACAGACTCTCATTAGCAACGCCAGTGCAGACAACCTGCACCTGCGCGCGTTTGGTGGAGGGTGGTCGCTCTCGAAAGTCGCCGCAACCAACGGCTGTCTTCTCAATACAAAGCGTTTGAATCTTAACAGGTGTGTAGCCTCAGAAGATATATCTCCGAACTATACGGGCGACCGCCGGCAACTCTATCTTGCACAATGTGGGATGAGCATCAAGGAGCTCAACCTCACACTGGAAACTTACAGCCGATCGCTGAAAGCCTCGGGCGCAAGTAATGGCCAGACGATTGTTGGCGCTATGTCTACCTGCACGCATGGCTCGGCCTTTGATTTCGGGCCAATTCCAAATTTCGTCGTAGGCTTGCACGTTATTGTCAGTCCCGATCGGCACGTGTGGCTGGAACGCGCATCGCGTCCAGTAGTATCGGATCATTTCATACAAAGTCTGGATACTCAACTCATTCAAGATGATACGATCTTCAATGCAGCGTTAGTAAGCTTCGGCAGCTTCGGGATAATCCATGCGGTTATGATCGAGACCGGACCGTTATATCTGCTCGAAGCCAATAGAAAGCGAAGCTCCTTTGACGATTCAACTCGCGATGCTTTGAACCGTCTCGATCTGCCGAATCTTCCAGTTCAATATCCTGATGAGCGGCCCTATCATTTTGAAGTCACCATGATCCCGAAATATCGCAATGATGCGGTGCTTTATACCTCGATGTATAAGCGAACCTATGATCCTGATAGACGATCCCCTCCGAATAGGAACCCTATTGAAATGGGCGATGATGCACTTGGCACACTCGGCGGCATAACAGATAACGCAAGGTGGTTGGCTCGCCTGCTTTCTGCAGGATTTGCGAAGAATAATTACAAGCCATACCGTAACAAAATAGGAACGCTTGGAGATATCTTCACAGATACAGATGTAAAAGGAAAAGCGACGAGCATGTCCGTGGCAGTTCCGCTACACTACGCCAGCGAGGCGCTCGACCGGGTGCTCTATGTGCATGATCAGGAGGGTCCGTTCCCTGGAGTGATAGTGATGCGATTTGTCAAACGTTGCGAGGCGCTTCTCGCCCAAACCAAATTTGATACTACTTGCGTGATCGATCTGGAAGGCGCACAGTCTAACCGATCAACGGAGATTTTTAAAAAGCTGTGGTGTGAGCTGGACGGCAATTTTCCTTTTACCCTTCATTGGGGCAAAATTAACGATTGGCTCAACCCCGATCGCGTGCGCGACATGTACGGGTCAAAAGTCGACCAATGGATCGCAAGCAGGCATCAGTTGCTGGACAGTGCCACTCGAAAGATTTTCTCAAACGAGTTTCTCAAAAAAGTAGGATTGGATCTGTAGAATGTCACAAAAGCCAAACATCATATTCATTCTCGCCGACGACCTTGGTTACGGGGATCTGGGGTGCTATGGTCAGGAAAGGATCCAAACGCCCGAGATCGAAAAGATGGCGTTGGAGGGGATGCGTTTTGAGGATGCCTATGCGGGGAGTCCGATCTGCGCGCCGTCGCGGTGCGCGTTAATGACGGGTCTGCATACCGGTCACAGTCGCATCCGGACGAACCGGCCGAAGCCACTTTTGCCGGAAGATATCACGGTTGCTGAGCTATTGAAGTCGGCTGGCTACCACACAGCAATATTCGGAAAATGGGGTCTGGGAAAGAAAAACACCACCGGAATCCCCAACGAACAAGGCTTTGATCACTGGTTAGGGTATTTGCGGCAATGGCACGCACACAATCACTATCCCTCCTATTTATGGCGGGATAGGAATCGTGTATCGATTCCGGGAAACTTTTTCCGGAGCGGCGGGCTCTATTCGCACGACCTCTTTACGCTGGAAGCCCAACGCTTCATACGGACGCATCGAGCGCGAAATCCGGAGAATCCCTTCTTCCTGTATCTCGCCTACACGGTGCCGCACAAGGACATGAAGGTTCCAAACCTGGAACCGTATGTCGATCCGAATTGGCGGGAGAAGGAACAGATCTATGCATCGATGGTGACCCGGCTTGACCGCGACGTCGGATGCGTCCTCGGGTTGTTGAAGGAACTCGAAATTGATGAAGAGACGATTGTCTTCTTCGCGAGTGACAATGGTCCTCACAGCGAAGGCGGGCATGTAGCGGAGTTTTTTGAGAGTTCGGGTCCGTTGACGGGTAAGAAACGGGATCTTTACGAGGGCGGAATCCGCGTCCCTTTCATAGCCCGATGGCCCGGTAAGATCGCCGAGAGATCCGTCTGCGACACTCCGATTGCATTCTGGGACTTTCTTCCGACCGCGGCGGAACTCGCGGGTATGACGCCGTCAGATCTCGCCGGCATCTTGCCGCATGAATTGGACGGTGAATCGTTTGTTCCGCTGCTTCGGGGAGAACCGATGGACGATGAGCGCACCTTTTATTGGGAATTCAAAGGACTGTTGAGGCTGCGTCAGGGGGTGCGTCGGGGAAAGTGGAAGGCGGTACGTAAAGGTGTAAATGACCCTTTGGAACTCTACGATCTCGAGGCCGATATCGGCGAGGAAAATGACATATCAAGCGATCATCCGGGTGTGGTGGGGGAGATCGAAAATTATCTCAAGACTGCACGCACGAAGGTGTGATGGGGGGATGCCCTTCGACCCGTCTCCGCTCTGCTGCGCCGTGGCAGGCAAGGCTAAGGGTTTACGCTACGCTTCGACGGGATGGGGGATGCGGGAGGCGGGAGGCGGCACATCCTCGTTCCAGGGTAAACGGCCCATGATGCGCATTCCCCTGTTTTTCTCGGGGTTGGGCCGCTCCCAGTTGCCCGGTCTTCTCTGACGGTAGACGGCATCCTGGAGCTTTCCGTTGCGGGGCCTCGAGGATGGTCAGCACATCCGCTCCCCATAGAATCCAGTTTCCCGGATCCCTGTCGCAGTGATAGAGGCCGTTTATGATACGAGCCCGAACATTTCACAAACCATCTGCTGCGACCGCGGATGAAGGAATAGTGGTAGGAATCTTCATGTTCGAATGTCCGAAGCAATTTCGGTTTCCCTGGTAAACTTGTCGCGATTCCGCTGAGCGGGACCCGAACCTTGTCGATCGCAACACTTTGAATACCAGACTCTTATAATTCACCAAAAGAAAAAAACGTGTTCAAAAAACTAAGTTTTGACGGATAGTAATACAGATTGAGAAAGTAGCTCCGCAGAATCGAGAACATCGAACATCGAACGCTCAACATCGAACGTCGAAGTGGGGACCTTCGGTTGTCGATACCCGTCATTGTCGAACATCGAACGTCCAATCCCTGCTTGCCGGGATTGAATGGTCGATGTTCCGTGAGACGGACTTGAGAGACAACATAATTCTGTCGAAGACGGGCTGGAGATCATCCCATTTGGAGCGTTCCGTAATGTAGATTACAATGACGCGTTGGGTGGGAAGGGTCAGAGCGATAATGGCGCATTTCCGCAAGAAATATTTGCTTTTCAGTCTGTGGTATAGATAATACCACACGTAGGTGATCTTAACTATTTTCGATTTGGAATGAAAGGAGTGAGTGATGTTTGGAGAACTTGTTAGAGAAATTCGTTTGAAGAAGGAGATTGGATTGCGGCAGTTTTGCTTGGAGCACTCCCATGATCCAAGCAATTGGAGTAAGATAGAAAGGGGCATATTGCCTCCTCCCGAAGATGAGGAAGTGTTGCGGCGCTGGGCGCATCAACTGGACATCGAAGAGGGTTCCGCGAATTGGCACGCGTTCTTCGATGCGGCGTTTATCGACCGTGGGAAGATTCCTCCGTATATCAAGGAAGATGAGGAATTGCTACGTGAGCTTCCCGTTTTCTTCAGAACCTTGAGTGGCGAGAAACCTTCGAGGGAAGATCTCGAAAGATTGGTTAAGATCTTACGTAACAGGTACAATACCTGATATTCTTCTAGATCGTGATACCCTCAGATTTCAAGGCACCGTTCATTCCGGTGGCTCACGAACTGGGGCACTTGACTCTTCACCGTGGCATCTTTGAGAAATTAAGAATCGATACGATTCAAGGTTGGATCGAATTCATTGACGGCGTTCCAGAGGAAGAGTATCGCTGGATTGAAATGCAAGCTTACGAATTTGCAGGGCGTTTTCTGGTACCTTGTGCAACGCTCAAAGAGCGATTTCATGAGGCACTGCGACTTGCGCAGAAGGCCGGATTTGCTAGTTGGGATGCTTCAGGCGATGCGGCCAAGGAGTACATAGCACAATGGATCTGTGGTACATTTGGCGTTTCTGGACGTGTGATTGAGCATCGCTTGTCAAGGGAGGGACTTTGGCCCCCTAACGCGTAACGAAATCACTCGGACAGGTCGCGATCAGACCGATTTGAGAGACAACGTAATTTTGTCGAAGACGGGCTGGAGATCATCCCATTTGGAGCGTTCGGTGAGGTTCGGTATTCTTTCCTAGAGCAGCGAAGTCGCAACCAAAATGAGGGAAAGAGAGGAACCGCAGATGGACGCGAATAAAGAGGAAGGCACTACGGTTTCAAGCCGTCTTCTCCCGCTGAGCAGGGTGCGCCGTGCCAGGGAAAACCGCGGTTTCTATGAAGAGGGATTTTCAACGGATTGGAGAAGGCAACGGATCAAACACATCGAATCCCGGCATACTGGCAAAATTGAGCTCTGCTCCTACCTCGATGCATTCGCAGTTTAGGACAAGGTTCGGGACGAGGTTTGCTCCGCTGAATTCTGAGCCCCGGCTTGCCGGGGTAAGGACAGTTTTGATCGGATTCAACATAGGCTCGCCGGAGGCGAATTGATAAGGTAGCTCGGAATACTTTGGTAACCTTGTCCCGAACCTTGTCGACTCCACGATTTTGAGTACCAACAGGTTACACTCGAAAGCATGTTTAGAAAACTAAGTTCTGACGGATAGTAATACAGATTGAGAAAGTAGCTCCGCAGAATCGAGAGCATCGAACATCGAACGCTCAACATCGAACGTCGAAGTGGGGACCTTCGGTTGTCGACACCCGTCACTGTCGAACATCGAACGGCCAATCCCTGCTTTCCGGGATTGAATGGTCGATGTTCCGTGAGACGGACTTGAGAGACAACATAATTCTGTCGAAGACAGGCAGGAGATCCTCCCATTTGGAGCGTTCCGTGAAGTAGATTACGATGACGCGCTGGGTAAGTGAATGAGATTCCGTGTTGATCGCAGACATCGTCCTCGGCGATTTTGACCTTAGCGATCTTTGAGCCGGCGCTCTTGGAAGAGGAGATGATCTTGTAGCCGATAATGACAGAAAGAGTAGACAGAGGAAGAGACCGAGTTTTCTGATGGAGGATCAGGAAATGGTGTGCGATCCGTCTTTTGAGAATGAATAAGGAAAGCCCGTTCGACGGTTCGGCAAGCTCACCGCAGGCAGAGCTCAGGGTAGACAGGAAGGCCCTTCGTCCCGCTGAGCGGGATCAGGGCGGGCAGGAAAAGAAAACATTTCGGCACGACGGATCCGGAGAACTTCCAAGATTCAGTTCTCATGCAACGGTCTTCGACCCGCAAGCGGCACTTCGCCCTGTCAAGAAGCCGCAAAGACGCAAAGTGGGAGAGGGAAAGAAGGGAAGCTGGTTGCTGGTTGCGAGATGCGGGATTGGAAAAGTGGGGGAGAGAAGGTTGTAGGTTTTTCGGGTTATCGGTAATAGGGTATCTACAATCCGAATCGCGCAGCGATCCGGCTGCGGCTGTCAACTGCTTTGCGTCGCTCTGCCGCACGACAGAGCGATAGGTATGATCGGGGCTCAGTGGAGTCGTCAGAAGCTGGGAGCGTTCCGCTCAATGATACTTTGATCTCCCCCGTTTTTGAAGATCAGGACCACCGGCACGGCGTCCGGCAGGGCCGCAACCTGTTCGTCATCGAGGAGCGTTATTACTTGGGACTCGATGGAGATTTGGAGGTCGAGCATGGCACGTTCGAAGGCCTTCTTGTCCTCCCAGGTAAGGGGGCCAGAACTGTCTGGACTCTGTCCATTCTCGGCGAGGAGTTCGCGAACGCCGCGTTCGTAGTCAGACCCGAATGGCGCTAAGATAAGCCAAAAATAATTGTTAGAAATATGCAAAAAAGCTTGTACTATGACCGTTAGTAGGCTAATCTTGTTGTATGAAAAATATGACAAGATTCCTGCCTGGGTTTAATCACATTCTATGCGGTCGCCCGCCTAAGTCGGCCCTGGCACAATTAAAGCAAAAACTGGCTCATCTAAGAGAGTCAACTCTATCGGAGTTGTCGGATCTGTTTGATCGGTGGATTCCTCTGGGAGTTTTGCAACCCAAGAGCGAAAAAGAAAACAGCCGGGAACGAGTCTACTCACTCAGAACGACCTTCTGGGGCTTTCTGTTCCAGGTGCTCTCCCCGCAGACAGCCTGCCGGGAGGTCGTCAGAAAGGTGCAGAGCTACTGTAGTGAGCGGGAGTTGAACCTGCCCAGTTCCTCCACCTCGGCCTATTGCCAGGCACGTCAGCGCATAGGTATAGAGGACTTACAAAAGATCGGTGAAGAGGTCAGCGAGCAGATACACAAGGAGGTAAGGCAAGCGCAGCGGTGGAAGGGGCACGAGGTCAGAGTGATAGACGGTACTGGGATCAGTATGCCCGATACCGAGCAGAACCAGAGGGCCTTTCCCCAACCCGGGGGGGCAGAAAGAGGGGTGCGGATTTCCCGTCATGCTTCTGGTGGGCTGTTTCTGTTTGGCCAGCGGGGCCTTGCTGCACTGTGTCGAGACCACCTTAAAAAACCATGAAAGCGGCATTTTGCGCAAATTCGTTGGGTATTTGAAAAAAGCAGAGGTGGTTCTGTGCGACCGCGGTTATTGCTCTTATGCCAATCTGGGGCTGCTTCTAAACCATCAAATGGACGCGGTCATGCGCCTGCACCAAAGGCACAAATGCGACTTCCGTAGCGGCCAAACACTGGGCCGATACGATCGGCTGGTGACCTGGAAAAAACCGCAGAGACAGCACGGGTTCAGCCCGGAAGAATGGGCTCAATTACCGGCCGAACTGACTCTGCGAATGGTGCGTTTCTTCGTTCAGATCAAAGGATTCCGTACCCGAAAGATCGATCTTGTGACCACCTTTACCGACCCCCTCCAATACACCGTAGAGGATCTGGCCGATCTCTACTTCCGCCGCTGGTCAGTGGAACTGTTTTTTCGCGACATTAAAACGACTATGAAGATGGAAACGGTACGCTGCCTTACTCCCGAAATGGTGCATAAGGAAATCCAGCTGTTCTTTATCGCCTATAATCTCATCCGCGCCCTCATGCAACACGCCGCCACCCTCTATCAGCGTGACCTGCATCGGCTCAGCTTCAAGAGCACGGTCGACACCGTTCGGCAGTACTGCACCGCTCTGAACGCCACCCGCAAGCAACCTCGAAAGCAACAACGCATCATTGACGAGATGGTTCTGATTATTGCCGAGGAGACTGTTCCACTACGAGAACACCGCAGCGAACCACGAGCGGTCAAACGAAGACCGAAACCTTACCAATTACTAACGAAGCCGCGAGGGAAAATGAAAGTCTCGCGCTCGCGCAGAAACAAAGGCAAAAATCGTCGTTAATCGGGCTTATCTTAGCGCCATTCTAGTCAGACCCCATTCGAAAAGCCTTTCGAGCGGGCGGTTTAAGGTTCTCCGCCACGGGCGGACCAGCCTATGGCTGGCAGGTTTCGGGTTTTAGGCTGCCGGCGCTGCCGATGAGCAGGTATTGAGCGGCCATCGGCGTGGCTTGCTGCACAATACGTATATTTGCCGCTGTCTGGAGGCATACTCATCCCGTGGTGCTTTTTTCTCTGAGCTTCAAAGCGGTCAGATTCAGGCTGCCTGTTCCAGTTCCTCCCCTCGGCGTTTCTTCATCAGTATGATGCGGCAGAAGTTGTAGGCCAGAACCTTCTCGAGCAGTTCATCGCCTACCGCATCGATGCCGCGGCGGCCGAGTTCGCCAAAGGCAAATCCATCTTTAATCGTGAACATCAGCGACTCCACTGCGGAGCGATCGCGGCGTGCCTCGCGATACGCCTCGCTCTCCCAGTCCTCGGGGGTGGTCAACTTCTTGCCCTTCGCCCCACTGATACTGATCTGCTTTACCCCCATGCTCAGCACCTCCTTGCGTCCCTTCGCCGAAGCATATCCGTCATCGGTGCTGACCAGTTCAGCAATGACACCGGTGCGCTTGATCGAATCGCCGATGGCCGGCGCCAGCTCAATGGAGTCTGCCGCGTTGCCTTGCGGTACGATCAGGCTGGTGACAAAACCGTTTTCGCTGCGAACCAGTTGTGGCTTGTACCCGATCACTGGATTGCGGCTGCCCTTCTTGATGTAGGCCGCCGATCCGTCCGAGAGGCTCAGGACCTTCTGTGTGGACGGTAGCTTCTTTTCGTGAAACACCCGATCATGAGCATACTCAACAACCCGCTTGGCGTCGGCAATATCGCCCCTGATCTGGCTCAATGCCCGCTCCAGAAGCTCCCGGCGAGTGGGAGGCAGTGAATCCATCGACAGGCCCTCTTCAAGATGGCTCAGTTCCCCCGTTAGTGAGTCGGCCGCCTTGCGGCCCCGCTTGAGCAACCGCCGGTAGTGTTTCTTCAGCTTGCCCTTCGACTTCGGTTTGCCCGCGGCCAGACAAATCTGAAACTCCAGCTTGTCCATTTCCTCCAGCCAACGCCCAACCCATCCCTTGCGAAAATCCTCCAGCCCGAAGACATGCAACTTCTGACCCAAACGATTGGCCCGCATCAAAAGACCGCTCAGAATCTTCCCATCGGTGGGCCAGCAGCTGTTTGCTTTCACCGAGGTGCTGTCGATCGTCAGCTTCCCGAAATCGTCCCATTGCTCCTGGAGGATAAACCCAATCTGTTTATCAAAGATCAACTCGCGGGTCGTATGGCTGACCAGGTTCACGTTCTCCAGAATCGTCGTCACCGCCGGCATTCTCAGTCCCCCGCTCTGCAAAAATCCGTACAAGCTCATCGACTCGCGCACAAACCGCCGTGCCGGTTTCGTGGTCAACGAACCCAGAAACCCTCGAATCATCACGAACACGTATACCGCATAAGCCGGCATCCGCGGCCGGCCTGCCCCAAGATTCAATTCAGCAGCCAGAATATTCTCCTCCTCGATGTCCAGCTCCGGCAGCTCCGCTGTGCGCCCTTCAAAGAACCTGCGATCTTCCAATCGAAGTTTCTTCTTCTCACGCGCATGGGCGTCCAGATCCTTCTCGATCGCCTCGATGATTTGCGCCGCGAACCCGGCCAATTCTTCAACTTCATCCAGAAAATCACGGAAATCCGTGTCTGGAACCGGCAGAATGAGGTTGCTAAGGGGCGTCTTATCGCTTTTGTTCTCCTCTGTCGCACATGTTGGCATGTTTAACTCCTTTCTTAATCTTAGGTTGTTAAACACTAGCATGTTGCGACACTTTTTATCAAGCCAAAAAATGATTTTTCTCAAGTTTTTCTTGCGCCTTTTGCGCCTCTTTGCGGCCAATCAGTAGCTTTTCGGATAAGGTCTAGTCAAGGGCATACTCGCGCAAGCTTAAGGATTTGTCCTCGCTGACCGTGAAAGTACGTTGCCACTCACCGGTGATGAACTCCGCCAGCCTGCCGTCGTCCCA
>CBDCEW010000032.1:0-30568 GCA_965215885.1 Candidatus Moanibacter sp.
GCCGATTTTTCCGCCCTCGAAGAAAAAGGGAGTGGCGCCGCCGGAGGAATCTCCTTCGGCTTGCGCGTTGCATGCGGCGCCAGAATAGTTTCCGGGTTCGAACTGGGCGCACGCTGGCTGAACCTCGAGGAAAAAATCCGCTCGGCTGATCTGATCCTCACCGGGGAAGGCAAGCTCGACCGCGCTTCCTTTCAAGGCAAAGGACCCGGCACGATCATCAAAATGGCCATGCGAAGCAAGAAACGCGCCTGGGTGTTCTCCGGTCTCGTAGATAATGAGCTGCTAAAGAGACCTCCCTCCCACCTGCGGCCGGACGACATCACCGCCATCTGTCCTCCGGATTATCCCCTCGATCGATCCCTGGCCGAAGCAAAACCTCTATTAGAACAAGCCATCCGGACAAAACTCCTCTCTTCGGGTGACTGATATGAGACTTCTCTGCCCTACGGCAGAGCCGGTATTCGGGCGAGGCGAGGAACGAAAAGCTTCCGCTTTCCGCTACGTTCCGAACCCGAGCGCGTAGCGGAAAGCGGGAGCTTTTCGTCTTCCAGGTTGCCGATATTCTTGCACTCCTTTGATCCGGCAAGGGTCAGCGCGCCGTGGGCTGCACTGACTTGAAATCCCCTCCGCCCGGACAGGAGCGGCTTATCCATCGAAGGACTCTTGATAAATCTCCTCGAAACTGACTGTTCGTTATTCGTCGAAATACGAACAAACGCCACTGCAAATAGATTCTGACTTAGAAACAACCCATCCCTGACCCCTCCGCGGGAGGGGCCATGGGTGGGTCTGCCCTCTTCGAGAGAGCGACCGATACCTCGACAAAGTTCACGATCCCGCTCAGCGGGACTCGCGACAAAGACTCCCTGACGTGAAAAAATGCTCTCTCCAGGCTTCATCGTAAGCCTCCTCGAGAGTGAACCTGAAACGGCGACTAAGTTGACGACGAAGCTAACGACAAAGGTTCGGTTAAGTCCCCATACCTCCCCCCCTTTGCGTCTTTGCGCCTTTGCGTGAGAATTCTTTCCCTTCCTCTCCGTTTTCCTCAGTTACCTTCTGTTCAGATCTCCTCTCTCCACTTAAAGAGCATCTTCTCAAGCACCCTCACGAGGAAAAAGGCGAAGATTGCAAGCAGGCTGGCGATGACGGTCACTGCATAGAGTCGATCGGTGCGAAACTCAGTGGTGGATTGGACAATGAGATAACCGAGCCCATTCTGGGCAAAGAGCCATTCCGCCACAATAGCGCCGATGATACTTCCCGTAAAAGCGATCTCGTGAGCCGCGATGTAGTAGGGCAACGCTGCCGGCCAGCAGGCTTTCCTGAAGATCTGCCAGTTCGAGGCATTGAGCGCCTTCATCCGGTCCAGCAGTACCGTATCGACCGATTTCAGGCCCTTCGAAACGTTGGCAAGAATCGGGAAAAAGGTAATAAGAATTACGATGATAACTTTGGGCCCCAACGTATCGCCCATCGTGACGATCAGGATGCTGGCGATGGTCGGGAAAGGAATATTCTTCACCACCACCATCCACGGCGTGGCAAAAGACTCAAACCACCGGACATAAAGAAACGAGACCGCTAACCCGATCGCCAGGACGTTGGCAAAGGCGTACCCGATGACCGCTTCTTTCAAGGTCGTCCAGGTGTGGTGGAGCAGTTCCATACGCTCCTCGAAAAGGACGCGCCCTACCAGATCCAAGGGAGGGAACAAAACCGGTTTCGGATCAAATAACCAAATCGCACCATACCAGAGGATCGGTATCGAGATAAGCATGAGGAGGTATGCGCGTCTCTCCGTCATGTTTAGTCCATTACTCGATAGAGGGAATCGCGTACCCGTGCCGTTTCCGACAGATAGATCTCGTCCGTTTTGGAGCCCGGGTCCGAAAACTCCGCGATATCGAGGATCTCTTCGATCCGACCCGGACGCGGCGACAGGACAATCACGCGATCGGACAGCGTGACAGCCTCGTCCACGCTGTGGGTCACCAGAATCACGGTTTTTCTGGCTTTCTCTAATATTCCGCTCAGCCACGCTCCCATCGTCTCGCGAGTCAATTCATCGAGTGATCCAAAAGGCTCATCGAGAAGCAGAATCTCCGGATTATGAACGAGCGCGCAGGCGATATTCACGCGCTGCTGCATACCTCCTGACAACTGGTGGGGATACCGATCGACAAAATCCTCCAATCCAAACTCCTTGAGGAGGGCCTCCGGAGACATGGCGTCTTCATCACCCGTGATCTCCAGAGTCAAGCGCACGTTTTTCAAAGCCGTGCGAGAGGGGACCAGGGCCGGTCTTTGAAATGCGAGTCCAATCTTGTGTTGCCGGCAGGATTCCTGGGGAGACGATCCATTAATGGAAACCAACCCCGCGGTTGGTTCTTCAAGTCCCGCTACGATCCGCAGGAGAGTCGTCTTCCCGCACCCGGAAGGTCCGATGAGCGAGACGAACTCGCCTTCTTCGACTTCGATGTCGACCTTCTCAAGTGCGACTACATCTTTTCCAAATGTCTTCTCAATCGCTCTGAGTTCAATCGCCGCCATACAGAATATCTCATCAATGGATATGCGCGAAATGAATAAGGAAAGCAAGAAAGCAGAAATTGCATTGTAGTCTGGAAATCTCACTACCGAGCGAAGTGACATCTTCCTTTTTCTGGACTGCGGCGAAATCGCCTCTGCCCGTCAGGGTTTCTTTGTCGCAAGGACCTTCGGGTAGGCGCCGACTCTTCACTTGATCATTCAGGCTTGGGCCTTTGATACTGGATATTCTCCATCCGTTGTTTTCTCAATCCGTCCGTGGTGAGCTCGTCGAATCCATTGGGATTCTCTCCTAATTCATTCCGCGATTTTCTCGAATCCGTGGTCAATTCTTCTTCATTCGCGTTCATTTGCGTCCATTCGCGGTTCTCTTCTTCTTCCCGCTCAGCGGGATTGCGGCTTCTCTGCGGTAGGTCAGCCGTGGTCGCACACTCATCCTTCAGTTAATCCAATGATCCAACATTCCAGTCCTCACATACATCCCGGTATCTGCACTTTGCCGTATTTGAGCAGCACCGCCGATAGCTCGTTGACGCGATCTTCCCGCAAATGCAGGAGAGGGACTCCGTCATCATCTGTGATGAATTCATACTGCAGCTCGAACCGGCGTAAGATCTGACTTAAACTCAATTTGGAGTCTGTCGCAAAACGAGCGGTAATCTCCGCTCCCTCCTCCGGATTGGCCAGCATAAAGCGGACGGCGCGATCGAGCGCATAGGCGTAACCCCTCACGATACCGGGCCGCTCCTCCGCCGTCTCTTTCCGAACGACCGATATATCGGTATACTCGTCCAATCCATAGTCGACAAAGGAAAAGGCGACCCAGTTATAGAAGCCGTTGTCTTCCAGCATCCTGGGCTGATTGACGAGCCAGGCCGCGAAAAAATCCATCCGTCCGAGCATCAAAAGCTCCGGGGTATTGCCCGCCTTCATGAGCGTGATGCTGCCCGGCGGTAGGTCGAACATATCCATGGCGTATTCGTAAAAGATCTCAGTGCCCCCCTGCACCCCAACCGATTTACCGATGAGATCCTGCGGCGTGAGCTTCTTCGTGGACCGCTGGCTTTTCGGAATCGAATCGTCCAGCATTATCCAGGCATGCGGGCTGTGCTTCAGCAGCGTGGCAATCACGAGGAAATCGCCTCCCCCCGTGGGCGTGGACATCAGCTGAACAATGCTGATGATATTGGGAGTCATGACTATATCGACGACCCCGGAAGCGAGCGTGAGCAGATTATTGATCCCAGGGCTCGCGGGAAGGAACTCCACCTCCAGACCCGCTTCGCGAAAGTATCCTCTATCCTTAGCGATATAGAGCGCTGCCGCCTCATCATTGTGGATCCACGGCAAACCGATCATCACTTTCTCCAAAGACTCATTGGCCGGCAAATCGACCGGCTCGCCAGGTTTCGGAAGAAATTCGTTAGTAATAAAATTGCTCGCAGGGAAGTTCTCTTCGATGCAGACTTGGATCTCCTCGAGCGTGCGCTCGTCTGCGTCCTCCCTCGCCCTCCCTTGCCCCGGAGTGTCTCGCTCACCGCCACCACATCCTGTCACAAGCAACTTCACCGTGAGCAATAACGACAGGAAAACGATCTGTAATGCTGACAACTTCATATGGGCTAGATTGAGATTCACGTAAAACCTGATTCGAATAAAGAACGAAAGGGTCAAGCTTGAATGGCACAAATTGAAGGAATCGTTACGCTGATCACCGATGTTCCCGATTCGGCCGGATGAGAACGTGGGGACTTTCAGCAGACTCCACTCCAATTGTTGATCTCTCGACAATCCGGCTCTTATACGATTCGAGAATCCTGGTTAAGCCCTATGTGCGGGAATGGCTAAGCGATGCCGTGCGTAATTTCGTGGAGGAACAAGAGATTCCAATCCGCTATACTCGGGAAGGGCGGGGAGATGGAAATGAGGAATATCCACCACTGGCGCTTCGACAGCAATACTTTGAATATCTCCAATGACTCGGAAAAGGATATTTGCTATTGCGCAATGGCTGAGCTACCGTCCCGATCCAATGTTGGCCTCATCGGTTGCCTACAGGAGCAATTTGAAACGGCCTGTGTTTCAGGGAACTCTTTCTAAAACTCCAATCCTCTCGCCATGGAAGAACGTGATCTTTCCTTCAAAGCAGTCGAGAACCCTTCTCCTGCGAAACTCACTCCGGAGCAGATCGAGCGTTACAACGAAGAGGGTTTCATTCTGCCGCTCGATCTGTTCAACGCCGAAGAGATTGCGAAACATCGCGAATATTTTGACAATCTCCTGCAGAAACTATCCGATCTGAATGACGGGCGAGACGCCTATGCCTTAAACCGCTACCAGGCCCTCTGTGAAGGTATCTGGGATCTCTGCAACGAGCCGCGCATCCTGGATTACGTCGAAGATATAGTCGGTCCGAATATCATCGCCTGGGCGTCCCACTACTTCTGTAAGCTTCCCTACGACAAGAAGACAGTCCCATGGCACCAGGATGCATCCTACTGGCACTTGACACCCGCACGAACAGTTACGGTCTGGCTCGCTCTTGATGATGCCGACGAAGAGAATTCAGCGATGAAGTTCATACCTGGAACCCATAGGCTCGGCCACCTGAAATGGAGGGAAGCGGAAGGCGATACCGTCCTGCATCAGGAAATCCCGAAAATCGAACGGTACGGGAAACCCGTATATGATTGTCTGAAAGCGGGGCAAATCTCCCTTCACGCCGATATGCTTGCTCACGGTTCCGATCCCAACAATTCACCTCGCCGCCGCTGCGGTCTTACCGTCCGCTACTGCCCGCCGGAGGTGCGCGCAACCTCACCCGGTTGGAACGTCGGATGCATCATCGCTCGCGGCAGCGATCCCACCGGGAACTGGAACCATAATCCCCGCCCCATCGGCGATACCCTTGTCAAAGACGTCACCACCTGAAAAGCGCCGAAATCGATCGGGGGAATTAAATAACAACCCTTTAGTTTCTGTTCTGAATTAAATAACAACCCTTTAGTTTCTGTTCGCAAATTCTCATCAACCCAATCGACGTGCGCGCTGCCGTTATACTCATGGCCCCCCACGAAGAGTTCGATGCAAAACGCATCCTCGACGCCGGCTGCCGCGTATATTCGCTTAACGTCACGATACAGATCACTGACCGAGTTATGGGTATTGTAACAGCCATAGTCGATCCGAAGCGCTCGGGGCGCTACCAGGCCGCATAGCTCACGCTTATCCATGAATTTGAGCAATCCCGGAATATAATGTCCGCCACATTGCTCGTTTATAATCAAGTTTGCCATCTTTTCGCTACGCACGCTGCAAGCACACATGGCCGCTTTAATCCGTTGATCCGCCGCCGCAAAAGAAAGCGAATAGTGGGAAGCCAGCGAGATCCCCGAGCAGCCAATCCGCTCCGGATCCACCTCGGGACGTGACTGGGCATAGTCGACTGTCCGCATCAAATCCCACACGTTCATTGCCATCAAACTGCGCCCGTACTCCTGCAACCGGCTATGGCTGATATCGCAAAGGTTTTGCGTGAAACACCCATGAGGCGCTAACTTCGCTCCTTGGGTAAACATCGTCGTTCGCGGCTCCACCGGATCAGATCGATTGAACATAAAGCGCGACTCCACCGCCAGCACCACATAACCACGCCGGGCACATTGGCGGGCCGGTTTTGCACGCTCCGTATCAGCCCCGCCATGCCCGCCAATGTAAATCACCGCCGCTCCATTCCGGCTCAGTTTTCTAGGAATCAAAACAAAGACCGGCATCCACAGGTCCCGCTCCACCTCAAGCTCCACCGTCTCCTTGAAGTACTCTCCTTCATCCTCTCGGCTCAGCAGATTCGATTTCAGGCATTGGTCTTCGGGAAAATCCCCTAAGAGCTCCATATACTTCTTGTAGGTTATCCGCTGCCAACAACGCCAGTCCTCCATTGTCTCTCCTCGGAACCTGTACGGCACCGGTTCGTTGCTGAGACGATTGAAGTAGTGAAACGGTGAATAACGTGGATTAACCTCTTCCACGCAGTTTCGCTCAACATCCGCTTCATCCGGATACCTCCCAATTACAATCCCTACCGGGGGATTCCAAGTTTTGTCTTTCGACGAAAGAGCGATGCCTACATCTTCCAACGGAGTATAATCCGTGCCATAAATCCGCACCCCGAAATAGCACGGTTGTTGATGCGACATCTCCATCATGACGAGGTTCGGGCCCTCTTCTACAGTAACCCTGCAAACATTATCGTCGGGCTTAAATTGTTCCTTAGTCTGGAAGTCGCATAAGACCCGGTCATTCACCCACAACTTGACCCCGCGATAAACTGATACCTCCATCAGGATTTCCCGTCTGCGTTCCGACCAGACGTAGGTTGCGGCGTAGGCGAAACCGATCTCTGTCATGGGCGCCACTCCTCGCGGACCCTCCGTCTTTTCAACCAACAGATTGGGCAGAAAACCGATGTCATTGACGATTTGAAAATACTTCCACTCCCCGGGAGACTGATCCGGAGCCCCGGGCACCACAGCCTCTTCGGATGGATCCTTCAACGAGGTCGTATTTATCAGCCAATCAAGCACATGGCCATCCAATCCCACTAACTTTGCCATTGAAAATGGGGCCTCTCCGGAATATGTTTCCCATTTATTCATTTCTTTTTGATTCCCTTCCCTTCTTCTCAAAATAACCACATCCCCGCTTATTCATTTTTCAAGACGCTTTGGCGATTGTTTTGCGTTGTATCTGCCAGTTCAGTTCCTTCGAAACAGACTGGCAAGAACCAAGGGGGTTTTCACCCGAATCAAGAATTCAGAACTGACCCGAATGGCGCTACTTAAGGCAGGAATCGCTCGCAACCGCCGTCGCGCGGTGGGCTGTGGCGAGTCATGAGCGAGCTTCCTATCCCGGCAAGCCGGGACGTAAATTGTTATAGGAAGGCCGCTTGTCAAAGACCCTGAGCTCTGTCGAAGTGCGGCCGAAACGAACAAAGGTCGGATGGACCGGTTTGCCCGCTATCTTAGCGCCATTCAGACCTGACCCCTTTTGCTCCCCCAAGCTAGAAAATCGTGTATGTATCCGCTTCAAAAATTGACATCCTGTTTCCCCATCGGGATCATCCGGAACTTTACAATCACTTGATCCGCGCGCTGGCGCGCGCGGATTGCGGAGACACGATGGATCGCTCATGCCAGGATTATTGCCTGACCGAAGACGAACGGATTGCGTTTGAAAGAGACGGCTTTTTTATAGTTCAAAATGCCCTGGATCCCGACCGGGTGGACAGATTGACCCGGTCCGTTGACCGGCTCGACGGTCTTTTCGCGACCGGATCGCGACCGGTGATGAAGACCCGGAAGATGTGATGGTGAGTCCGGGGCGGATGGCGTCTCACGATCCATTTCAACTCGTTAATGTCTTTCGACATGATGATGTATTTCTGGAGTTGGTAGATTTACCCCGGATCTTCCCCAAAGTGTGGGGCATTCTGGGCTGGAATATCAAACTCTATGTGACCCAGATGGTGACCACCCCTCAGGTGCCGGCAGAGGACACGCGCAAAACCATCGACAAATGGCACCGGGACAGCGGGCGGTTGAACATCGAACTGGAAACAACTCCCCAACCGCGTGTGTCGCTCAAGGTCGGGTTTTTTGACGGATGCAGTGACAGATGAGGCCGGCAATTTTTATGTGATTCGAGGCAGCCATCTGAAAGATGAAGTGGTCATTCCCGAGGACGGCACACTTCCCGAGGATGCGATTGCAGTCCGGATTAAAGCCGGCTCCGCCGTGATTTTCGACCGGCGAATCTTGCATTCTGCAAGTCGGAATTTTTCAGAGGTCACACGGAAAGTGCTGTTCTACGGTTATAGCTACCGATGGTTACAGCCCCGGGACGATATGACTGTTGAACACCTTATGGATCAGAGTGATCCGATTCGCAGACAGTTGCTGGGGGCCAGCCCCAGCGGCGGGTTCGGTTATACATCCCCCAGGGATGAGGATGTGCCGTTGAAGCTCTGGTTGCAGGAAAACCTGGATCCGGAAGCAGTTATACCCTAGGGAATCCCGGAAAGCGGGGATTGGAAGTTAGTTCGAATTGATTTTCTTCACTTTATCGACAAGGTTCGCGAGTGAAGTTCGCGACAAGGTTACCAGGGAAGTAGGAGTTACCTTCACAATTCGGTCAAGAATCTCCTGACTGCTAACCTACGTAGGACTCAGCGGAGCAAACCTCGTCGCGAACCTTGTCGTAATCTGTGATCGTACACTGAGTCGTGTACTGCATGGTTGCGGTTCTGAAGCGCTGGGTTTCCATCTCTTCCATTCTCACTTCCGGACTCCCTTTCTTTCCCACGGTTCTGTATGAATTCCAAGTTCATGCCGACAGATTCCTAAGCCACTCCAGCGAAGTTTGTGTGGGAAATCCCACCGAAGTCGTGTCGAAAAACTGGACAGTTTCTCACATTAATAGGTACACTCCCAGAAGGGACCAGGTGAATGCAAAAGAAACGAGTCACTCAAAAGGATATTGCGGCGGAGGCCGGCGTTACACAGACCACCGTCTCGCTGGCCCTGCGCGGGCATCATTCGATACCGGCAGCGACTCGGAAAAGGATTTTAGCTATTGCGCAACAGCTGAGCTACCGTCCCGATCCAATGTTGGCCTCACTGGTTGCCTACAGGAGCAATTTGAAACGGCCTGTGTTTCAGGGAACTCTTGCCTGGTTGACAAATCACCCCACAGAAAACGGATGGAAAAGCGGCCGGAGGAGAACCCAACCTCGTGCATACCATCGTGGCGCTAAAATCCGCGCCGAAGAATTAGGGTTTAATCTCGAAACTTTCTGGTTGAACGCTCCGGGGATGACCGCACACCGCATGCGGGACATATTCGTTGCCAGAAACATTGCTGGAATCCTCCTCCCGCCGCAGTCTAAAGCGCATACTGCAATCGACTTTTTCTGGGAAAATTTTGCATCGGTAACCTTTGGATACTCCCTCACTTCTCCAAATCTTCATACCGTAATGAATCATCAGTTCAGAAATATGTTGTTCTTGATACGAAAGATACGGGAACTGGGCTACAAGCGTATTGGTCTGGCAATGCCTACCAGTCAGGATGAGCGTGTCGACCATAATTACCTTGGAGGTTATCTTGCCGAGTGCAGCACCACAGCCGAAAGGAGATATCGGATGCCTTACGAAGTAAGAGATTCATTCAACAGAGAACATTTCAATATATGGTTCGAAAAATACCGTCCTGAAGTTGTGGTGACCGATCTTGGAACAGCAAAACAGGTCCATGATTGGCTCGCAGAGATGGACCATAGAGTGCCGCATGAGGTAGGTATAGCGTTACCAAATTTACCTGATAATGAGAGGTTCTTCGCTGGGATCGACGAAAATCCTGAACTGATCGGGAGTACCGCGGTAGAGATGGTGGTAGGGATGATCCATCGAAATGAGCACGGGGTTCCCATTCAAGCCCACCACCATCTCATAACTGGAAGATGGTGCCAGGGTAAGAGCGTCTTAATGTCGTGACTCGATCCGTTCACAATCGCCCGTCGTAAGCGTAATCGAATGTCGAGGTGCGTCAGGAACCTCGGTCCCTTTGTCGTCAACTTCGTCGTAAGCTTTGTCGAAACATGATCGCGGTAAAACCGTAGATATGAGGATAGCTCCGAATATCCTTCCCAAAACTTTGTCGTCAACTTCGTCGATCGATGAACTCCGATCATCGACTTCGCACAGCGAAATCCGACAATGTTTACGACATCACCGATGTTCCCGATTCGGCCGCAAGTGACCTTCCTACAAAGACTTATCCCGGCTTGCCGGGATAGGAAGCTCGCTTGCGAGCGATTCGTAGCTCGGTGCTTTAGCCCGAGCTTGTGCATAGACGCGGGCTAAAGCACCGCGCTACTGAGGCTTCGGTCTCGTTAATCGCCTTTATCTTGGGGCCATTCGAGACCAAATGGACCCTCCACTTTTTAGTAAAAGTAGCCTGAAACTTGCGGCAGCCGTGCAACGGGTATACTTTCCATTTAAGCGTCTGCTCCACCACCCATATCCTATGCTAAACCGGGACAATTATAGGGGCCTCTTTGCCTACCCTCCGACTCCGTTCACGGAATCCTTCGAACTGGATCAGGAACAGCTGCGCGCCAATCTGAGGAAACTGATCGACTTGGGCGTAGAAGGGATCGTTCTGACAGGAACAGTTGGTGAGGGATCCACATTGAGCTTCCAGGAGTTTCGCCGGATCGCCGAGATCCTGACCGAAGAAACCGATGGCCACGATGTTCAAGCGGTAATGACGGTGGCTCAAATTTCGAGTGGCATGATATTGGAGCAGTGTCGTCTCGCCGCGGAAATTGGGTTGGATGGTGCGCTCGTGTTGGCGCCTTTTTACACGACATTGACTCGAGCTGAATTGATCGGCTTCTGGAAAGCTCTCTCCAGGAAGTGTCCAACCCTTGGAATTCTGGTAAACCATTTTCACGGCATACCCCAACGGTACGATTCATCGATTTTCGAGGAACTCGCGAACCTTCCCAACATCGTGGGGAGCAAAGAGGCGCACTGGGATTTCAGCTTATGGAGGGAGATCCACACTCAAAGTCCACTAGTCCACATGAGCGCCACGGACATCGGGTGGCTGCCGGAATTGTACCGCCACAATGCTCCGGGAGTCGGAAGTGTTCACTTCGCGTATTCACCGCACATTATACAGGAAACCATCCACTGTTGCAACGAGGGACATTTCGACGCCGCCGAACGTACCCTTGGACCTTTGACCGAATTCGTTTCACGGATTAAGTACGGGGACGGTGAACCCCATGTATTTCCTTCGGAGCTCAACGGTTGGGCACAGTACAGTAGAATGGCGAAACATAAAGCGTTGACCGACGCATTCGGGTTTCTTAAGGCAGGGCCACCCCGACCCCCGACCATCCCCGTGCCGCAATCCCTGCAGGTAAGTCTTTTCTCTTATATCAGACGGAGAAATCCAGAACTCGTCTTCCAGCCTGCAACGATGAAGTTGAATGGGGCGAATCTGCCGGTCTGGCGCGCTTCTAAATCTACGCGGAATGCCATCGACATCGAGATGAGCGCAATCGATCATCGATCGGTTAAGGAAAACAAAAACGAATTACAGAATGAACGATCAGATTTTAAAAAAACGATAACAGCTAACAAAGTAAAACCATGAAAAAGATAAGAAACCTCACTTATATTCCGGCACTCGTCATTTGCACCGCGACATTGATGTTTGCGTTCTTAATAACATCACCGGCGCGGGCTCAATCCGAGAGTTCAGACACGGATGAAGAGGATATTATGACGTTGGAGCCCTTCGAAGTCCTTGAACCACAAGATAAGGGGTATGCCATTCAATACACAACTGTCGGCACACGTTCAAACCGGGACCTTCTGGAGGTTATCCAGACCGTGAATATCGTAACTCAGGAATTCCTCCAGGATATCGGCGCACAAACCCTTACGGAGTCCTTCCAATATGTGTCAAACACCAACCTGAGAAACAAAGACAACTCCCTGGCCCCGGGAACTTATTTGATGCGTGGTTTTAGAAATGCCACCTCTTTTACCGACGGAGCTGAGGTCGGCAACTATAGGCGCGACATGCTCGGGTATGAGCGAGTCGAAATCATTAAAGGCGTACCTTCTGCAGCCTTGGGCAGCGGCGGGCTTTCCGGCACGATGAATTATATCTTGAAAAAACCGATTATTGGGCACACGGGTGTCAAATTCAGGGGAATCGTAGGTTCCTACGATCATTTCCGGGCCGAAGTGGACGCCAATTTCAAGATCAGCGAGGATTTAGCCGGACGCTTCATCTACGGATATACCAGTGATGGAGAATACATGGAAAGAATGACTGGAGACGGGCACCTCTTCTACCCTTCCCTGCGGTGGAAGCCGTCGGAGAAATTGGAAGTGCTGTTTAACGGTGAATACTTATTTCATAACATTGCCATAGGCTCTTTCGGCCAAGGCTTTACGGTCTATCCGGCTAAATTCCGTAAACTATTTAAAGGGATCGATACGGATAGCGACCCCATTACCGCGCTGAATCTGGGCTGGGATCAACATGGCAATCTTGGAGGATCGAAAGGTCTGCAAGATGATACTTCTGTCTCGAAGGTGCAATTGAATTACACCTTTTCGGAGAACCTGTCGTTCCGGCAGATTATACAGCATCGGAGCACGGATCATTTCCGGAGAGTCTTCTGGCATGCTGGGAACAATCCGGAGACCAATCCGGCTGACCCGGACAATGCACAAGGCATCTGGAAGCGGGTTCAATATCGATGGTTCAAACAGACTCCCGACGAATTCTCAGCTTTAGGAGATCTCTCCTGGGAAACCAGATTCGACCTGGGCGCGTTTGAATTGCATCCGATCACGCAAGTCGGATACAGGTATGGGGACTCGGAGAGGACCGATTTAAGAAGAGCTTACTCCGTGAGGCCGGAATTTGAATATTTTAATATGGCGAACCCAAATTATGAGGCTTATGAAAACCATGATAGTGCGTTAGAGAGTGGTTTTGCAATTCAAAGTCATGGCGTGACTACCACTACCACCTGGAGCGTGTATATCAACCAGGAATTGAAGATGTTCGACGACCGCCTTCGAGTCCTCTATGGATTGCGGAATGTACATTCTGAAAACAACTTCGTCAATCAACTCACTGGCGCAGGAAACCCTAGTAGCGGATGGGCGGATCCGTCAATACGCTACGGAGGCAGTTTCCGTGTCACCGATTATCTGTCGGTATATGGCAATTACAGTGAACGCAAAGAAGGCACGAGGACGGTTTCGCGGTGGCCCGCGGGTTTGCGTATAGATGACCCACGCCTCAACGAGACTATTTCCGCGAGTGCTTCGATACAATCCCGAGATATTGGAATCAAGGGGCGGTTTCTGGAAAATCGCATGTATTACTCCCTGGTCTATTTCAAGATCAATCGCACCGGAACCGCGGATAACCGATCCAACCAAGTAGAAACACCTCCAGGGAGCGGCAACTTCCAAATTGTTACAGAGTCTTTTTTCACGGACGGTGATACCGTCGATGGATTTGAATTTGAGCTCCTAGGCAGAGTCACCGATCGGCTTTCGGTCCTCTGGTCATTAGGAACCCAGGATGCCCGACGGCCGAATAGAGCCACGCCGGAAGAGGGTGATACCTCTCCCATACGTTTCAATCCCGATTGGGATACTAACTTTTTCTTAAAATACGATATGAAAAATGCTGAAGGTGACGGCTGGTCGATTCGAGGTGGGGTCTCCGTCAAAGGACCTATCAAGTTTTACGATTTAAGTAGCTACAATGATCCTGATGTTGAGAAGATAGACGAAACGCAGGCGATCGGAGATTTCGGAGTAAACTACTCATTTGGTCGTTATAGTATCGATGGTATTGTGAAAAATGTTACTGATGCTACTTTCATGAACGTAAGGGTGAACCGTCCTCGTGAATTCCGAGTCTCGTTCACTGCTGACTGGTAAGCAGTACAGAACTCACGAGCGGAGCCGTATCACACTGTGAGAGAAGCAGAAGGCATCCGAATTGCTTAGTTGAGGCGGCCCCAGTCAAATTGGGTACCCGTTTAGTAGCGTGTTTGAGGCTCCCCGGTTCCGCTCAGCAGGGTACGTGTCTAGCGTCCTTTCCGTTGCTGGCTGCCCCGGTCTTGTGCCGGGGTGGCGCGCGTTTCTCGCTACACAACGGGTGCCTCTACCGACCCCTCCGCCCTTCCCTTCTCCCCCAGTCCCTCGCCGGGACTGGGGGAGAAGGGAAGGGCTTGCAAGTCGTAACACTGATCGTTTCGGTGAGGATGCGCTTATGATGTCCATTACAATGAAAACTCCCCGTCCCGGCTTGCCGGGACTAGCCCGCTTGAACCGGCCGATTATATCGGCCGGTATCACGCTGCTCACTTTGGCGTTGGAGGCTTCAGCATCATACGAAGAGGAAATGTGGAAGCGCGTGGCCGAGTATTCCTTTAATCAGGCAAGGGATAGTTTTGCCGAAGAGATAGCGGCGGGCCGGGGAACTCGTTCGATTAACCTGGGAAAAGCGGTCGCTCTCCTGAATGCGCAGCCGAAGACTCAAAGGAATCTTTTTGCGGCAATAGACATCTTAGAGGGGCTTACACGTTCAAATGAGAAGGACGAGGTCCGCATCATTGCCAACTATCTCATGGCAAGAGTATATCAGTGGCACCTTCCGCAACCGGATCCAGCGGCGGCGGAACGGATTTACCGCACACTGATTGAGAATCGCAGCGAACATTTTCTTTCCCAGCAGGCGATCGTAAAGTTGGCGGCGATGGAAATCTACCGCAACAAGCCGGATGCTCGCCCGGAAAGTCGAATAACGAAAGCTGAGACGTTTCAAGCGCAACTGAGCGATCCCGTCGCCACGCGCGACTACCACCTTCTCCTGGCGAGAGCTTATCTCTTCTTCGAGCTGTCCGAAGAGCGGGCTTTGGAACATTTGCTTCGAGCCAATGCTACCGGTAAGATCACGGAAACCCGCGCAGACGTCCTGGTCTCCATCGGTGAACTCGCATTCGCGCTGGAAGACTATGGACGGGCGGACGAAGCCTACGCCGAATTTGTAGAAACCTATCCCAGAGATACGAGAACTCCTTTCATCCGGGAGAAGAGAAACGCCATTCGCCTCAGAACGTTCGATAGATAGTTTGTCCCGAACGAGAGCCTGGATCACGAGAAGAGACCCCAATGTTTCAAAGAATCGAGAAGTGATGAAGAGCAAGGCGCCCTTGCGAAGGCGATTGAGACTATGGGGAAGATGAACGGCCTGCAACCCAATGACCTTTGATAAAGCACTGAATTTCGTAGGAGTCGGCCTGTTGCTGATTTGTTTCAGCGTCTCCATAGTACGGGTAGCCGGCCGGCACATCGAAGAGCAGGATACTTCGCGCACGATTCTACGGGTCGCTCACCGCTGGCTTTACGAAGGGTTGATCCGGGGACTGGACGAGACGATCAGAGAATACGAAGGACTCCATCCGAACGTGCAGGTGAGGCAAATGCCCGTGCCGCTTGAAATCTGGTACACCTGGAGAAAGACGCAGTTGCTCGCAGGACACCCCCCGGATATCATGATGATTGATGGGCTATCGGCCCAGGAGCGCGTGCGCTACATTGAATCACTCAGTGCGCAAGTGGAAAAACCAAATCCCTATAATCGCGGAACGGAGATTGAAGGGATCCCCTGGCGTAACACATTTCTGAACGGTTTGACCGGTTCACGGCAATACTCACCGGTCCTGTTGCGTGTCGACGCCGTGCCGCTATTTTCGGAAACGGTTCGTTTGTTTTATAACCAGGATTTACTTATGAAGGCGGCGGGGATCGCGAAACCGCCGGAATCGCTCGAAGCTTTTCTGGACGTCTGTAGGATAATTCAAAGCTATTCTAAAGAGAACGATCTGCCGATTGTGCCGATTACGACCGGCGATAAATGGTCATATCAGCTGATAAGACGCTTCTTCGAGCAATTTACCCAGAAATTGGCCATAAATGAATCCCAATACTATACTATCAGTTATTCTGGCTATGATTTCGTGCGCGGCTATTTAGAGGGGGATTGGAGATACGATTCCAGTCCGGTTGTCGAGGGCTGGCATTTATTCAGGGAGCTTGGGAGTTTCTTTCAACCGGGATTTCTTTATGTCAGCCGTGAGGAACCGGCTTTTCAGTTCCGAACCGGCATGGCGGTGTTTATGTTGGCCGGCAGTTGGGATTATGAGATGTTGACCCACAAAAGCCGATTTACGGTGGGGGTCACCAGGCTTCCCTTCCCTGTGCCCGGCGGAAGATTCGGTAAGCATGTAGTGGGACCGCCCAGCGAAGCCTCTTTCCTCTCGACAAGCATCGGAGTGGCGAAGGAATCAAAACACAAAAAGGAGGCGCTTGATTTTATTCAATACCTGAGCAGCAAGGCTGTGAATGGCGGGTTGTGTCAGGAAGCGCTGAGACCCTCAGCGATTGTCGGTGTTGATCCGCCGGAAGCAGTGGAGGAGTTTGAGCCGTTTCAAGGAGGATATCCCATTGGGTTCAGTCCGATTTTTTATCCGACGGGATCCCATATGCCGACGGTGGCATTCCTGATTAATACGAACCTGTTTCGATTATTTGATCCTTCGGGTGGCGTGGAGGAGTTTTTATCAATTGTAAAACGTGATCTGATGCCTGCAATTGTCGAAGACATGCTCCAGGCAAATAAACGACTTGGAGACAATTTGGAACAGGATGATTCCGTGATAGCCGCTTATTTCCTGTTGAAGAACCACCCGATTTACCGGGACAGGCTGGAACGAAAGACGGAGTTGACTAACTTGCAGGAGGTAGAAATCTATCAGAATGCCTATCTTTTGGAACAGGATGATCCGCGCACCGTGCAAAAGCTCTAGGAATCTGTCGGACTTAGCATGAAAAGATCAGGTCGCGGCGCAACCAGTTACTAAAAGATGCGAACCTTGTTCCCGCCGAGCGGGACGAGAAAGAATGACGAAGCAATCCAGATTTCCGGGCTCTCATATCGGTGGATTTCGCGCCACCCCGGCACAAGACCGGGGCAGCCAGTAATCAAAGGCCCGCTAAACACATACAAGCTACGGGGAATTACCAAGTTAGAATAATATTCAGAAGGAGAATTATGAAAGTAGTAATTGAACCGAAAGCGACCGAATACGACGATTCGCTCTATGACGCACCGCGTGTCATTGACGCTGGATTTGCAGGATTCGAGTCTGTAGGAGAAGATGCGTTAGAAAGCTACTATAAAGAGGGTTATATCGTTATACGCCAGGCGCTGGATGCGCAGCTTGTTGAGGAAGCCAGAAGGGAATTGGAGGCTATGACGAATAGCGATCAACCAAATTGCAAAGTTGTGATGTTCGAGGGTCAGATTAGAGATTATATCGAAAAGAGCGCGGCCCCCTCAAAAGAACGCGGAGGAAAGAAAGATAGCCCGAAGCGCGAAGAACTCGCTCTCGGTGATACCTGGCGTGAATTACCGGGCATACCCGCGGATCTTCGCGGAAAATTTGTGAGGAAATTCAGTGGTTTCGTTGAGGACCACGGCGCTCTCGCTGCGATCGCGCAGCATCCAGCGTTGCTGAAGGTGGTAAGCCTGCTGGCGGGCGAACCTGTTAACCTGTTTCAGGATATGGCAATGGTCAAACCGCCGGGGGGGCGGGAGAAACCCTGGCATCAGGATCACGCGTATTTTAATCTGCCGATTGATACACGGATCGTCGGGGTATGGATCGCTCTCGACCAGGTGACTCAACAGAACGGTTGCATGCATGTCCTTCCCGGCGGACATCGTTCCGGACCGCGTATTCATTTTATGCGTCGGGATTGGCAGATATGCGATGAAGAGATGTTCGGTGAAAAGATAGCAGCGCTCCCCATGGAAGTGGGTGATGTCTTGCTTTTCGACACAAAGTTACCCCATGGCACACCTGCGAATAAATCGAACTTATGGCGTTGGGCTTTACAGTTCCATTATTGCCCGATAACCGCTACAGCGGCTTCTGACGAAGAACGACTGGCTCTGTTTGGTAGTGAAGGTAAGAATGTCACCTGTTGAACACCCCGTTGGACAACACCATGAGTGGAGAACCGCAGTATACCATACGGCGGATACAATCAGGAGATGCGGATGGCTTGCTCCATTTCTATAACGGACTGAGCACGACATCTAACAGGACTTTTCAACCGTTGGGCACCAAAACCACATTGGATGTATGCCTGGACATTATCCAAGATAATGGGCCCGACAGAGACAAGAAAATCGATTTAATCGCGTTATGCGGAACACGGATTATCGGATCGTGCTTTCTCTGGAATCTCGAATCAGATAAGCCTACGTTGGGCCTGGGAATCGCAGATGATCATCAGGGAAAAGGCCTTGGAGGGAAGCTCATGGACCATGTGATGACGGCTGCTCGTGAACGTGGATTGAGAAAAGTGTTCTTATCGGTTGTCAAGGACAACGAAGTCGCCCGAAGGATGTATGAGAAGCGTGGGTTCCTCAGATGCGATGAATATATTACCGAGGATGGACTGACCTATTTGGGTATGGCAGCAGAACTTCCCACCAGGAGGAAACGATGAACGGCAGACTACTCGGCATGTATATCCACATGCACTGGAGTTACAACTACCCTTATGCAGCACGAACATGGAGTCTTGAAGACTGGAGCGCCTACCTGTCCGGGTTGAAAGGGTTAGGATATAAACTGGTTCAGATCTGGCCGATGATCGATACGATGCCCGTGCAATTGACCAAAAGCGACCACGCACATTTAGACAAAGTTCGGCAAGTTATCGACATTATTCATGAATACGGCATGACCGTCTACGTGGGTGCCAGTGCTAACACTATTGGCAACGAGAGAGCGACTGACTACGAATTCAATGACCGTCCTTACTTTGTCGCTGAGAGGCGGATAAACCCTGGGGATAAACAAGAAGTCATGGAACTGATGAAAGCCCGGAAAATGTTCCTCGAGCCGCTTGCTCAGGCCGACGGGTTCTGGATTATCGACAATGATCCAGGGGGGTATGCGGGATCTTCTCCGTGTGAGTTTATGAAGCTGTTTGAGAAGCATCGTCACGTGCTCGACGATTTGCGGCCGGGGATCAAGCTTCTTTATTGGATGTGGGCCGGATGGCGGGATCGGCCCGATTTTCGGGAGAGGTGGAAGGACAATCCGCAGACATGCTGGTGTGATGTGCTGGAAGGCATTATGGCTCTCAACCCCGAGCCTTGGGGGCTCTTGGCGTGTTGCAGAGGTCATTTCGCCGTTGTTAAGGCTCTCGGTTTGGCATCTCGCACTCTATATTTCCCGTACTCTACGATCGAGTGTGAGCCATCGTTCCCCTGGACTAATCATAATCCTGAGCAGATTGTTAACGCCTTCGAAGAGATTCCGCCCAAGATGTTTCCGCTCGGAGTTATGGGCAACGCTCAATCGCATTGTCTGCAACTGCCGCATACCTATCTCTTCAGACATATCGCCTGTGGTGGCACAAAGGGCGATACCCGTTTGCAGGAATTCGCAGAAGACGTGCTTCCAGGATTTGGAGATGGTTTAGCCAAGGCGTGGACCGCCATGGGTGAGGAAGATATAGGGGCATTAGAATCCGCCGCCACCGTACTTGCGCGAATCCCTTTCGAGGCTACACAATCACAAGGAAGATTTTCCGGACTATGTTTTGGGAAGGTGGACCGTCTTGTTCATGACCTCAAAGCGCAGATTGCTGTGAAAACTGCACTATTAAGAATGAAGGAGCAAATTGACCGAGGCGCCAATCTCAACGGGACATTAAAGAATGTGGTACAGTCCTTACAAACCTGGTGGAAACGACATGGCTTCGCAGACCGATATTATGGGCCTTTTAAAGATCTACTGCATCCAATTCTCAGAGAGACAGCAGAACAGATCCAGCGGGGCGACCAACTCTCACGAGCGCTTGATGCATTTGACGCTGGATCGCAGCACGGGGCTTTTGCCCGACTTCTTGAAGTTCTAAAGACGGTGGAATGATATTGTCCAACTAACAGGTTCCACTTTCCCATCGTGCCTCTCAATCCATTCGACTGGCTCATGGCAGGCAGTGATCTGATGTCGAAAATATCGAGTGAACGTCCAACATCCAATCCCGGCTTGCCGGGATTCGATTTCACCCTCGTTTCCCACCGTCAGGGCATCAACCGCAATTTCTTGAATACCAGCCTATTATACTTCATCAATAGAAAAAACGTGTTCAAAAAACTAAATTCTGATGGATAGTATCATGAAACCACTAGCTCAAGAACATACCGTTGTATTGGAATGTCCGGACGATAAGAGATATTCCTGCTACAGCCCGGGCATTGCCCTTTTGCCCGGCGGCCGCTTAATCGCCACACTCGAGATAATCGGGCCGGATGTTAAGGGGATTGATGGCGCCGTTGAGCGAGCAGGTTACGGCTCGTGGCATCTCGGTATGATCTTTACCTCTGATGATCGAGGTGAGACCTGGAATAAGAAGGCGGAATTTTCATTTCTACACGCGCGGCCCTTTGTTTCCGGTAGCCGCGTATATGTATTGGGCCACTTAAATGATTTGAGGATAGTCGCTTCCAGTGACCGGGGAGAAACCTGGACAGAGACCTATAGTTTAACCGAGGGGGAGTACTGGCATCAGGCGCCGTCTAACGTACATTACGCCAACGGTTGTGTCTATCTGGTCATGGAGAAGCGTGCGGAGCGAGGGGTGCGGGGATGGCAGGTAGCAAATGTTGCGCCGGTTCTTATGAGGGGCCCTGAAGAAAAGGACTTAACGGACGTAGACAATTGGACATTCGCTTCGGAGCTGATTTTCATGGATGAGATACAACAGGAAGACCTGAATTACGTGGGAATTCCGTTCTTTGTTGTGAACAGGACGTCAACGGTAGATGTTGGAGGCGGACGCAGGGTCGCGCCTATTGGGTGGCTTGAAACAAACGTCGTGCAGATAGTCGATCCGAACCATTACTGGTACGATCCTTCCGGAAAGACATACCACCTCTGGGCACGCGCGCATACTGGCGGAACGGGCTATGCGGCTATCGCAAAAGTCGTGGAAACGGGGTCCCAACCCGGCAGCGGTGAAATGACCACGATGTTTGAGAAGGTTCCCTCGGGAAAGCCCTGTGTTTATGTCCCATGTCCCGGTGGGCAAATGAAGTTTCACGTTGTCTACGACGATCTAACACAAACCTACTGGTTACTCAGTACACAGGCTACGGACAGTATGACGCGAGCTGAAAAGCTGCCTGCCGATCGATTTAATCTGCCAAATAACGAACGACGGCGATTAGTGCTCCATTTTTCAAAAAACATGATTGATTGGTGCTTTGCCGGAGTTGTCGCGATAGGGCCGACAGAAAAAGGATCACGTCATTACGCGAGTATGTTAATAAATGGCGACGATCTGCAAATTCTGAGCCGATCCGGCGATGAGCGCGCACACACGGCTCACGACGGCAATCTAATTACCTTCCATGATGTGAAAAACTTCCGAGATCTGATTTATTAGAGTCTTATCCCGTAACTTCCATGCGATTTACGTAGAAAAGATCAATGGAACTCAGATTTCAGATGGCACAATTAGAGCCCTACCGATTCATTCCCCATCCGTTGTACATCCTCCGAAGCTTTAGCATAGGAGGGCCCTTCATTTCCCGGCCTGCCGGGACTCACTCTCCCCTTTGCGTCTTTGCGTGAGAACTCTTTCCTCTTTCTCTCCGTTTCCCTCTGTTTCCTCCTGTTAAATTCTCTTCCCAATTCGTTGCCCCTCTTTTGTGGTATCATCCTTCCAGTTTGGATGCCCGTTCGAGAGCCTCAGGGCCCTGATCCCGCTTAGCGGGACGCAGGGTGGCCACCGGCTGCCTTAGGAAACGCTGTATAAACTAATCATGCTAACACGAGAAACCTACCGCGGTCTATTTGCCTATCCTTCGACACCGTTTACAGCGGAATACGGTCTAGACGAGGATGCCCTCCGTCTCAATCTACGTAAACTCATTCGGATTGGTGTGCACGGCATCGCACTCGCTGGAACCTCCGGTGAATCTTTCACATTGAATCCCGAAGAGTACAGACGTGTCGCCGAAATTCTATTCGAAGAAACTTCTGATACCGATGTACATTCTGTCCTCGGAGCATCGGCCCTCTCTACCAGCGAGGCCATCCAGCGTACCTCCATGGCCGCGGAGCTTGGATTGGATGCTGTAATGCTTCTGCAACCCTATTACCTGCCGCTTACCCGTTTAGAGTTAATCACGTTTTGGAATGATTTATGCCGTGCCTGTCCCGATATTGGAGTAATTGTTTATCATTACGATTGGATAAGGCAGGAATACAATCCGGGAATCTTTAAAGAACTGGAGCATTTGCCCAACCTGATAGGCAGTAAAGAGGCGCACTGGGATTTCGAGCTCTGGTTAAAGATGCATCGTGAAAGCCCGCTGGCACACATGAGTTCCACCGATGCCGGTTGGATCGTGGAACTATATCGGCACAACGCCGTAGGTGTTGGCAGTCTCCAAGTCTGTTTCATGCCTCATATCGTCAAAGAAGTATTGGATTTGTGTGCCATGGGCGAATTCGTAGAGGCGGAACGCATCCTCATCCCATTCACGGAATTTATTGCCCGGATGAAGTTGGGTTTTGGGAAACCCCACATCTTCCCTTCCGAGCTTCCCAATTGGAGTGAATACAGTCCTCTGGCACGTCACAAAGCACTGACGGATGCTTTTGGTTTCCTGCATGCGGGTCCTCCTCGCCCCCCGACCATAGGGGTTCCAAGCGAATTGCAGGAGAAACTGAAAACGTTTCTGGAATTGCGTTATCCGGAATTAATACCCCCTGATGACTTTGCCGAAACCGTCGAACCCGGGATCAAACTTTGGCGGCAAGCTGAGTATAGTGTCGTATAGCACGAAAACCGAACGATCCCCGGCGTCCCGCTGAGCGCATTGGCGTTAACCTAACTTCGGTAATATACTTATATTCAGATAGTTGAATAATAAGAAAAGCCACCGGCGAATCGGTTTACGGGCCTACTATGCGCCTTAGTCTCCTGGGGCCCAAATTTTGGCAGGACTGCTCTTATCGGTTCACCGTCGTGGTTGATTTGCATCCCCCACGCTTGCCGTGGGGTCAGTTGAGGATTCGGGCTACACCAGATGACATTGAATATCAACGAATCCCTCGGTCTTGTGCCCATCGTTCTGAATTTCGGTTGGCACGCAAATTGCGTGGAGTTCTCTGGTTAGAGCATGAAGAAAATGGGGAGCAGAGGGAGGGCACTGGAGTCGTTGTCAGGAGGCAATCCGATGGGGTTGCGGGTTTAAGGATTGATCCTGGCGATTACAGACTTCGAAGAGTTCCTCAAGGAAGTTTTCTTTTCGCAGGAGCTTTTTGGGCAATCGACCCACGGCGAGGGTTTTTCTGTTCGCCCGCCAGTGACTGAAGGGGGGTGCTTTCTGTGCAGCCTGGGCAAGCTTTTGGGGCAGATTATCGATACTGCCTAAAACCAGCTCCACATAGCGGGGATTGTGTAAGTTGGCCAGGAGCATGTATTCTTCGGGGGAGCGCTTCAAAGTCGCGCGTCAGATTTTTGCGCCCGTGGGTTTGACGGCGTTTGCGCTTGGAGGTGCGCCAGGTGCCTTCCAGCTCATTGGTCGTGCGTACGCTGTCTGGATGGGCCGGTGGGGGAAGCAGCCGCTGCCAGTATTTGTCCAGATGAGTGACCACGGTGCGGTAGAGTTTGGCTTTCGAGGGGTTGGTCAGGGAGGCGCCTTTTTGGCGATATTGGGCACGCAGCAACTGGAGAGCCTCGGTGAGCTCAGCGGCTTGTCCTGCTTGCAACAGATAAGGGTCGCTTAAAGGGCAGGGGCCGCTGGCGCTGAGCCAAAGGGCATCGCGCAAAGCGCTGAAAATGCAAAAAGCGTTTTCATAGATAGTAGCGGCTTCGATGACGAGGGCATCAGCCAGATACTGCTTCAACCCGGTCGAAAGATGAAAGAAGCTTCGCAGAACAGAGCAACTGGCAGGAGCGCGGGCAAGCCACTGCTCCAGGGCGGCATGGGCGCGCACGACCCGCCGATGCCAATAAAGCAGGTAAGGATCGAAGGGAAAGCCCTGGCGGTGACCGTCGCAGGGATAATCCAAAATCCACAATTGCAGGGCCATGAGCAGTTCCCGTGCAAGGGTGGGATCGAAGGGCACTGCGAGCGCTTTGGCGGTGAGCAAATCGGCCAGGACGAGGGCGTGTTTTTCACGGAGGGCGTCACGGAGCTTTGCGGTGATGTGTTTGCGTTGCTCGCGCATGCGCTCCATGAGCTTCAATTGCCGCAAGCGTCCGTTGAGCATCTGCTGGGGGTTTCGATAAAGCTGTTCGCCCACATTGCGGGCGAAATGATAATGGCAGACGCCATGGGGGGCCTGGAAGGTTTCGCTCTCGCAGGCCTTGCTGATCTGAGCGCTTAAATCATGATAGACATGGTGGGGTTGGCCAAAAGCCCGGGCCGCCCGGGCAAAACAGCCACTGATCGTTTCGCTCTGTTCGGAAGGCATTTTCCAGCTGCCCAAAAGGATCCCTTCGTCGGCTTCCTGAACAGCGAAGAAAACCGGCGTCTGCGGTTCCACGGTCCCATCCACCAGCCAGCGCAGGCAAGGGCGAGCGCTCAGGTAATCTTTAAGCACCGGAGCGGCCGCGGCGTGCAGCCGACCCAGATAAAAAAGAAACTTCTGCTGCATCTCATAGAGGCTGCTTTGAGCAATCTGCAGCTGCCCCGGGCCCTCGCGCAGTTCCCTGTGCACCTCTTTGAGGGTGGCGCTTTCGCACAAACATCGCTTGCCCACATAGGCAATCAGATCGTAAGCGTAGCGACTATGCGAGGGCACGATCTGTTCCAGGCGAGCAGAACGGTAGCTGTTGCGGTGGCTCCCTTGCCCCTGCTCGCGCACAACTTCCACCGCCTGGAAGCATCCATAGGAGAAACTGACCACCTTGCGGCGCAGGGTCTTGCGCACCTCTGAAGGACCCTCTTCGTCCTCCCGGGCATCGAAGCGATAACTCGTTTGCGCAGGCACAGCCCCCACCGTTTGCAGGGCCCGTTCAGCCTCTGCCCGCAAATCATGTAACAGCTCCGCTACCGCGATCGTTCCGGTTTTTTTTTGAGCGAGTAAAACGCCATCACCCGCTCAATTTGCTCCCCCGCTCAGCTCTACTCCCTGCTCTTGCATAAGCTCGACAAGCTCCTTGACCCCGGCCTCGGGATGGCCGATACAGGCGACCAGCAAAGCGATCACGACCATCGTTTCGAGCCCTTCGGGAGCTGCCTGCAAAGCGCCCCCGGGGTCCCCTGCCTGAACTTGTGCCGCTGTTCTTCGCCCTTGCCGCCGCTTTTTCTGTTCGGCCCCGCCCTGTTCTCCGGCCGAGACATACACGCAGTGACGCCCTTCATAGTATCGACTCAACCGCTTCTTTCTACAAAGCACGCTTATGGGGTTGTGCACCCGTACCCCAAGGAGGGTCTCCAACTCAGCCACCGTGTAGCCGCAAAGCGAAGCTCCCACCACCGCCTCCACGGTCTCCTCCAAGGTGCCGTGGCGCGAAAAGCGCCCCTTGCGAAAACGCCACAAACCGGCCCCGTCAAAGCGCGGAATGTCTTTCAAGCTCAGGTAGCCACAATTGGCATTGTAACTGGAGTAATGGCCATATTTTTGCAAAGCCCGATAGACCGTTCGCCGCGACACCCTCTGCTCCTTCATCAGCCTCCACACCGTGCTTACCCGATCCCGCCGTACCGCTTCGACCACCTCCCTCTCTTTACGCGAAAGCTCTTCTTGCATGCACCGGCACAGGTATGGAAAGGAGGCAAAACTGCAAACTTTCTTTTACATACAATGCCAATACCAACTTTCTCCAGCTCCCTTCGCTTCTACTCAATTGCCACCAGAAATCAACTCCCCGTTCAAAGCGCTTTTGTAACTGATTAATACTCAACAAGTTTCTAACTGAAAACAAACCTGCAGGAAAAGCTCTCTACCTCTAACGAACCCACACACAACAATCGTTGAAACTCCATTCTGGCATACTATGTAATCAATAGAATCTTGCAAGTGCCTGAATAACATTTACTTTGGGTTCTCCAACCCAATTTCGTAATTATGGGCACAAGACCGGGGCAGCCGGTAATCGAAGGCATCACGCTAAACACCGGGTACCTCTACCTCGCTAAGATTCGGACGAGGCGTGGCAACCTTCTCTTGACCTGTCTACTTTGCGTAGATTGTTTCCAGTGTGAAAGTCTCAATGGACGCGGTTCTTTATAAAATTCCCGGCGTGGAATGGCAACGGCTAGGCGGTATGTCCTTGCTGGAGCGCAACCTCAGACTTCTCGACGCGGCCGGCGTAAAGAGAGCGCTTGTCCTGGTCCCTCCAGGTGACCGGGCACCGTCACTTTCGATACCACGGCCATTACATCTCGATCGGCATACCTTCAACATCGCCGCGGATGAGAAGGATCTTCTATCTCTCCTACTCGATCTCGGCCGGCACGACCTCGGCACTTTCCTATTTTACAATGCGAATTTGCTCATCGATCCACGATTGATCGAAACTCTCCGAAACCGCAACGCACCCTGTTTATTGGTTGAAGGTCAGGCGGAAAGGTCCAATCCAGTATGGCAGGTTGGGCTGTTCGATCCTCAACACCTGGTAGCGTCCGAAGACTTACTCAACATAGCTGATAGGATGGGAACTGATGAAGTATCGCATTACGACCCCGAAGTCAGGGGTGATGTTGTGCCCTATTGCGAGAAGATTGACAGTGCGGCTTCGGCCAGGCTCGGCTGGCGCCTTCTCATCAAACGCGCCCAGAAAAGGCCCGGCGATTTTATCGAGAAATACGTCCATCCCGAAATTCAGAACTGGACGGTGAAAAGCATATGCAACACGCCCATCACTCCAAACCAAATCAGCTTTCTAGTGGTTGTAAGTGCGTCTGCCGCAGCAGTTTTCTTCTACATCGGTTCTTTCTTCCTGGCCTGGTTTGCCGCCTTTGTTGCTACCGTTCTGGACGGAGTCGACGGCAAACTCGCGCGAGTGAAGCTGATGACCTCAAAGGTCGGAAAACTTGAACACGTCTTCGACTATTTCTATGAAAATGCATGGTACCTATGTCTGGCGGCACATTTGGCGCAGTGGCACGGATTTTTCGCCTGGAAAGTGGGTTTGGCTGTGACGGCATGCGACACGGCAAACAAAATAATCGGTGGTCTTTTCGGGAAGTATACCGGCAAGACACTCGATGAGATGTCTCAATTTGACCGTGATTTTCGTCTCATCGGAGGGAGACGGAGCATCTACATCTTCATCCTCCTTATCGGCTTCCTCTTCCAAGCGCCCTTTCCGGCATTTCAGGTGGTTCTCCTCTGGGCTGCATTTACCGTCACCGTACAAGCGTGCCGCGCCGTATACCACGCCCTTGAAACGAACTCGCCGGCAGCCTGACGGGCTTCGCTTCCCAGAGATTTCATGCCAACCAACTGGGCGGCATCCCCAATCACCTGGGTGTCATTGCGAGGAGGAACGACGAAGCAATCCACGATTCCGATGTGCCTAAAAACGCTCCTCGGGAAATCGCGAGAAAACGATCACGATTAAGGCGCAGTGATCGATTCGGCTGAAAATGGCCCACATTCTTTCCCTGCGGTGATCGATCGTTGAAACACGAATTCTCGACCGAACCTCTACTCGATCAGCAGGCACGACTCACTGACAAGCACAGTGGGATGGGGCGGAGCCCACAGTGGGAGAAATCCTAAGATTATTCGAAGGCCGAATGCCTGGATTGCTTCGTCATTCTTCCTCGCAATGATATGTTTTGCGTAGTGCAGCGAGCGGATGAATCATGACTTGGATTTGATCTAAATTAGGTCCGACGGATTTCCGGACTAGAGTCGTGCCGAACCGACGATCTACCTAACGGAATTGTCTTGCCCCAAGACCATTAGGCTGGAAATTCGTGTCATTGCGAGAAGGAACGACGAAGCAATCCGCGATTCCGATCAGCCGAAATGCTTCTCGGAAAATCGCGAGAAAACGATCATGATTAAGGAGCAGTGATCGATTCGGCTGAATATGGCCCATGTCCTTTCCTTGCGGTGCGCGATCGTTGAAACACGAATTCTCGACCGAACCTCTATTCGATCAGCAGGCACGACTCACTGACAAGCACAGTGGGATGGGGCGGAGCCCACAGTGGGAGAAATCTTAAGGCTATTCGTAGGCCGAATGCCTGGATTGCTTCGTCATTCTTCCTCGCAATGACAAGCTTCGTAGAGTGTGGCGAGTGGATGAATCATGACTTGAATTTGATCCGCCGTAAGTCCGACAGATTCCTAACCCGGACATTTCACACACATCGTAGGGAGGCCGCGTAGATTGCTGCGGATCAAGGCCTTTTCGCAGTCCGGCGGGCGACAGAGTGTTGGAACCCCCTGAGGTCGCCGGACAAGGGAAGGCTTTGAGGCGCAGTGAGATCCGCGGTCGCAGCAGATGGTTTGTGAAATGTTCGGGCTAGAGGCTGCCGTGCATATTTTCCAGCAGGACGTTTTCCGCCTTTCGAATTGCATCGGGATCATCCACGTCTACCCAAAACCGACCACGAAACTCGGCAGCGTTAGCCCGACCCTCTTCCGCTAGAACGCGCACTCCGCCGCTCAGACTGAAATCGCCTCGCTCGATGATACTCTTATCAAGAGCCTCAAAAATGGCCGGACTGCACATGAAGATACCGGTATCGAATCCGTTGAAGTCGTCCAACCCTTTACCTATACTCCGTATCTTTCCCCCCTGCACCTTTACCCGGGTGACATCATCCATATCGACGGTAGAGTTCCGCGTATCCCGATCCACCGCCAGATTGATTTCATCCAAACGCAGAGGCACTTCGATCAACTCTCTCAAAGTACTGGAATCGAAAATGTGATCGGCCATAAGGAGTAAAAATGGTTCGTCAATATAGGCCTTCGCCTTCAAAACCGAGAGGCCGTTCTCCTTCTCCCACTCTTCGTTGTATATTGGGGTGATGGGGACCTCAAGGCGCGCCGAAAGGTCTTCGAGAAACGCCGTTACGAGATCCTTGTTAAATCCTACGACGACGAAAAATTCGCCTACTCCGGCATCCATCGCAGAACGGATTACTCGTTCGATGAGAGGAACGCCAAAGACCGGAATAAGGGGTTTGCTGTTACCCCGTAACTGTAATCGACTCCCTTTTCCGGCCGCTATGATCAGACACTTCATTCTTCGAACGACCCTCTTCCATTTCGATGATGAATCGCTCCATCATATGAAATGCCTCGTCATCGGTGAATTGCCGAGGCGGATGTTTGCAGAAATACGCTGAAGGCGCGTAGAGAATGCCACCCTTACCGCAATCCAATGCCAGCTTCGCGCATCGGATGGCGTCAATTGCCACTCCCGCGGAGTTGGGGGAATCTTCCACGGAGAGTCGCACCTCGAGATTCATCGGCACATTGCCGAAAAGAAGCCCTTCCATCCGGATAAACGCTACCTTGTTATCCTTCTGCCAGGGGACGTAGTCGCTCGGCCCGATATGGATGCTGTCTTCATCCATTCGACACGCTGTAACAGACTGCACGGCTTCTGTCTTGGAGATCTTTTTCGATGCTAACCGGCTTCTGCTGAGCATATTTAGAAAATCCGTGTTACCACCCGTGTTAAGCTGATAAGTACGCTCCAGCTTAACGCCCCGTTTTTTGAACAGGTCCGTCAACGTGCGATGCGCGATGGTTGCGCCCAACTGCGCTTTAATATCGTCGCCAATGATCGGAAGCCCCTTCTCTTCAAAGCGTTTCGCCCACTCCGGATCACTCGCAATAAAGACCGGCATGTTGTTGATGAAGGCCACATTCGCCTCTAACGCGCACCTGGCATAAAATCGGGTCGCCTCCTCCGATCCGACGGGTAGATAGTTCAATAGGATCTCCACTCCAGACTCTATGATCGCCTCGACAATCTCATCCTCCGTCAGCTCCGCTTCGCTTGACAGAACGAATGTCTGCCTCTCCTTGAAATCCTTCATGTGCTCGGCGAACCCGTCTATCAGCTTACCCATCTTTACCTGCACACCGGCTTTCGGTAAATCACCGCAGAATACAGTGGTGCAATTCGGCGCCTCAAAGATTGCTTCATTGACGTCTTTGCCGACTTTTCGAGCGTCGATGTCGAACGCAGCCACCACTTCGATATCACTCGGCTTGTAGTCGCCGAGTTCCGGATGCATCAAGCCGATCGCATTCTCGAGGTTTTCCTCATTATAATAGTGGATTCCTTGAATCAGCGAACTCGCACAATTTCCGACACCGACAATC
>CBDCEW010000033.1:0-59619 GCA_965215885.1 Candidatus Moanibacter sp.
GAGAACCTGGCCAATCTGGACGAGCTCCCCGAGGTGGGATTTCACGTTATTGCTCTGCCCATGAAGATCAAGGGAGGCAGTGGGGCACCCCTTCGTGTGGTCGCATTTATCCCGGATTCGTAATGGATTGTGGGAAACCTGAATGGTTTGGGATATTTGCCGTATAAGAAATCCAAATGAGGGAGAAGCGATGCGGATAGCCGTTATTGGTCTTGGTTACGTAGGGTTGCCTTTGTCCCTGGAATTCGCGTCGGCAGGCGTCAACGTTCTCGGTTTGGATGAGGATCCGGAAAAGGTGCAGGTCCTTAGCAGAGGCGAGAGTTACGTCGGGCATATCGCTTCTGAACGTGTGAAGGAAAACATCGATCGTGGCACCCTTTGTGTTTCGGTGGATTTCAGCCTGTTGGCGGAGGTGGAAGTGATCATTATCTGTGTGCCTACACCTCTGAATCGACACCGTGAGCCGGACCTGTCATTTGTGTTGAACACGGGAAGGACGATCGCCCCGCATTTGGGGAAGGAAGTATTGGTGGTACTTGAGTCGACAACCTATCCGGGGACAACCGAGGGGGAGTTGCGAACAGTCCTTGAAGAAGGATCGGGAATGCGGGCGGGTGAAGACTTTCATTTGGCGTATTCGCCCGAGCGTGAGGATCCTGGAAATCCGGAAAGTAGAGTGCGTATTATTCCGAAAGTTATGGGAGGTTTGACCCCGGCCTGCCTGGAGAAGACGAAAAGGATATATTCCAAAGTAGTCGATAGAGTAGTGCCGGTCAGTTCCTGTCGTGCCGCTGAGGCAGCCAAGTTGCTGGAGAACATATTCCGCGCAGTCAATATTGCCCTGGTTAACGAACTCAAGATGGTATACGGTGAAATGGATATCGATATCTGGGAGGTCATAAAAGCGGCTTCGACGAAACCGTTCGGGTTTATGCCGTTCTATCCAGGACCCGGTTTGGGTGGCCACTGCATTCCGATCGACCCTTTTTACCTCACCTGGAAGGCAAGGGAGGTGGGCCAGAACACCCGTTTCATTGAACTGGCGGGCGAGATCAACTCGTCAATGCCGAAGTATGTCATCAACCGGGTGAAAGACGTTCTGAACGAAAGCAGGAAAGCGATCAATGGATCCAAAGTACTCGTTATCGGCCTCGCCTATAAACCGAATGTGGACGACGTCAGGGAGTCGGCCACGTTTTCTTTAATGGACTTACTCCGCGAAGGCGGGGCGGAAGTGGCCTATTACGATCCGTATAAACCAATAATCACGCCATCGCGCGATAATATGCATTGGACTGGGAAGAAGTCGATTTGCTGGAATCGTGAAGTCATTGAATCTTTTGATCTCGTGCTCATAAGCACAGCCCACGACTGCATCAATTATGAGGAATTGAACGATTGGGCACAATGTATCGTCGACACTCGAAACGTGATGGCGGAAGTGGGAAAAGGGCGAGCAAAGGTGAGGAAAGCGTAATAGCCTTTAAGACTTTTCCGAGAAGGTGTGAAAACCTTCCGGGTTTGGCACAGACGGGAATACTAAGTGGGAAAGCCTGGAATCGCAGTTCTAGGATGCGGATATTGGGGGAAAAACCTGATCCGCAATTTCTACGAGATTGGAGTCCTGAAGCTGGTCTGCGATCCCTCCGAGGCTGCGCGCGCGAGGGCCCGCGAAATCGCTCCGGGGGCAAAAACGAACGAATCGTTCGAAGTAGCGTTGGGGAGTCCGGAGATTCAGGGTGTTGTCATTGCTACACCGGCTGAGACGCACCACAGGTTGTCAGTGCGCGCTCTCGAAGCGGGTAAGGATGTTTTCGTAGAGAAGCCGATGGCACTGGAAATTCGAGATGGAGAGAAGCAGAAAGCGCTGGCGGAAAAGTATGATGCCGTTCTAATGGTGGGCCACCTTCTGGAGTATCATGGCGCGACATTGGAATTACGTCGGCTTTTGGACAATGATGAGTTAGGAAAAGTTAACTACGTTTATTCAAATCGGTTGAATTTTGGAAAAATCAGGACGGAAGAGAATGCACTGTGGAGCTTTGCGCCTCATGATGTGGCAGTGATACTCCGGCTTCTAAAAGAGATGCCGGTGGAGGTGACCTGCGTAGGAGGCGGATTTGTCAATCCGACCCTCGCCGACGTTACTGTTTCCACACTTAGATTCGGTTCCGGGCGCAGAGCGCACATATTTGTAAGTTGGCTCAACCCGTTCAAAGAACAGAAGCTGGTTGTCGTGGGCGAGAAGAGAATGGCGGTTTTCAATGATGTATCTCCAGAGGATAAGTTGGTTTTATACGATCAACGGGTGGATTTGAGTAAGGGGGTACCGATTCTGGAAAAGGGAGGTTCTAGAGCGGTCAGTTTGCCGGAAGAAGAGCCACTGCGCAGTGAATGTCTCCACTTTCTCGAGTGCATGGAGACGCGAGAGCGGCCTTTGACCGATGCCGCGAGTGGGATTCGGGTGTTGAAAGTTCTTCAGGCCTGTCAAGAATCCATGAGAGAGAATGGTGCTCCAGTTGATCCTTCCGGCATGTAATCGCGCTAGTCCCGGCAAGCCGGAATCGGAGTTTAAGCTTCTTTCGAAAGAGTTACTTGGTTTCATTCCGATCCCGCTGAGCGGGACTAGAAACAAAAAAAATGCGTTACTTTGCTCACGAATCAGCGGTGATCGACGCGCCTGTGTCAATTGGTGACGAAACCAAGATCTGGCATTTTACCCATATCTGTGCCAATTGCACGATAGGTCCGAATTGTAACATCGGCCAGAATGTCATGGTTGGCACAGGTGTCTCTATCGGAAGCAACGTAAAGATACAGAACAATGTCTCGGTCTATTCCGGAATATTAATTGAAGACGATGTCTTTCTCGGACCGTCCTGTGTCTTTACCAACGTCTCCAATCCACGCTCTCAGATCAGTCGGCGGGAATTGTATGAAGAGACGGTAGTCCGGCGGGGTGCAACAATCGGCGCAAATGCGACGATTGTCTGCGGAATATCCTTGGGCCGCTATTGCTTTGTAGCGGCCGGTGCGGTGGTAACGAAGGATGTGGCGGATTACTCTCTAATGGTGGGGGTGCCGGCAAAGAAAGCAGGATGGATTAGTCGCCATGGCCACCGACTCATTTCAGATTTGAAGGGAATGCTCGTTTGTCCGGAGAGCGGTTTTCGATATGTGGAGGAATCTCCCGATATACTCCGTTGTCTGGATCTTGAAGAGGACGCACCGTTGCCTGCGGAACTGCGCGTCGGGAAAAGCAGGTACTCGGAATTCAAAAGGTAGGCGTGGTTGAACTTCAAAGTACGTGTTTAACGTGATGGCAAGTACCTTAGATCGATGTTTGAAGAAAGGGGTCAAGCCTTAGAAGTGGCAGTTTTTCGGGGTCAGCCGCCTTAGCAAATTGCCCTTAGCATGCGAAGGGCGATCCGTAAGGCCTGACCCCTTGAGCGAAGCGGAAAAACAGCCACTTCTCAAGGGCATGACCCCGAACGTCGAATAAACCAACAGGAACTTTAAGACCATAAGCAATCACGCTAAACTCGTACGCTTAAATTCTGATCTGGAGACAAAAAATGAACGTTCCGCTGCTCGATCTTAAGGCACAGTACCGAAAAATCGAAGACGAAGTTAACGCTGCTGTGAGGGAGGTTTTTGATACCCAGATATTCATAAACGGACCCAAAGTAAGGGAATGTGAGGAAGCGGTGGCCGGTTATGTCGGCTCTGCTCACTGCGTCGGAGTGTCCTCGGGATCGGACGCTTTGTTGATCTCCCTGATGGCGGAAGGAATTGGTCGAGGCGACGAAGTAATCACGTCACCTTACACATTCTTTGCCACGGCAGGCGCTGTGGCACGGTTGGGCGCACGTCCCGTTTTCGTCGATATCGATCCGCGCACTTTCAATTTGAATCCCGAGCTAGTGGAGGAAAAGATCAGCGACCACACTCGAGCCATCATACCGGTGCATCTATTCGGACAGTCAGCCGAGATGGCGCCGATTACGGCGTTAGCCAGGGAGAATGGATTGGTTCTCATCGAGGACGCGGCTCAGGCGATAGGGTCGGAATACCAGGGAGAACGGGTGGGTAGACTGGGGGAGTACGGTTGCTTTTCCTTTTTCCCTTCGAAAAATCTGGGAGGAGCGGGCGACGGTGGGATGGTGGCGGTTCAGGACAGCGCGCGGGCTGACAAGCTCAGGGCGTTGCGAAGTCATGGCGGGAAGAAAAAGTACTATTTTGAGCTCGTTGGAGGAAACTTTCGACTCGACGCCCTTCAAGCCGCGGTAGTGACGGTAAAGCTGAAATACCTCGATGAGTGGGCAGAATGTCGCCGTTGCAATGCCGCTCGCTACGACCGGATGTTTTCTGAGACCTGTCTCGTCCAGGAGGGAGTAATCGGACTGCCCGAGGTGGTAGTGGGGCACCACATTTTTAATCAATATGTGATACGTGTTCCGCGTCGAGATGAACTACGCGACCATCTTAGGGATAAAGAGATCGGGCATGAAGTGTATTATCCCGTGCCGTTGCATCTTCAGAGATGTTTTGAACATTTGGGATACCGCGAGGGGGATCTTACCGAGAGTGAAAGGGCGGCAAAGGAAACAATTGCCCTTCCCATCTATCCGGAGCTTACCGCGGACCAGAGCGAGTATGTTGTCGAGTCGGTGGTCGCGTTCTATGTCCAGTGAAATACCCGGGTTATAACTCCCGCAGAAATTCCCGCAAGAGGGCGCCGGGAAGGTAACCGGTCCTCGGAATAAGCGGGCTCAATGCCAGATCCAGAAGCAGATTTTTCTCGTAGGGGAAGAGGTCGACCGGTACGGGACCATCGAGATTCCGTGAAAGCAGCCCGAACGCTGGAAAGCGGTTTTGATACAGGATTCTTGGTATTTTGGACGATTGGTTAGCCGTACGCAAAAGAGACGCGAATGACTCCGCCTTTTCGCTGAACGACTCTGTCAAAGCATCAATCCTGGCGGGATCCGAACGAGTCCCGAATTTCATTATGTATGCGGCATTAAGGTATTTCCGCGCATCACCTTCGCCCAGCCATGCGTAGAAGGCGAGCAAAGGGGGCCGGATCAGTTCGACCTCCTGCCTGTCCGCTACGGTAGAGTGGGATCTGCGCTCCGGTTTTGCGAGGAAAAGCTCGAAGGATTTCCGGGTTTCATCGCTCAATCGGAGGGTGTTTAAGGGGTATCCCCACCACCAGCGTGTTATGGCGTAAGCTTCGTCGAAAAGGACCCGGTGAGCAGGATAGAACCCGCTGTAATTCTCAGCTAGAGAGTAATAGCGCCACAGTTGTTCCTCCACTTGAGGTTTGAATCTCTTAAACACCTTATCTTCCCATAGTGGGAGCGTGTTGAAGTCGGGCTGAGAGAAACATTCCAGGGCAAGGGCGCGGATAGCGCGCTCGGTCTGCCCCGTCTTTTTCAGTGCGAGTGCGAGGCCGAAATAGACCCCCCATTTTTTCGGTTCGATCTCCGCAGCCGCTCGGAAATGACGCACCGCCGATTCCGGATCCAAGTTACGGTTGAGCCATCCGAGATTGTAGTGAGAAGACATTTGCAAGGGATCTATGGCGAGGGATTCTTCCCAGATGCTTGAGATCTTCTTGTAAGGAATTTCCGCTTTCGTGTCTTCGATGGTTTGATTCCCCAATCTCATCAGACCATAAGCCAACTGGTTAGGATAAAAGGTGTCCGTGGGACTCCAATTGGCCGCACTCTTCAGGGCATGCTCGAAGCCTTTTGGGTCGCCGGCGTGAAAGGCCGCCTGGCCTCGTTGAAACCAACGCCTCGATTGCCAAATGGAGAATTGCTTGTAGGCGAAGAAAACGGAAAATCCAACTGCAATCAGGAAAACTATAAGTATGAATGGCTTGCTTCGTGATCGGTGGGTCCGCTCGTCGTCGAAGTAATGGAGGCGAAAGGCCGCAAAGATTCCCGCGATTACCGCGAGCAGGCCGGAGATATAATAGACCTCAAGCTGATAGTCGGTGAGCGAAAACAGGATGTAACCGGTAAAACTGATTCCCAAACCGTGCCAGAGGGGCAGGAGGGTGCGATTCCCTTTTGTGGAAGCGTGCCGAGCAATGCGGAACCAGCTCCGTAGGACCGACACGCTGATAACCACGATTCCCAACAGTCCTACAGTTCCGATCTCTGCCCAGATGTGTACTGGAGCGCAATGGACCTGATATGCGGTGAAGAGTCTTCCGGTTCCTTCCCAGAATTTAGGGAAATAAATGGAAACTGTCCCAGCACCCTTCCCCCAGAAGGGACTGTCGGCGCCGATACGCAGGCCGGTTTGGATGAGACTGAGTCTGTCCAGATCTGTAAAACTGAGTCCCGATCCCTGGAAGAGCCTGAAGAGAGTATCTCTGATTCGAGGTACCAGCAGGGTGCTGGTTGAAGCTATGCACAGCAGGCCTATGGAGAAGGAAAGATACCAGATTCTGGATAGTTTCTTTTCGTATAATCCGAGCAGCAATCCACCCATTAACATAGCAAGGCCGACCCCCATCCCGGCGCGACTGCGGCTGCTGATAAATGTCAGCAGAGCCATGCTCATGACAATCCAGCAAAAGTAGCGCCATCGATTGCGCTCAGTGAGTGATAGAGCGGCGACAATAGGCAAAACCAGAATCGCAAAACCTGCCGTATGGTTTGCGTGGCCAAACGGGTGCGGATTCCATACTGATATCAATGAGGCGCTCAAGAGCCGCTCCCCTACTTGCTCGTTGACTAGACCGAAGCTATTCTGCTGAGGAAAATAGCTGGACGTCACCCATAGCCAGAGGCTGTGACTGCAGATCAGAAAAGTGGATACGGCCACACCGCGCAGGAGAAGGATGAGGAGGGTGTCGATTTCTTTAGCTTTGGATAGTAGATGGTAGGTGAGGTAGCCGAGGCTCAACGCTCCCGCCGGAATCATCAGGCTGAATACGGCGCGTTCGGGATATCTGGTGAAAAGGGTCGACAGCATAAATCCCGCCAGAAGAAGGCTTCCCCCAATGTTAAATCCGTTGACTCGCCCGCCCGTGGTTTGCCATGAGAAGAGCAGGGCGATGAGGGCGGCCACTATCGCGACGCCGATAGCGACCTGAAAGATGCCAATCCAGGGCCAACCGTAATGGAGAGTGGAGGCGTCAGGAGGTAAGGACAGCAGAACCCACCCAAAAGAGGTCAGAAGATACAGGATTCTGAAGACCGAACTCTGGAAATATGGCACTATTGAAGTTGCACGGGTTATAAGATCGGTTTCGATTTCCAGTCCGCCTATTTTGCGAAGTAAGCGGGCGACAATAAATTACAAGATAATATAGTGATCCCTTCAATATCTTCTGTGCCCTTTTGTTGATTAGCCCGCTTTTCGTTGGCGTCCGGGACCGTAACGCCGGCAGAATCTCCTTGTTGTTCGAGAGTCTTCGAACATCTGTGAGAAAAGCGGGCTCGAGAGATCGCTCTAACAGATTCTCATATCGCATTTCAATGGAATTCGGGTATTGAAAGTCCTGCGGGCAGCGCAGGAGAGACCCTGCGCTATGTGGCGCAGATCGACGGGCAATGGATGGGCCTGCTCTTGTGGGGGGCCGCATCCTACCGGCTGAAGGATCGAGACGAATGGATCGGGTGGGACGGGGCGCAACGGCATGCACGATTGAAACTGGTAGTACAGAACCGGCGTTTTCTGATTTTGCCCTGGGTGGATCTTGCAAATTTGGCCTCCAAGACGTTGGGTATGTGCCTGAGAGTCTTAGCCGATCACTGGCAGGAGGCTTTTGGCTATCGTCCCTTAGTAGCGGAAACGTTCGTGGACCCACAGATTCACCGGGGCACTTGCTACGAAGCGAGCGGGTGGACGCCCTTGGGCTTGAGCGCGGGATATGGCCGCCAACGCGAAGATTTCTATCAACGCCATGAGCGTCCCAAGCAGATCTGGGTCAAACCCCTCAAGGCTAATGCCCTTGAGCTTTTGCGCGCTTCAGGGCCATTGCCCGCGGCACAGAGCCAGGCGCTCAATGAAACCGATAACTCCCATGCGGTCTGCCTCAAAGTGGAACAGATGAGCAGCCTGTGGGAACGCTTCAATCAGATAGAAGACTTCCGTCGTAAAGCGGGCCTTAGATAGACCCCATTCGAAAAGCCTTTCGAGCGGGCGGTTTAAGGTTCTCCGCCACGGGCGGACCAGCCTATGGCTGGCAGGTTTCGGGTTTTAGGCTGCCGGCGCTGCCGATGAGCAGGTATTGAGCGGCCATCGGCGTGGCTTGCTGCACAATACGTATATTTGCCGCTGTCTGGAGGCATACTCATCCCGTGGTGCTTTTTTCTCTGAGCTTCAAAGCGGTCAGATTCAGGCTGCCTGTTCCAGTTCCTCCCCTCGGCGTTTCTTCATCAGTATGATGCGGCAGAAGTTGTAGGCCAGAACCTTCTCGAGCAGTTCATCGCCTACCGCATCGATGCCGCGGCGGCCGAGTTCGCCAAAGGCAAATCCATCTTTAATCGTGAACATCAGCGACTCCACTGCGGAGCGATCGCGGCGTGCCTCGCGATACGCCTCGCTCTCCCAGTCCTCGGGGGTGGTCAACTTCTTGCCCTTCGCCCCACTGATACTGATCTGCTTTACCCCCATGCTCAGCACCTCCTTGCGTCCCTTCGCCGAAGCATATCCGTCATCGGTGCTGACCAGTTCAGCAATGACACCGGTGCGCTTGATCGAATCGCCGATGGCCGGCGCCAGCTCAATGGAGTCTGCCGCGTTGCCTTGCGGTACGATCAGGCTGGTGACAAAACCGTTTTCGCTGCGAACCAGTTGTGGCTTGTACCCGATCACTGGATTGCGGCTGCCCTTCTTGATGTAGGCCGCCGATCCGTCCGAGAGGCTCAGGACCTTCTGTGTGGACGGTAGCTTCTTTTCGTGAAACACCCGATCATGAGCATACTCAACAACCCGCTTGGCGTCGGCAATATCGCCCCTGATCTGGCTCAATGCCCGCTCCAGAAGCTCCCGGCGAGTGGGAGGCAGTGAATCCATCGACAGGCCCTCTTCAAGATGGCTCAGTTCCCCCGTTAGTGAGTCGGCCGCCTTGCGGCCCCGCTTGAGCAACCGCCGGTAGTGTTTCTTCAGCTTGCCCTTCGACTTCGGTTTGCCCGCGGCCAGACAAATCTGAAACTCCAGCTTGTCCATCTCCTGCAGCCAACGCCCAACCCATCCTTTGCGAAAATCCTCCAGCCCGAATATATGCAACTTCTGACCCAAACGATTGGCCCGCATCAAAAGACCGCTCAGAATCCTCCCATCGGTGGGCCAGCAGCTGTTTGCTTTCACCGAGGTGCTGTCGATCGTCAGCTTCCCGAAATCGTCCCATTGCTCCTGGAGGATAAACCCAATCTGTTTATCAAAGATCAGCTCGCGGGTCCTATGGCTGACCAGGTTCACGTTCTCCAGAATCGTCGTCACCGCCGGCATCCTCAGTCCCCGCCTCTGAAGAAATCCGTACAAGCTCATCGACTCGCGCAGAAACCGCCGTGCCGGTTTCGTGGTCAACGAACCCAGAAACCCTCGAATCATCACGAACACGTATACCGCATAAGCCGGCATCCGCGGCCGGCCTACCGCAAGATTCAATTCAGCAGCCAGAATATTCTCCTCCTCGATGTCCAGCTCCGGCAGGTCCGCTGTGCGCCCTTCAAAGAACCTTCGATCTTCCAATCGAAGTTTCTTCTTCTCACGCGCATGGGCGTCCAGATTCTTCTCGATCGCCTCGATGATTTGCGGCGCGAACCCGGCCAATTCTTCAACTTCATCCAGAAAATCACGGAAATCCGTGTCTGGAACCGGCAGAATGAGGTTGCTAAGGGGCGTCTTATCGCTTTTGTTCTCCTCTGTCGCACATGTTGGCATGTTTAACTCCTTTCTTAATCTTAGGTTGTTAAACACTAGCATGTTGCGACACTTTTTATCAAGCCAAAAAATGATTTTTCTCAAGTTTTTCTTGCGCCTTTTGCGCCTCTTTGCGGCCAATCAGTAGCTTTTCGGATAAGGTCTAGATATCGGCTCGCCACGGTCCTGAGCATGATTGTGCTCGGCACGATGTGCGGCAAACAGACCCTCAAGGGCATCGTGCGCCTGGCCCATCATCTCAATCAAGCCCAATTGCGCGCCTTACGCTCCTGGAAAAACCCCAAAACAGGCCGCTATAAGGCCCCTTGCTATGATGTCTTCTATCGGGTCTTGCAAAACGTAAAGGCCGAGCTCTTCGATAAAACCCTCACCGAATTCATCTGCTTACAAGACGGCTGTTTGCCCCGCGATATTGCCGTCGACGGCAAGACCCTCAAAGGCACAAACACCGAAGAATCAAAGGCTCTGCACCTGGTGGCCGCAGTCGATCACCAAAGCGCTCAAACCTTAGCCCAAGTCGCTACCGCCGATAAATCCAACGAGATCACCGCCGCCCAGACTCTCTTGCGAAAGATGCCCATTTTGGACGGCTCCACCTTCACCTTCGACGCCATGCATAATCAAAAAGAAACTGCCCACATCGTCGTCGAAGAACTCAGTGCTGACTATGTTATTCAAATTAAAGACAATCAGCCCAACATGCATCAATACGCTCAGAATCTCTTCAGCTCCACCCCCTTTTTCTCCACCAAACCGTGGACAATGACCATGGGCGACTCGAAATACGTCAAATAGCAACCCATTCTCTAAGCGCTCCCTCTGCCGGCCTGCCCCATGCCCGCCAGTTCGCCTGTGTGCAACGCACCTTCCATTATCCAAACAAAGCTGAACCTTCCTCTGAACGCTCTTACTACGTAAGCAGTCTCGATCCCGCCGATTTGAGCCCTCAACAGTTCCTCTCGAAAATTCGCAACCATTGCTCGATCGAAAATAAAAATCATTACCCCAGGGATCGCTTCTTCGATGAAGATCGATGTATGATCCGTAATCATAACGCAGCCAGAATTCTTGCTGCATGCAGGCAACTGGTTCTCAGCCTCAAGTCTTCCATGGGCGCTGAATCCACTCCCGCACTCTGTGATGATTTCGTCTTTAACTTACATAAGGCCATCAATATCATCACCTAATGCTCCGAGAATCAAAATACCGTGGTCCTGCGGGCCTATTAAGAATTGACGAGATAGAACGGTAGAATCTCCGTTGAAGGGAATCGATGGATCTAAGAGGCAGGAGAGTACTGGTGATAGGCGGCGGCGGATTTATCGGTTCGCACGTTGTGGAAGAACTGCTTGTGGAGGACGTCGAGGAAGTTATCGTCTACGACAATTTCTGCAGGGGAGTGCGGGAAAATCTGGAAATTGCGCTGAGCGATTCCCGCTGCCGGATTTTCGAAACAGGTGGGGACATTCTGCAAACGGAGATCCTCAACACGGCGATGAAAGGAGCCGATGGAGTTGTTCATCTCGCCGCTTTATGGTTGTTGCAGTGTTACGAATATCCCCAGGCGGCGTTTGAAGTAAACGTTCGCGGGACCTTTAATGTCCTGCAAGCCTGTGTAGACAATAACGTAAAGCGATTGGTGTATTCCTCATCGGCGTCTGTCTACGGGGATGCGATCGAAGAACCGATGACAGAGGAACATCCCTATAATAACTGGACGTTTTACGGGGCCACGAAGATCGCGGGAGAACAAATGATGAAAGCATTCCACAGCCGATTTGGACTGTCCGGGGTGGGACTGAGGTACATGAACGTCTACGGAGCCCGTCAGGATTACCGAGGCGCATATATCGCAGTGATGATGAGAATCCTGGACAATCTAGACAGAGGTGAGGCACCCGTCGTGTTTGGTGATGGCAGCCAATCCTACGATTTCATCTATGTGACTGATACTGCGCGAGCGAATGTGTGCGCCCTGAAATGCGAGGTTCCTATCGGTTTCTTCAATGTAGGACGGGGTATCAAGACGTCGATAAAATCACTCACGGAATTGATCCTTCGGATTGTGGGGTCGGACAAGGCGATGCGCTTCGAACCCTCTGGGCAGACTTTTGTTTCAAATCGCGTGGGAGATCCCAGAGCGGCGGAGCGGGATTTGGGTTTTGTTTGGAGAGTTGATCTGGAGGAGGGAATGAAGCTCCTGATTGATTGGCGAAAGTCGCACATCGAGGAAGTGGAGAGAATGCGTCGCACGGCCGCAGAGAAGGAGTCGAAACGATGAGGTAAAGGGGTATGAGAATCCCACTGATAAAGCCCTACATTACTCAGGAAATCAAAAAGAGGGTCGAGGAAGTCCTGGATAGCGGTTTTCTGACTGAAGGACCAGTTACCAGTGAGTTTGAAAATACGTTTCGAGACTTTATAGGTTCACGTTATGCCATAGCGACCTCATCCTGCACGACTGGACTGGAGATGGCGTTGCGCGTATTGAACGTGGGACCCGGCGATGAGGTGATACTACCGGACTACACCTACCCCGCGACCGCGGATGCGGTCGCGATAGTGGGAGCGACCGCGGTGATAGTCGATATTTCGAGGGAGACCATGCTGATCGACTATGACCGCATTATTGAAGCGATTACGGATCGCACGAAAGTGATCATGCCCGTCTCAATGTTTGGAAATCCACTGGATTATAGCCGACTCGAGGTGATCCAAAAGGAGTACGGTCTTTCAATCGTGGAAGATGCGGCCTGTTCGGTTGGCGCCGAGTATCGGGGAAATAAGGTCGGAAATTTTGCGGATTTATCCGTTTTCAGCTTTCATCCACGGAAGTTTGTAACCACTGGTGAAGGGGGAATGATAACGACCAGCGATTCCCATTGGGCGGAGTGGTTGCGTTCATACAAGAGTTTCGGAAAAGGGAGCTCTTCTTCCGATTCGAAGGTAGATTTCACACGAATGGGCACCAACTATAAGATGAGTGATTTGCTCGCGGCCATTGGCTTGGAGCAGATGCGAATGATCGACTGCCTCCTGCAAAAACGATGGGAAGGGGCGGAAGTATATGTTGAACTCCTGGCTGGAGTCGAGGAGGTGGTCCTCCCAAATACGACATGCGGTGGCGTCCATTCCCGCCAATCGTTTTGTGTTTATGTAAGTAATCGGGATCGAGTGCTGAAAAAAATGCGTGATAAGGGTATCGAGGTGCAGATCGGCACCTATGCCCTGCATCTGTTGCCGGCGTTCGCGGAGGGACCGCAATGCCGATGGGTGGGGGATCTGTCTGAAAGCCGCTATTCCTTCGAGCGGTGTTTGACTTTACCGCTCTATCATGAGATAACATGCGAATTGCAGAAAGAGGTCGTGGAAACCCTTCGTTGCAGTCTATAGAATCCAACGGTTTACTCGACAGCCACTGAATCTGAAAGTGGACGTGCGTGGCGACGGAGAATAGAATTCTGGAAGAATCTATGTGCGGCATAACGGGCATGTTCAATTTCGACGGGGCTCCAGTGTCTCGAAAAGTGTTGCGTGATATGACGGATGCGGTGGCGCATCGCGGTCCTGATGGTGAAGGATTTTATACTGACGGTTGTGTGGGTCTGGGGCATCGACGGCTGGCCGTAATAGATCCTTCTCCTGCCGGGCATCAGCCCATGATCACGCCGGATGGTCGCTACGTTCTTAGTTACAACGGCGAAGTTTATAACTTTCAGGAATTGCGCATCAAGTTAGAGGCTCTTGGTTACCAGTTTCACTCTCGAACGGATACGGAAGTGGTGCTCTATGCGTATGCTGAGTGGGGAGAGAAGGTACTCGAGCGGCTGAATGGGATGTTTGCCTTCGCGGTTTGGGATAAACAGGAAAAGGAGCTGTTCCTGGCACGTGACCGTTTTGGTATCAAGCCGCTCTATTATTATGAGGGGCAGCGCTCCTTCCTGTTTGGTTCAGAGATAAAGGCGATTCTGGCACATCCTTTAGTCCGTGCCGCTCTCGACAAGGAAGCGCTTTTGGAATATTTTACATTTCAGAATCTTTTCACCGACAGGACCCTGTTCAAAGATATCAGGCTTCTTCCAAGCGGTTGCTTTATGAGGGTGCGGCGCGAAAGTGAGGGATGTTGCGGCCCTCGGCGCTACTGGGACTATGATTTCGCCGAACCGGAGAATTCTTTGAAGGATTACGACTACCTTGAGCATTTGGATTACCTTTTCCGACAAGCGGTGAACCGACAGTTGGTCAGTGATGTGGAAGTAGGATCCTTCCTCAGCGGAGGATTGGATTCAGGTACCTTAACGGCATTTGCGGCTGAGCAAATTCCCTATATCAAGACCTTCACGGTGGGTTTTGATTTGAGTTCGGCATCGGGCTTGGAGATGGGTATGGACGAACGGACCCAAGCTGAGCAACTCTCTTATGAATTGAAGACGGAACACTATGAAATGGTGCTCAAGGCGGGTGATATGGAAAGGTGTATGTCCACGCTTGTATGGCACTTGGAGGAGCCGCGAATCGGGCAGAGCTATCCAAATTTTTATGCGTCGAAGCTGGCATCTCGGTTCTGCAAAGTGGCATTAGCGGGAACAGGTGGCGATGAGTTATTCGGAGGCTATCCTTGGCGATACTATCGAGCAGCCGTGAACTACGATTTTGATCACTACATCGCCAAGTATTATCGTTATTGGCAACGCCTTTTACCGAACCGGGCGCTCAAAGAAATGTTTCGCCCAATTTGGCCGGATGTCAGGCATGTATCCACTCGCGATATCATGCGCAACGTATACTCTCAGCAAGCCGCCGAAATGACCCGGCCGGAGGATTACGTCAATCACTCGATGTGCCTTGAGGCGAAGACCTTTATGCACAGTTTATTCATCGTGGAAGATAAGCTTAGCATGGCTCATGGTTTGGAAACCCGCGTTCCCTTTCTCGATAACGACCTCGTCGACTTCGCATTGCGGGTGCCGGTATCACTGAAACTGGGAAATCTGAAGAGAGTGGTCCGTCTCAATGAAAATGAGCCTGGATGGAAGACAGCGAAGTACTTTCAGAGGACGAAAGATGGCAAACTCCTGCTCAGAAGAGCCATGAGCAGGCACTTACCCAAAGAGGTGGTGGAGAGGGAAAAGCGGGGTTTCTCCGCTCCAGATGCCAGCTGGTTCAGGGGCGATAGTATCGACTATGTGAAAAGGACATTGCTCAACGACGATGCCTGCATATTCGACGTTCTGGACCGCGAAGCAATATACAGACTCGTCCGCGAGCATATTGAGGGTAAGATTAATAGACGCCTTCTGATTTGGTCGCTCCTCTATTTCGAAGAATGGAGCAGGATTTTTCTGGGGGGAAAAAAGAAGAGCTGAGTATGCGATTGCTTCTCTTAGGCGGTACGGACCTAGCGGCGAACCTTCTGGACCGGATCCTTGCGAAGGCGAACAACTGCAGGTTCCAGTGAGTTTCTCCGAAATTCGCCGGGTAAGGGCGAAACCGTATGGCGCTGAAATTTGAGATCCATGCGAGGTGGCAAGAGGGAATCGGCAGTGGATAGTCGAATAACAAACGCATACGGCAGAGTTTTTCGGGAGCTCTCGGATACGGAACGTTATGCAACCTACAGCGTGGGTAGCTTCTTTTGCGCGAGGTCCGGAATTCCGGAGCCGGACAAGGTTAATGTCGTAGTCCGGGTTGATGTGGATGACGGCTTACACTTGTGTGTGCCCTTGGCGAAATCCTTCACGGATTTAGGCATTGAGAGCAGCTTCTACTTCCTGACGAATGAATCACGCTACTACCGTGTTTTTGGTTCGGGAATTCCAAAGGAAGTAGTGGAGCTCGGCCATGAATCAGGCCTGCATACCGACCATTATTACGAGCAACTGGTGTCCGGAATCGATGGATTGGCGGTTTTGAAAGAGGACGTCTCCAAGCTATCAGCAGAAATTGGTCAACCCGTTCGCGGAATGGTTTGTCACGGTCATCCGGCGATCGATGCGTTAGGAAAACGGAATTGGGAACTGACAAAGGATTTGGCGCCATCTGACTTGGGCCTTGAATATCACGATGGGTTAATGAGCTGCTACATTAAACCGGGATCGCGCCACTGGGCCGCGAACTGCGATATTAATGTCTCGGACTATTTCGGTTATCCGCATTCACGTGGATGGAATTACTATGCGGGCTATCCATTGAATTGCCTCAGGCGGGCAAAGAGGGGTCAGGTTGTTCACTGTTCTCTTCACCCCAGAAATGCGTTCCGATATTGGGAGGGATGGACAGACAGATACGGAGAGGAGCTTCTTCGTAGAGAGTCGCTTTTTACGTTCAGTCGAAAGGCACTTTTAATAATGTTTCGATACGGTTTGCTGAGAGGAAAGAGTCCGAAACGGGCGATCTACGGTGCAGGAATGAGGATGCTCGCGGCGCTCCTGGCAAAGGGTCTGGGAAGGCTGTGGCCGAGACCCGGTTATCCTGAGCCCGATACATCGCGAGAGGCCGGGCGAAAAGCCATCTTTGATCTTGGGATCGATTACTGGAGAAATGAATTGGAGCAGTTTAAAATCACTGCTACGGATGCTACGGTAGTGGAAGTCGGCTCAGGAAACGGGCAGTGGCTGCTGGCGTTCGCTCGAGACAGTAAACGGGTCATCGGGATTGAGCCCCATCGCGAAAATCGGGAGTTTTCGGAGAGGAAGATAGCTGAGTACCCCGAGCTCGCCAGGAAGATCGAAATCTACGATGGTGTTGGTGAGGCTCTACCCATGGAGGATGAAACCGCCGACGTCGTACTGTGCGCGGGAGTGCTGATGTTTACGAATCAGACTGATACTTTAAGAGAAATGCGTCGGGTCGTTAAGCCCGGCGGGAGAGTGTGCATTACCGCCAATGGTCTGGGATACTTCATTATGTATATCCTGAACGGCATTCGCTTTAGGAGCACGAGCAAGGTGCGATATGGTCTCAACGGAATGTTTGCTACGTTTGTTAAGTGGATACTCCGCAAAGAGTTGTATCTCCCGAAAGCCGTCTCTCCCTCCGAAATGAGGCGGTGTTTGGCGGATTGCGGAATGGTGCTTGAAAATTGCAGAATTTGGCTACCGAAAGACTCAAAGTATCCACTAAGACATCTAGGATTTGCTACCAATTATGCTTTTGTCGTTCGCAGAGGAGTTTGTTCGAAGTAATCGGCACCTCAGTAATATTGCCTTGTATTCGATCCCCGGTTTTTTTTCCAAAGCCGTCTCGATTCTGCTTATACCGCTTTACACTGCTTACTTATCGGTTTCGGAATTCGGACAGTTGGAACTGCTTCTTCTTATCGGGACATTTCTTCACTATGCCTTTCACTTCGGCTGGAGCAGTGCGCATATTCGATTCTACAAGGAGAAAGAGTTTCGTGAAGATGACCTGAACCGAACCCTTCTCATTTTCCGAATAACCGTACAGGGTTCGGTATGGGTATGGATATTCTTGCTGGGTGCGGATCGTTTGGCGGCTCTGGTTTCTGATGACGCCGATCTGAGTGCCTCATTGTGGCTGGTGGCTCTTCTCTACCTGATTCGTGAGTATCTCCTCTTTTACGAGACCCGATATCGAGTCCTGGAGAGAGTACGCAGCTATGTAGCTATCAATATTACTCACGCATTGCTGCAGCTGGGAGCGATTTATTATCTCTTCGCGATTCAGAATCTGGGCATTTTGGGGATCGTCCTGGGGCACGTCGCTGCTTCGGCCCTCTCGTTGTCCATATTCATGGTTCAGGATTGGAATTGGTTGTTCAGGGGAAAGTTCGATGCGGCGATAATGAAAAGATGCTGGGGTTTCGGGTTACCGCTCGTTTCCGCATCGATCGCAATGTTCCTAATGAGTGCTTCCGACCGCTACATGTTGAAGTGGTTGTATCAGCAGGGGGGTAGTTCCCTGGGAGAGGTAGGGATATATTCCCTTGCGATCAAGTTGATCGTCCTGATGACCTTGGTTACCCGAGGATTTCAGCTTTTCTGGGCACCCTACGCCTACGCATCTTATGGAAGGCCGGATGCTGAGAGGAAATTCGCTTACATATTTCGAAATTATGCGAGTATCCTGTTTCTTGCTTCACTGCTTCTCCTCTCCCTTTTGCCCTTTATCTATCAGTTTTTTCCCGACTATTCCTCAGGCAGGTTCCTGATTCCGGTAATGGTATCGGGCTTCCTGCTTTATAACATCGGCGATTATTTCTGTGTTGGCATTGACATTAAGGAAAAGACTAATTTCCGCACGCGTGCCGGGATTCTAGCGGCGATACTGAATATAACACTTAATGCATTGCTGATACCCCATTGGGGTGGATTTGGTGCCGCTTTGGCGACAACCTGTAGTTTTGCAGTTTTTGTAGCCTACCTGATGCGCGCCTCACACCGCCTTTTTCCGGTAAGCTATGCCTGGTCGGTCTGGTTGTTCGGTGCGGGATGGCTGCTCCTGGGATTGCCCGTTCTAGTATTTTGGGAGGGCGAGTTTTGGTACTACTTTGCCTTTGGGACACTCAGCTTCCTGTATCTCTATTTTCGAGCTGGAGGATATAGGAGAGATTGGGAATGTTGACGGTTTTTATTCCAGAAACTTACGAAGCCGAGCGACGTTATGTTGCTACAGTTCTGATCTCAGAGTTCCTTGGTCTGGAACTCGAAATCGTGCCGGAAGATCGAAGCGACACGCTCATTGGATGCGATGGCGAGGGGGAGTTGCTGATAGGCGATGGACTCTTTCGTACGGGTGATATCGATTGGATGGCGAACGCATCGCTTCCCAAGGCTCCGCTGGCGGAGTGGGATCTCACCTCTACGGAACTGCAAATTGGGTTCGGGATAGATTCAGTTCCGGTGCTCTTCGGCGATCATCCGGAGGGACCGGGGTTTTTTCGAGTTAACGATCGGGAGATTTACCTGGGGCTCGATATCTTCGGCGCGGCGTTTTTCATGCTTACACGCTATGAGGAAACTGTTGTTAAAGCTCGCGACGCCCATCACCGGTTTCCCGCTGTCGCTTCTCTCGCACATAGGGAGGGATTGCTGCATCGGCCGATTGTCAACGAATATCTCGAGATTCTCTGGACACTGATGAAACGTCTCTGGCCACGCCTTGAGAGGCAGAAGCGAAATTTTAGAGCCCTCATATCTCACGACGTGGATTCGCCATTTGGGTTGAAGTACGAGTCGTTAATGAGAGTTGCGAGGAGAATGGGCGGAGAAACAATAAAGAGACTTAACCCTTCACGTGCAATTCGGCATTTTCTGAACTGGAGGTCAGTGAATAAGCGGGGAGTCGGAGCCGATCCTGAAAACACCTTTGCCTACATCATGAATCTAAGTGAGGAGCGCGGTCTGAGGAGCGCCTTCTATTTCATGCCCGATAGAGTCTGTGCGGAATTTGATAGCGACTATTCAATGGATGATCCGGACATTCAGGAATTGATGCGGACAATCCACGAGAGGGGACATGAGTTCGGACTTCATGGAAGTTACGAAAGCTATAATAACCCCGAGCAGACAGCGAGGGAATTCAATACCCTGATTCAGGTGTGCGAGGCGCTTAGAATCGATCAATCAGTTTGGGGAGGCAGGCAGCATTATCTCCGCTGGGAAGTGCCGCAGACTTGGCAGAATTGGGAGGAAGCGGGATTGAACTATGACAGCACGTTGAGTTTCGCCGACTACGCAGGTTTTCGAAGTGGGGTCTGTTTCGAGTATTCCGTCTTCAATCTGGAAACCCGCGAAACGCTGTCTCTTCGCGAGCGCCCTTTAATTCTCATGGACTGTACGCTTATGGATGAGAAGTATATGGGTTTGGGGAGCGGTGAGAAGGCCAAAAAAATTGGGCGACAACTAAAGGATTGTTGTCGTCGCTACAATGGGGACTTTACAATGCTTTGGCACAACAACCGTCTTGTCTTGAATGAGGAGCGCGAGCTCTACGAGTACCTTCTCGATGCGTAGCCTTTTAGTTAGAGCGAAGAGGGCGCCGATTACTTGATTGATGTCAAGGAAAGGCGGAAGAGGCTTTGACAGAAACGATTGGGTAGTCAATTGGAAGAGCCGTGGGTAAGATTATTCCCATAGTGGGAGCTTGGCCACAGTTCGTAAAGGCGGTCATGATCTCGCGCCGGTTGGAGGTCTCCGAGGAACTGAGTGAAATGTTGATTCACACGGGACAGCGCTACGATCCACATCTGTCGGCGATATTTTTCGAAGAGCTGCATTTACCCGAAGCGAAAGTCAATCTCGGAGTTGGATCTGCTTCTCACGGCGAGCAGACGGGAAAAATAATGATAGCGCTCGAGCCGATTCTGGTGGAGTACAAAAGGAAGCATTTTTCTTTCGAGTGCCTTGTGTGACGTTAAGAGAGGAGACGGAATGGGTCGAACTCGTTGAATTCGGTTGGAACTGTCTGGCTCCGCCGATTGAAGGAGTAGAGATTGGGAGAGTCATTGGCGATTTTCTGAAGGAAGAACCGGAGCCACCGCCGGAAGGCCTCTTCGGCGATCGTGAGGCAGCCAGGGAGATTGTTAGGGCATTGGGTGAGGCGCTGTCCTAGTTACAAATCGTACCCATACCGGCTGGCGATGGGCCCAGCGATTTTCCCCAAAGTGGCCCTCATTTCAGGTGTCCAGCTCCCGATGTCGGAAAACTTGCCGGAGGTTTCCTGATTGTAATGCTTGGCGAGAATTCGTCGAATCTTCCTGGGATCCGGGGAATCTGAATCAATCAGGGCGAAGAGAGAAGAGAGGGTCTCGCGATCGTTCGCGAAAAGCTGCTCCGATTTAACCGTCAATTTCTGGTCGGCAGGCAGCTGGGAGAGGAAGTCTCCTATCCAACGATTGGTTTCCGACCAAAGCCAGATATTGCGTTCAAAGGGGGACTCCTGCTGCCAACTCTCTGCGTCCTTGCTATCGTTCCCCGGAACAATTCGCCAGCAGTCAAATTTGTTTCCCTGGTACCAGCGGCGACGCATTGCTGATCGGACAACGCTCCTTGGATCGCGAACGATGTGGACAAACTTTACTCTGGGAAGGGCTTCGACGATGAGGGGAGCGAGAAAGGTCACTTGCGGGCTGGTCTCGACGTAACGCCTGCCAGTTAATGCAGTATCGGCAAATCGCTTTCTTCTCGCAGTGAGAAACGCTTCACAAAGTAAAGAGCGCATACCTTTGCTCCCGTCGTTTGGGAGCTGTTCGTAAGCTATTTTCGACAAACCATAGAGGTGCGGTTCGGGTTCATGAGAGGCGTAGACGCCGCTTACCAGATTGAATAAATGGGCCAGTGTTTGTGTGCCGGTTCGACCGGTCGACAAAGCAAACACGCAGAGCGATGGAAAATCCTCCGGAGAAGCCTTCGAATCGTGAATACGCCGGCCTACAATGTGGAATAGCTGCCGCGGCGTGGTGTCAATGAGACGCACGCAATGTCGTTTAAAAAGTTCCAACATGGCAGTCAGTAGAGTATCGAGAGAGACGGAGCATTTTCGATCACCAGTTCGAACATTGGGCCCATTAGGAAATCCTTGATACGGAGGCTAAACCTTTTCTCGGCATTAGAGTTCCTCATAGACGCTCCATAGCCTTCTATTTATTTCCTCTCTATTGCAGTACTTCTCAACGAAACGTCGTCCTTCTCGCCCGATGCGCTCTCTTTCCTCCGGATGTTGAATGAGCCATGCTAGCTTCTCCGTCAGATTGTCGATCGTTGCACTAACTATCGGGATATCCGGATGAAACTCATCTTTTATCGAAGGAATCAGATAGGTGACCACCGGCTTGCCAAAATACATTGCTTCGAACACAAGTTGTCCCGGTGCACCGATGAGAAACTGGTCTACGACTATGTCGGCTTCATTCCGCAGAATATGCTCCGCCTCCGCGTGGGTCAGGCCCTGCACGCGGCGATACTCAAATTTATGGCCCACTTGGCGCAGCGCATCGATCGCGTTTTCGATGTAACGGGTTCCCTTGATTTCAGGTTCGGTTGGTGCATGCACGATGAGAGGTACTGTGGCTGTATGATACTCTTGCGGGCAGTAGGCGTCCAGGTCGAAGGTGTTGTTCACCCAGAGATCTTTAATGATTTTTTCTTTTGAGATGATCCTGGCAGCGTTTGCATATACATCGCGAATCGCTATGACACGGTCTACCCAGAGATTATGCCAAAGCATCATTCTTTTCTTGCGGCCGTCGAGTCTCGGATGGACGAGGGAAGTCTTCAGAAGGTGCCAGTAGGGATTACGCTCTTTCTCGACCTCGACAAGACGGATATCGCTGCCGCAGTAGACCATCACGATCTTCTTCCCCAAGAGTCGAAGAATCGGCAAGTCCAGGTTGAATTGTAGGAGGCTCGTTCCGAAATAGAAATTAAAGATGTCATATTTTCCGATGCAAAGGAGCAGAACCCCCATTCTTACCAGCTGTCGTTTCCAGAAACTGCAATTGGGGAGGTCGAGGCAAAGATGATGAATGTCCTTTCTCGGATGTTTCAAAAAAGTTATGAAGTCCGAAACAGCTCCATGCTTCCGTTGCCAGTCAGCAAGATATCTACCGATTCCACCGATGTTACTTGGGCCGTGGTAGATCCGCGGAGACTTTTGTATTTTACTACCCACTAGCCCGCTTTTCGTTGCCGGCAAGTAGCGTAATAGCGTCGACGGCATCGTTTTGTTGTTCGAGAGTCTTCAAATTATCGTGAGAAAAGCGGGCTAGTCCCGGCAAGCCGGGAGTAGATAGGAATCTTTCGGTCTCATCTGGGTCGGAATATCGATCTGTCATCATAAAATCTGCACCGCGGAGATGTTAGGAATGCTAAGTCCGACAGATTCCGAGGATCGGAGTCTTCTTTTCCAAAACCACCTCTTTGAGGACGGGTAAAAGGCCAAATTCCCGAATATGCGTCATCCCGGTGTCGAAAGCGCCAACACCCGGTAAGATCAGCTTGTCCGCCTCGGCGATCGCGGATGGCTCCGACGACACCTTCGCGGCCACCTCATTCTTCTTCAGCATATTCAGGATCGATTCGATATTCCCCATCCGGTAATCAACGATCACAATCATTCCGCTCGTTTCTCCAATTCCGCACTAAACGTCATTCTCGTTCTCTCTCCGCGTCCGTGCGATCTCCTCCTCGATATATTCGTCCGTTATATCTCCGATCTTCCGGGCCGGCGACCCGGCGTATATGGTATTGGATGGTATGTCCCGATTGACAACCGACATGGGAAGGATTTTCACGCGATCCCCAATCGTAACCCCGGCGTAAACGACGGTCGGACCCACGATATAGCATCCCCCTCCAATAGTTGTGCGTTCCCGCCGGATGAGTGGGCTGTCCATTACGTTATTCATTGTCAGATTCGACAGGAAACTGGTGTGCGTCCAGACGTATACACCTGCCCCGATGGTGGTATGGGATCCCACTGACAAACCTCCCGACGCATCCAATATGGCGCCTTCGCCGATCCAGACGAATTCGCCGCATGCGAATTTCTCCTGGCTGATGATCTTGGCCCGCTCGCGAATCCGGCAGCCCTTGGGAAGCCCCAGTACGTCGGCGCGCTCATCGTCCGTCATGACGGAACTGATGAAGTAATTCAAAATCTCGTTTCGCAGCCTGTTATTTCTTTCTTCGTCTTTGAAGATCACTTTTCCAGCCTCCTCTCTTGCATTTGACGCCGGGACAATCGGATCGATCTACGGCGCCCCTGCGGTAATCTCAGCGAATAAAGGTTCGCAGCCAATTCTCCACACTGATCAGGGACCAGATCAGGAGGCGACGATTCTCCTTCCCGTCAAGATGCTCTTTCACCAGTTCCCTGACCACCGTAGGGTCAAAATAGTCGTTAATACGCGCATCGGAACGAAAAAGCAAGTTGCGGACATAATCGATACTCTCACCGCGATACCAGCTGCCGTCGGGTCCGAGGTGAGCGATCGAGTCGGTCATTTTCCGTAGGTCTTCCGTCGAGACCGGATCAGCCTTGAAATTGAGTATACCTGCTATTCCACACAATCCGGGAGCCGGGGACGGCCTCGGCCTCCCGGAGCCGACGCCTACTTGGTCCAGAAAGTCACAAAGGTTAAGGGTTTCCTTGAACTCGCGAAAAAAGGTCTCGATGCTCCACCCTGTCCGGGCGGGAACGCTTTAGCATTTCTCTCTGGCAAATCATAAGCTTGGGGGGCTTTATTCGGAATTTCGCGGTTCGCGTTTAGATTGCCAGTCTTAACTTCTATGATAAGAGAGTCGAATATCGGATGCGGATACCGATCTGACTCGGCGGCGAAACAGGTATGTTGAAAATCATCTCAGTAGTGGGCGCCCGCCCACAGTTTATCAAGGCGGCCATGATCTCGCGCCGGTTGGAGGCCTCCGAGGAACTGAGTGAAATCTTGATTCACACGGGACAGCACTACGATCCTAATTTGTCGGCGATATTTTTCGAAGAGCTGAATTTGCCTGAAGCGAATGTCAATCTCGGTGTTGGATCTGCTTCTCACGGCGAGCAAACGGGAAAAATAATGATAGCACTCGAGCCGATTCTGGTCAGGGAGGAACCAGATTGTATTTTGGTTTACGGAGATACGAATTCAACTTTGGCGGGGGCCCTTACGGCGGCAAAGATCGGCATCCCAATAGCCCATATCGAGGCTGGGCTGCGTTCTTTCAATCGCACCATGCCGGAAGAGATAAATCGGGTGCTCACGGATCATGTTTCGGAATACCTCTTTGCACCAACCCGCAATGCAGTAGAGAATCTGAAAAGAGAAGGAATTGGGGACGAGCGTATCTTCGAAGTAGGAGATGTGATGTATGACGCCGCACTAACCTACGGACGAAAGGCCGAAGAAAAGAGTGGAATTATCGAAGAGTTGAAACTGGAGGCAGGGCAGTTTCTTCTGGCGACCGTTCATCGCGCTGAGAATACCGATGACAAAAGACGGTTAGAGTCGATATTTCGGGGGCTGGAAAGAGTGTCTCGAGAACTGCCCGTGGTAGTGCCACTTCATCCTCGCACGCGAAAGGCGCTCGATGGTACGGAGTTTTGTCGACAGGACTCGTCCGAGCTCAGGATTATCGATCCCGTCGGTTACCTTGACATGATAATGCTGGAAAAGAATGCGAGGTTGATAGCGACCGATTCTGGTGGAGTACAAAAGGAAGCATTTTTCTTTCGAGTACCTTGTGTGACATTAAGAGAGGAGACCGAATGGGTCGAACTCGTTGAAATCGGCTGGAATCGTCTGGCTCCACCGATTGAAGGAGTGGAGATTGGGAAAGTCATTGGCGATTTTTTGAAGGAAGAACCGGAGCCATCGCCGGAAGGCCTCTACGGCGATGGTGAGGCAGCCAGCGAAATTGTTCGGGTATTGGGTGACGCACTGAGTTCCTCACCCATCTAATAATTGCCTCTCTGAGCTAAGGCAACTACGGCATCCATCTCCGATTACCTGCCCTACGGCAAAATAGTAACCATCTCCCCTGGACCCAGCAATCGCGATTGAGCAATCGTAAAGGAGGGGGTTTCACCGGCGTAGGTCTTTAATTGCTCATCATAATGCAAATTAAAGTCTCCTCGAAAAACTACCCGGTCGGCCACAATAGCGCCAAACAGGGTCCCCTGGGTTCCGTCTCCTCTCAAATCGATGTATGCCAGCGGTGCGTAAATCGAAGCATATAGATCAGGAATCCCCATAATATAGTAAAAGGCCCGATTCTTCCTCGGCGCCGTAGAATAAATAACTAATTTCTTCGGGTCTTTCGTATAGTTCACGATCCCCTCGCTGTAAATTCTGAAATCGTCTTTAATATATACAACGAGTGATCCATAGGGCTCTCGTATTTCCACTTTGCCATAAATGTAAAAATCATCTTCGACGACCAGAAGAACATCTCCGTTTATCCGCAGAGTCTGACCACTCTGCACACTCAAATCGCCCGCAATTCGGTATTCTTCCCGCGTGGCGCCATTCCCCAAGTCAATAATTGTGGAAGTTGGAAACCTCGTCGAAGTCCGTATTACAGGAGGGGTCACCTCCCGAAAAGAGGCGCTAAAATCCTTTGAAAGGCGGTATTGATCGATGTTCACCCATGGTGGTGTTCCGACGCCATAGATCCTTCCCTGTCTGCCCACGGAGGGGGGACGATTGCTTCCCCTCCCGGAATTTACGCAAGCAAATCCATAGATCTCCGCGTTAGTCCGATTGTAGGTATACATGGCTTCGGCGGCCACGTTCCCGGCATCGTTTCGATTAAGGAAATCATCGTAGGGTCCCTTTGCCGAATCATAGCTGTCGACCTTGATGACGTTATTTGCTCCATTGCCACGGTAGTAATAAACCCAGGTCCCCGCCGTAACCGCATTGCCGAAAAGCGCGCGTGGCCTCAAATCGTATTTTACCTGCCGCTTCACCGTCATCCCGGACTTCACTTCGATCCTGGCTTCACTGATGATGCTCGGTTCGGTCTCTATGTCCTCAACTCTTACAGTTACCTCAGCTGTTTGGCCGTTTCCAATGTCTATGAGGGCTAATTCCCGCACCGCCTCTGAACCGCTGATCTGCCAACCCTCCCAATCGTCGTAATTGAGCGCCAGTACCGCGGTCTCACCACCGGCGTCAACCAGAGTCACGGCGCTGGCCGTGAAAAAATCGAGATCTTCCAGTTGAGACTCGGTCAAAAGTGACCTCAGGAAGGTGCCGGCGACGAAGCCGACCGCTCCTGCTACCATCAGCGTCATAAGAAGCATTGAACCTTTTTTTGATTTCATAATTAGTTAGTCGTTATTCTGTTACGTAAGAAAATGGAGGTCGACACATCATGATAGACCTTAAAACTGGTGTTGGATCCGCGCGCCACTGTTACGCTCATCTTTATCTTTTTTACATCAAGCGCGTTTTCGGTAGCTTCACCGTTCGTATTGAAGTAGGTAAAATTGCAATAATCGACGCCCTCGATCAGTAATAACTCATCCCCGTCTCCTGCATTCCCTCCAGCGCTAGTAGTGTCATTGTATTCTGGATATAACGACGCGTCTTCTGGATCAGGTACTATAATGCGAACGACGGTCCCAAGGTGCTTTTTGAAGAGGTATTTGATCTCTTCATATTCTTCTCCTGTACTGCCCACCGGAATCCTTATGGTAAAACTGTCAAGCGAGAGTGGAGACAGAACAAAAACGGCCTCCCGCAGATCATCGTTAAATGTTTCCATCGCCCGGTCCGACTGCAAACTCATCTCCGACTTGTAGGCCATATTCAAGTTCGATTGCATCAGCAACATGGTCGATCTCCCGAGTGTCGTCAGCATAATCGCGCTCACCGCCATTGTCACGACCATCTCCGTGAGAGTGAATCCTTTAACTGTTGACCTTTTCCGCATATTCCCCTTCAGGGCTTCTCTCTAACGATTTCTCTCTTCCTCACTCTCGGCGTCCTCAATCATCCTCCTCTTCTTCTTCTTCGTCATCATCATCATCGTCGTCGTCATCACTTCTTCCCTCAGCCGGATATAGCCTCTCACCATCAGAGTACTCGAGCGATCGGTAGTTGTAATCATAAAGACCACCTTCAGTGAAATAGGAAACGAACTCCCGTTGGTTTGTCTTGCGGCTCTTCGAATCAGTCCAGTTGAAGACCAATCGAATTTCCTTCTGATGCTCTCCGCGAGGAGTTATGATTCTTTCGCACTTGTACTTCTTAAAAGGGAAATTCGTAAAATGCTCTTCCGGATCAAATTTACTCCTCTTTTTCAAATCCTCTATTTCACCCCATCGTAGAGTGCGAAGATACTCCATTTCGTTCTGCAACACTTGCGCGGCCAGGTTCTCACTTTCCACGCCCTCTGACATGACCGTCGCTTGATTTACCGCGCTAAAGCTGCCTGCCAGCACCACCGTCATCACGCTCATCCCCATCATTAACTCTGTCAGTGAGTGCCCCCAGCTCCTCTTTCGCATTTTCCCCCGACTTCTCTCGTTAGTTCTCGCCCATCTAATATTCATTGTGGATTTCCCCCCTTTTTAGATTTTCAAACAATCTAAGTGATTCACCTCAAAATGTCTATAGATAACATCGTTAAAGGATTATGAAAATACAGTAAAAAGAAGGTAAAAGCGCTAAGTGACCACACGTGAGTCCTGGTAGAAAGTCACGATCTAATATCGGAACAATGGAAATCAGATATGCCCCCAAACCCGCATTATTACTGGATTTCCTGGCAACTCGGAGCTTCAGTCTCCTCAAAAACCTCCGTGCCATAAGCTGCAAAAGCAGATCGCACAGTGGAGAATTGCTCCGGCACAACGCGGGCTCGACTGCAGGACGTTAGGTGAATAGGGAATGTGCGGCCACCCCCTAAGGGGAAGGTTTTATCGACCCGATAGAAGACATCTCCGTTTTTCCAGGAGCGTAAGGCAATTCTTGATTGAGATGATGGGCCAGGCGCACCCGAAGCGGAGAATGCCTGAAGCGCGCAAAAGGGCATTAGCCTTGAGGGGTTTGGATAGGTTTAATTCGACACAATAACGCTTTTTCAACGACCGTTCTTTTCAGAGTGACAATGTTCCAGATCATTTTTGCATCGGTGCGAGAACCCCTCCATACGTGCACTTGAGGGTAGACAGGCGAGGACTGAAAATAGTCTTCACCTTTGTCAGGTTAAGCGATATAAAGTTCGCAACGTGCGAATAGAATCCGAAGTAAAACTCGATTTCAATGACGTGCTCATCCGCCCTAAACGGTCGACCCTCACGAGTCGAAGCGACGTTAATCTTGGTCGCGGTTTTGAATTCCGGCACAGTCGACGAAAATTCGAAGGTATTCCCGTCATGGCCGCAAACATGGACACAATCGGGACCTTTGAGATGGCTCTGGCCCTCGCTGACTTTCAAGCCGTAGTTGCGCTGCACAAACATTATTCGGCGGGGGAAGTGATTGATTTTCTTGAGCATAACGGAGGAAGCCTACCCTTTGTCTGTGTGAGCACCGGTATTACGAGCGAAGATGCTTCGAAATTGAAGGAGATTCTGGCGGACGAAAGATCAAGACAGATTTTTGGAATCTGCATCGATGCGGCTAACGGTTACACCGAGTCATTCGTCGAATTCGTTCGTAGAACCCGGGATGAGTATCCGGATTTGACGATCATTGCGGGCAATGTCGTCACGGGTGAAATGGTCGAGGAATTGATCCTCAGCGGGGCGGATATTGCGAAAGTGGGTATCGGTCCCGGTTCGGTCTGCACGACGCGCAATATGACCGGTGTGGGATACCCTCAGTTGTCGGCCATTATCGAGTGCGCCGATGCCGCTCACGGTTTAGATGGGCGAATTATCGGAGACGGCGGTTGCACCACACCGGGAGATATTGCTAAAGCCTTCGGGGGGGGCGCGGACTTCGTTATGCTGGGCGGGATGCTGGCTGGGCACCTGGAATGTGGGGGGGATGTGGTGGTTGAAGATGGAGAGAAGAAGATGCTCTTTTATGGCATGTCGAGCGACACCGCGATGCAGAAATACGCGGGTGGAGTGGCCGAATATCGCGCAAGTGAAGGCAAGACAATAAAGGTGCCGTTTCGCGGAAATGTCGAAGATACTTTCAAGCAGATTCTGGGCGGTATCCGGTCCTGTTGCACCTATGTGGGCGCTCGGAATCTTAGAGAGCTGCCCAAGAGAACGTCCTTTATCCTCGTCGCCCAACAAACGAACGACGTTTTTGGGAAGGTTTAGGAGCCTTTCGGCTTACGCCGACTATAAGGCTCCTGGAGGCTCTGCTCGGCGGCATCAACCGATTGGGCAAGTAGGGTGGCGATTGTCATGGGGCCGACTCCACCGGGAACAGGCGTGTAAGCGAGTAGGCGGTTGGGATCGGCCGGTGGCTCGATATCTCCGATTTGATCGGGGTGATAGCCGGCATCGATTACCACGGCACCGTCCCTTATCCAGGAATCTCTGATAAAATGGGGCTTGCCGACCGCTCCCACCACAATGTCGGCCTGGCCGACAAGACCCGCCAGTCCTCGGGTTCTGGAGTGACAGACGGTAAGGGTGGCGTTGGCATTGAGCAGCATGGCCGCGATTGGTTTTCCCAGAATGGGACTTCGCCCCACGACCACGGCGTGTTTGCCTTCAATTTCGATCTCGTAGTGATTCAGGAGGCGCATAATCCCCGCCGACGTGGCTGACCCGTAGGCCGGTTCATTCATGACCATGCGACCGAAACCGTGGCTCGTAACTCCGTCGACATCTTTTCCCAGAGCAATGGAGTCGAAGCAGCGCCTCTCGTCGATCTGTTCAGGGACCGGATGTTGAAGGAGGATCCCGTGCACCTCAGGATTCTCGTTGAGTTCTTCAATGGCGGCGAGAAGCTCGTCTGTTGAGGTCTCCCGTTTAAAATCGACCTTAAGGGATTCCATGCCGACGCGCCGACAGGCGTTTCCCTTCATTCTTACGTAAGTCGCCGAAGCCGGATCATCGCCGACAAGAATCGTGGCCAGAACGGGTGCTCGACCCTTCTTTTCAACAAGGGCAGCAACCCGCGTTTTGAGGCCGGCCTCGATCACTCGGGCCGGTTCTTTGCCGTTTAACACTAGCATTTTGTTTTCAAGTCGCCCTAAAATCTCAGGAATTCCGGGGTCAGGAATTGGCCGGAGTCAGGCCGACTGATTCCTCTCAATAAGATGAAACCGAATTTCCAGAAAACCTGAAGCACATTATGAGCCGAATTTTTCTTTCCCCGGCCAGGAAGAAAGAAGAACCGATAGACAATTCCATCGGCTTAAGCTTTCTAAACTCGCGGAAACATTCCTCTATCTCTGAGCATGCGTGAATTGCGGGGGATTCGACGACCGACAGATTCCTAATTCGAAATCGATTTTCTCTTGGGTTTCAGTTGAGATATGTTATCCAAATTGATTTTTTAAAATGGTTGAGGATAAGCAGGATTATTCTTTTATTGAGGACGGCGGGCTTGATTTCAGTTCGAAAGAGCAGTTCCAGTACTACGAACTGGAGATAAAGGGGGTTATTCAGGAGACGGAAGACGCGAGGTCTTTTGTATTCGGGATCCCAGAGGAATTGCACCCCCTGTTTCAGTACGACTCCGGCCAGTACCTGACATTTAAGATTCCCTGTAACGGCATGGATTTGGTCCGTTGCTATTCGCTGGCCAGTTCGCCCATTCTCGGAGAACCGCACAAGGTGACGGTGAAGAGAATTACCGACGGTCGCATCTCCCATTGGTTGAACGATCGGCTGAAAATTGGAGACGTTCTCAAAGTAATGCCACCTTTGGGGAAATTCGTTCTCAACAAAGGGCGGAGCGAAGACGATGAAATCTATCTCTTTTCAGGCGGGAGCGGCATTACACCGGTGATCTCAATTCTCAAGACGGCTCTGATGACCAGCAGGCGGAGTATTCGTTTTCTCTACGCCAACCGGGGGAGGGAATCGATCATATTCAAGGATGAACTCGATCAACTTCAGCGTGTCTATTCGGACCGCCTGGAACTTACTCATCGTCTGGATGAAATCGATGGCTTTCTAACGCGCGAAGATGTTATGGAATTTATCGATGGGCATAAAAGCGCCGACTTCTATATGTGCGGTCCAGGGCCTTTCATGGACATCGTGGAAAGCACTTTGAGAGAAATCGGTATTCCAGAAGACCGGATTTTTATCGAGCGGTTTATGTCGCCTCCGGATCCGGGAGAAGTGAGCGTCTCGGCCGGTGAGGAGGAAGTTGCGATTCCTGAGAAACTTACAGTCGATCTTTACGGGAAGGTATATGAACTGGAATACACCAGGGGAGTGACAGTTTTGCAGACAGGGTTACGCGCCGGAATTAATCCGCCCTTCTCCTGCGAAAGTGGCTTCTGTGCCGCCTGTAAAGCGCGTCTGCTCGAAGGCGAGGTGCGTATGTTGAACAACGATGTGCTCACCGAAGGGGAGCTTCAGGATGGCTTCGTACTCACCTGCCAGTCACTGCCTACGGCAAAGGTCTGCTCAGTGCGTTACGAATAGTCCATTTAGATCTTTCTTTGTTGCAATGTCCCAAGCCGCACAGTTCATATTCAGGATCAAGGGTGAAATCATTTGCAACACCCTTGAGATGGAGATCCGATAAACGTGGCAGACGACAACATACTGGGTAAGGGGAATCACCTGAAGAGCATCCTGGCGCAACCACGTTTTGAGATAGTCCCACTGAAATGGGTGAAAAAGCAGTTTCCTTATCTGCCGCTGGGGGCTGCGGTAAGTGTAACTTGCTCGCCCAGGTACGGTCTGGATCGGACAGTTGATGTTGCACAGATGCTGCAGACGCATGGATTTTGTGCGATTCCCCACATTTCTGCACGTCAGGTGACTGGTCGCGATCACCTCGAGGCACTTCTAGAGCGTTTCGGCGAAGCGGGGATTCGTGACGTCTTCGTTATCGGGGGAGATTGTTCAGAGCCGGTCGGTCCCTTCAGTTCGGCTGGGGAGCTTCTTCACGCCATGGCCGACTTGGACCATGAAATCGAGAGTATCGGAATTGGAGCCTACCCTGAGGGACATCCCTTGATAGGAGATGACGCGCTTATCGAAGCCCTGCAAGATAAAGAGCAGTTTGCTTCCTACATTGTTACGCAGATCTGCTTTGAACCCGAAACTGTAATGCGCTGGCTGGGGGACATACGCCGTCGAGGGATCGATTTGCCGGTCTATCTCGGGGTTCCGGGAGCGGTAAAGCTCGGGAAGCTCATCGAGATTTCTCTACGTATCGGAGTGGGGGACTCCGTCCGTTTTTTGAGAAAACACGAGGGAATGTTGGGGCAATTTCTGCGTGGCCAATACCGGCCGGACGCTTTCGTGCACGAGGCAGCAGCGTTTGCCGGCGATCCACAACTGAATATTAAGGGTCTCTATTTCTTCACATTCAATCAGGTAGAGAATACCGAGAAGTGGAGAGCGGAGGTTCTGCGCGATAGTAAAGCGACCGCCTCAATCGACTAGGAGCCTTAAAATTTTCCGACAGGTTCCCGGAAAGAAGAAAATCTCAGAGCATTCTTATTGATAATCGATTATTATTTCTAACTTGGTAATTCCCCGTCCCGGCGTGCCGTGACGGGGAGTATTCATTAAAAACAGGAAGTTCTCGGTTTATGCTCAGACAATATTTAATTGTAAACGGGGATGGGTAGTATCAGATTGGATGGATGACACCTGAAGAGAAACTGGCGCAACTTGGATTGGAACTTCCACCCGTTCCGGAACCGGCGGGAGTCTATGTTCCGTATCTTGCCATTGAGGATCTGGCCTATGTATCCGGACATGGACCGGTGCAGTCCGACGGTACTCTCATGAGCGGCAAGGTAGGTGCGGGCCTTACGGTGGATGAAGGTAAAGCCGCCGCGCAGCAGGTTGGATTGGCGATACTGTCGACTCTGAAGCATAGCCTTGGTGATCTGAGCCGGGTAAAGCGGGTCGTCAAGTTACTCGGCATGGTCAACTGCCCGGCTGATTTCACGGATCACCCCACCGTCATCAACGGCTGCAGTGAACTCTTCGGGGAGGTCTTTGGGCGCGAGAATGGCATTGGCGTACGCAGCGCGGTAGGGATGAATTCGCTTCCCGGAGATATTCCGGTAGAAATCGAGGCGATTTTCCAGGTCCGCTAGCATTGAGAAAATGAATCTGTCGGTATGAACTTGGCCGGAACCTACATTGGTCGCGTTGAAATCTAAGCCTCGCAATTATTGCGAAAGCACAAGTCCGACAGGTTCCCAGGGCGAACTCGTGGGGGGCACATCAGGATAGGCATGTCTTCGAAGTGGTATGATTTCGCGGAGTCAAAAGAGACTCCATCACCTGCCTTGATTATTTACCCGCAACGCGTCGCGGAGAATATTCGGGATATGATTTCGATAGCAGGGTATCCCACGCGTCTGCGCCCCCACGTAAAAACACACAAGCTTCCGGAAATCGTGAGGATGCAGATGGAGTCCGGCATTCAAAAATTCAAATGCAGCACGATTGCGGAGGCGGAGATGTTGGCGGGATGCGGGGCGAATGACGTCCTTCTCGCCTATCAGCCGGTCGGACCCAACATCAGGAGGATCGTGCAGCTGGCGAAGAATCATCCAACTACAGAATTCAGCGTCATCGTCGATGACATTGATACGGTAAGGGATATCTCTGATCGCTGTGTGGCGTCGATCGTCTCTCTGGAGCTTTTCATCGATCTGGATGTTGGGATGCATCGATCGGGAACCTCGCCCGGGTCCGCTGCAGTTGAGCTGGCCAGAATGATTAATAAACTTTCGGGAATAACGATGGGTGGATTCCACGTCTACGACGGCCACATCGTCGCTTCATCTATCGATGAGAGGCGAAGAGAGTGCCGTCATGCAATGGAACCGGTCCTGACGTTGCGAAGCGACATGAGGCAGATGGGCCTGGAAGTGCCCCGCATCGTCGCAGGAGGTACCTCGACATTCCCGATCCACGCCGAATCGGCGGACATTGAATGTAGTCCCGGAACCTGTCTCCTTTGGGATTTCGGCCACGGAGACCGCTATCTCGATCTGCCGTTTCTTCAGGCCGCTTCCCTCATGACACGTGTGGTGAGCTTTCCGGCGAGTGGTCGAATGTGTCTCGACCTGGGACACAAAGCGGTGGCGGCCGAGAAGCCGCCTCCCCACGTGCGGTTTCTCGATTTGCCTGATGCTGAGCAGATTCTTCATAGCGAGGAGCATCTCGTGATAAAAACGGAGCGCGCCAACGAGTTTCGAGTCGGCGATCTCCTCTTCGGTATACCGGTCCATATCTGTCCAACCTGCGCCCTTTATGGCGAGGCGATCGTCGTGGAGGACGGCCACGCTGTCGATCGCTGGAGCGTCGTAGCGCGGAAGAGATGCTTGACCGTCTAGCGCATCTCGGAGCCACCTGCAACGCTGATTGAAAGCCCGGTTAGGAAATCGGAATCGGCCGAAGCGAGGTAGGCCGCCATCGATGCGACATCGGACGTTTGCGTGATCCGTCCCAGAGGTATCTGGGACACATTTTTTTCTAAGAAATCGAGACGGCGGGAACCACTATCGTCATGGGTCTCGGCAATTTCGTCGGCGATAAAACCGATGCGTTCGGTATTGGTGAGCGCTGGGCAGATCGCATTGACATTGATGGGGAGGGCGCGAGTTCGAGAGCGAGAGATTGGGTGAAACCGATGAGGGCGAATTTCGAGGAACAGTAGGCGGCGTAGCGGGCGACTCCACGTTTCCCGGCTGTCGAGGAAATCACGATTATCTTTCCTCCTATTTCTCGTTCGATCATTGATTGCGCTACCGATTTGCAACAGAGAAAGGTTCCTTTTACATTTGTATTCTGGACCAGGTCCCAGGCCTCTTCCTCGAGTTCTACTACCGGTCTGCGGTCACGTCCCGGGCGGGCCCCTGCGTTTGCCACGAGAATATCGATCTTTCCGAAACGCTCGAGCCCTTCTTCCACCATGCCTTCCACCTGAGAAGAATCCCTAATATCGGCCACTATACTAATCGCACTCCGTTCCAGTTGTTCGACCTCGTGAACGACCTCGAATAAACCGCCCCAATTCGGATTCTGCTCGGTATACGGTTCCATGGTGATGTCGCTTACAATGATATCGGCGCCCTCTTGGGCGAGCCTCAGCGCGATTGCCCGTCCTATGCCTTTTTCGCCACCCGCGCCGGTTATGAGCGCGACTTTTCCGGTCAGGTCGTGGGTCATGATTCTATTATCGTTGTATTCCAGATTCCGAATTTAGAATTGGGGTACTCAGGAGATACCGGGAAAAGCTGAAATACCACACTAAACTTCCCAGGCGATACCTCTCGGCCGCAATATCTATATATCCCGTGAGGAATTTTCTTGTCGAAAGGTGTTCTTTTCGCTTTGCATATAGAGAAAAGTTCCCTATTAATGTATTTGTCTCTTACCTAAAACGGGATTGCCTCTAGACATGAGTGAGCAGTTTAGCTTCAGCGCCGGCGAAGTGATTATTAAAGAAGGTGACAAGGACACCCGCCTATTCGTCCTGCAAAGCGGTGAGTTGGAGATCCGAAAGGGTGAGAAGGAAATTTCGGTCCTTGATACCCCTGCGAGTATGGTAGGTGAGATTGGAGTTGTCCTCTATCTGATTGAAGCGTTGCTGCTCATCTGAAGAACCGAGAACCTGCAGTGTCATCGCCAAGACCGACTGCGAACTCATGTTGGTTGGAAACGATGTGAATGATATAATCGAGTCCAGCCCCAGAATGACGAAACTCATCATGCAGGAGCTCGCTGAGAAACTTCAGAAGACTACGGCGGAATTTGCGTCCATTTCGGATGTGATGTTCAGAAAGGAAGTCTGATCAGTCCGACGGACTTGGCTTTTGGTTTGAAAGCAGCCCTTACCCCGAACCACTGATTTCCGCTGCCCTCTTAAGTGCTAGCCCGCATATTTCACACACTTCGTCGCGAGACAGCGGAGGTTGCGGCGGATCAAGGGCTTACCAAAGTCCGGCGGATGACGGTGTGTTGGAACACGTGGAAGTCGGCGGACGAGGCAAGTCCTTGAGGTGCCGTAAGATCCGCTGTCGTAGCAGATGGCTTGTGAAATATGCGGGCTAGAATTCGAAGGAGGCAGTGTACTCTTTTTGGAATCGAGTTGTAATGCGATTGAGTTCGTCGATTCCTTTCGTCGCGATTTCACCGACGACGACGCGAATGGGTCTCTCGCCTGACGGAGTGTCGATAATAGTCCTGATAGTATTGGCTACTTCCCTGGGGTCGGGGAGTTCAGATCCGGACATGATTCTCCCGAAAAATGCGTTCAGCCTGTCTGGTAATTCGGCAACCTCGCCGTAGCCTTCCAGTCGATCTGTATCGGCCGGCGCGAGGGCGTTTGGGCCCATATTGGTGGGAAAGGCTCCCGGCTCGATGCTTACCGAATCAATATTAAAAGTTGCCAGTTCCTCGGCGTAGGACTCTGAGAGTGCTTCCAGCGCGTACTTCGTCGCGCTGTAAATGCTCAATGTGGGAAAGTAGAGCCGACCAGCGGCGCTCGTAATGTGCACGAGCAGTCCGGATTTTCTCTTCCGCATAGAGGGAAGCACAGCTCGATTCACGCGCATCGGTCCGAAAGTGTTAACATCGAAGAGAGCCTGGGTTTGCTTAATGGTGAAGGTTTCGAGGAGCCCACAGGCGCCGACTCCAGCGTTGTTTACGACGACATCGATATGCCCCTCCGAGCTCAGTATATCATCTACAGCCGATCGCACGGAAGTTTCCGAGGTCACATCCATTTCCGATACAGTCACGGCATGACCCTTTTCTTCACCCCATTGGGCCATACCTCGCGCTGCTTCAGCGTTCCTGCTGTCAATGTTTCGCATAGTGGCAAAGACGTGGTGTCCGGACTCTGCCAATACCTCGGCTATTATTCGACCGAATCCGCTGCTGCTTCCCGTTATAAGTACATTCATGAATTACCCTCGGTTATTTGATTGAACTCTCTTTGGCTTTGACATGGGCCAATGAATTTGGGATCGCAGAGTATGTAAAGGAGAAACCGGCAATTTGTCGATTCGTCCTGAAATTCCATGACTCCCTCACCAACAGATTTTCCCAAACCGGTTGCAAAACGTGTTGGCAAGCGTTTCGATTCATCTGGAGGAAACATCGTTGACGCTGTAGGCAATACTCCTCTTGTCGAATTCACCCGGCTTTCCGAAGAAGTTGCACCGGTCCGGGTGAGCGCGAAGGCAGAGTGGTTTAATCCTGCAGGTTCGGTGAAGGATCGACCCGCGCTAAACATCATCCGGGAGGCCGAGAAGTCGGGTCAACTGACGAAAACTAAAGCTATTCTCGACGCGACATCGGGTAACACCGGAATCGCCTATGCGATGATGGGAGCTGCCTTAGGTTATAAAGTGACCCTAACGGTACCCCAAAACGTCGGGGAATTTCATAAAAAAATACTTGGGGCCTATGGGGCTGAAATCACTTTTTCCAGCGCACAACTGGGCTCGGACGGAGCGATTCTTGCCGCTCGGAGATTGTTTGAAGAACGACCCGATTCTTTCTATTATGCCGACCAGTACAACAATCCAGCCAATTGGCAGGCCCACTACGAAGGCACGGGATGTGAGATCATCAAGCAGACCGGTGGGGAGGTCACCCATTTTGTGGCAGGTCTGGGCACCAGCGGCACTTTCGTCGGCACCGGACTTCGTCTTAAAGAGTATAATGAGAAAATCAGGTTGATTTCGTTTCAGCCGGAATCTCCCATGCATGGATTGGAGGGATTAAAGCATTTTCCGACTTCTATTGTCCCAGGAATCTATAGGTCCGGTCTGGCGGACGAAGAGATTACCGTGAAAACGGAAGAAGCTCAGGATACAGTGAAACGCCTCGCCCGGGAGGAAGGGCTGATGGTGGGACCTTCCGGTGGCGCAGCTGTCGCGTGCGCCCTGAGAGTGGCCCGATCGTTATCTTCCGGTTGGGTGGTTACTTTGATTCCGGATAGCGCGGCAAAATACCTCAGCCAGCAGTTTTGGGAATTCGAACCATGAAGATTCATATCCGACGGGAGCACACCGAATCGATCAGGAATCAAGGTGAGGAGAATTACCCTGACGAGTGTTGCGGCTTTCTTCTAGGGAAAGAATGCAACGGTGTTAAGGAGGTGGGAACGGTGGTATCCGCTGCTAATAAGGCGGATGGAGGTGAGTGATACCACCGGTTTTTGATCTCACCAGAAGATTACCTGGCACAGGAGCGGCGGGCCAGAAAGCACGGTCAGAATATTGTTGGATTTTACCATTCTCATCCCGACGCGGAGGCTCGTCCCTCTAAGTTTGACAGGGAACATGCGTGGCCATGGTACTCTTATGTTATTGTCTCCGTGGAAAACCGTAGAGCGAAGGAGTTAGCATCCTGGGTCTTGCGGGCCGATCGGGCCGCGTTTGCTCGAGAAAATTTGATCATCGTTAGTTAAAGGAGGTTTGAAAATGGCGGTTACTGTTCAGATACCAACAGCATTAAAGCAATATGCCGGGGATCAGGATGCGATCGAGTTTGAGGGAAGCACGACCGGCGACATTCTTGCGAATCTTACTCAAAAGTTTCCCGAACTAAAGGCGCACCTTTATAATGACGACGGGGTTCTGCGAAACTTCGTCAATGTCTACCTGAACGATGAGGACATTCGTTATCTCAACCGGGAGGAGACAGCGGTAAAGGACGGCGACGTCGTGATGATCGTCCCAGCGGTGGCGGGCGGCTCTCCGGTTGATGTGCCTGGTAGTCCGGCTCATACGGATGCAGCTCCAGACGAACTTTCAAAGGAAGAGATTGAACGTTATAGCCGTCATCTTCTCATTCCCGAGGTGGCGGTTTCCGGCCAGAAAAAGATTAAGGGGGCCGAAGTGTTATGCGTGGGAACGGGTGGACTCGGTTCTCCTCTGGCCATGTATTTGGCCGCGGCAGGTGTCGGTCGTATAGGTCTGGTGGATTTCGATATCGTCGAGGCGACGAACTTGCAGCGCCAGATTATCCATGGCACGAAGGATATCGGCCGATCCAAACTCCAGTCGGCCAAAGAGTCGATCGAAGACATTAACCCGAATGTTCAGGTAGATCTATTCGAAGCTTCGCTTTCCTCGGCAAACGCTTTCGAGATTATTGAGCCCTACGATATTGTCATTGACGGCACTGACAACTTTCCAACGCGCTATCTGGTTAATGATGCGTGCGTCCTTTTGGGGAAGCCCAACGTTTACGGCAGTATCTTTCGATTTGAAGGACAGGCTTCCGTCTTCTGGACGAAGAAGGGTCCCTGCTACCGCTGTCTGTATCCAGAGCCACCACCACCGGGTCTGGTTCCCAGTTGCGCGGAAGGTGGTGTCCTGGGAATTCTGCCTGGGATTGTGGGAGTCATGCAGGCGACCGAAGCCATAAAACTGATTCTTGGAATAGGGGATACGCTTGTTGGGCGTCTGATTCTTTTCAACGCCCTTTCGATGACGTTCAGGGAGCTGAAACTGAGGAAAGATCCCAAATGTTCGATTTGTGGGGAGAGCCCCACCATCAACCAACTGATCGATTACGAGCAGTTTTGCGGCATCGGAACGGAAGCTGATGAGGTAGTGCTCGAGCCCGATTCCGTAATAACCGCAAGCAGGTTGAATGAGCGGCTGAACCGAGGGGATGAGATTTCTATTCTTGATGTCCGCGAACCGCACGAATTCGAGATCTGCCGCATTTTGGGATCGACGCTTATACCCTTGGGAGAGCTCCAATCGCGTGTCGGCGAACTCGACCGCGATTCTGAGATCGTGGCCCACTGCAGGTCCGGCGTTCGCAGCGCCAAGGCGGTGAAGCTGTTGCGGGAGGCCGGTTTCACCAAAGTGAAGAACCTTACCGGTGGCGTTCTGGCATGGTCCGATGAGGTGGATCCAACCATGCCGAAATACTAGAAACCGAATCGCGTTGTTTTTTTGCCTGCGCTGCTTTTGAAGGGAGCGGATTCGGCCTCGTAGCACCAGATAGTGCAAGTAAAAGTCGATCCGACCCCGATTTTACTGTCCATGGTGATATCCCCACCCATGAGATCCGCTAGCTTCTTTGAAATGACGAGGCCGAGTCCCGTGCCGCCGAATTTGCGACTGGTCGTGGTATCCTCCTGGATGAAGGGCTGAAAGAGTTTCGATTTAGCTTCTTCCTCAATGCCCACACCGGTGTCCTTGACCTTGATAGTTAAGCAAGTCTTGCTGACTACCCGGTCCTTGACAGACACATTGACCGTGATCTCTCCATCGTCGGTGAATTTGATGGCGTTGCCGACGAGATTGTTGAGAATTTGCCAGATCCGCGTAGGGTCGCCGATTATCAATTGAGGAACGTCACGCTCGATGGTGAGCCGAAGCTGGAGATTCTTCTCCTTTGCCGAGTCTTTTAGCAGACCGATGACCTCTTCCACGACGCGGAAAACATCGAGTTCGAGCTGTTCCAACTCCAGCTTGTTGGCCTCGATTTTTGAGAGATCGAGGATATTGTTAATGATGCTGAGGAGGCGGCGCCCGTTCCGATTGACCTTTTCCAGTCGGTCCAGATCGCTATCCTGGAGGTTTCCCCCTCTATTTTTCATAAGGACTCCCGAGAAGCCGATAATAGCGTTGAGAGGAGTGCGGAGCTCATGGCTCATGTTTGCTACGAATTCGCTCTTCGCTCTGCTCGCTTCCTGGGCGTTTTGCTTTTCCTCAACGAGTTCAAATTCCGTCAATTTCCGGCTCTGGATTTCTTTTTGCAGCGCGATGTTCTGGTGCAGCGGTTTCGCAAGGCCTTTATGGTATTGATGCGCCTTTATCGATATAAAGAGGAGATAGAGAAGGGCGAAGAGACCGAGTTTAATCGCTTCGGGTTTAATTCCCCGAAGCTTGCTTCGTTTCTAATTCATAAAGTCTAATATCAAATGCCTCGGGGCTTGCCCCGAGGATCTTTACTGTGATCGGCGTCGCCGTGCACGAAAAACATAATTGATAGCGGCACAATGACGGGAACCATGAAAGTCCAGAATGCGCTCATAACCGAGGTGAGTACCGTTACCGAAGTGGCGGTGAGCACAACCAGGATTGAAAGCAGGAGAAACTGGAGCGAAGTGTCATCAAAAGGATAGAATCGCAAGCTGAAGCCGCCCCAACCGATTCCTGTCAGAAGCGTCCCCCAGACAAATCGGTTCTTCCACTGCCGCATGGCATCATCCGGTGGATCAAGCGCCTTGAACCGATTAATAAGTATATGGCGTCCGGCAAAGACAACTGCCATATAGAAGATCCACGCTCCCATGTGCCAGTGTGGATTAGCGATTGCAAATATGACGACCAGGAGGATGGCTATTGCAGAATTTGCAATCAGGTCCGAGTGGACCTCCTTGAAAAGGAGACGCACCTGAGCGATGTTGATGCTTTCATCCAAAGATGTGTGCACCTTGGCCGCTTTCGTTGGTTTCCCTTTGCTCATAAAGGAAGCAAGGAAGACTTAATTGAGCGATTTTGCAAATCTATTAGGATATTCGCGGAAATCGCGGGCCTTTTCAAGAAGAAGGGCTTCGTATTTCTGAATTTTATCGAAGGGATATTCTGGGATTTGGTCGCGCTTGGTGACCGTACCCCTTTACTATTCCAAAGCGTGCGGGGAAGCTGGCGGTTTTATGCGGCTGGAGTTAAAATGAGAAGCAGGTGCTCTTGTCATTAAGACTAAATGTCCCGCGACGGCCGGCTTCCGAAACCAGCTTCTTCCTCCATCCATCTCCTTCGTTCCTCGCGCAGGAGGCCTCTTTCCTCCCAATCGAGTTCGCCATTACCGTCTAAGTCAAAAATTTCCAAAATCTCGGGTGGAAGCTGACCTCCCATCATTCCTCCTCTCCGACCCATTCCGGATCCGCGCCGGGCGCGGCCTCCGTCGGGATCGCGGGCGAGGTGGATCGAATAATCCTGGGTGATCGCCCTGCACCACCCTTCCTCGTCGTTACATCCGTAATAGGAGACGGACAGCTGCAGTGGTCCTGGAGTGCCGTCGCCTGCAACCTCGATGAGAAACTCCCGTGGATCGATGTCGGACGCCTCCTTCACTTCGGGGGCTTCACCGGATAGCGGCGTTACTGAGATAGCGTCGGGACTTACAATGTGAAAGCGGAGAGGATCGACGAGATTGTTCCAGTGAACCCGGTAAATCGGGTCGAGATGAAAGCCGAGGTAGATCTTTCCATTGCCGTTCTCTAAGACAGAAGGGACTGCTTCGGCTCTGAGTTTGACGTAAAAGGGATGCTTGGACTGAGCGATTTGGGGCTCAGTTTTTAAGGGAATCATTCTTCCCGGTAACGCTATTCTCGGCACAACCCCACTCGCGGCAACGCTCGGCGGGGGTTCTGTTTTCATATCGAGATCGGAGATTCGAGTTGGATTTTCCACAATTCCGACAAGCGTTTCGAGATCGCGGCGGAGTTCGTCGGGCCGGCTCCAGACGCGCATGCGGGCAATCTTTCCGTCTGGATCGATGAGAAATTCCGAATTGGGAGCGTTGCCCATGGCATGCTTGAGATCATTCTCTATGGTGTCGGACAGCCAGGTTATGTCGGAGCCAAGAGTCCTTTTGGCTTCCTTTATGTGCATGAGGCGTTCCTCGAGCGTAATCGGTTTTACATAACCGTTGCGCTCAGGATGAGTCAGCGCTTTGTAAATGTAGTAGAAATTCACGCCCTTGAGTGAATAATCCCGATAGATGGTCTCCAAACTGGAGACGTTTCTAAGAAAAGGCGGTCAAGTGAGACAGCCGAATACGATGACGGTATAGTTCCCCTTTAGACTGTCCCATCGGAACGGGTTGCCTTCTTCGTCAACACAGAAAATGTCGGGCAGGGGATCACCAACTTTGAGGCCCGACTGGGAGAAATTCTCGTAAGGGCCTGACTGCGCGAAAACTCTCCCGGGAAATTGGCCGTGGGAAACGAATGCGAAATTGGAAACGAGTAGGAAACCGAAAACAATTGCTGATCGGATTTTCATATTTAAACTCCGGATATGGTTACAGTAGGACTAATGTCGCTCTCACCTGTGTAATGGAATTTATGAAACACGACACTTTACCGAGATTGATCAACCCCGGCATAGCGGGATGGTTTCAAATAAGTCGCGCCCCCGGCGTGCGGTATGCTGCCGGATCAAACGTAACTGTTTAGCGTTTCTGAGGCTGCCCCGGTCTTGTGCCCATCGTTCTGAATTTCGGTTGGCACGCAAATTGCGTGGAGTTCTCTGGTTAGAGCATGAAGAAAATGGGGAGCAGAGGGAGGGCACTGGAGTCGTTGTCAGGAGGCAATCCGATGGGGTTGCGGGTTTAAGGATTGATCCTGGCGATTACAGACTTCGAAGAGTTCCTCAAGGAAGTTTTCTTTTCGCAGGAGCTTTTTGGGCAATCGACCCACGGCGAGGTTTTTCTGTTCGCCCGCCAGTGACTGAAGGGGGGTGCTTTCTGTGCAGCCTGGGCAAGCTTTTGGGGCAGATTATCGATACTGCCTAAAACCAGCTCCACATAGCGGGGATTGTGTAAGTTGGGCAGGAGCATGTATTCTTCGGGGAGCGCTTCAAAGTCGCGCGTCAGATTTTTGCGCCCGTGGGTTTGACGGCGTTTGCGCTTGGAGGTGCGCCAGGTGCCTTCCAGCTCATTGGTCGTGCGTACGCTGTCTGGATGGGCCGGTGGGGGAAGCAGCCGCTGCCAGTATTTGTCCAGATGAGTGACCACGGTGCGGTAGAGTTTGGCTTTCGAGGGGTTGGTCAGGGAGGCGCCTTTTTGGCGATATTGGGCACGCAGCAACTGGAGAGCCTCGGTGAGCTCAGCGGCTTGTCCTGCTTGCAACAGATAAGGGTCGCTTAAAGGGCAGGGGCCGCTGGCGCTGAGCCAAAGGGCATCGCGCAAAGCGCTGAAAATGCAAAAAGCGTTTTCATAGCTAGTAGCGGCTTCGATGACGAGGGCATCAGCCAGATACTGCTTCAACTGAGCTTCAAAGCGGTCAGATTCAAGTTCCTCCCCTCGGCGTTTTCGGATGCGGCAGAAAGATGAAAGAAGCTTCGCAGAACAGAGCAACTGGCAGGAGCGCGGGCAAGCCACTGCTCCAGGGCGGCATGGGCGCGCACGACCCGCCGATGCCAATAAAGCAGGTAAGGCCAAAATCGAAGGGAAAGCCCTGGCGGTGACCGTCGCAGGGATAATCCAAAATCCACAATTGCAGGGCGGCCATGCTCAGCAGTTCCCGTGCAAGGGCAGGGATAATCCAAAATCCACATCTCCTGCATCCTTTGCGAAAATCCTCCAGCCCGAATATATGGCGATTGGCCCGCATGAGCAGAATCCTCCCATCCCAGCTGTTTGCAAGGGTGGGATCGTCAGCTTCCCGAAATCGTCCCATTGCTCCTGGAGGGCAAAGACTGCTATGGCTGAGCGTTTGGCGGTGATCCTCAGTCCCCGCCTCTGAAGAAATCCGCAAGGCTCATCGACTCGCGCGAGCGCTTTCACGTATACCGCATAAGCCGGAGGCGGTGAGCAAATCGGCCAGGACGAGGGCGTGTTTTTCATTTGCGGCGCGAAGGCGTGTCACGGAGCTTTGCGGTGATGTGTTTGCGTTGCTCGCGCATGCGCTCCATGAGCTTCAATTGCCGCAAGCGCCCGTTGAGCATCTGCTGGGGTTTTCGATCCACAAAGCTGATTCGCCCACATTGCGGGCGAAATGATAATGGCAGACGCCATGGGGGGCCTGGAAGGTTTCGCTCTCGCAGGCCTTGCTGATCTGAGCGCTTAAATCATGATAGACATGGTGGGGTTGGCCAAAAGCCCGGGCCGCCCGGGCAAAACAGCCACTGATCGTTTCGCTCTGTTCGGAAGGCATTTTCCAGCTGCCCAAAAGGATCCCTTCGTCGGCTTCCTGAACAGCGAAGAAAACCGGCGTCTGCGGTTCCACGGTCCCATCCACCAGCCAGCGCAGGCAAGGGCGAGCGCTCAGGTAATCTTTAAGCACCGGAGCGGCCGCGGCGTGCAGCCGACCCAGATAAAAAAGAAACTTCTGCTGCATCTCATAGAGGCTGCTTTGAGCAATCTGCAGCTGCCCCGGGCCCTCGCGCAGTTCCCTGTGCACCTCTTTGAGGGTGGCGCTTTCGCACAAACATCGCTTGCCCACATAGGCAATCAGATCGTAAGCGTAGCGACTATGCGAGGGCACGATCTGTTCCAGGCGAGCAGAACGGTAGCTGTTGCGGTGGCTCCCTTGCCCCTGCTCGCGCACAACTTCCACCGCCTGGAAGCATCCATAGGAGAAACTGACCACCTTGCGGCGCAGGGTCTTGCGCACCTCTGAAGGACCCTCTTCGTCCTCCCGGGCATCGAAGCGATAACTCGTTTGCGCAGGCACAGCCCCCACCGTTTGCAGGGCCCGTTCAGCCTCTGCCCGCAAATCATGTAACAGCTCCGCTACCGCGATCGGTCCGGTTTTTTTTGAGCGAGTAAAACGCCATCACCCGCTCAATTTGCTCCCCGCTCAGCTCTACTCCCTGCTCTTGCATAAGCTCGACAAGCTCCTTGACCCCGGCCTCGGGATGGCCGATACAGGCGACCAGCAAAGCGATCACGACCATCGTTTCGAGCCCTTCGGGAGCTGCCTGCAAAGCGCCCCCGGGGTCCCCTGCCTGAACTTGTGCCGCTGTTCTTCGCCCTTGCCGCCGCTTTTTCTGTTCGGCCCCGCCCTGTTCCCCGGCCGAGACATACACGCAGTGACGCCCTTCATAGTATCGACTCAACCGCTTCTTTCTACAAAGCACGCTTATGGGGTTGTGCACCCGTACCCCAAGGAGGGTCTCCAACTCAGCCACCGTGTAGCCGCAAAGCGAAGCTCCCACCACCGCCTCCACGGTCTCCTCCAAGGTGCCGTGGCGCGAAAAGCGCCCCTTGCGAAAACGCCACAAACCGGCCCCGTCAAAGCGCGGAATGTCTTTCAAGCTCAGGTAGCCACAATTGGCATTGTAACTGGAGTAATGGCCATATTTTTGCAAAGCCCGATAGACCGTTCGCCGCGACACCCTCTGCTCCTTCATCAGCCTCCACACCGTGCTTACCCGATCCCGCCGTACCGCTTCGACCACCTCCCTCTCTTTACGCGAAAGCTCTTCTTGCATGCACCGGCACAGTATGGAAAGGAGGCAAAACTGCAAACTTTATTTTACATACAATGCCAATACCAACTTTCTCCAGCTCCCTTCGCTTCTACTCAATTGCCACCAGAAATCAACTCCCCGTTCAAAGCGCTTTTGTAACTGATTAATACTCAACAAGTTTCTAACTGAAAACAAACCTGCAGGAAAAGCTCTCTACCTCTAACGAACCCACACACAACAATCGTTGAAACTCCATTCTGGCATACTATGTAATCAATAGAATCTTGCAAGTGCCTGAATAACATTTACTTTGGGTTCTCCAACCCAATTTCGTAATTATGGGCACAAGACCGGGGCAGCCAGCAATCAAAGGCACGCTAAACACGTAGAAGCCGTACCGCAGAGTTGGATCCGGCAAGAGTCGGCGCAGCTTGGGGTCCGGCTATTCAGATTCCGAGGATTTCCTGCGCTTAACGACCCACTTTATAATGGTTTCATCTTCATTCTCCCCTACAACACGCAGAAATTCAGCGGGATGGATGTCGCTCTCTTTGAGGAAACGCCGGTCACCGCCACAGGAATACATAATCTCCGGATCCAGTTCCCCGCGAATTTTCGCCTTCGCCTTTTGAATAATCCGGGGCAACCAGGGTATTCCTTCAAGGGAGGACTTTCTAGGCGCCAGACTCTGTTCTTCGACGATTCGAGACGACCATTCTCCATTCTGTACTTCCAGGAAAAATGATCTTCGTATTTCATGGATCATTGCAAAAGTAGGGAAATCGGGCTCCCCGGCATTGTGGTAGTCTTCCGCGTAGTCGTAGACTTCATGAGCGGTGATTCCTATAGAGCGAAGAAACTGTAGCTCCTTAGAATTGAAATAAGCATCCGCTTCGCGATTACCGGCTGCGTAGAGTCCTACCGCTTTTTCCCAGAGCTCTTTCAATATTATCTGATAATCGTAATGTTTCATTAGGAATCTGTCGGTCTCATCTTTGTCGAGATACACATCTGTCACCTAAGAAATCCGTACCACCAGGATGTTCAGACTGCTCAGTCCGACAGATTCCTAGGAGAGACATAGCGTGAAGTCGATATGCTGTTTGAGTCGGTCCACACGCTCCACGGTAACATCGATTTCCTGACCGAGGGCAAAAGAATTCTGTCTCCGGCGTCCGACGAGGGCAGTGCCGTCCGAATTGAGGGCGTATAAGTCGGGAGGCAGACCGGAGGCATGAACAAGACCGAAGGCCATTGATTCCTTCAACTCGACGAAGAATCCGTGGTTTCGAATATCAATGATCACCGCTTCGAATTTGGACTTTTTCCGCTTTCGGGCTTCGCGCTCAAAAAACTCGAGGAGTTTCAATTTCACGGATTCTCTCTCAGCTTCAACGCTATTCCGTTCGGTTATAGACAGGTGTTGAGCCAGGTCCCTGAGTTCAGAGATCCGGTATTTTCGGGGTGACTTCGAAAGTGCCGTGCGATGGGCGGTCTCGGTCAAAAATCGATTGAGGACGCGATGAACGTTGAGGTCGGAATATCGTCTAATGGGTGAAGTAAAATGTGTGTAGTCGAGCTTGTTTAATCCAAAATGCCCGTCGCGCTCTGTACGATAACAGGCCTGCTTCATGCTCCGCAGGAATTCAATTCTCAAAGCGGCGCTCTGGGGATGACCCTTGATCGTTCTCAACAGACGGGTGATCTCTTTCCGGTTGTTAAGGTCGCCCACTTTCAGGTTAAAGCGGGCCAGAAACTCGCGCAGTTCGGCAAGTCTTTCCCGATCCGGTTTGTCATGCACCCTGTGTATGAAGGGCAGTTGCGCGCCGTAAAGGGCTTTCGCAACGGCTTCGTTGGCGGCCAACATGAATTCTTCGATGAGTTGGTGGCTCTCATCGTATTGAATCTGCTCTATGCGGTCGGCGTATCCTTTTTTGTCGACATAAATCTTGAATTCGGGCGCATCGAGATCGAGGCTACCTTTATTCATCCGGCGATTACGCAGCCCTATAGCGAGGCGCCACAATTTGCGAATGGTGTCTCTCAGGCGTATTAATTCCTTGTCGGGGAGTTTGGAGAGGGGACGACCGGCAAACCCGGTCTGATGTTTCGGTGGAGGAGGATGTCTTCGTATCTCGTCCAGATTGTCTTCCGTTAGGAGTGCTCGAGCCTGATGATAGGTGAGGCGTTTTCGGCTGTGAATGACGGTATTGGCGAATTCGGTGGTTTTGATGCGTCCTTTTGCTGAAAAAGTCAAAAATACACTCTTCGTTAGGCGGTCTTCCCCTTCGATGAGACTGCATATTCCGTTGGAAAGAGCGTGCGGGAGCATAGGAATCACTTGATCCACGAGGTAAGTGGAGTTGCCCCGGCTCTGAGCCTGCTTGTCGCAGACTGATCCAGGCCGGACATAGGCGCTCACATCCGCGATATGCACGCCCACCTTCATCTCGCCGGATTCCAGACACTCAATAGAGAGGGCATCGTCAAAATCCTTGGCGTCGACCGGATCGATCGTCAAGGTGAGCTGATGCCGCAGGTCCAAACGGTTTCGTAGATCTTTCACTCTTACCTCTTGAGGCAGTTTTTGGACTTCATTTACTACCGATGGGGGGAATTCAGCATTGAGGCCGTAGCGGTGGAGGAGGGCGCGAGACTCGGCCGAGGGTTCGGCTGTCTTCCCCAGGAGCGCGGTAATTTCTCCCTCCGGATTGAGATGACGCTCCTTCCACTCCTTCAGATTGACGACAACTTTATCGTCGACGGCGGGAGTCGGATGAATACCCGAGGCACGCGGATTGGGAACAAGGATGTCGTAGATGATCTTCGGATCGTCCGGAATTACAAAATGGTAGAGGTGGCTTCGCTTAAGGGTACCGGTTATTGTGTTTCTCGCCCTCTTGAGAACGCGAATGACTTGCGCATTGTCGGATTCCGGTGTTGCTACGGCTTTGCCCTTACGACCCATTTGATAGCGGTATGATCGTCGCTTCGGACGCTTTCGGCGGACCAGGACATGATCCCTATCCATGGCTACTCCAGTGTCTCTAGCCCGTACCAACAGTGACGGCGACTCAACCTTTCCGGAGAGCGGATCGGGAATAAAGAGCGCTCTTCCGCTTTGTCGGAATCGGATTGTTCCCGTGAGAAGATCAGCGTCTTGCGGAAGGCAGAATCGATTTTTCTTAGTGCGGACAATGCGGCCGCTCTCTACGAGAATTCTGAGCTCACGCTGTAAGGTGGTAATCCGATTTTTGCTGAGATTGAGGCGTTCGGCGAATTCGTTTGTCTTAAGGGGAACGTAGTCCCTTACACCCATTAGTTGTATAATCGCATCTTCAAACTGCATCAATCTCCACCGGTTCCTCCAATAATTGGTTTCACGATCGTAGCAGAGGGACTGATAGCGTTTCTTATATTCTTCGTCGCCTCTTGCGTGGTATAATCCAGCAGTGCACCTTCTCCGTCCTCTCCGTTAAGATTTTTGTAGAATTCGACATGACCATCGAGATAACCGATGTGCCCACCGGAACCTTCCCAAGGTGAGGTTTGACTATTCCATGAGCCGTTTGCTGATAATCCGCGAGTCCAGATAAGGGGAGTCGTGGTGGCCGGTGATTGGGGGCTTAGCCCAGCCGCGGCTTCGTAGCCGACGGGCGAACCATACCAGGCACTCTCTTCAGTAATCGCTCCCGTGTTCTGATTCTTTCGAACGATGACCTTGGGCAGATCGGCGGAGGCGACGAAAGGGTCGACGTCGATATAGTAGAGGGAGGCGTCATTAAGGTCGACATCAGTGGCGAGTCTTTTACCCCAGTCGTAGATATTGCGGACAGCGTCTTGGCCGGTTGTAGGCATGGTTCTTACCCTATTGGCTTCAATTGAATAGGTCAGGTATGCCAAAGCGATCTGGTGAATATTGCTTCTGGCTTTTTCTCGTTGAGCGAGTTCGCGGGCCTTGCCGACCGCGGGGATAATGAGAACTGCCAGAATGCCAATAATGGCAATGACGGTGAGCAATTCGACCAGGGTAAATCCAGAACTTGGCTTTCTCTGTTTGCCATTCTTCATTTTCTTTCTGAAGGTGTGCGTCGGACGAATTCGAAGTTAGACACTAGACGGCCAGCAGTTCCTTGAGGTATTTTAGAAGACTGGGAATGGCTTCGACAATCTGGTCGCGACATTCTTCATATTCCCTAATATGCATTCCGAAGGGATCCCGGATCTGAACTTCGCCCGGGGAGGGCATTTTTTCCCTGAAGAGAATTATTGGTACGTTCGAAGCGGGAAATAGCTCCCTTATCAGATAACGATGCGTTTCTGTCATGCAAAAAATGGCGGACGATTTCTCCACAAGCTCTCGAGTAATGCGTTTACTGCAGTGGTTGCTAAGGTCCAATCCCACTTTTTGCAAGACTCGAACCGAATTCATGGATGCCATGTCGCCTTCGATGGCGGAGATTCCAGCTGAAACGACTTTTAAGGAACCCAGTGGATCATCTTCTTTATTCAAGGCATGTGCGAGGAGCTTTTCCGCCATGGGACTGCGACACACATTAGCCGTACAGACGCACGTCACGTATCGTGAATCTGTTGTCATTAGCCCGCTAAAATTCGGTTCCGCCGAACTTTAAAAACTCCCTTCCCGCGGCTACGGAAATGACGGATGGAGATATTCGAATATTCAAATCGGTGATAGGCAGATTTAGAGATATAGGTGGCTCTGTCGACAATTAACTTGTGAGGGAAGAAACCTTTCCCTCAAATAACCTCGAAATGCGATTCTATTTTATGGGCGCGTGTGGTACCGCCATGGGCAATGCCGCCATATTGCTCAAGCGGTTGGGGCACGACGTCTTGGGCGCGGATTCCGGCGCATATCCGCCCATGTCGGACCTCTTAAGCGCTGAAGAGATCGTCGTATTTGAAGGCTACGATGCTGAGCGCCTGGCCGGGCTTCATCCCGACCTCATTGTAGTGGGCAATGCCGTCACTCGCGGAAATCCGGAGGTTGAGTGGCTCCTGGAATCAAACCGCATTCCCTACACCTCCTTACCTGAATTGATAGGGAGAGAGTTTCTGAAGGATCGAAAAAACATCGTAATCACGGGAACCCACGGGAAGACAACGACCGCCGCGCTCACCGCCTGGCTGCTGAGAGAGAACGGAATAGAATCCGGCTATCTGTTGGGGGGCGTTTCCCTCGATCTTGAGGGAGGAGCAAATAATGGTGATTTGGATGAGCCGTTTGTGATTGAAGGAGACGAGTACGATTGCGCGTTTTTCGATAAGAGGAGTAAGTTCATCCATTACAGACCCTCGATCCTCGTAATCAACAACCTGGAATTTGATCACTGTGATATCTTTCGTGACATGGTTGACCTGAGACGGGCTTATAGTCACCTGTTGCGCATCATGCCGCGTAATGGGTACGTGCTTGTTAACGGCGATGATCGCAACGTCGCTCTATTGATGCCCGTTGAGTGGACCACCATCCTGAAGGTGGGGGTAGGAGAAGAGAATGATCTTTTGATCTCTGATTATCGTGAGGATTGTCTCAATTCTTCATTTTCTCTCCTGTGGAAGGGTAGGGCGTGGGATAGCATCTCATGGGCTTTAGGAGGGATGTATAACGCCCGAAATGCCGCTATGGCAGCCCTTGCCGCCGGACTCTCGGCTTTTCCTCGCAATCCAGCGCGATTGAGTCTGACACCGCTTACACGGGCTTTGGGAGTAAAGAGGAGGCAGGAGACGCTCCTCGAGGGCAACCGGCTGAAGGTCATCGAGGACTTTGGTCACCATCCCACTGCGATTGGAGAAACATTGCAATCGCTGCGAGTGCGACATCCGTCTTCGAATCTGACTGCGTGTTTTGAGCCGCGGAGCAATACGTCTCGTCGAAATGTCTTTCAGGATGAATTTCGTGGCGCGTTGGAACAGGCTGACACGGTCCTGATTGGGCCAGTAAACCGTGGAGAGGAGCTAAGTTCTTCAGAGCGCCTGGATACTCTCCGACTTGCTCGCGAATTGAGAGATTCGGTGGGTTGCGCGAAGGCCTTTGCGAGCAATCGCGACCTCTTGGAAGAGCTTATAAGCAGAGTTGAAGGAAATTCGAGAAATGATCAATTAATATGCTTTTTCTCCAACGGATCGTTCGACGGAATCATAGGGAGATTTGTCTCAGAGTTATCTGTCAAGGAATCTGTCGACCCTGACCCGAAGAGCTCACGGCTCTTCGGGTCAGGGTCGACAGATTCCCTCTAGTCCCGGCAAGCTGGGATCGGAATGAAACCGAGTGACTCTTCCGAAAGAGGCATTTAGTCCGATCCCGGCTTGCAGGGACTAATCGGAGACTTCATTGGCCAGGGGTTCCTCAAAGCACCAAACGAGGTTAACTTCGGGGTTGGCGAGTCTCTCGGTAGTCTCTTCGAGACGATCCGCTAAGTGGTAGAGGAGTTTAATAGTGAGATCGGGGTTGGCGCGAACGATTTCACGTATGCCCTGACGGATATGTAAAATTTCCGCTTCAGTCTTTGTGACAACTCTGCAGCTTCGCGGCTTACCCAGGATGTCACTCATCTCACCGAAGATAGTTTCCGGCTTGGAATATTGGGCCACTAACACATTGCCCTTAAAGACTTCCAAATGTCCCGATTTGAGGACATAGAATCCTTCGCCGGTAGCTCCTTCAGCGATCACTATCTCTCCAGGCCCGAAGTGCAACAGATCGCTCATATGAGAGATATTAATTGCATTGGCTCCCCTCGTTCAAGCATTCTGTGAAATTGGTAACTTGCCGGGCGGAGTCCGACAGGCCGCCGTTCCTGCTGACGGCCGGCCCAGGCTTACTACTCGAATTCGTAATAATGATCCTGAAGGAGAGAGATTCCAGTCGGCTTCCCTCGGATCTGGAAGAGCCATTGAATCGCTTTCTGGCTTATCTGGAGTTGGAAAAAGGGCTCTCAGAGAATACCGTATCGGCTTATGGGCGTGATTTAGAACAGTGTGCCCGATTTCTCCTTAAAATTCCGATAACAGACTGGCGCGTCATCCTTCCCGAACACATTTCGTTGTGGATCGGCTCTCTGAGCAGACAGGATTACGCCGTTGCGAGCCTGTCACGGAAGATTTCAGCGGCGAGAATGCTGGCACGATTCCTGATAAAGGAACGGTACCGGGATGATGACTTTACTGAGTTACTGTCCGGTCCCAAAATGATTCGAAAATTACCGGGGACGCTGACGCCGCGGGAGGTAGAACGCCTGCTTGAAGCGCCGGAGGCAAAATCCCCGCAAGGATTGCGAGACCGCGCCATATTGGAATTACTCTACAGCAGTGGCCTGCGCGCATCCGAGGTAACGGCCCTGGCACTGCAGGATATTGATCTTAAAGAAGGTTATTTGCGTGTTATATCCGGAAAAGGAGGCAAAGAGCGGATAGTTCCGGTGGGAGAGAAAGCAGTAGAGGCGATAAACACGTATTTAAGCGTAGCGAGACCGCGGCTTGTAAAAAAGAAGACCGGAAGTGCGCTCTTTCTGAGTATGCGGGGTCAGGCAATATCGAGAAAGACAATCTGGCTGATGGTCAAAAAATGCGCCGCCAGGGCTGGATTGAAGAAGAGCGTAAAGCCACATCTGTTGCGTCATTCTTTCGCTACCCATCTGCTCAGTGGAGGAGCGGACTTGCGTGTTATCCAGGAGATGCTCGGCCATTCTGACATTGCCACCACCCAGATATATACCAACGTTGAAAAGAAGCGGTTACTGGAACAGCATGAAACCTATCATCCACGAAACCGTTTAACCTGAGGCGCTGTCGATGGAGATCATATTCTTAGGTACCGGGACTTCCCAGGGAGTGCCAATGATAGCGCACGAGAGTCCGAATTTGGATTTGGAGAATCCTAAGAATTGGCGCACCCGCCCCAGTATCCATGTAATTATGGATGGTTGCCATATTCAAGTGGATGCCGGGCAGGAGTTTCGTCTACAGTGTTTAAACAACGATATACGGCGAATTGACTATTTCATCCTCACTCATGGTCACGCCGATCACATCCTGGGCATGGATGATTTGCGTCGGTTTTGCACAATTCGCGGGAGCGAAGCCATACCGGTCTACAGCACCCGTTCGGGGTTGCAGAGGGTGCGTGAAGTCTATCCTTACGCGAATCGCGAGAAACCGGTCCACAGATTCTATCCGGCATTCAGACTGCTTGAAATGCCGGCTAAGCTTGAATTCGAAGAAGGGGAGATTCAGTCGACTCTATTGCCGCACGGTGAAATGGACGTGCTTGGGCTTATCTTTCGGGAACGAAAGACGGGAGTGAAGGCGGTCTACTATACGGATTGTAAGGAAGTTGGACCTGAACAGCGAGATATGGCAATGGGGGCCGAACTGGTGATATTGGACGCTCTACAACCGAGAAAACATCCCACCCACATGTCGATCGACGAGGCTGTAGAAACGGCACAGGATATCGGGGCTCCCCAGACCTATTTCACTCACATGACTTTCATCGTGGATCACGAGGCCTTCGATAGCAAATTACCCCCAGGTATATCCCTGGCCTATGATGGGCTCCGTGTGCAGCTGTGATTCTCGATTGACGAAGGAGAAGATCGAACCACTTCTATCCAAACCTCGTCGCAAACCTTGGCGCGAACCTTGTCGGTCTTATATGTTAGACCGCGCTGACTCTGTTAGCTCTCTTGTCGTGATCTAAGAGAAGATCGACTGGAGATCACGATTGGGAATCACGATGGGGAGTTGGATACGGTTTCGATCTTTCCGTCGTCGTCATAATCGTAGTCGAAAATCGAAAAGAAAAGATCGACTGGAGAGCACGGCCTGCCATGAGCCTGTCGGATGGATTAAGAATCACGATGGGATAGTGGGATACCGTTTCGATCTTCCCGTCGTCGTCATAATCGTAGTCGAATATCGAAAAAGGAAAATCGACAGAAGATCACGATTGAGACTCACGATGGAAGATAGGAAACCTACTCAATCTCCCGTCGTGAATCATAATCGTATTCTAAAGTCGAAAAGAGGAAGATCGACAGGAGATCACGATTGAGAATCACGATGGAAGATAGGAAACCTACTCAATCTCCCGTCGTGAATCATAATCGTGATCTAAAGTCGAAAGAGCGGAAAATCGACAGGAGATCACGATTGAGACTCACGATGGAAGATAGGAAACCCGATCGAATCTCCCGTCGTGAATCATAGTCGTGATCTAAAGTCGAAAGGGAGGAAGATCGACAGGAGATCACGATTGAGAATCACGATGGAAGATAGGAAACCCGATCGAACTCTCGTCGTGAATCATAATCGTAATCTAAAGTCGAAAGAGGAAGATCGACAGGAGATCACGATTGAGAATCACGATGGAAGATGAGGAAACCTGCTCAATCTCCCGTCGTGAATCATAATCGTATTCTAAAGTCGAAAAGAGGAAGATCGACCGAAGATTGCGATTGAGAATCACGATGGAAGATAGGAAACCTACTCAATCTCCCGTCGTGAATCATAGTCGTGATCTAAAGTCGAAGGGAGGAAGATCGACAGGAGATCACGATTGAGAATCACGATGGAAGATAGGAAACCCGATCGAACTCCCGTCGTGAATCATAATCGTGATCTAAAGTCGAAGGGAGGAAAGATCGACAGGAGATCACGATTGAGAATCACGATGGAAGATAGGAAACCTGCTCAATCTCCCGTCGTGAATCATAATCGTGATCTAAAGTCGAAAGAGCGGAAGGAAGGGGAAAGGGGGTCGGGGGGGGGAAGAGGTCAGACTGGAATGACGCTAAGATAAGGAGGCCAATCGCTCGCGAGCGATCTCAACTAGGGCCGGAATTCTCGTTTATGCCCTTATCTTAGCGCCATTCGATTCAGACTGTTTACGGTATAAGTCGACTTTCTAAGATTAGTTTCCGCTTCTTCTCGGTAGTTTTCGGTCGTGCCATCCGTTGTCCGATTTCCCTGATCGTCATAATCGTAGTCGAAAGTCGAAAAGAGAAGATCGACAGGAGAGCACGGCCTGCCATGAGGCTGTCGAATGGATTGGGAGCCACGATGGGAGAGGGGATTGAAGAGACGCGGTGATGCGGAGACGCGGAGGGTTGGAAACGTGATTAGTCTTTCTCCTCGTGAATCATAATCGTAATCTAAAGTCGAAAGAGCGGAAGATCGACAGGAGATCACGATTGAGACTCACGATGGAAGATCAGACCTCACTATATTGCCCCTCTAAAGGCACTATGCAATCGCAAGTTTAAATCCCGATTTTTTGCCCAGTCGGAAGATGATTCTTCGGCCTGAACCGTCGGGCATCAGTAAGGGCTTCTCATTGAGAGTTTGCAGATACTCAAGCACCACCGCTTGCACCCGAGGGGGATAAGTTGCGGTGGGGAATAAATGCGCTTCGACCGCACAGCTCCTCTCTATAAGAACGCCGTCACTGTGAGTCAAATTGCGAAACAGATCGTGGTCGTCACGATAGTTGTTGTAGCGAGCTTTAAAGGGTTCGAGCTGCTTGTAGAAGCTGTTACGGGCGAAGATTTTCAAGGCATCCATGAGGGACTTGTTAGCGGTGTCCAGGCGGACATAGTTTTCATCAATGAGGCGCTGCAGCCTCGAGCATTCGGTGTCGATTTGCTCCAGTTCGAGTTGGAGGGCTTTGAGGGCCTGATCGAGTCGACGGATCTTTTCGCCCCTTGAGGCGCTTTTGCCCGGGTGGGCATGCTCGGCCAGGAGCAGTCTTTTCAATTCTTCGGTGCATTGCTGTTTTTGCTTCAGGAGGGCTTTGGCGGCACCGCTTTTCTCCTGCTTGTCCTCAAGGTGTTGGGCTAATCGCTTGTAGTGGACGGTGCGATAAGAGGTGATCTGATTAATCCCAAAGTGCTTATCGAGGTATTTGAAGTCATTCTCCTGAAGCCAGCGACTGAACATCCCTTTGATTACCTCTTCATTTCGGGCCTGCCGATCGGTCGCCAGGATGCTCACGGTAATGGTTCGATTTTTTGGATTGGTCGCCTCCACGATCCACTGCACCAGTTGAGGATTTTTCTTCCAGGGGCCCCGCTGATAGCGAAGATGATACTCCTGGAGATCTTCGGCATGGTTGCGCGCGCGCTGCAGGCGCAACTGCCCGTCGATCCGTTGGAGGGGCTGGGCGCTGGCCTTGTAACCTTTTTCCCAGGTAATGATTTCGAGTTGAGGATGCTCCACGATGGCTTCGTAAAACCACTCCGCGGCGATCGCCCGGTCCACGTAAATGCTCACCTTCTTATCAGCCGGCAACTGCACCAGCTCGAGCATCGCTTCGCAGTTGGGGATAAACCGTTCCCTTATATCCTCATAGTTGTCGGTACTCGCAAAATAGATCGGATAGCCCTTGAGGGTATGAATAAAATCGCTGTGGAGCGCTTTGTCGGCCAGACGGATACCCGGACACCATCCCGCCAGCACCTTGCTCATTCCGGTGTAATGTTTGGTGTGCGGATCATAATAAAAGCTCTCTTCATCCGAAGCATTCAGGCCCCTCGCGTTCACTCTGAGGATCTCTCTTAAAAGCCCTTCATCGGCCAGGGCGCTAAGGCTTTGGCGTTGCAGATAGGGGGTATACAGGACTCGCCCGATGAGTTTTTGCAGGTCTTCGAGATCGAGCAGTTTGCTCTGCTCGATATTGACCGCGGCCAACAACCCGCAAGCCACCCATTGTTTCAAAAGCCAGCCCTCTTCGCGATCAATCTGAGCGACTTCTCTGAGCGCGGCACTGAACAGAAGTACTCCCAGGTGCCGATACCATTGCACCGCTTCGGAGCTCTCCCTCGAAAAATCGGGAGACTCCTTGCGATTGTCCCCTTCGCTTTCGGGGCTATTTTCTGCTTCTTGCTCCTGTTCGTCCCTCCCCGAGTCCTCCGGGCAATCCCAGGGAGTCTCCCGATTTTGCGCCCTCTCGGCTTCGGCCTCCTTTGCCCGGGCCTCTTTAAGCTCCTTAAAGACAGGGCGCAAAGTTTCCCCACTGAGGTTAACTCCGAACACCTCCTCGATCTCCCCCCGTATCTTCTTGCTGTAGCCATACCGACTCTCCCCATAGATCTGCCCGAAGCGCACCCGCCCAAAACTCCGGATTTCCCTCGTCAATTTGCGATGAGCGCTGCGTCCCGCCAGCACTCGCGCTAAGGTCTCGGCATCTCCGCTTTGAAGCGCCTCCCCCCACCGCTTCATCGTTTTGGGGTCAACCTCAAATTGCTTCTCTAAGCGCCCTTTCTTCAACCCCGCATTGTAGAGGCGCCCCACCAATAGCTTGAATTCAACTTGCTCCCGATCGTCCTCTACGACTTCAAAAAGCTCATGCCCGTAATAGACGTGCAGTTTGCCTTCGCTCAGATCCCGATAGACCGTGATCGAGGGATTACCCTTGTCCACTCCAAGGATGCACTGTAAGAAGGTCTCTTCTTTGACGGTAGGTTTCTCCATTTTTCTTCGAATTTGATGGTTCGAAGATGAAGCCTACCGTTTTCTTTAGCTCTTAAAAGCCGGGAATTGTATCTGCGATTGCCCCCTGCCCGCCAACCCGCATGATAGCGAGTTCTGAAGATAGGAAATCCGATCGAACTCCCGTCGTGAATCAATATCGTAATCTAAAGTCGAAAAGAGGAAGATCGACGGGAGATCACGATTGAGATTCACGATGGAAGATAGGAAATCCGATCGAACTCCCGTCGCGAATCATAATCGTAATCGAAAGTCGAAAAGAGGAAGATCGACGGGAGATCACGATGGAAGATAGGAAACCTGCTCAATCTCCCGTCGTGAATCATAATCGTAGTCGAAAGTCGAAAAGAAAAGATCGAAAGGAGATCACGATTGAGATTCACGATGGGGGAGGGAGGGAACCGAAAAGACCCGGAGACGGGGGAGAGTTTAATTCCGATGGATCTCCAGTCGTGATCCTAATCGCAATCGAGAATTGAAGCAG
>CBDCEW010000034.1:0-16343 GCA_965215885.1 Candidatus Moanibacter sp.
TCACGCGCATGGGCGTCCAGATCCTTCTCGATCGCCTCGATGATTTGCGCCGCGAACCCGGCCAATTCTTCAACTTCATCCAGAAAATCACGGAAATCCGTGTCTGGAACCGGCAGAATGAGGTTGCTAAGGGGCGTCTTATCGCTTTTGTTCTCCTCTGTCGCACATGTTGGCATGTTTAACTCCTTTCTTAATCTTAGGTTGTTAAACACTAGCATGTTGCGACACTTTTTATCAAGCCACAAAATGATTTTTCTCAAGTTTTTCTTGCGCCTTTTGCGCCTCTTTGCGGCCATCAGTAGCTTTTCGGATAAGGGCAGACTACAGTAACTTTGCTGTAATCTAAGAAACTTTAGATCATTTAAGCTCATCTTCCTCAACTACTGTGAAAGATTCAACAATCCTTCCGCATCCACAGCGTAGTAGAAAGAGATTATTTCACTGATCGGAGGAGCGAACTGCGCCGCTTGACGCGGACACTCCGTGAACCGGGAGCAAAACTCCTCGTCTACGGTCACCGGCGGATGGGTAAGACATCGGCACTGGCCTATGCGATTGAGCGAGTGAACAGAAGCAAAGGCCGCGCATTCATGGCTGACCTGTCGACTGCTTCGACGCCGGTCGACATCGCGAATCGAATCATTCAGTCGGCGATTCGTAGCTTGGGACGGCGATGGCGGGATCTGCCGCAGGAATTTCTGAAGATGATCGGGACCAAGATCAAAGTCACGATCGATCCGAATACGGGCCTGCCCACGGCCAGTTTTGAATCGGCTCTGCGAAACGTCGATATTCCGGAACAACATGAAAGCCTCGGCCAAGCCCTTGATGCAATCGAGTCTATGGCTAAGGAACGGGGCCATCCCATCGGCATCGTTCTTGACGAATTCCAGGAGATTCATCGGTTCGGGGGAAGCGATGCCGAATGGCGCCTTCGCGGGATCATCCAGCATCATCAAAACGTCAGTTATATCCTCGCGGGATCACAAACCCATCTCATCAATCGAATGCTGGAAAAGGACCGCGCATTTTACGGACTTTTGGACCGGATGGAGTTTGGGCCGATTGATCCGGCGCATTTAGGAAGGTGGATCGATTCGCGACTGCGGTCAGTTGGTATTCAATCCGACGCCGTTGGAAGAGGAATCGTCGAAACAGCGGGTTCCCGGACACGGGACATCGTGCAGCTGGCACGCAAGTGTTTCGATCGCTCTGCTTCGGCCAAAAGGGTGCTGCCATCCGACGTCTCCTCTGCCTTTAGTGACGTTATCGACGAAAGCGCCGACCTCTTTCTGCTGCAATGGCGCAATTTCAGAACTCGCTATCATGCGGGTTGGCGGGCAGGGGGCAATCGCAGATACAATTCCCGGCTTTTGCCCCGAGGAAGAGCTAAAGAAAACGGTAGGCTTCATCTTCGAACCATCAAATTCGAAGAAAAATGGAGAAACCTACCGTCAAAGAAGAGACCTTCTTACAGTGCATCCTTGGAGTGGACAAGGGTAATCCCTCGATCACGGTCTATCGGGATCTGAGCGAAGGCAAACTGCACGTCTATTACGGGCATGAGCTTTTTGAAGTCGTAGAGGACGATCGGGAGCAAGTTGAATTCAAGCTATTGGTGGGGCGCCTCTACAATGCGGGGTTGAAGAAAGGGCGCTTAGAGAAGCAATTTGAGGTTGACCCCAAAACGATGAAGCGGTGGGGGGAGGCGCTTCAAAGCGGAGATGCCGAGACCTTAGCGCGAGTGCTGGCGGGACGCAGCGCTCATCGCAAATTGACGAGGGAAATCCGGAGTTTTGTGCGGGTGCGCTTCGGGCAGATCTATGGGGAGAGTCGGTATGGCTACAGCAAGAAGATACGGGGGGAGATCGAGGAGGTGTTCGGAGTTAACCTCAGTGGGGAAACTTTGCGCCCTGTCTTTAAGGAGCTTAAAGAGGCCCGGGCAAAGGAGGCCGAAGCCGAGAGGGCGCAAAATCGGGAGACTCCCTGGGATTGCCCGGAGGACTCGGGGAGGGACGAACAGGAGCAAGAAGCAGAAAATAGCCCCGAAAGCGAAGGGGACAATCGCAAGGGGTCTCCCGATTTTTCGAGGGAGAGCTCCGAAGCGGTGCAATGGTATCGGCACCTGGGAGTACTTCTGTTCAGTGCCGCGCTCAGAGAAGTCGCTCAGATTGATCGCGAAGAGGGCTGGCTTTTGAAACAATGGGTGGCTTGCGGGTTGTTGGCCGCGGTCAATATCGAGCAGAGCAAACTGCTCGATCTCGAAGACCTGCAAAAACTCATCGGGCGAGTCCTGTATACCCCCTATCTGCAACGCCAAAGCCTTAGCGCCCTGGCCGATGAAGGGCTTTTAAGAGAGATCCTCAGAGTGAACGCGAGGGGCCTGAATGCTTCGGATGAAGAGAGCTTTTATTATGATCCGCACACCAAACATTACACCGGAATGAGCAAGGTGCTGGCGGGATGGTGTCCGGGTATCCGTCTGGCCGACAAAGCGCTCCACAGCGATTTTATTCATACCCTCAAGGGCTATCCGATCTATTTTGCGAGTACCGACAACTATGAGGATATAAGGGAACGGTTTATCCCCAACTGCGAAGCGATGCTCGAGCTGGTGCAGTTGCCGGCTGATAAGAAGGTGAGCATTTACGTGGACCGGGCGATCGCCGCGGAGTGGTTTTACGAAGCCATCGTGGAGCATCCTCAACTCGAAATCATTACCTGGGAAAAAGGTTACAAGGCCAGCGCCCAGCCCCTCCAACGGATCGACGGGCAGTTGCGCCTGCAGCGCGCGCGCAACCATGCCGAAGATCTCCAGGAGTATCATCTTCGCTATCAGCGGGGCCCCTGGAAGAAAAATCCTCAACTGGTGCAGTGGATCGTGGAGGCGACCAATCCAAAAAATCGAACCATTACCGTGAGCATCCTGGCGACCGATCAGCAGGCCCGAAATGAAGAGGTAATCAAAGGGATGTTCAGTCGCTGGATTCAGGAGAATGACTTCAAATACCTCGATAAGCACTTTGGGATTAATCAGATCACCTCTTATCGCACCGTCCACTACAAGCGATTAGCCCAACACCTTGAGGACAAGCAGGAGAAAAGCGGTGCCGCCAAAGCCCTCCTGAAGCAAAAACAGCAATGCACCGAAGAATTGAAAAGACTGCTCCTGGCCGAGCATGCCCACCCGGGCAAAAGCGCCTCAAGGGGCGAAAAGATCCGTCGACTCGATCAGGCCCTCAAAGCCCTCCAACTCGAACTGGAGCAAATCGACACCGAATGCTCGAGGCTGCAGCGCCTCATTGATGAAAACTATGTCCGCCTGGACACCGCTAACAAGTCCCTCATGGATGCCTTGAAAATCTTCGCCCGTAACAGCTTCTACAAGCAGCTCGAACCCTTTAAAGCTCGCTACAACAACTATCGTGACGACCACGATCTGTTTCGCAATTTGACTCACAGTGACGGCGTTCTTATAGAGAGGGGCTGTGCGGTCGAAGCGCATTTATTCCCCACCGCAACTTATCCCCCTCGGGTGCAGGCGGTGGTGCTTGAGTATCTGCAAACTCTCAATCAGAAGCCCTTACTGATGCCCGACGGTTCAGGCCGAAGAATCATCTTCCGACTGGGCAAAAAATCGGGATTTAAACTTGCGATTGCATAGTGCCTTTAGAGGGGCAATATAGTGAGGTCTGAATTTTACCCGTCACCAGCAGAATGTGCTCAGGTCTGTGGCCGCCGGCGATGCCGGTATCACGACAAAGCGGATCCGCCAGCAATTTGCCCTTGGCGACAGCGGTACCACCGCGAACGCTGCCGCTGCTCTGGTGGAAGCAGGGACACTGATGAAGACGCCCGAAAGCGCCGTGGGGTATACCTTTGACAATCCCTTTTTCCGCGGATGGGTTGTACAAAATACCCTCGCCGATCTCGGAATGACCTAGTATCCTAGCCCGCGCAAATACTCCCGCATCCCGAGACTGCGGCGTGCTTCCTCGAAGGCCGGTTCGCCGGACGGAGGGGGCGTTCCGGGACACGACGTGACCCAGCGATCGTAGCCGATCTCTTCCAATTTCCGTAATACTCCTGCGAAATCGAGACACTCCGCCTCTCCCACAGGCACCCAAGTCGGATTGTACTTTCCTTTTTCCCGCACGGTGCAGGATGAGTAGTCCTGGAGATGAATATAGTTGAGCCGGTCACGGAAATCCTCGATCGCCTGCACCGGGTCGTAACCCCACAGTTCCGCGTGCGAGACGTCGATGCAGAGCTTTGATTTCTCCAGAAAGCTCATATAGAACTTCCACTCCTCGATCGAATCCACGAGCATATTTGTGTGGATGTGGTAAGACAATTCGAGTCCGTAACCACTCGCGTACTCCGCCCATGTTTCAGCATCCTCGGCCGCTCGTTGAATATCATCACGACTAACGATGGAATTCTTCGGTCTGCGACCACTCATGTACATGAAGCAATCGACTCCCATGGCAGCGGCGAAATCCATTCTCCGCTTGTTTCGCTCGATGTTCTCCGATTCGCGATTGTCAGGCGACCCGGCCGCCGTGTACACCACCATCGGCATACCCGTATCCTCGCATATCCGCTTGAGATGTTCGGGAGGACCCAACGCTTCCTGCCCCATCCTACCCTCCCAACCCTCCCAGCCGGCTTCCTGTAGTTCTCGCAGAGCGGGTTCCAGATCCGCGTTCCGCCAATGCAGGGTGGCGTATCCCAGTTTAAAGGTTCTCATTTGAAAGAATGTCGCTCAAATGTTATACCCCACCAGGCGCGTTGCAAGCCGTCCCTGGCGGGCGGCGAACGACCAGCTGGGAATCTACTCTACAGGAGTATCCTACTTTTCGTTCTCGTAATCGTCCTCATGCTCGTCCTCGATTCGCTCTGCTCAGAACGTCTTGCTAGACCCCATTCGAAAAGCCTTTCGAGCGGGCGGTTTAAGGTTCTCCGCCACGGGCGGACCAGCCTATGGCTGGCAGGTTTCGGGTTTCAGGCTGCCGGCGCTGCCGATGAGCAGGTATTGAGCGGCCATCGGCGTGGCTTGCTGCACAATACGTATATTTGCCGCTGTCTGGAGGCATACTCATCCCGTGGTGCTTTTTTCTCTGAGCTTCAAAGCGGTCAGATTCAGGCTGCCTGTTCCAGTTCCTCCCCTCGGCGTTTCTTCATCAGTATGATGCGGCAGAAGTTGTAGGCCAGAACCTTCTCGAGCAGTTCATCGCCTACCGCATCGATGCCGCGGCGGCCGAGTTCGCCAAAGGCAAATCCATCTTTAATCGTGAACATCAGCGACTCCACTGCGGAGCGATCGCGGCGTGCCTCGCGATACGCCTCGCTCTCCCAGTCCTCGGGGGTGGTCAACTTCTTGCCCTTCGCCCCACTGATACTGATCTGCTTTACCCCCATGCTCAGCACCTCCTTGCGTCCCTTCGCCGAAGCATATCCGTCATCGGTGCTGACCAGTTCAGCAATGACACCGGTGCGCTTGATCGAATCGCCGATGGCCGGCGCCAGCTCAATGGAGTCTGCCGCGTTGCCTTGCGGTACGATCAGGCTGGTGACAAAACCGTTTTCGCTGCGAACCAGTTGTGGCTTGTACCCGATCACTGGATTGCGGCTGCCCTTCTTGATGTAGGCCGCCGATCCGTCCGAGAGGCTCAGGACCTTCTGTGTGGACGGTAGCTTCTTTTCGTGAAACACCCGATCATGAGCATACTCAACAACCCGCTTGGCGTCGGCAATATCGCCCCTGATCTGGCTCAATGCCCGCTCCAGAAGCTCCCGGCGAGTGGGAGGCAGTGAATCCATCGACAGGCCCTCTTCAAGATGGCTCAGTTCCCCCGTTAGTGAGTCGGCCGCCTTGCGGCCCCGCTTGAGCAACCGCCGGTAGTGTTTCTTCAGCTTGCCCTTCGACTTCGGTTTGCCCGCGGCCAGACAAATCTGAAACTCCAGCTTGTCCATTTCCTCCAGCCAACGCCCAACCCATCCCTTGCGAAAATCCTCCAGCCCGAAGACATGCAACTTCTGACCCAAACGATTGGCCCGCATCAAAAGACCGCTCAGAATCTTCCCATCGGTGGGCCAGCAGCTGTTTGCTTTCACCGAGGTGCTGTCGATCGTCAGCTTCCCGAAATCGTCCCATTGCTCCTGGAGGATAAACCCAATCTGTTTATCAAAGATCAACTCGCGGGTCGTATGGCTGACCAGGTTCACGTTCTCCAGAATCGTCGTCACCGCCGGCATTCTCAGTCCCCCGCTCTGCAAAAATCCGTACAAGCTCATCGACTCGCGCACAAACCGCCGTGCCGGTTTCGTGGTCAACGAACCCAGAAACCCTCGAATCATCACGAACACGTATACCGCATAAGCCGGCATCCGCGGCCGGCCTGCCCCAAGATTCAATTCAGCAGCCAGAATATTCTCCTCCTCGATGTCCAGCTCCGGCAGCTCCGCTGTGCGCCCTTCAAAGAACCTGCGATCTTCCAATCGAAGTTTCTTCTTCTCACGCGCATGGGCGTCCAGATCCTTCTCGATCGCCTCGATGATTTGCGCCGCGAACCCGGCCAATTCTTCAACTTCATCCAGAAAATCACGGAAATCCGTGTCTGGAACCGGCAGAATGAGGTTGCTAAGGGGCGTCTTATCGCTTTTGTTCTCCTCTGTCGCACATGTTGGCATGTTTAACTCCTTTCTTAATCTTAGGTTGTTAAACACTAGCATGTTGCGACACTTTTTATCAAGCCAAAAAATGATTTTTCTCAAGTTTTTCTTGCGCCTTTTGCGCCTCTTTGCGGCCAATCAGTAGCTTTTCGGATAAGGTCTAACTAGAGACTACCTCCTGAACATAAATAATCCTGTATCCTATATTTTGCCCGCTCTTGGTGTTAGCATGCTGATCGAATTCTTCACCCTTTGGAATAAGGATAAGAGAAATCAAGCAATTAGAGACTTCTACAAAGGCACCTTCGTTATCTACAGTATCACATTCGGTGTAGCTGGAGGTTTTGCTTCTGGGACAGTGGCTAGATTCCTGTATTGCCACGAGGTGATGGAAGAGGCGAACGGCTTAATCTCGAATCTTGAAGAATACAATAGAAATAACGGTCAGTATCCGACTGATTTCGCATTTTTGGGTATTCGCTCGCCGATTTTCAGGCGAGGCAGGTTCGAATTTCAGCAGGCCGGCATTCAAGATCATATTTACACAATCGAACAGGCTGACGCCACGGTATTTCTCTCTGAGCAGAACTTCTATATCGTCATCCCTTATGAGCATCCGTATCTCCTGTTCAGTGGAATTTCGAAATGTAGGTTGTTTTTAAGAGATGGGCAAAGTGAGTTCTGGCAAAAGAAGTATCTTATCCGGCATGTTGGGAACTTCTGGGACCTCGTGAAATCAACGCACTAAGTGACCGTCGAGCTCAACAGTCTTCTCTTGCCGAAAGGCGTTGATTAGTACATCGGTTCTGTTTTGCAGCGATCAGATCTTCAATGAATCCCACGCTCGGTCTCGAAACGTGAGAATACGATACGGAATACTCTCTGCTTGTGTGGGATTCATACTGCCTTTGCTGGCTTTCTCTCTAGTCTGCAATGCCCAGCCGGATCGCGTCGTCGTGGGCCCAAAGCCGCAAAAAGTGAAGGATACCTACATCGAGGAACCGGAAGGAATTGAGGTTGAGGTCTGGGTCGAATATCTGCATGTCCCCTGGTCATTGCGGTTTCTTCCAAATGGCGACGCCCTCATCGCGGAACGGCGTGGCCGAATCCTGCGGATTCCACACGGAAGCAACAGACCGAGCGATTATCTCGAACTCGAAGTCAACGAATTCGGCGACGGTGGACTCATGGGTCTCGCAATCCATCCGAATTTTGCCCACGAGCCGTTTATTTATGCGATGCATGGATACGGGACGGACCGCGAGAGTCGCAAGAATCGTGTCTCGCGTTTTCGGGATCTAGGAGAAACGGCCGAATTCGATCGGGTGATCATTGATGAGATTCCGGGGTTCAGATATCACGAGGGCGGGCGCATTGCTTTTGGGCCCGACGGGTTGCTCTACATCGGTACAGGAGATGTGGGGGAACCGATGCTTGCCCAGGATCTTAATTCCCTGGCGGCCAAGATCCTCCGCCTGACCCCGGAGGGCGGCGTGCCAGAGGACAACCCATTCCCCAACAGTCCGGTTTATTCCTACGGCCATCGCGTTGTTCAGGGCATTACCTGGGACCCCGAAACCGGGAAGATGTTTAACTCCGAACACGGTCCCTCAGGCATGGAAAAGGAACTCCATGTCCGCGACAGCGACGAAATCAACCGAGTGGAAAAGGGGCGGAACTACGGTTGGCCGATGGCGATAAACGCTCCCAATCTTGAGGAATACGAAGACCCGATAGCGTCATGGCCAAAGCAATCGGTCCCACCAGGGGGTATGACTTTTTTCAGAGGCGACCTCTATGTGGCTACCCTGGCCAGCCAGGCGCTCCTGCGCATTCGGTTCGAACCGGGGGAGAAACGATACACGGTAAAATCAATTGAACGCCTGTTTGCGACCGAACCTAAAAAGGGAACTTACGGTCGCCTCCGCGATGTCACGGTCGGGCCGGACGGGCATCTTTATGTTACCACGAGCAACACCGACCGGCGGGCGAAGCTGCGCCCTCGAGACGACAAGATTCTGCGGCTGAAGTTCGAGTAGGAATCTGTCGGACTTAGCTTTCGCAGTTCACGGATATAAGCCGCTTCCTTGCTGCGATCGTAACCTAGGGTGTATTCGACCACCGACATATTCCTAAGCGCTCTGCCGGGTGGCAGAGCGGGGAATAAGAGAGGGGAAGATGCTGAAATGGTGGATTTGGGGTAGGATGGAAGAGCAGGATAGTTGAAAAGTTGCTGAGTTTCAGAGTCGCAAATGAACAGGGCTGCTGACCGAAATGCTCCCGCATTCCGCTACTTACTATATTGATGTACTGCGACCTGAATGGCGCTAAGATAAAGGCCATTAACGAGCCCGAAAGTGCAGTAGCGCGCTGCTTTAGCCCGCATCGATGCAAAAGCTCGGGCTAAAGTACCGAGCTACGAATCGCTTAACTTGCCCGACAACTACTGTGACCCCTGATTCTCACGTTGCGCGTCCCACTAACTCTTCCTTACCATAGGACTTCACTCTCTTATGAAAGCTCCACTCAATTCGCTTCAATGATAAGGCGGGGACCATTCGGGACGTCTGTAACGGCCTGAAGTTGTGCTGTTGTGGTGTCCCACGCCAGAAGCGACTTTGTCGCCAGGCCGACCAACAGAGGCTTGGATCTCAGGTGGTAGATACTCTCAAGAGTGCCCTTTTCGAAACTGTATCGATTCTTTTCCTCGTTAGTCTCTGTATCGATAACGACGATTTCCTTCCTGCTATGTGCCGTAACAAACCTTCTGTTTGTGGTTCTGAGGATCATCCTAGGCAAACCCTTGAGTGGAACATACTTGATGAGGTTGCCGCTGGAAGTCTCAATGATCGTGATGTCGTTGCTTTGTCGATTCAATGCATAAAGAAATCTCTCACCCGGATCTGAAGTGAGGGAGCTATTTAACGAGTTAAATCCATTCAAAGCAGCGTGAGAATTAAGGGGCCCCACTAGGACTGCCTGCAGGAAATCAGACATCAAAAATTCGATATTAGGTTGAACATTTATTTCCATCAATCCAGACGACTCAGTCGCCGAACCAGACCCTGGCGCATAGGAAACTGCAGGACCCAACTCCACCATCAGCATAGCGCGAACTAGAATTTTGTTAGTCTTTACAGAAGATCGCCCTGTAACGACAACCTGCTCTAAAGCCTTGCTTTTAAGATCCAGCAATCCTACGCGCCCCGATGGCAAAAAGGCATTTTGATTCAGGCGATATTCTCTAAATGCAACCATGCCTGAATCTGGAAGATAAAGGATCTCTCGCGGATAACCCACAATTTTGGCGCCACTTCCTGACTTGATGTGGGCGCTACTCTTTTTGGATAAGCCAATGTACGATATCAGCGATGGTCCAACGTCTGGAATATAGCTAATCTCATCGCGCCCCCAGACGAAAAGGCCCGGCTGACCGCCATATCGCTGAATAAACTGAGGCAGCTTGCAGATTTCATCTACTCGAACAATCTCCCGGCCGTGAATCTGGTATAGTCTACCCGTACGGTCACGTGGCGCCGCATAAGATATAACGCTGACGCCGTCGCTCACTTCGTCGTATGCAATGTCCAAAATCCGCGTTCCAACATCATGCTTTGCTAACGTATCAATTTCCTGCACGTCGATTACATGAAGCTGACCGTCGGATTCTTTTTGTCCTGAGAAACCGCGTCGGTTTTCCAGCACATAGAGGAATTTCTCGTCACGAGAGAGAATCATCTCCATCGGCATTTTATCAAATCCCATTGCGAGCACCGGCTCGGCGAGACCGAGTTCGTAGACGAGCAGATATGGCTTACCAGAGTCATATTGTTCCTTTCGCCCTCCCTCGCGATGCCTGCCGAGCACAAAGATTCTGGAGAGTTCTCGATTGAACAATACCTGCCGCCATAAGAACCCGTTTGAAATGCGAGCCGAAACCTGCTGAGTTTGGATATCAATTACCGTCAATCTTGAAGGCATATCCCTCTTAAAGTTACGACCTGCTTTCTGCCCATGCGCGAAACAAACCACGTGTTTTCCGTCATCTGATAAGGCGACGGTTCCGGCATTCCAACCTACCGAAACTCTTTTTGTAACTTCACCTGTTGAGAGATTGATGAAAGCGAGGCTGCTTGACTTATACTCTTGCTTCTTAGTCGGATTCAACGTCAGGGCGCCATTAAGCAAAACGTAGAGGATATTCTTTCCGGGGCCCAACATGGCGAAACTCGGCGGTCCGGCGAGAGGAATCGTATTGGCAATTTCAAAACTCTCACTATCGATCACCGAGACTGACGGCGGATTTACATTGAGCACGTAAAGTTCATCACGCCCATGCATTCTCTCGGTTGAAACGGCAAGTAGTAGAAGACAAAGAAATACTACAATTTCACCCACCCTACTGCGCTTACCGGCGTATGCTATCATTTCGGTTCTCCAGAAGCCACTCCTATCGATTGCAGAAGCGATTATCAAGGATCAAGACAGATATTTTAAGAGGACAGGCTCCTCGCTGCACTGAGATGACGGAGTTGTGGAAGGTTGGGAAAGTGGAACAGTTGAAGGGTTGCAGAGTCGCAGAATGACCAGTAAAGTGTCGTAGTCCCGTTCAGCGTGACTGAGACTTTGCCATACAGCTTGGTGGCCAGTGCTGCAAAACGAAATGCTCCCGCATTCCGCTACCTACTAGATCGAAGCATGTAGCAGAATGTGTTAACTTTTCGATGGTGAGGCTGTTCGGTGCCCCGTAACCAGTTGGAAGGATTGGAGACGGTGCCCCTTCGACTTGGCTCAGGGCCTCCGGCAGGTTTCGGGTGTCAGGAAGGAGTAGACAATGAACAGTCGGGAGAGCAACCTGATTGCTGATTACTTGTCATCGTTCCCTTTTTCATTCGCGTCGATTCGTGTAATTCGCAGTTTCGCTCTTCAACTCTTGGTTGCGGGCACGCTGCGCTAGGAAATCCATGGCCAAGAATGACGATCCGATAGCTTCCGGCAATTACCCACTCGAACCGAGGGAGGGAGAGGAAGAACGTCTTCGCATACAGGCGGAGGCCATGAGATCCGACGCAGCGATCATGTTGGATAGGGTCGGAGTAAGCGAAGGCTGGCGCTGCCTCGATTTGGGATGCGGCGCGGGTGGTATCACCGACCTTTTGAGCGAACGTGCGGGTGAATCAGGGAGCGTTGTCGGTCTGGACTCGGATCCCACGCTGCTGAAGGCCGCCAAGGGCTGGGCGACGACGAAGGGAATGGCGAACACGGAATTCGTCGAAGGTAACGCCTACGCCACAAATCTGCCGGGTGACTCCTTTGACTTTGTTCACATTCGTTTTCTGCTCAGCACCGCGGGACAGCCGCAACCCCTACTCAGAGAAGCATATCGACTGACGCGTCCGGGCGGCGTGCTCGCGATTGAGGAGCCCGATGCGGAAATGCTCAACTGCTACCCGCCGCATCCGGCCTGGAATCGTCTCAAAAACCTCCTCATCGATGGATTCGCCGCGGTCGGAGCGGATCTTACCTTGGGAAGCCGAGCCTACTCGTTAATGCTGGCCCAAGGTCTCACGGATGTTGTCTACCGGCCTTTCATCGTTGGGGTGCGAAACGTCGATCCCATGGTAGACTACCTGCCCCAAACCATCGAGTCGATACGCACCACTTTACTTAAACACGGCCTTACCAGTTCCGAAGAGCTCGACAACCTAATTGCCGAATGCCGGAACCACCTCACCGACCCGAACACCGTATTCACAACCTATCTCGTCGCCCAGGTTTGGGGGAGGAAGAGAAGAGTCGAAAGTCTAAAAGCCTAAGGTCGGGCCCGAAGCTCGGAGCCTGACGAAGGCAGACCTTTCCCACAACATCTGAGCGTGCCCCACGGTATTTTGATTCTCGGAGCATTAGGTGATGATATTGATGGCCTTATGTAAGTTAAAGACGAAATCATCACAGAGTGCGGGAGTGGATTCAGCGCCCATGGAAGACTTGAGGCTGAGAACCAGTTGCCTGCATGCAGCAAGAATTCTGGCTGCGTTATGATTACGGATCATACATCGATCTTCATCGAAGAAGCGATCCCTGGGGTAATGATTTTTATTTTCGATCGACCAATGGTTGCGAATTTTCGAGAGGAACTGTTGAGGGCTCAAATCGGCGGGATCGAGACTGCTTACGTAGTAAGAGCGTTCAGAGGAAGGTTCAGCTTTGTTTGGATAATGGAAGGTGCGTTGCACACAGGCGAACTGGCGGGCATGGGGCAGGCCGGCAGAGGGAGCGCTTAGAGAATGGGTTGCTATTTGACGTATTTCGAGTCGCCCATGGTCATTGTCCACGGTTTGGTGGAGAAAAAGGGGGTGGAGCTGAAGAGATTCTGAGCGTATTGATGCATGTTGGGCTGATTGTCTTTAATTTGAATAACATAGTCAGCACTGAGTTCTTCGACGACGATGTGGGCAGTTTCTTTTTGATTATGCATGGCGTCGAAGGTGAAGGTGGAGCCGTCCAAAATGGGCATCTTTCGCAAGAGAGTCTGGGCGGCGGTGATCGCGTTGGATTTATCGGCGGTAGCGACTTGGGCTAAGGTTTGAGCGCTTTGGTGATCGACTGCGGCCACCAGGTGCAGAGCCTTTGATTCTTCGGTGTTTGTGCCTTTGAGGGTCTTGCCGTCGACGGCAATATCGCGGGGCAAACAGCCGTCTTGTAAGCAGATGAATTCGGTGAGGGTTTTATCGAAGAGCTCGGCCTTTACGTTTTGCAAGACCCGATAGAAGACATCATAGCAAGGGGCCTTATAGCGGCCTGTTTTGGGGTTTTTCCAGGAGCGTAAGGCGCGCAATTGGGCTTGATTGAGATGATGGGCCAGGCGCACGATGCCCTTGAGGGTCTGTTTGCCGCACATCGTGCCGAGCACAATCATGCTCAGGACCGTGGCGAGCCGATATCTAAGGCCCGCTTTACGACGGAAGTCTTCTATCTGATTGAAGCGTTCCCACAGGCTGCTCATCTGTTCCACTTTGAGGCAGACCGCATGGGAGTTATCGGTTTCATTGAGCGCCTGGCTCTGTGCCGCGGGCAATGGCCCTGAAGCGCGCAAAAGCTCAAGGGCATTAGCCTTGAGGGGTTTGACCCAGATCTGCTTGGGACGCTCATGGCGTTGATAGAAATCTTCGCGTTGGCGGCCATATCCCGCGCTCAAGCCCAAGGGCGTCCACCCGCTCGCTTCGTAGCAAGTGCCCCGGTGAATCTGTGGGTCCACGAACGTTTCCGCTACTAAGGGACGATAGCCAAAAGCCTCCTGCCAGTGATCGGCTAAGACTCTCAGGCACATACCCAACGTCTTGGAGGCCAAATTTGCAAGATCCACCCCGGGCAAAATCAGAAAACGCCGGTTCTGTACTACCAGTTTCAATCGTGCATGCCGTTGCGCCCCGTCCCTCCCGATCCATTCGTCTCGATCCTTCAGCCGGTAGGATGCGGCCCCCCACAAGAGCAGGCCCATCCATTGCCCGTCGATCTGCGCCACATAGCGCAGGGTCTCTCCTGCGCTGCCCGCACTGTGTAAATAATGATGTTGTTTCAATAGATCATTGAATCGCTCCTGCTCTTCGGGCAGGACCAGACGCAGAGTTAAACGATCTATCGAAGGATTCAGTTGGTAAGATTTTTTGTCTTTCATCCCATCTTAACATGACTGATTCCCTCGGGTTTGTTTAGCTCTTTTTTTATCTTCTTGCTTATCAGCTAGTTGCTTCCTGGAATCCTTTTACCCTGAGCCCCCACCGCTTGGAAGCAAATAAAGGTTATCAAACCTGGTGGGCACAATATACTCCTCAACCTCGTTCTGCCCAGTTAGAAGATCGATAAGACCTGGCTTACGTGGCTTCTCGAAGAGCTGGTGCTGGGAGGGACGCCGCAAGTCAGAATCAATTATGAGCACTTTCTGTCCTCCCAAAGCCATCACCACACCCAGATTATGCAATGTAGTCGATTTCCCTTCGCCGGGGCCAGCCGACTGTACGGCAAGGACATTTCCCCCTACGTCTTCGCGCGCAAGCTCCAAATTAGTCTGAATGACTCGGAACGGCTCCGTCTCAAAACTCCTGAAATTCCCTTCGTCGACGATTACAAGATTCTTCGTACCCACGCCCAAGACCGGCAACTGAAGCTTACGTTCCATATCGTCAACGGAGCGAAAGCTCGTGTCAAAAAACTCAACCAGAAATGCACAGCCGACACCGAGAACTATGCCCACCACAAATGAGAGTCCAACATTTATGATCCAATTGGGCTTGGCCGCCCTTAGAGGGGGCACCGCTTCGTTCAATACTTCGATTGTACGCTTGGGCACTTGAAAATCGATCTCCCGCTGACGAAGCGTAAGCCTGAAAGTCTTTAGAAGATTCTCCTCATCGCCCAATTTCTGCACTGCATCCTGGAACGGACGCATCCTGCTTTGCGCATCGAGGATCTGGTCGGCACGGGCCAGAACGAGTTGCTTCTCCAGTTCCTCCGTCCTCGCCTTGGCCTCAAGATAGGAGATTTTAAGCGATTCTTCGTAGCCTTCAAGCAGATCGGCAAGTTGCTCGCGAATCTTGTTGAGTGACTCCGTGGCCTCTATGAAATCGGGATGGGCTTCGCCAAACCTGCCTTTCAAACGTGCATAGTTCTGTTCCGCGACAAGGTAAGCCTGCATGAGATTCTGGATATTTGGATCAGGTATCAACTCCGAGTTCACCATTTTGAATCGTTCCTCGGCTGGGATCGATTTGAAAAGTTCCCAACGTGTCTTTCGGGACATCGTATCCACCCTCAGAGCGATATGGGTGCGTTCCAACTGCCTTAAATTGTCAATATCCAACTGAGTGGTCTCCGCATTGAGATCGACTCCCGCAATCTTCCACTTTTTGCGCAGGTTTTCGACCACATCCCTCTGCTGCGAAACAATCGTTTCCTGCAAATGGAGTTCCTCTTTCAAATTCTCGATCCCCTCCGTTTGCCCGGAGGTGGCAAAGGCGATTCTATCCTCGGCGTAGATGCGCGCGATCTCGTTGGCAATGAGAGCGGCCAGATCGGGGTCCTCCTGAACCAGAACACCAATATCGATAAGGGAGGTGCCGGGTCTTGATTTCACATCGAGCATTCTCTTCAGCATATAATAATAAGTGTCCTCGAGGGACAAAAAGCCTCCCAGCTTTTCTTGGAGCAGCTTTTGCAAATCGAGACTCTCAATCACCTTCTTGAGGATCTTCTTACTCTGGATTATCTCGAATTGCTCCTGAATGAAATAGGGATCAAAACTCGCTGAAGTCTGGTGCTGAAAGACCGAGACTTCGCCTTCCGGCTTCTCTACCCGTATACCGGAAACAGCCATAAACCATTTCGGCATAAAATAGGTTACAGCTGCTGCTATCAGCACCGAAATTAGAACAAAGACAAAGATAAGCGGCCAACGATTCTTAAGGATCTTAAGAAAATCGGTTAGTGTTACCCCTTCGGGAGATAACTTCTGGAAAGGTTCCATGACTTGGTTCCCTAAACGCCTACCCCGCGACTCGCAAAATAAACACGGGTTAATTTCTGAACCGTCCGGCTGGCTGTTACCCGATCGATATCAGCGGCCTAAGAGCGTGTCGGATGCCGTCCGGCACGCTTCTAAAGCCCAAAAC
>CBDCEW010000035.1:0-18515 GCA_965215885.1 Candidatus Moanibacter sp.
CCGAACTCGACGAAGACGAGGTCCCCATCCGGATCGAGAAAGGAGACGCGCGTCAGTTCGCGGATGTAGCCTGGTAAGAGGCAACTTCGGAGGTCTGCTCGAATCCGTTATAGGTATTGCCCATGAACGGAGTAGCGTGATCGACCAGATCCGCATCGCCGAGAACGAGCAAATCGGCGGCGTGTCCGAGCAGTTGGCGTTGTTCGAGTGTTTCGATCTTCATCGTTGAAGTCCGGAGTTTGCTAAGTTTTTTATTCTTTCTCATAGGGAACAGATTTAGTTGAGGATATATTACTTTAGGCACTGATTCCAAAGTGAATCATGAAATTTTGAGAGTGACAGATAACACCGAATTCTCATCGTAGTCGAGTCGAATTCAGTTGTAAGAGTGTGATTATTAAGAACTTGTACGTTTTCCCAAGATTGGAATCGGTTGATTATAGTTCAAACAATGGGATGCTTTTCTCACTTAAATAGAACCTCTGTCAACAAAAAATTTTGCCTCGTCTGCAGAATCTGTGGGTCGACTTTAGACATTCGTATCGTAATTCATTGTAAGGTAGAGACTTAACGGAAAATTCCTTGCACGCAGTGCAGTAGACCCAAAAATGATTTCAAAAGTGTTTTACCTAGGCTGTAGTTGTTCAGGCGTAATCGTAGTTGATGGTCACGCTAAACACTTACTAGACCTTATCCGAAAAGCTACTGATTGGCCGCAAAGAGGCGCAAAAGGCGCAAGAAAAACTTGAGAAAAATCATTTTTTGGCTTGATAAAAAGTGTCGCAACATGCTAGTGTTTAACAACTTAAGATTAAGAAAGGAGTTAAACATGCCAACATGTGCGACAGAGGAGAACAAAAGCGATAAGACGCCCCTTAGCAACCTCATTCTGCCGGTTCCAGACACGGATTTCCGTGATTTTCTGGATGAAGTTGAAGAATTGGCCGGGTTCGCGGCGCAAATCATCGAGGCGATCGAGAAGGATCTGGACGCCCATGCGCGTGAGAAGAAGAAACTTCGATTGGAAGATCGCAGGTTCTTTGAAGGGCGCACAGCGGAGCTGCCGGAGCTGGACATCGAGGAGGAGAATATTCTGGCTGCTGAATTGAATCTTGGGGCAGGCCGGCCGCGGATGCCGGCTTATGCGGTATACGTGTTCGTGATGATTCGAGGGTTTCTGGGTTCGTTGACCACGAAACCGGCACGGCGGTTTGTGCGCGAGTCGATGAGCTTGTACGGATTTTTGCAGAGCGGGGGACTGAGAATGCCGGCGGTGACGACGATTCTGGAGAACGTGAACCTGGTCAGCCATACGACCCGCGAGTTGATCTTTGATAAACAGATTGGGTTTATCCTCCAGGAGCAATGGGACGATTTCGGGAAGCTGACGATCGACAGCACCTCGGTGAAAGCAAACAGCTGCTGGCCCACCGATGGGAAGATTCTGAGCGGTCTTTTGATGCGGGCCAATCGTTTGGGTCAGAAGTTGCATGTCTTCGGGCTGGAGGATTTTCGCAAGGGATGGGTTGGGCGTTGGCTGGAGGAAATGGACAAGCTGGAGTTTCAGATTTGTCTGGCCGCGGGCAAACCGAAGTCGAAGGGCAAGCTGAAGAAACACTACCGGCGGTTGCTCAAGCGGGGCCGCAAGGCGGCCGACTCACTAACGGGGGAACTGAGCCATCTTGAAGAGGGCCTGTCGATGGATTCACTGCCTCCCACTCGCCGGGAGCTTCTGGAGCGGGCATTGAGCCAGATCAGGGGCGATATTGCCGACGCCAAGCGGGTTGTTGAGTATGCTCATGATCGGGTGTTTCACGAAAAGAAGCTACCGTCCACACAGAAGGTCCTGAGCCTCTCGGACGGATCGGCGGCCTACATCAAGAAGGGCAGCCGCAATCCAGTGATCGGGTACAAGCCACAACTGGTTCGCAGCGAAAACGGTTTTGTCACCAGCCTGATCGTACCGCAAGGCAACGCGGCAGACTCCATTGAGCTGGCGCCGGCCATCGGCGATTCGATCAAGCGCACCGGTGTCATTGCTGAACTGGTCAGCACCGATGACGGATATGCTTCGGCGAAGGGACGCAAGGAGGTGCTGAGCATGGGGGTAAAGCAGATCAGTATCAGTGGGGCGAAGGGCAAGAAGTTGACCACCCCCGAGGACTGGGAGAGCGAGGCGTATCGCGAGGCACGCCGCGATCGCTCCGCAGTGGAGTCGCTGATGTTCACGATTAAAGATGGATTTGCCTTTGGCGAACTCGGCCGCCGCGGCATCGATGCGGTAGGCGATGAACTGCTCGAGAAGGTTCTGGCCTACAACTTCTGCCGCATCATACTGATGAAGAAACGCCGAGGGGAGGAACTGGAACAGGCAGCCTGAATCTGACCGCTTTGAAGCTCAGAGAAAAAAGCACCACGGGATGAGTATGCCTCCAGACAGCGGCAAATATACGTATTGTGCAGCAAGCCACGCCGATGGCCGCTCAATACCTGCTCATCGGCAGCGCCGGCAGCCTAAAACCCGAAACCTGCCAGCCATAGGCTGGTCCGCCCGTGGCGGAGAACCTTAAACCGCCCGCTCGAAAGGCTTTTCGAATGGGGTCTACCTAGAAGCGATAGCTGTACGCATTAACGGGCTCCGTCAAGTCGGAATATGAGAGTTTCTTCTTCGCGAAGATTTGTTTGAAAAAAGGGACCACCGACGACGGACCACGGCAACGGCAAGCCGAGCGACAGGAATGGGTTAATTCTCCGTCGCAGGCGTTTTCGTAGTTGATGGGCTAAACACTTACCAGGGCAATGCAGATACGGAACCACTGGTTAATGATTGCCAGAGATAATCTTTGGAGTAGCATCGGCGGGAGATTTCGAAATGGCTGCTTCGACACAAATCGGTGAACACCTTCAGGCCACTGTGGACAAACCCTCTATGGTCGCCGACTCCTCCGATGTGTCTGAGGATAGAGCAGGCCGGTCGAACGAGCGAGTTCCCGAAACGGTTCTAAAGGCGGAAGGGCTATCGAAGCGCTACACATTGTGGAGTGAACCGATTGACCGGCTGAGGGCGCCGATTGTGCGCCGGGTTTCCAGGATGCCGCTATTTCCCCGGGGTGTCTCCCGATGGCTGGCAGGGAGGGCGGACAGGATGGCCCGCGAATTTGCTGCCCTGCATGAAGTAAGCTTTGAAGTGAAGCGAGGCGAGAGCTTGGGGATCATCGGCCGGAACGGGGCGGGAAAGAGCACCCTCTTACAGATCCTGGCGGGGACCTTGCAGCCTACCACGGGCCGGGTCTATGCGAAAGGGCGGGTGGCGGCGCTTCTCGAATTGGGCTCCGCTTTCCAACGGCGAGTTTACAGGCCGCGAGAATGTCTACCTTCAGGCGGCCCTGGCGGGATTCGCGAAGCGGGAGGTCGATGAACGATTCGACGAAGTGGCCGCCTTTGCCAACATCGGTGAATTTGTCGAGCAACCGGTCAAGGTGTATTCAACCGGCATGATGTTGCGTCTCGCCTTTGCCACCCAGACCATCCTCGAGCCAGACATCTTCATTGTCGATGAGGCGCTGGCGGTAGGGGATGTGTTTTTCATTTCCAAGTGCACCCGCTTTTTTGAACGGCGCCTGGAGGAGGGCATGTCGCTCATCCTGGTGAGTCACGACATACTCGCGATTAAGGCGCTCTGTCAAAGCGCGCTCGTTCTGGATGAGGGCAAACAGGTCTTTTTGGGTGATTGCAATCGGGCAGAGAGCATATTCCACGAGATTTACGAGGATGCGCAAAAAAGGAAGATGGAAGGGATTTCAACCAGCCGATCGGAAAGACCGCCAGCGGAGTTGAGGGAACTTGGGGGCGTCTCGTTACCGCCCAATGCGTTATTGAGGAACTGGCCCGCGGAAAACGAAATCGGGAGTCGCGAGGCGGAGATTATTCACTGTCATATTACAGATGAGGAGGGAAATCCCCGCCTTTCCTATTTTCAGGGTGAGACGGTAGGAGTCGATATCTACGTGGAGGCCAGGGAGGTCGTGAAAGATTGCCATTTCAGCATCCAGGTGAGCGATTCCTACAATAATGTGATCTACGGGGTGAGCACGATCAACTTGAAACAGAATGCGCAAACCCTGAAACCCGGAGAAATCAGAAGGTGGCGAGTTCGGATTGAAGGGGTGGGACTTGGTAAGTACTTAATCGACGCGCTTATTTTCCTGGGCGATCGCGGTGACGGGTGCCCGGTCCATCATGTGCATCGAATTGGGGGGATCGCGGCGATTACAGTGGGGCAGAGAGGCTTGCGGCCCAAGTTTGTCGGGCTGGCGGATCTTAAGGCCAAGGTCGAATTCGAATGATTGTCGAATTTGCAATTTCTGATATTTCGCAACGAATGAATGAAGGGCAACGAATGGGATGTGAGAAAAAGGAGGGGAAATTAGTTGCCCTTCATGTTCCACCCTGGGGCTGAAAGCCGCTTGACTTGGGTGCGTATTCGCCAGCAGCGTCATTGCAATATTCAGTACCTCGGTAGCGCGGAGCGCTTAACCATGTATAAATTCTGATGTCTCAGACCGCATCCGGTGAAGTAAAGAAAACCCCGCCGTATCTGGATCAAATACGAGAGATCTTCCCGGATTACCCTGTCAAGTCGCTTCACTATATAAAAGAGGGGTTAGCCAATGATACGGTAGTGGTCAATTGGGAATGGGTCTGCCGCTTTCCGAAGGATAAACAGTGGTCGCGGGATTCTTTTCGGCGCGAAGTAAAAGTCCTGGAGCTTGTGGAAAAGCGGGTGGATATCCCGACGCCGAAATTGGAGAAGAGAGGCACGGACTATTTCGTCTATCGATATATCAGCGCCGAACCCCTTCTACAACATCGCCTGAAGCGGTTTACGGAAGACGAACAGAATCGAATTGCGGAACAGTTCGCGATTATTCTGCGGCGGTATCAACAGATTTCGATGGATGACTTGAAGTCACACGGAATTCGAAATTCGCCAGTCAACCGGACGCACGATGATTGGCTGCAACTTTACAGCCGGATCGAAAGGAATCTGCTTCCAACGATGACGGCGCGCAACCGGGAGTGGTTTAAAGAGCACTTCGCACCGATGCTCGGGGACAAACAGTGGATGGATTACGAACCCAAGCTCAGACCTCACTATATTGCCCCTCTAAAGGCACTATGCAATCGCAAGTTTAAATCCCGATTTTTTGCCCAGTCGGAAGATGATTCTTCGGCCTGAACCGTCGGGCATCAGTAAGGGCTTCTGATTGAGAGTTTGCAGATACTCAAGCACCACCGCCTGCACCCGAGGGGGATAAGTTGCGGTGGGGAATAAATGCGCTTCGACCGCACAGCCCCTCTCTATAAGAACGCCGTCACTGTGAGTCAAATTGCGAAACAGATCGTGGTCGTCACGATAGTTGTTGTAGCGAGCTTTAAAGGGTTCGAGCTGCTTGTAGAAGCTGTTACGGGCGAAGATTTTCAAGGCATCCATGAGGGACTTGTTAGCGGTGTCCAGGCGGACATAGTTTTCATCAATGAGGCGCTGCAGCCTCGAGCATTCGGTGTCGATTTGCTCCAGTTCGAGTTGGAGGGCTTTGAGGGCCTGATCGAGTCGACGGATCTTTTCGCCCCTTGAGGCGCTTTTGCCCGGGTGGGCATGCTCGGCCAGGAGCAGTCTTTTCAATTCTTCGGTGCATTGCTGTTTTTGCTTCAGGAGGGCTTTGGCGGCACCGCTTTTCTCCTGCTTGTCCTCAAGGTGTTGGGCTAATCGCTTGTAGTGGACGGTGCGATAAGAGGTGATCTGATTAATCCCAAAGTGCTTATCGAGGTATTTGAAGTCATTCTCCTGAATCCAGCGACTGAACATCCCTTTGATTACCTCTTCATTTCGGGCCTGCTGATCGGTCGCCAGGATGCTCACGGTAATGGTTCGATTTTTTGGATTGGTCGCCTCCACGATCCACTGCACCAGTTGAGGATTTTTCTTCCAGGGGCCCCGCTGATAGCGAAGATGATACTCCTGGAGATCTTCGGCATGGTTGCGCGCGCGCTGCAGGCGCAACTGCCCGTCGATCCGTTGGAGGGGCTGGGCGCTGGCCTTGTAACCTTTTTCCCAGGTAATGATTTCGAGTTGAGGGTGCTCCACGATGGCTTCGTAAAACCACTCCGCGGCGATCGCCCGGTCCACGTAAATGCTCACCTTCTTATCAGCCGGCAACTGCACCAGCTCGAGCATCGCTTCGCAGTTGGGGATAAACCGTTCCCTTATATCCTCATAGTTGTCAGTGCTCGCAAAATAGACCGGATAGCCCTTGAGGGTATGAATAAAATCGCTGTGGAGCGCTTTGTCGGCCAGACGGATACCCGGACACCATCCCGCCAGCACCTTGCTCATTCCGGTGTAATGTTTGGTGTGCGGATCATAATAAAAGCTCTCTTCATCCGAAGCATTCAGGCCCCTCGCGTTCACTCTGAGGATCTCTCTTAAAAGCCCTTCATCGGCCAGGGCGCTAAGGCTTTGGCGTTGCAGATAGGGGGTATACAGGACTCGCCCGATGAGTTTTTGCAGGTCTTCGAGATCGAGCAGTTTGCTCTGCTCGATATTGACCGCGGCCAACAACCCGCAAGCCACCCATTGTTTCAAAAGCCAGCCCTCTTCGCGATCAATCTGAGCGACTTCTCTGAGCGCGGCACTGAACAGAAGTACTCCCAGGTGCCGATACCATTGCACCGCTTCGGAGCTCTCCCTCGAAAAATCGGGAGACCCCTTGCGATTGTCCCCTTCGCTTTCGGGGCTATTTTCTGCTTCTTGCTCCTGTTCGTCCCTCCCCGAGTCCTCCGGGCAATCCCAGGGAGTCTCCCGATTTTGCGCCCTCTCGGCTTCGGCCTCCTTTGCCCGGGCCTCTTTAAGCTCCTTAAAGACAGGGCGCAAAGTTTCCCCACTGAGGTTAACTCCGAACACCTCCTCGATCTCCCCCCGTATCTTCTTGCTGTAGCCATACCGACTCTCCCCATAGATCTGCCCGAAGCGCACCCGCACAAAACTCCGGATTTCCCTCGTCAATTTGCGATGAGCGCTGCGTCCCGCCAGCACTCGCGCTAAGGTCTCGGCATCTCCGCTTTGAAGCGCCTCCCCCCACCGCTTCATCGTTTTGGGGTCAACCTCAAATTGCTTCTCTAAGCGCCCTTTCTTCAACCCCGCATTGTAGAGGCGCCCCTCCAATAGCTTGAATTCAACTTGCTCCCGATCGTCCTCTACGACTTCAAAAAGCTCATGCCCGTAATAGACGTGCAGTTTGCCTTCCCTCAGATCCCGATAGACCGTGATCGAGGGATTACCCTTGTCCACTCCAAGGATGCACTGTAAGAAGGTCTCTTCTTTGACGGTAGGTTTCTCCATTTTTCTTCGAATTTGATGGTTCGAAGATGAAGCCTACCGTTTTCTTTAGCTCTTAAAAGCCGGGAATTGTATCTGCGATTGCCCCCTGCCCGCCAACCCGCATGATAGCGAGTTCTGAAGCTGGTTAACGGCGACCTTGGGCCCTACCACGTGCTCTTTAAAGAGAAGGAGAATAGGATCGTCGGTTGGATGGATTTCGGCACCGCGGGGATCGGCGATCCCGCAGGAGACTTTGCCTGTATTATCTATAATTATGGCGAATCGTTTCTAAAGCGGATGGCGCGTTTCTATCCCGAGATCGAAGAAGCGCTGGACCGGGCGCGATTCTGGGCCGGCACGCTCGAGCTGGAATGGATACTCGGAGGTGCTCAGGCCAAGAGGCTTCCCTATTTTCTTACCCATATCGGCTCAGCCAAAGATGCCAAACCGATGGGTTGTCCGTTTTACGTTTGGTATGGAGTAGCAACGAATGGGGATGAGGGAGCAGAGAGTTTAGCAACGAATGAATGGAGGGCAACGAATGAAGAGTGAGTGGGACGAGGGTTTGGCAACGAATGCGGAAAGCAGGAAATTGACTATACTTATAGACCGATGTAGGAGTCGACTTCGCCTCCCTGCCGTAAGGAAGGGAATGAAACGCGAAGAAGAGCGTTTCCAAGAGCGCGTCCTCACTATGAGGCAAAGAATAGCGCTTTTGGGAATGCTCTTCTTCGCGTTTATGCACTCGCGTGAGCGAGTTGGCGAATTCGACCTCCTGCGACTGAGGGATCTATGTCCTCTCTCTATCCGTGCCATCTGTGGAATCCGTGGTCTCGCTTATCCGGATCGACTTCCCTTCGAACGATATTTCCGGGTCCTCCCGGTCCCGGCTTGCCGGGAGGACCCCGAGGTTTCGATTTCTCTTCTCCGTTTCCCTCTGTTTCCTTCTGTTCGCTCAATCGTATGAATCCCTCCCATTCCAGCAGTGCCACCCAACCGCCGCCTGACCAGGAACGGATTAAGGAGATCTTTCCGGACCTGGAAATAACATCGCTTGAGAAAAATGAAGACGGAGTGACCAATGATCTGGTGGTGGTCAATTCTCAGTGGGTCTGCCGCTTTCCAAAAGAGAAGAAGTCGGCGTGGGAATCGTTTGAGAGAGAGCTGAAAGTGCTGAAGCTCGCGTCCGATCGGATGGATATCCCGGCGCCGAAGTTGGAGAAGAAGGGTGCTGACTATTTAGCCTATCGATATATCGACGGAGAACCTCTCCTTCAGCATAAATTGAAACGATATACGGAAGAGGAACAGGACTCAATTGCCGAGCAGTTTGCGAATATACTGCGTCCGTTTCATCTGGCACCGGCGAGTGATCTCAGAAAATACGGAATTATTCAGTCGCCGAGATACCGCTCCCCCCAGCTTTGGAGGGAATTTTACGGACGGGTTGAAAAGCAGTTAATGCCCTACATGCGCCCGCATAACAGAAAGTGGGTGAGACAGCATTTTGCGCCTGTGCTCAAGAACCACCGTTGTATGCAGTACGAGCCGAGACTGATCAATGCGGACCTGGGACCCCAACACATACTTTCCGATCATGGGAAAATGGCTATCACAGGTTGGATTGACTTCGGAATGGCCGGAATCGGAGATCCCGCTATCGACTTCGCCGCTATCATCTACTACTACGGAGAATCCTTCCTGAAGCGCATGGCGAAACATTACTCGGAGATTGAGGAGGCGGTGGACCGGGCGCGATTCTGGGCGGGCACGTTCGAGCTGGAATGGATATTGGGTTTTGTCAGGACGAAGAAGCTTCAGTATAGTCTCTTCCATTTCGGGTCGGCCAATGACGCAAAGCCGATTGGTTGCCCGTTATAAGTTATGGATGAGCAGCGGACGTTGAATTGACCGCGGATTACGGCTTTGTGGACAGCGGATGGGAAGGAAGAGATTGACCGTGCAATCCGCGGTAAAACTCTTTCGATCTCTCTTCAAAGACCGCCTTAGGAAAAGCGGGCTCATTATTTCGCATGCCAGATGCGGAGGAGGCGGCGCCAGATACGCTTTCCGTAAGTGGTCGGCTTACCTTTGATGGTGGCCTGCACGCGCATGCCTTCGCGTTCGATGTGAGTTGATTCCGGTAGATCGGATTCCGCGAGGAAGAGCGCGAAGGAAGGCTCCTGGGAAGAGCCGGGGGCGAATCTCTCGTTGGGCGCCGGCCCTCCGAATAAGGACAGCATACCCGGCAAGTATTCATCCATCGTCATCTTCTTCTGTGGAAGAACCGCAATCTCACTCTTGAAGGATTCTCCAGTGGCCTGCCAGCGACCCTTCACGGCGCTTCCGATTTCAACCAGTTGCGCCTGGTCTTCCGTAAGTGGGATTACAAGCTTGAATCGGCTCGTATTTCCGATGCGGAAGATTGTAGTGTGTTCGGGAATCGATACTCCAAGGAGGCGGTTGAGATCCGGCGTGAGAACCTGTCCCGAAATCGATGCTTTCAGTTGGAGCTTAGCCGCCCTTTGCAGGGCCTGTTCATGGGCCGCAAGAGCAGCCTCAAAAGCGGCGGCCGATTCGGGCGCGGTGGATCGCTCTTGCCAGGAATCGCTGCCTTCACTGTTTATGAGCTTGAGTTTGGCCAACTCCATATTTGCTTCCGTGAATACCAGAGCCTCTTCCACTTCTGGATTCTTAAGGAGGGCGAGGAGTTGGCCCGGTTCTACTCGATCTCCGGTTTCCACGTAGATCTGTTCTACAGTACCGGGGACTTCTACACCGACTTGCTCGGCTTCGGCGGATAGGACGACGCCTTGCTGCTTGATTCTGAAATTGCTGGGCAGAATAGAAAGGAGAGCGAGGACGATGAAAAGGGCTGTCCCGATATTTCTCAATCGTCGCGAGGTAGAGGTGACCTTCACTATGTGGGCTTTCGGTTTCATGGCATCCATGACAGCTTTCACAAAGGGAAAGAAAAGAAAAGTCATTTGGACGATGACGCCAAAAGTGTCACCGAAAGGCTTGAGACCGAAGGGCTCAAGAACACGCGTAAATATTTTGCCGATGGAGTATATGACAAAAAACATGTATATGTAGGCGGACACGGCATAGAGATAAAAGACTGTTCCGTGCCTGTCGTCCTCAATGGCCTGCTCCTGCGCTCGATTGCGAATGCCGAAGAAGAGCTCCTGTAACTTCAGCGAGCCAAAGGTGAAGGCTTTCGCGCGCAGGTTGGGGATTTCCAATAGATCGGATATTATGTAATACCCATCGAATCTCATGAGCGGATTGAGATTGAAAAAAATCGAATTTACACTGGCCACCACCATCGCGTTGAAAGCGATGTTTCGCGACAGCCCGTCGGGGAGATAAAGCCAGCACCAGGCGGCAATGGAGGCTAGGAGAAACTCTGTATATAGACCTGCCAGGGTGGTGAATATCTTGTGTCTCTTATGGCGCATCATCCAGGCGTCGGATGCGTCGACGTAGCCGCAGGGGGTAAACATGATAAAGCAGAGGCCCATCTCGTGCACCTCTCCTCCAAAATGCCGGCAGGTCATGGCGTGCCCAAACTCGTGGAGCGTTTTAATAACCGCGATCGTGACCCAAAGGAGGAGCAGGTTCCTGGGAGAGAAGAACTCTATGGTATTTTCGCTAAAAGCCTCCCGGTTCAGAGAAAGCCAGAAGAGCGTAAGAAGGAAGAAGCCAACGGCCAGGAGAATACACCCTCGCGACCACAGAATTCGGAATGTCCGGGTCAATTTGCCGAGCCAGGGACTCGGATCGACCAGCGGTATTTTGAAGAATATGAAACTTGCGATAAAATGGACCCATCTTTCGGCGAGGGGTTTCTTTTTCTTCCTCTCCTTCTGAGCGAAATCGACGAAGCGGCGGGCGTTGATGTTGAGGAGGCCTTTATTTCCAATTTGCCGAATGAAATGATGGATCTCCTCCAGGGGTTGTTCGAGATGGGGAAATTGCCGATAGTAATCCTCTCCAATTCGCTTTAGAGTGCGTTTGCCGTTCAAGAGGGTGACCAGAAAGGCTTCTTCCGGCTTGATGCGAAAATAGGTGAGGGCGAGAGGATCTTTGATAACATAGTAATCCTCGTTGCGGAACTGCTGGCGCTGCATAATGAGATCGGCGCGGAAAGCGGCCGGAACCGTTTCCTTGAGCTTTTTCTCCAATTCAGCTTCTGCCTCTGATTTGGAGATGATTTGGCCGGTCATTTGATCTGCCGTTTTTTGCACTGCGTCATTCTTCCACATTCTGAAAGGGATGGTCGACCTGAGGCCCCCCAATAAGATACTGTATCTGCGCCACGGAAACGTTGTTGTCAAAGATCGCTTCTTGAAGATTAATCTGCGAGCGGCGCAGGCCTAGTTCGGCGTTGAGAACGTCATCCACCTTGGCCTCTCCAATCTCGTACATCTTCTGTGCCTGTTCCACACTCCTCAAGCCATAGGAGACTGAACTCTCTTGCGCAGTTATGACGCTTTCGGATTGATCGAGCTGCGAGTAGAGTTCCAGGAGACGCGAGCTGATGTCGTACTCGAGCTTATCTGCGTCCATCTGCGATTTGCGCAACGCGGCCTGGTTGGCCTTTAGGCGTCCCAGGTTGGCGCCGGCGTCGAAGATATTCCAGGTCCCGGATATACCGACCATCCAGCCGTCGAGAGTAATATTCTGATTGAAATAAGAGGAGTTTACACGATAGTCGGCAAAACCCGAGATTTTGGGATGAAACTCGGAGACGGCGGCGCGCACGCCCGCTTCGGCGGCTTCGATTTGGACTCTTGCCGCGAGCAGATCGGAGCGATTGTCCAGGGCCATCTCTCTGGCTTCTCGGAAAGGGACGATAAAGGTTTTGCGGACGATGCTTTCGCCGGTAGGAATACCGATATGTGCATCAATAATCTCAGGGAGGCTGAGGATCCTACGAAAATACTGTTCGCTGTTCGTAAGGTTACTCTGCGCCCGTGCGGAATCAGCTCGCGCGTTCATAAGTTCGGTTTGGACGCGAAGTTTATCCAGTTCCGGAACCTCGCCGAGGTCGTATCTTCTTGAAGTTTGACCGAGGAGTTTCTCAAAAGTGTCGACGGTGTTCCCATAAACTTGCAGGATGTTCTTTCGATAAAGCAGGTTGTCGAAAGCCTGCTCGACCAATGCGGCAACCCGGTAGGCGGTGCCTTGTGCATCGTAGTAAAGTTTCTTCTTTAAGAGCCGCTGAACTTCGGTCTGGTTTCTGATGCTTCTTCCATCGTAGATGAGAAAGTTGATCTGCAGCATGAGACTGTAACTTTTATCGGCTATCGCTGTCTGTTCTGAGGGCACAAAAGGATCGGTCACAGGTGAACGGTCAAGGAGGGCTTTATCCCGCTGGCTCGCCGCGCCGGTAATTGCCAGTTTCGGATAAAGGCCGGCCCGCACTTGCATGTAGACGCCCTCTTGCCGGTCGAGCGCGTTGCGCGCCGCAAGAATCTCGGGGTTTTCATCCATCGCCCGGTTTAGAGCCTTTTCCAACGTCCAGACCGTATTCTCCAGTTCTTCACGATTCTCGAGGCGCGAAAGATAGGCGCTATCCGCGGTCCTCTTCTTGAATATATTCTTTAGAAACCGTGAAGGTTCCGCGGATTCCAAGTTTCCGGGTGTCGAGGTATCCTTGGCCGCCATCGCGCTGGATGCCGTAACCGTCAGAGCAAGTCCGGCAATCGTTCGCAGAAAGTAGCACTTCCAAAATCGATTTCCGGTTTCAGCACAATGGTTCATAAGACCACGATTTGCATGGCGCAGCGCAGCCGCAACCAAGATAGATTTGGCGAGGGCAACAATCCCCGGTCCCGCTTAGCGGGATGCTGCGGTTGCTTAGGTTTCCAAATGAAGGACCCAGCCTTCTCCTTCCCTGATTCTCCGGGCTTGCCCCGGAGAGCCTCAGGTTTTTCTACTCGCATCGGGGTAGCCGAGAAACCTAACGATCCCCAGGGCAAGCCTGGGGGATTCTTTCGCATACCAGCATCAGTATGTTTATCCGGAATCCTCAATTTACCCCACTGCAAGCGTGGGGGATGCCCATCACCACACTTACGGCTAACGACTTTCCAAATTGGAGGTTCGATGTTGGTTGTTCTCCACATTGTCGACAAGGTTCGCGAGTGAGGTTCGCGACGAGGTTAACCAGGGAGGTAGGAGTTTCGTTCTTGATCCGATCAAGGGTGTGCTGCCATTCAGCTGTTTGGGAATCCAGTGGCGCAAACCTTGCCTGCCTCGTCCCGCTTGGCGGGAGGAGCGGCGACGGGTCGCGAGCCTTGTCGATTGGTTGCCGCTGCAGTTCGCTCGGGCAATCCTCAATTTGATGAATCATTGTGGCCTTTAGGGCTCCATTCCTATTTCGAAACGGTAAGCAGGTACATATCCGTCTGCTTGTCGTCGGCCAAAACCGGTTTATAGACCGGCTCCTTACCAAGTTCCCGATAGATTTCCGGCAGGTTGTATTTCTTTAGTGCGAGGGCCTTGTTGGGCCCGGCCGTGCTCTCCAGGTTGTAGACCGCTTTTTTGCAGACGCGAAGCGCCTCCTCCGCCATTTTTTTTGCCAGAGGAGCATAGATACTGGAAAAATACCCCGTGGTGATCACCACGTCAAAGGATCCATCCTCGAACGGCAATGGCTCCCCGGCGTCGAAACTAACAGTGGTGACTCCCTTTTCATCCATCATCTCCCGGCCAAGTTCGATTTTCTCGCTGGATTTATCCGCACCGGTCCATTTCCAACCGGGTTGAAGTTTCTTTAGCAGGAGCAAATCCTTTCCCCACCCGCAGCCGAGAAGAAGCGCGGAATCGATCCCCTCGGTGTTTGCAATTTCGGAGGCAAAAAAGGTAACAAAATTGCTCGGCTCAGGCACCTTCCCCTCCCTGAAATGGCTTATTTCGCGTTCACCGGCAAGAATACCGATTTGATCATCGCGCAAATCGGGATAAGGTAAGAGAAGAGACTGGAAGAGCGAACCGTTGTATGCGATAGCGTGGAACTTCGTCTGTATTTGTTTTGGATCTGAATTGGGAAGACCGAATTCGAAAGCGACCACGCTGGCTCCCCAGAGAAAGGCGTCGGCAAGGTTGCCGATTTTGAAATCGATGCCCTTAATTCTCCAGGTCGTCTCTTTTTGATCCTTCTGGTTGTTGCAATAGTTGTAGGCTTGTTCGTCGAGAAGTCCCCAGATCAAAAATACCGGGGATCCGATAAACTGCAGGAATCCTATCATGGTATTGTAGTCGAGACGGGGATTGAGCTTTATCGGGTGAACCAGCATTTCCGGAGATGTCTTAACCGGGGGGAGAGTGTTCTCCAGAAACCTTAACGCCATCGAATTTAGTGAGGACATCCAGCAACGCCCGTCATCTTTCAGGTGTTTAAGAATCTCCCTGAAAATCAGGACATCGCCGGCCCAAAACTCGTGGGTTTGATAAAACACCAGGGTATCGAATTTTCCGTATTTCTCGACCTGTTTCCCGTACCAGGCGAAATCCCAGGGGTCGGCAGTGAGGTCTGAAAAGTCGTCCAGGTAATGGTGCATGGCTGGCCGGGGCTCGACCAGAGATAACCTCAATCCGGAACCGATCCTTCCCTGCAATTCTCTGGCCATGCGCCCATCGCCGGCATTTACGATCGCGACATGGGTGGCTTCGTTATTTACGCTCTCGCAGATGCTTTGCTCAAGCGTGTTGAGAGAAGGGGAAGAATTCAGGCAGCGCATGTTAGAAAGATTGTTGAAACTGGCCCATAGTGAAGAGGGTGGCTCGCTTATCAATTGAAAAAAACGCTTTACTCGCGCGGCTACCCGGCTTACCTTTCCGTAAATTCTTCCGCATTCAAAAGAGCAAGATTACCTATTAGACGATTGGTAATAATAACTGGTTACCAAGTTGACGAGTGGCCGGAGGAATCCGTAAAAGGGCCACCTATAACCCTTTTTTCTAATCCATGTCAAATACTTCCAATGTACATGCGCCGGATGTGCAGCGCTGTTCCAACGACATTTCCGCGCGGCTCGCGAAAGAGGCTAAGGATCCCCCTGACCTCGCAAAATATCTCCAGGTTCATGCCGAGTGCATCAATCAGGCTTTGAATCCTCGAGGATTTTCCTATGAGATGTTGAACGGGAGCAATTTCCAGCGAGTGGTGGGGAAGAATCTGGAGGATTTGAACTTCAGGGAATCGCCCCAACAGGAGGAGAGTTTCAGGAGATTGACCCGCAAAGTTGCGAACGAAAGAGCTCCAGCTTTGCTCAAGCCCTTTACCTTGCCCACCGGTGCTGAAGGGATGCGAGGCCTCGAGGTTGAGGACGCACCGGCCGCCGAAGAGCTACCCTTCTTTAACAGGACGCCTTTTCAGCATATTTTCGTCCCCATTCCGCTTGAAAATGATACCGCCGGAATTCTGCGTGCCTGGTTTGTCGATGGGGACGCCCAGGAGAGCCAGGCCCGTCTCACGATTCTTGAGGCCGCTTGCCGGGAGATTGAGCTCTATTTCAAAACGCGGCGCGTGGCCGATGTCACACAGGAACTGACGCGCCTCAATACCTACAAGCATCTATTGGAAGAATTGTCTGGCGATCTGGATCTTGAAACGGTTTCCTGGAATCTCGTAAACTATGCTCGGGAAGCGGTATCTTGCGACCGGGTCAGCATCTTCACGGTAAGAAAATACAACAGGGATCGTTGGAATCGAGAGACTTCCCTTGATGCCCTGGAGTATCACTTCGAGGCCTGTAGTGGGTTGAAAAAGCCGCACCCAAGGAGTGAGCAAGGCGAACTCCTGAAAGCGATGGCAAAGGAAATGGTTTTTTCTACTATTCCGAAAAAGGAAGAGGAATCGAAGGGTCTCGAATCGATCAGCGAGGCGCCTTCAGGCCCGGAGAGCGAAGAAGATGGGTCTTCGCGGAATGGGAAGCGGGCAATGAAAGAGGGAGATGCTGAGAAGGGGAAGGCGCCAGAGTCGGTAAAGAAGCCGGAAAAAGCACTCGTTCCGGCGCCGCGCTCGAAACCGCCCAAGATTCGCCTCGCTCTAGTGGAGCGCGACGCCTCAAAAGTGGAAACGCGGAGCGAAGCTATCAACGCCTATTTCGATCACATTCCGATGAATTGGGCCACCGTAGTTCCGCTCTTCGATTGGGATTACAGAGTGTGCGGCATGCTCCTCTTCGAAGGGCGCGAACAGTCCGAAGACATGCGGGCAGGGCTATTTCGCATGCGGGATCTGACGATTTCGGGCGGGCGCGCCTTAGGGACTGCTCTATATTGGCACCAGAGCAAATCTCTTCGTTCGGCAAGGGTCTGGAATGAAGTGAGAGGGAAACTCGCGGCTACGCCTAATCGTACTCTGTTCTGGAAAGTTGCGCTACCCATGATCCTGGCGATCGCAATCCTCGTTTTTCCCTTACCCTACAAAATTGACGGAGAAGCCACCATTCTTCCACGGAATTTCAGATCCCTCCCCGCCCTCGTTTCTGCCCGCATGAATGATGTGCGCGTTCGTGAAGGCGACACTATTAGGGAGGGGCAGGTGCTCGCTCGTTTGGATACGCGGGATATCGAGATTCAATTGCGCCAGGCGCGTCAGGAATTTGAGCGGTATATGACTGAAGCGGATCGGGCTCAAAGCGTGGGGCGAGAGACTGAAATGCAAATTGCGCGCTTAAACGCCAGAAAGATTTCTGCGACGATTGAGAGACTCTCCACCGATATCGAGAAGGCGACCATTCGAGCGCCCTTCGATGGGCTAGTAGTAGGTCCGCCCAACCTCTCCCAGGAGGTGGGAAAAGTGACAGGAGTTGGCGAGTCGATCATCGAAGTAGCACAGCCGGGAGATTGGGATGTAAAAGTGGAAGTGCGCGAGCAGGATTTGGTGTATCTTGAGAGTCGCTTTCGAGATATTGGGGAGTTATCGGCGGAATTAAAACTAACGGCGGATCCCACCCGCGACTACAATTTGCTAGTGAGCGATTCCTCTCAGTTTGCCTATGGTCTGGAAACGAGCAGCAGCGAGTATTCCTTCGCTCTAATCCTTCCCATGGAAATGGATGCAGAGAATACCGAGATCCTCAAAGTAGGATTTGCGGGGAAAGTGAAAATTGATGGGGGTATCAAACCGATCGGCTATATCCTCTTTCACGATTTTGTGAACTTTATCAAATTGCGGTGGTTTTAGGATTCTTGAAGGACTTCAAATGAAAGAATTGATTCTGCCGAAAAATTCCCACGTTCTTGCGAACGCGGCTACTGTGCTCCGTAAGCTATTGAAATGTGTAGCCGCGTTCGCAAGAACGTGGTTGCGGATTCCGAAAGGACAGCTTTTTCAGCAGAATCTAGAATTGAGAGTTGGAATTGTGAATCGCTTACGTTGGCATTCACTTCCGAGGAAGCTTATCGGTTATGCCATTCTTTCGTTTTGGGCTATTACGGGGGTTTGTGTGAGTCATGCTCAAGACTCATCGGCAGGTGCTTCGAACTCAGGCTTTACCTATTCTGAATACTCCCGTAATGCCGTTACACGCGGTTCGCTGCGGTCGGTAATGGTGCCCTTGGAGGATATCAGGCTCAGTTCGGCCGCAGCCGGTGTCATCGCCGGGTATCATTTGGAAGAGGGCGATACTCTGAAGGCCGGAGACATCATTCTTGAATTGGATTCTGAAATTGAGAGTTCCGTGGTCGACGAGGGCATCGCCCGGGTAAACGGGACAAAGGCCGACTTTGAGAGAGCGCAGAAGAATTACGCACGAGCCAAGGCTCTGCGAGAAGACAATATCAACAGCCAGAAACAGTATGAAGAAGCAAAGTATTCGCTGGCCCTGGCCGAGAGCCGCTACCAACAGAGCCTGGCCAATCTCGCTATGGCGGAGGTCCGTCTCCGAGAGCGGTTTATAAGAAGCCCAATCGACGGAATTTTCCTGAAAAAGAGCAAGTCCGTCGGGGAATCGGTGGAGCGGCTGGAAACGGTTGCACGGGTCGTCGACGCCTCACGCCTCATGCTCGTTGTCTATTGTGATACGAGCCTCTTTGGGCAAATTGAAAAAGAGGCTAACTATCTGATCGAGCTTCTCGATGGACGGCACAGAGGTAAGAGAATTGAAGCCAAAGT
>CBDCEW010000036.1:0-83409 GCA_965215885.1 Candidatus Moanibacter sp.
GTTTCACTCCCCATCCGGTCTCCATGCTGTTAAGCAGGGAGAGACGGTTCTCAAGCCCGGTTGGGGAACGGAATTGATCAATCTCAGGGAGTATCAGACGGGCGATCCTCAACGCCTCGTGCATTGGAAGGCGAGCGCCCGTGTGCGACGCCTGATGGTGCGGCAGATGAGTGAGGAAAACCAGGATGCATATGTGCTTTTTGTCGAATCGCCGACAGCGGTGTGGAGAGATGCTGAGCAGTTCGAAATCTTGTGCAGTTTCGCGGCATCCCTGGCCGAGGATTTGTATATGGAGCACAGCCTGTGGGGGACTGCCATCAATGATGAGCCGCTCATGCCAGTAAAGAAGCTGAGCGATTTGCACGGGTTTATGGAACAGTTGGCTCGCCTCGAAACTGTCGATCGGTACACTCCCATGGAGGAGATTTCGGATTCGACCGTTATTACATTCGCACCGGGCCACGAAAGAGAGGTAGTCGCAAATGTCGGTGGGAGCAGAGCGGGCGCGGCTTAGTTACGAGGAGCTCTATCAGCTCAAGTGGATGGTGGGTGGTCTTCTCGCCCTCGTCTCTCTCTGGACGATGGCTTATCTGGAAGTCCGCGGCGGGGCACTCCTGTTTTTGACTGGCGCTACCGTGGTAGCGACTCTTCTCTGGCCTCGACTTCCCGCCAGAATTCCTTCCGCGGTTTGGAAGGCGGTGACACCGATTTTGATCTTGGTGATCGTTACGGATTTCCTGCTTTCGAAGCCGGATATTATCGCGCCTCTCGTGCGAATGATTATTTTGCTGGTCCTGGTGCGGAGTTTGCAGTACCGGAGACGGCGAGAAGACCTGCAGCTCATTCTCCTCTGCCTGTTTATGGTGGTAATTTCAGGTGTGCTCACACTCTCCCTGACCTTTGCGCTGCAGATTCTGATTTTCACTCCGTGCGCCATGTGCCTGCTCTTCGTTATTAACCTGACGGAGTCTTTTGATCGGAAAAACGAGGTTCCGGCCGGACTATGGGATGACTTCCGGTTTCGCCGTTTTGCGGGCCGTGTCATGAAGGTGTTCGATCTTCGTATCCTCGCCTTTGGCGTGCTCATATTTGCTGGTGTCGTCGTCGTATCCTCTTTCTTCTTCGTCTTAATACCCCGTTTTCGCCTCGACCAGGCCATGCCTTTTCTCAACTTGAAGGGAAAGGCCCGTTCAGGATTCAGTGACAGCATCAAGTTTGGTGACGTCATCGAAATAATCGAGGATGACAGTGTCGCTCTGCGCGTCGATTTGCCGAGCGGTCAGAACATTCCCGTGGATCCGTTTTGGCGGATGGTTGTGCTGGACGAGTATCACAACCGCTCATTTCAAATGTCATTCTCCGCGAAAAGGAAAAAGGTATTCTATGTGGATAACAAATTCCGCAGACCGGGTGGACCGATTCCTACTCCTCGAGTCGATTCGGAGAATGACAGATGGATCTTTTACCTGGAGGGGGGGATCAGCAAATACCTCCCTACGGTGGGGCTTTTTGGAAGGCTCCGCTTTCAGACTCGGAAGAGTTACGAGTACAAGAAAAACCTGCACGTCTTTAATACGACGAGCATCGGCAGCAGCGTGCTCTTCTACCAGATAGAGAGTATGGCACCGATGAGTGTATATCCACCGGGACCGGACGATGAGGAACTGTTGGACCTCGGAGTCCTGGCGTTAGCTCCGCTTAATGATACATTGCACTCTAAGATCGAGTATCCCCAGACGACTCTCGCGGTTCCAGGAGATCGAGCAAACTTCAGCGTGCTGCGGAGAGTCGTGGCGGAGATCACTCGAGGCGAGCGATTGAGTTCGCGCGAATTCAGCGCCCGTGCTGCCAAGTACCTCAACGCTCGACACGGTTACTCCCTCAACGTGGCGATTCCACCGGGAGGAGGAGATGAGATCATCCGCTGGCTGCAGTCCGATCAGCCCGGGCATTGCGAACTGTTCGCCGGCTCGTTCACCTTGCTTGCACGTAGCGCCGGGTTTCCGACGCGAGTGGTTACAGGCTTCAAGGGTGGCGTTTGGAATGATATAGAGAATTACTATATGATAAGAAACAGCGATGCCCACGCTTGGTGCGAGATCTATGACCGCCAGGAAGGCTGGATCCGGGTCGATCCCACTCCCGGTTCCGGATTGACCGGAGCTAACGCGATGGATTCCGCCTTAGCCGGTAGGCTGAATCGGGATGTCTCCTGGCGTGCCTACCTGGACAGTCTGCGAATACTCTGGTATCGGCGTATCGTGAATTTTGATGAGGAGCAACAGACGGAAATCGCAGCACAGTTGAAAAGTGTGAGCACAGAATATCTAACGCTATTAAAGATGGAAATACAATTGCGATTGCAGGCGCTCCGAGCATGGTTCTTCCAACCTTGGGGAAGCGCAAAATGGTTGCAGATGGGCGTTTCCCTGACTGCTGCCGTTTTCGTTGTTTTGGTGTGGCGTTATGCCGACGTCTGGATGTCAAGAATGGGTCTCAGGGGAAGGCTTTTCGGTTTCGAGATTTCCCGGGATCGTGTTCGCCGGCAAGCAGGAAAGCTTGTTGTTAAATTCCGAGAGAAAGGATTGAAGTTTAAATCGGACCGAGGAATTAGTAAAAGGGAGTGGGACGAGATTTACGGGCAGCTCCTCGCCCTTCGATTCGGCGAAATACAAGATCGCCCGGAAGCGAAACCCATTTTTCGGTATGCGCGGAGATTGTTAAAATAGAGGAATCTGAATTCACCTGAATACTAAACCTGACCCGTTCTCCCTGGTTTTGGCGAAGAAGGCTTCCAGGACTGCTCTTCCAATGGGGGCGGCAGTCAATCCACCACTGTATTGGTCATCGGGCGAAGTGGCCTCGACGACGACTGCGAGGGCGATTCGCGGGTCTTCGATGGGAGCGAAGGCGATGAAGGCGCCGAGGGCGACAGTCTCGTTATTCACTTGAATCTGTGGGGTGCCGGTTTTGGCTGCAATGCGGATGCCGGGAATTCGGGCCAACCGCGCACTTCCCACCTGGGTGGCTTGTTCCATACCATCGACGATACGCTGATATTGGTGCTCTGTTAGTGGCAGAGGGGTCCCGCCATGATCGATCGTGCGGTAGTCGCGCGCAGGCTCATGTATGAGGGTGGGGCGAGTGCGACCTTCTCGGCGAGCAAATGAGGCAACGAAACAGGCCATTTGCAGGGGCGTCAGTCGGAGATAGCCCTGACCGATGGATAAGTTTGCGGTGTCACCGGGGTACCAGCGATCGTGCCATCGGTTTTGTTTCCACGCTTTATCGGGAACGAGCATGCGGCTTGTTTCGTTGGGAAGTTCAACACCTGTTGGGCGGTGAAGGCCGAAGCGTTTTGAGACTTCACTGATTGTGTCGACACCGGTCTGGACTCCGGTTTGGAAAAAGAAAACGTTGCAACTTTTCAAGATTGCCCATTCCAGGCCGACGGGCCCACGATCACTGTGATTGTTACAGGCGAAGGAGCGGTTGCCAATCTTGAAAGAGCCGTAACAGTTCACAGTCGTATCTTCGCGAATGATTCCCTTTTCCTGAGCTGCCATGGCAATGAGAATTTTAAACGTTGAGCCAGGAGGATAGAGACCGGCGATGCTGCGATTTAGCCATGCTCCGCGTGCACTGATCTTCTCATATACGCGGTTGGGAATGAAAGGCGAAAGTTCGTTGAGGTTGAAGTCCGGCCTGCTTGCAAGAACGTATATCTCTCCGGTTTTTACGTCGATCGCGGCTACCGCCCCAATCTTGTCACCGAGGGCATTTTCCGCGGCCAATTGCAGATCAATATCGATCGATATGGTAATGTCCTCACCCTTTATGGGAAGTTTGTGCGCAGTTCGTTGATATTGAAACCCCGATGGATCGACTACCCAGATTTCTCCGCCCGTGGTACCTTGCAGCCTCTTATTGAAACTTTGCTCGAGGCCGGTCCTCCCGGTTTTGCCCTTGAAAGAAATGGTAGTGAGGTCGGCGCCAGGGAGTCCTTCCCGGGGGACTTCAAAAGTGGCGCCGATAAATCCCAGGGTATGAGCGGCGGCCGATCGGAACGGATAGTGGCGCGCGCTGTCAGTGTGAATCTGAATTGGCGATTGGACTGGAATAAGTTCGATCAGCTTTGCGTACTCCTCAGGTAAGAGATCTTTGATCAGGGGTAGAGGGAGAAGGAGATTCTGCCTGAAATGCCTCTCTAAATCGCGTCTGTCGACCCGGTCTTCGCGGCCGAGTATGCGGTTGATTCGGGCGAGATAGCTTTGTACGACCTCGCTGCGCGCCCGAATATTCAACTCATTGCGATCAATTTTCCGATTCGTCTCCCGTGCCCTGCGTACCAGTTCGATATATTTCCGGTTAAATTCGGGGCGGAGTTCGCCAAGATAAACTACGGCTGAAAAATGGGGCCGGTTTCCCACCAGGAGGCGTCCTTCGCGATCATAAATATTACCCCGAGGGCCAGGGAGTAGGATGCGTCTGAGATTCTGTTTCTTTTCCTGTTCGCGATAGACGCTGCCCCGAATAACCTGCCTGTATGCCAGCATCGCCAGGAGGACGGAGAAGAGTAGACAGAGAATCAAATAGAAAAGGCGAAGTCGAGGATTCTGATTCCTGTAAATTTCAAAAAGGCGTTCTTCTTCAATCCGCATCTTGCTTAGAATACCTTTAGCTCTGAAGCCAGATCAATCCCCAGGTAAAGAAGAAGAATTCGTTGCAAATTCAAATACCAGGGGGCTGTAATTGCTATGACGACCTCAGATAAGAAAAGATCCGTAATAAGCCTTATCCAGAACCATCCGCTCATGATCCCCTCTCTTTCCGTGACAAGGGTAAAAGTTAAGATGATAAGCAGGTTTACCACTAGAGCAATGAGGATAACATGGTAGGGGTTCTCCCTGCGCAGCCGTATCTTCATCCTCCCGATTGTGAGAAGCGCGATCGTATAGATCATCAGGTTAGTTCCAAAGTGTGAAGGGAGAACGGCATCTACCGTCAATGCTGATGCCGCGGTGATAATCAACCCGTGGTAATTACTGAAATAGAGCGCGGCAAATAGTATATATAGAGCATCGAGAGAGAGATAGATCCCTTTTGCTCCCAGGACGGCGTTTAGCTGATTTACGAAAAAGTAGAGAAGCGCATTTACAATCAGTATGATAAGGAGCCGGTTGTCGGAATTCATTGTTCTGCTCCTTCAATTTCGATCGGCAAAAGCACCGCAACTTCCTTCAAACCCAGTAGCCTCTTGTCCAGGATTACCTTGCCGCGCTTTAGAAGACCGTCCGGGTTCGGGGTGAGTCGATCGGCCCAGCCGATCGTCAATCCGTCGGGAAAGACTCCTCCCAAACGAGAAGAGACGAGGCGACGTGGGGCACCGGTAGAGATTATAATGTCCGGCTGAACGTTCACCACTTCACCCATCGGTGGCTGAAAAGGTAGATTGACGCCTCCCTGAAATGTTACCGGTCGATCGTCATCCTCGAATTGTGCGGCAACGCGGAACGACCGGCTGCTTACGAGCTCGACAACAGATGTGTAGAGGTGCACTTCCTTGATCCGGCCGACGACACCACCGGAATAGACCACGGCGTTTCCCTCCACTATTCCGTAATTCCGTCCTTTGCGAATGATGAATTGGTGCCACCAGTTACTCAGATCTCTCCTCACAACCCGTGAAATTTCGTAGCGGAATTCCGGATGCGATGGTAGGTTCAGGAGTTTCTCAAGCCGGAAAACCTCCGCGCGCAGGGTTTCGTTCTCCTGAAAACGTAGTTCATATGCAGCGTTGAGGCGGGCAAGATCCTGCCCCGCTTCGAAGAGCTCCAGTTTTGAATGATTTCGTGTTGACCAGAACTCCTGCATACCGTCCACGAAAGAAGCAGCGGTCCATAAAGGCGCCTGAAACTCGAAAAAGCTAACGCGGAGAAAGGATTTAACGGCCATCGGTATCAGCCACCAAGCTCCCAGGATGCCGAGTAGCATCAGAGGTGGCTTCGCCAGATTTAAAAAGCGAATCATGACGGGAGCCGACGACCGAAGTGACTATTTCTAAGAATCAGACACTTCGCTGCTTTAACAGCCAGTTTAAATTCTGGAGAACCACTCCGGTTCCGTTTGCCACCGCGCTTAAAGCATCTTCCGCCTGCAACACGGGTACACCGGTGGCTTCGCTAAGCAAACCTTCGATTCCACGAATTAGGGCCCCACCTCCAGCGAGAAAAAATCCGCGATCCACAAGATCGGCGGACAGCTCCGGGGGACAGCGTTCAAGAGCGTTTCGGACCAGTTCAACAATGGAATTGTGCGTGTCTGCAAGCGCTTCGCGAATCTCCTGGGAAGAAATGTGAAGAGTCTTTGGAAGACCGGCAACCGAGTCACGCCCTTTCACTTCCAAAGTCAGCTCGTTCTCGATGGGAGTGGCGGAGCCGATGCGTATTTTGATCTCCTCCGCGGTCCGTTCCCCAATCATCAGATTATAAGCCCGCTTCATATAATTGATGATCGAAGCATCCATTTCGTCTCCTCCAACTCGGATGCTTCTGGTGTAAACGATGTCGGCATAGGAAATGATAGCGACCTCGGTTGTGCCGCCCCCGATGTCTACGATCATATTAGCGGTCGGTTCATCAATAGGCAGGCCCACACCTATAGCCGCCGCCATCGGTTCCTGCAAAAGCATCACTTCGCGCGCTCCCGCGTGGGTGGCGGATTCTTTTACGGCACGGCGTTCAACCTCTGTTATGCCTGAGGGAACGGCGACCACGACTCGAGGAGGAGCAAATTTGATGTTCTTGTTGACCTTTCCGATGAAGTAACGAAGCATCGCTTCGGTGATTTCGAAGTCGGCGATTACGCCATCCTTCATCGGACGCATTGCAGTGATGCTGCCGGGAGTTCGGCCGAGCATGCGTTTCGCTTCTTGTCCAACAGCAATGACTTTGCGATTGGAATTCTGAATGGCGACAACGCTGGGTTCTCTTAGCACGATGCCTCTATCTCTGACGAAGACGAGGGTATTTGCTGTGCCCAAATCGATACCGATGTCGTTCGAAAATAAGCCGAATACTTTACCGAGCATATAAACGGGGTATCTTTAGCGATGGCAGATCCATCTACTTTCTTTTATGATCTAGCGGAAATGTCAAAAAATAAATCAGGAGATTTTTCATTTTCATCCATGGAATCTGTCGGAACGTAAGTCCGACAGGTTCCTGGTGAGGTTCTGATTAAAAAGGGAAAATATGGAGCAGGAATTGAATCAGGCTGTTGTCGTTGAGAACAGCAGTCTGATTTTTGATTTGGGTGTCATTATCGCTTGTGCCGCTCTCGTCTCGATTATCTTTCACCGGCTGCGTCTGCCGGTGATATTTGGCTATCTCCTTACGGGCCTGCTTCTCGGTCCGCACCTTTTCGCATACTCTCCCCTTGAAGACCTCCGAACAGTACGGGAACTTAGCGAACTGGGAATCGTATTTCTCTTTTTCGTTATTGGGATGGATTTCGATTTGCGGCGCCTTCAGCGACTGGTTGGTCCGGCCTTCCTCGCTCTGGCGCTTCAGGCTTTGGGGATGATATTTTTTGCCATGCTCTTCGGGCCGATCTTGCGCTGGAATCCGCTCACCAGTCTCTTTCTGGGCTCTCTTCTTACGATCAGTTCTTCCATGGTCACGATTCGAGTGATGCAGGATCAGAAAAGGATCGATCATCCACATGGGCAACTCGCACTAGCGATCCTGATCCTTGAGGACATCCTGGCGGTAATGATGCTTGTCGTGCTTACCGGTGTTTCCGTAACCGGACACCTGGAGATGGGTGCGGTTTGGCTGGTGACTTTCGGAATTGGTGTATTCGTGGTGATGGTATTCATTACAGGTAGAATAATCGCACCGGGTCTTCTTAATGTGATCCATCAAATTGGCAGTATCGAGCTAATTACGATATTCTCTGTCGGTTTTGTTCTGGGAGTGAGTGTACTCGCTCAAAAGTTTCACTTTTCCGTTGCCTTGGGCGCGTTCCTGGCAGGAGCCATAATCTCTCAATCCGCACTCATCGAAGAAATCGAGAAAAGCACTCTGCCTTTGCGGGATATTTTCAGTGCTCTTTTTTTCGTTTCCATCGGTATGTTAATCGACCCCGCCATCCTGATTAATTCCTGGGCCTGGATTCTGCTGCTTTCGACTATCGTCATCATTGGAAAGACATTGAGTTGCTGGATCGGCCTCTTTCTGGCGGGACAGTCTTCGAAAAGCAGCTTTCGAGCGGCTGTTGCCAAGTGCCAGATTGGGGAGTTCAGCTTTGTGATTGCATACTTAGGGTCATCCCTCGGAGTAACAGATGAGAGACTGACGAGCTTGGCCGTAGGTGTAGCGCTTGTAACTATTCTCGCGACACCCATTCTCAGCCTGCATTCGGAGGAACTCTTCGGCCTGATATTGCGGCGAACTCCTGAGCCGGTGCTCCTGATTTCGAGATTTTACCGCAATCTCATCGAGGCAGTGCAGGGAGCGTTAAGCAGCTATTCACTCTTACGACTTCTGAAGCGGCCCGTAGTCCAAAATCTCGTTTATTTCTTCCTTATCAATGGAATTATCATCCTTGCTTATCTGACGGCGAATTTCATGCAGACCGGGATCGTGTCAAGTTACGATGCCTGGTTTCAAAGTGGCATCTGGCTCCTGGCGGCTTTGGCTGTTGTTCCGGTATTGGTTGCCCTGGTCCGCAATCTGAACGCGATGGTCATGATTCTTACGGAAGCGGCTCTGAAACAGCTATCTACAGATCAGTCGGTTCGCGGTCGAATGCGCAATGCTCTGAATTCCGCGGTGTTGTTTGTTGTCCACATTATCGTTGCGGGGATATTTCTATCCGCTGCGGCACGTTACTTTCCGAGTGGTTTGGCTCTCGCTCTTTTTCTAACCCTTCTGATCATTTCGGCGCTTCTATTCTGGCGTCGAATCAATGTCTTCCAGAGTCAATTGGAGTATATGTTCCTGGAGAGCTTCAACCAGCACCTGCATGATCGCGAAGAGCAACGGAGAGAATCCGTCCTTACCGAGATTACCGACAAATACCCGTGGCCGATAAAACTGCGAGAGGTCACTATTTCCGATGGCACGCTCCCCAGCGGCAGACGCATAATCGATTTGAATCTGCGCGAGAAAACGGGGTGCACGATTCTCGCTCTTGGAAGAGGAAACGATCAAGTCATCGATCCCTCCCCAGAGGCACCCCTGTTTCCCGGTGATCGGCTCGTCCTGCTCGGCAGCAAGGCTCAGCACAGCAAGGCCGAGAGTTTGCTGGCCATGCGGATCCCGCGCGAGCAACGCCCTCGGGCGCTCGGATTTGAGGTCGAGAAATTCTACCTGAAACCTGATTCGCCTTTAGTCGGCAATACGCTGGCGGGAGCCGATCTTCGCCGGCGCTACGGAATAACTGTGATTGGCATCCAGAGAGGAGCGGAACGGGTCACAGCACCCTCTTCGAATGAACGCATGAATGCGGGCGACGTTCTCTTTGTCGTGGGAAGCCGCCAGCTTATAGTTGAGTTTGAGAAATCGCTGTAATTTGAACGCCACGCCACGACCTGGGGCCTGACTAATCGGGAACGCCGTGGTCTGCCGTTGGGCTGCTTTTCTTTTGGCAGGCAATTACTGCTAGAAACATTATTCCGCCCCCTACCATCAGTCTTGGTATATGTGCCTGTTCACCGAATAGGAGGAGGGAAACTGCTACGGCGAGGGGAATTTTAATGTTGTTGAAAACTGCGAGGGTTCCGGTATTCGTCTTTACCGCTCCGATATTCCAGAGGAAAAATCCAATTCCCGATGGCAGGATTCCGAGGTAGAGTAGGACAAGAATCTGATTTCCATGGAGATTCGTGATATCGTTCCAACCACCACTGACGCTTGTTGATAATGTGGTTACAAGAAGGGCGCCAAGATAGAGTAGTGCGAAGGTTTCACGATCTCTTGTTCTCCCAGTCTCCTCTCTTACTCGTCGATATTCAATCTGGCCGAAGGCGAAGCAGAGATTTGAGATCTGCATGATAAGAAAACCGTAAAGAATGCCTTCAAAGGATCCCCCTTTGTAGCGGATAACCGCTGCACCCAATACGGCAGACAACGCCATCGTAAGATGGAAAAGCTGAATTCTCCGCTCATAGAGATCATTTATAAAAATGACGTATATCGGTGTCAGAATCGTAAATAGGGCCACCTGATAAGCCTGCAGGAATGCGTAAGCGTAGAGATATGTGCTGTACATAATCCCATATTGCACGGCACCAATGAGCAACAACCGGTTAGCTGCTCGAACAGACAGATGTCTCCATCGCAGAAAAGGTAAAAACAGTAAGAGAGACAGCATCATTCTCGCCCAGGCGACGAAGCTTGCGTCGACCTCCGCGAGATGAGACTTTATGAGGCCGAAAGAGAAGGCCCATATAAAGCAAACGATCGCGAGGTATAGCACTTAGTACAAGGAAAAACCCACGACGATAAAAGCAGACCGGCAGTGCGATTGTCCTCTTACCGTGTGGGTTGAACCCAAATCTCTTCCAGAAGAGTTGAACTAGCTATTCTGACGCGCGGCCATCTTACGGAATATCCCCGGGCCGTATATTTCTTTCAACATTCTTCGCCGATGTGCCACAGCAAGCTGAAATGCCTTCTTTTCCCCATATTTTCGGATAGAGAAGGAGGTGCATTTTTGGACACCGGGGGTCGGCCTCCAGCTTACCGAATAGCAATCGGTCACGTTGCCCGAGGTGCTTCGTTTCGACGTGCGGCATACTCCTAATACACCCGTCGTATTACGAGAATCGCGGTAGACAATGCGTCGACCTCGAGGTTTTGGGGGGATTTTTGCCAGTTTTGCGTATAATTCATCGCGGTATTCGCGTGCCATCTGCTGAGCTTTTCTCTTTCCCCCGGACTTGAGGTCGCTGAACAGTCTTGAGTAGGTTTTCCCGTTTCTGTATCCCCTCACGAACCATCCGTGAGTTGATCCTGAGTCAATGCGACTAATTCCCTTATTCTTGGAATCTTTTCTTCTACGTTTTCTTTTAGCCATTTCCAGATACGTGTGTTTTATGTATATTTTTTCAGTTCAATTTGTTCTACATATACGGAAGGCTCGATTCATACTTGGCATAAAATTCTTATATTCAAGATAAATCATCCTAGCCCGAACATTTCACAAATCTTCTGCTACGACCGCGGATGTCACTGCGTCTCAAAGCCTTCCCTTGTCCGGCGACCTCAGAGGGTTCCAACACGCTGTCGCCCGCCGTGCTGCGGAAAGGCACTGATACGCAGCAACCTACGCAGTCTCACTACGAAGTGTGTGAAATGTCCGGGCTAGACCTCTTTCATGAATGCCCTTATGATTTTCTGTTCTTCCTTCGGCCTATCGTTCCCGTCAGTCGGAGTTTTTTCGATTTTCCTGACAACCTGATAGCCGGATTTGACATGCCCGAAGATGGTATGGTTCATGTGCAGCCATGGTGTTTTGGCTGTCGTGATGAAAAACTGACTTCCGTTTGTGTTGGGACCGGAATTTGCCATTGCGAGAATTCCTTTACTGTCAAAATTGAGATTCTTGTGGCACTCGTCTTCGAAATTGCTGCCCCAAATCGACTCTCCCCCAGTTCCTGTTCCCGTGGGATCTCCTCCTTGAAGCATGAATTTGCGAATGACGCGGTGAAAGATGACACCGTCATAGTAGCCTTTTCCAATTAAGCCGACGAAGTTCTGGCAGGCTTTTGGAGCCTTATCCGGGGAAAGCTCGATTTCAATCAGGCCCCGGTTTGTTTCGAGTACTGCTAATTTCGCACACATTGTATTAAGTCTCAGATGTTTGTCTCCTGCATCCCATCTCTGATGTCGGATGTCTTTCCGGATCCAGTGGTTGTCGCGTTATCAGAAACTGCTCCACTGGATGACCGCCGATGAGATGCTCATTGATAATACGTTCGAGTACGGACGGACTGCAGGAGTGATACCAGGTTCCCTCGGGATAGACGACAGCAATGGGACCGCCTTGGCAAATCCGTAAACAGTTGGCTTTTGTCCGGTAAATCCCTCCGTTTCCAACGAGGTTGAGTTCGACGAGACGAGTTTTGAGAAAATTCCAAGACTCCAATCCGACATCGCTGGCACAACATTTCGGTTTGCTCTGGTCACAACAGAGAAATATGTGCCTGCGGTTGTTCGCGATACCAAGGTTCTGTGCGATCTCCTGGAGTGCTTGGACCATTGGCGATTCTAAAGTGCGGTGATGAGGTTGAGTTCGGAAAAGCGAAGAAAGAGCTGACGGCTTACCCAGGCATCGGTAGCAGCGTATCGAATCTGGGCGTCTGTTAGTTCCCTTCTGCTCCAATTGGTGATCTGAGCGCCTTTCGAGATACGGCAAGCCAGCAGTATCGCGGCCAGATTTCTAAGGCCGGTATTGACGATGCCGAGCTGTTGAGAGAAATCGCTTAGTTCGATGAAACCGCTTGGAGTGAATTCGTTGAGCTCTTGCAGTTTTCGGATGTCGTCCCTTATCGCGACTCCAGCCTTCAAGATATCCGGGCTGCTGAGAATACTTAGTAGTGCCTCGGGCAATGTTCTATTTCTCAGTTGAAAAAGGTAGACGAAGCGGGAGCCAGCCAGTTGAAGAAGCGAAGGGGGATAAGCCTCTCCCTTGCGAAAAGTGGGGCGGGATTCGGTATCGAAACCGAGGACTTTCTCTCTCTTTAGCATTTCAACCGCGGCGAAGGTCTCATTGGGGCCATTTACGACCTCGATCGGGCCTCTGTATCTCTTCAGCGGCAGTCTGTTTACCTCTTCCTTAGCGATGGTGGTTTGAAACTGAATTGTTGGCGGGGTAGCTTCTTGCACGTTTCCTTCAATTTTCGCTTTTTATATCTCAATTTCCAGACCATCGAAAGCGAGGGAGATAATCTCCGGAAAGCGGAGATCCTCCTGAATGCTTTGATGTTCACAGTGATAAACGTCGCTGTACATTCGGGTGTTAAAGAGAATCTCGTCAAGATCAGTATCCGAGGCGGTGGGTTCATTGTGAAACATGCAGAGATGCTTCACTCTGGCACGCGAGGAAATCTCTACCCCCATCACATTGCTTGAGTGGCCCCAGTCGGCTTTGTTGAATGTGGCATCGGCCAGAGAGTACATGGCGTCAAAAATCATCAGATCGGCGTCTTGAATGAATGAGAGAAAGGGATAATCGGATTGGTAGGCGTCCTCTTTGTGCTCAGAGTCGGTTGAGTATACGACCGATTTCCCATGAATTGAAAACCGATATCCGAAGGACTTGCCGGGATGGTTTTGCTCAATTCCGTGGATCTCAAGATCATCAATCTTGAAAGATTCGCCTATTGTCTTGACGTCAAACTCGATATTGGCGCCTAACTGGTCAAAGGGGACGGGAAAACAGGGGGGCGACATCTGGGCTCGGAAGACTTGTGGAATCGATTCATGATATCCATGAATTACAATTCGGTTTTCCGGGATATAGGCCGGAGTGAAGAAAGGAAAGCCCTGAATATGGTCCCAATGGAGATGAGACAAAAAGATGTGAAAGACACGGCGCTCATCGCCATTTCTGTCCTTCAAATAGGTATCGGAGAAATCGCGGATGCCTGAGCCGGAATCGCACAGAATAATGTCCTCGGTCGAATCTAATATCTCGATGCACGGAGTATTGTTTCCATATGTGTTCTTAATTGAAAAGGGTAGACTGGAGTCAATGAACTGGCGAATCGCCTCGGGCGTTGACAAATCCTGACCTCGAGACGCCTCCAGGGCTTTTGCGATCTTTTCTCTGATAATTTTGGCATTTGTAGTGGCGGGTATTGAGCCGCGCGTTCCCCAGAAGTGTACTTTCATTTTGCAAACCGTGAGAGTCTGGTGTGATCCAACTATTTTTTTGGATCAGGGACTATTCCGTGGCAACATTACCGACAACCTCTCCAGTCTCTTCCGATGGCCTCGGGCTGCCTCCTTCCGGGAGTTCTCTGAAAAACATCGGTTTGATTTCATTCAATTTTGATTGGAGGGTCATCGCTACTACGGCAGAGAGGGAGAATAGAATGTTTATTGCGTTGAGGTTTGCATCGCTCCTGGAAGCCGCTCGAATACGTGTCATAAAGTCCTGATTTACGGCTTGGAGTTCCTTGTAGAGTGTTCCCAATCCTTTAAGGGCGAGATCAGGGGTGTCACCCTCCTTGTTGATGAAATACTGTTTTACGAGGTATGAACCGACGACGCGGTAGATTGTCTCTTCAACAGTTGCGAAAGGCAAGTGATAGTAGGCCATAGGCTTAAATTGAGAGAGCGTGGGGCAGGTGCCAGATGCCATTATTAATCCCAGAAGGGACTTCAGACCGGTCTGAACATCACAGTTCTTAACGTAATCGCGCTCCTTCGTCTTTACTCTCACTTCCACTCTTTCAAAGGAGAGTATGTCGGTAAATTGTTCCGCCACTTCCTCGATATCCACAGCCACCGGGCAGTGGTGGTGTATCTCGCTGCTTAGCGGACAATTCCTGCATTTGTGGAAGTCGAGTTCTGTCCAGGGAGCGTGGGTAGCTTTTTCCTTGGCGAGAGGTTTCTCAAGGTCCACCGTAAAATCGTAGACCTCCCCGTTTTCCAGATTGAATTCGCAGGAAAATTTAGCCACCAGTTTAAGATTGCTCCATACCCTGGACTGGACGTTTCAACAATGCGAGTTTGATCTCGTTCTTATTCGCCTCGACTTCTAGGAGCATTTGGATAGACTGTGTGATTCATCCGGTTAAGTCAATTGACTTGAACCGTGGAAGGTTCCAAACAAGAACTGAGCGCATCTGCATGTCACTACGAAGCTCCAAGCGTATATATTCTCAGATTGCCCTGGAGGCGTGGTTTGAGCGACTCACCTCAAATTGGGAGCGCTATTTTAGTGATGAAGTACTGGCATCAGGGCGTTTAATATATCGAGAGGGGACGATTAGTGAAATCGAACTTACCGCGGACGATGCGATTGTTCATTGCAAGCGAAAGAAGCAGGAAACCTATGCCCTGCTCGAATGGGCGGATAAGAAGCTCTCCGTACGCAGTTCTACGAGAGACTCTCGTTTCGGAAGATCTTTGGCTGCGGCTGGACTTTACGAAATTGAAGAGCTGGTTGCCGATGAGATTACAGCGATACCAGGTAGTGTGGTAGATGGCAGCAACGGTAGGGGTAAAAAGGGCGGGAATGCCGCCACCGCGTTAATTTCCGAAGATAAGTCGGATGAGCAAAACGTCTCCGTTGCCCGGTCTCTTGTCCTGAGCTTCTCTTCCTCTTCTTTGGGGCTCAGCTTCGATGCTCATTGGAAGGATGAAAAGGGCCAACGTGAGGGCGCTCTCTTCCGGGACGGGAATCGGGCAGGAAGTATAAATTCGGAAGAACGGGAGAAGCTCATTCATCTCGCGATTGTTGCGCGTAGAGTAGGCTTCGAGCTTCGGTCGCATCGTCAGAATTATCTCCTGCGAGATCCTGATCGGATCGTGCCGTTTTTGCGGAATGGGATTCCTAAATGGCAAGAGCATTTCAAAGTGAAACTCGATAAGGGAGCGAGGGCCTTGTCACTCGGAGTCCAGAAGGCTAAGGTGGAGGCGGAAACAATCCACGTGGGCGGTCGCTTTGGAATTCGATGGAGATTGAGTGTGGGTCAGACTGTTCTATCGGAATGCCAGATTCATAAATTCCTGCGGCGCTGTCGAGAGAGTGTAATCCTGCCGGAGATCGGGATCATTCGGGTGGAAGAGGAAGCGGGGAACCTTTTGGAAAGTTGGCAGGATTACCTCAGCAAAAATGATAATGCCGAAATTCCACGATACATGCTCTTTTCACTCTCTGGTCGGGATGAGATCCGAATTCATCTTTCACAGGAGATTAAGAGTTGGCGGGATCAGCTGGCTTCGCCTTCGCGATTGAAGTTCGATTTGCCCAAATTTCTACGTCCCTATCAACGGCGCGGAGTGGAGTGGCTTGCCCGTCTTTGCGACGCTGATTGCCACGGGCTATTGGCAGACGAAATGGGCTTGGGAAAGACGGTGCAGGTGGCCTCACTAATTGCCCTCAGACCGATTCACGGAATGAGTCACCTCGTGGTATGTCCAGCGAGTGTTGTACCAGTGTGGAAGAATGAGTTGAAGAGATTTTTCCCCAAATTACAAGTCGAGGTTCTGAAGAGCGGACATACCTTTTCGGATAGCACGGAAGCAGCGATCTGGTTGACCAGTTATACACAACTGCGAAGACATAAAGCACTGTTAGGAGAAATGGAATTTGGATACGCAGTGCTCGATGAGGCTCAATTCATTAAGAATCCTGAAGCCAAAGTTTCGGTCGCCACTACGAAAATCAGAGCGAAACACCGACTAGTGCTCACCGGGACTCCCCTTGAGAATCGATATTTGGATCTGTGGTCGCTGTTTCGCTACCTCATGCCCGGCCTTTTGGGTGGGAGGAGAAAGTTTGAATTGGACATGGCCGAAAATGGTAAGAGTGCTCCAGAGAGACTCAAGCAGCAGGTTGCCCCTTTCGTGCTCAGGCGCACGAAAAAGGAGGTTCTGCAAGAACTCCCTCCCAAGGTGGAGATGGAGCTGATATGTCCTCTAACCGAACTTCAGCAGCGGGAGTATATCCGTCTTTCTGAACAGGGATTGTCCGAATTTGGTAACAAACTCTCTCCCGCCCTGCATGGGAAGGGATTGGCCTTCTTTACATTATTGACCCGTTTGCGTCAGGTTTGCTGCGATCCCGATCTTTTGCCTTGGCTGGAGGCGGACCTGAATCAGAGCGGTAAGATCAGTTTTCTCCTCGACAAGGTCACGGAAGCTCTCGCTGGCAGGCATAAGATTGTAATTTTTAGTCAGTTTGTCGCTCTCTTGAAACGAGTCCGCCAGGGACTTGAAACTAGAAGCAAGGAAGTCGCCATCTTTGAACTCACAGGTAAAACCCGTAACAGGGAAGAGCCTGTCAGAGAATTTCAGGAAACGGAGCGCGGAGGCGTGATTCTGGTGAGCCTGAGAGCGGGGGGTACTGGAATCACGCTGCATTCGGCCGATTATGTTTTCATTCTAGATCCCTGGTGGAATCCCGCGGTGGAGGAGCAGGCAGTCGATCGCGTCCACCGAATCGGTCAGAATCAGGCAGTTTTTGTCTACCGCATGGTGACTGAGGGAACGGTCGAGGAACGTATCGAATGCCTGAAATCAAGCAAGCGAGAGATTTTTGATCATATCGTGGGTGAGCTGAGCGATGTCTCCATCGTTGAAAACCATTTTCGCTCCCTGAGCGACCTGATCGCTTTGGTGCCGGGCAATAATCATGCATGAGCAGAGTACCATCAGAGCTTCGGTTAAGCGAATCCATTCCGATGGTGAAAAAAGTGATTCAGATGTGTTGGCGGTCGAAGAACCTCTTGAAATTCGTCTGGCTTACACGCGAGAGGGCACTCTCGTAAATAGAAGCATCTCGGTGACTATGCGTACACCGGGGCACGACTTTGAATTGGCCGAAGGCTTCCTTTTCACTGAAGGGATCGTCTCCAGTTTCCATGAGATCGCGAGTATCGAACGTGTGGAATCAAAGGAAGGTGTCAAGGACAGCGGAAATATTGTATGCGTTTGCCTTAGAGACGGTGTGTCTGTCGATTTGAAGCGATTGGAGCGTCATTTCTATACGACTTCCAGTTGTGGAGTTTGTGGAAAGGCGTCGCTCGAAGCCCTCAAATTGCATTCTATGTTTCCAATCTCTCCTACCAGGCCCGTCGTCAGCTCGGCTCTCATTCACGAATTGCCCGCTATTCTGCGAGCGGAACAAGCGCTTTTTGATTCAACGGGAGGGCTTCATGCTTCCGCTTTGTTCGACGCGGAGGGCAAGCTTCTCCTTTTACGTGAGGATGTTGGTCGTCACAACGCGGTCGACAAAATCATTGGAGCGGCGTTGGCCGAGGATTGGATTCCGCTCGAGAGTCGCTGCCTTTTCGTCAGTGGGAGAACGAGCTTTGAAATCATGCAAAAGGCGCTTGCGGCGGGCATACCGCTTGTTGCCGGTGTCGGTGCGCCTTCGAGCCTCGCTGTCGAAATAGCGAATACTTTCCACATGACTCTTCTCGGGTTTGTGCGTGATAACCGATTCAACATTTACAGCGATCCTCAGCGAATCCGATATTCTGCTGAGAAATCCAGTTGCACCGGCAGTTAATTTGCTTATCGATACTCTAGGCATCAAAATTCGCCTCCTTCCCGCGGCGGGATTATCGTATTATCGAATAGGAGCCCTAGTAATCTTCAGCCCTGTGATCTCGAAAAAAAATCATGTCTAGAAATCTGAGCTCCCTGTCGTTTAGGAAAGGAGTTGAGAAGAACCTATTCGAGCGAATGGTCGAATCCGCCCAAGAGACAGGTACGGCCGAATCGGGCGATCTCCATGCTCTGGCTGAAGAATACCTCATCGGCGATGCTATTACACTGGGAGCGGTTTCCTTTTACGATTTCCTGAAGAAGGAGAACGAGGGAAAAAAGGCCTTTGTCTGCAACGGGACAGCCTGCATGACGGCGGGCACCCAGGAGGCACTGACCCAGAGTCTAAAGAGGCATTTTAAAGAGGATGAAATTGGAGAGATCTGTTGTCTGGGCAGGTGTCATGAGAATGGGTCCTTTCAGTATAACGGGACCAACTACTCCGCCAAGAGGGAGGAGGAGATCGACCGTATTATCGACGGAAAGCAAGTGTCTTCACTGGATGAATACCGGACTGGGTCTAATCTGGATCCTCCCGTTTTAATAGCCGAGTTTCCCGGAATAACCGAATTTTACAGTTTGTTCAGGGAGCTGTTATCGCGGAAACCCGAAGATCTCCTGGATGAATTGAAAGCCTCGAAACTGCGTGGCAGGGGTGGAGCGGGATTTCCAACCGGCCTGAAATGGGAGATGTGTCGAAAGGCAAAAGGGAGTCCGAAATACATCACATGTAATGCGGATGAAGGCGATCCGGGCGCCTATATTGACCGCTACCTTATGGAAAAGCGTCCCCACGCCGTATTATTTGGTATGATGGTGGCGGGCTATCTTGTCGGGTCTGAAATTGGAATCCTATATATTCGCGCCGAGTATCCGGATTCGATTGCCATGATTGAACAGTCTATCCGGGAACTGCAGGAAGAGGGATACCTGGGAGACGATATTTTCGGAAGTGGATTCTCTTTTCGATTCAAGACAATCAAGGGGGCGGGCGCCTATATCTGTGGGGAGGAGACGGCGATGCTGGCCTCAATCGAAGGGCGGCGGCCGGAGGTCGGCATACGGCCTCCCTTTCCCACGGAGGAAGGGCTCTTCGGAAGACCTACGATCGTGAATAATGTCGAAACTTTCTCCTGTTTGCACCACCTCTTCAAGGCAGGTGGCGAAGCCTTCGCCGATTCTGGAACAGAAGCCTCGACGGGGCCAAAGCTCGTTTCACTGGACGGGAATTTTAATCATCCCGGCCTCTATGAGGCAGAGATGGGTACGCCGCTCGCCGAGCTTATTAATGAAATGGGTGGTGGATTCAGTGTGCCGGTAAAGGCAATTCAGGTCGGGGGACCTCTTGGGGGAATCGTGCCGGTCGAGCGAATCGAAGACCTCACGCTTGATTTCGAATCTTTCAGTGAAAACGGTTTTCTTCTCGGGCATGGCAGCATTGTCTGCATTCCGGAATCATTTCCCATTCTCAAGTATATCGAGCACCTCTTTGAGTTTACCGCTGCCGAATCGTGTGGAAAATGCTTCCCTTGCCGGCTTGGGTCCGTGCGCGGACAGGAGCTTGTCGAGAAAGCGCGCACGAGCGATTATAAAATTGACCCGGAATTGATTACGGATTTATTGGATACTATGGAGATCACCTCCTTATGCGCCCTCGGAGGTGGCGTTCCTTTGCCGATCAGAAACGCATTGCACTATTTTAATGAGGAATTGCGGCCCAATTTCCTGGAGAAAGAGGTAGCGACATGATCAAGATTTACGAGGAATCGCAAGTTGCCCATATCGACGGTCAACCTTGCGAGATTGAAGAGGGTGAGACGATTCTTTCCTTTCTGGATCGGCACCGGGGCCGCGGCTATGTGCCTACCCTCTGCGATGCTCCGCAATTGGAGCCCTATGGCGCCTGCCGGGTCTGTTCCGTAGAAATCGCTCTCGAAGCGGACGGACCACGGCGCGTAGTGGCGGCTTGCCACACTCCCTTGAGCGAGGGTCTTCATATCTTTGCGGAAACTAAGAAAATCCAGAGGCTGAGGCGGAACATTATCGAACTTGTATTGACGGACCACCCCTTGGACTGCCTCACCTGCGAGGTAAACGGGAATTGTGAACTTCAGACGGTCGCCGCTAAAGTAGGCGTTCGCGACGTTCGCTATCCGGAAGGCAGGAATCATCTCGATCGGGAAAAGGATCTGACACACCCCTATATGACGTCTGACCTCTCCAAGTGCATAAATTGCAACAGATGCGTTCGGGCGTGCGATGAAGTTCAAGGGCAGTTTGTCCTCAGTATGCACGGGCGGGGTTTCGAGAGTCGGATTATCAAGGGTTTGGATTCCTCTTTCGCCGACTCCGATTGCGTTTCCTGCGGGGCCTGTTCCCAAGCTTGCCCAACTTCCGCCATATCCGACATTTTTCAATCCAAATCAATCGAGGCTACCTCTAAGATACGCACCGTCTGTACCTATTGCGGAGTGGGGTGCAACCTCGATGTCGCGGTCAAGAACAATGAGGTGCTTTCTATCCAGGCGCCTCCGGACGCGGAGGTGAATCATGCGCATACTTGTTTGAAGGGACGTTACGCGTTTAAGTTCTATAACCATCCTGACAGACTGACTTCCCCGCTTATCAGACGTAATGGAAAGCTTGAGGAAGCGACCTGGGATGAGGCCTACGATACTATCGTTCAACGCCTGAAAGAGATTCGGACTCGTTCCGGTCCGGACGCGATTGCAGGAATTTCGTCAGCACGCTGCACAAATGAGGAAAATTACCTAATGCAGAAATTCATTAGGGCGGTAATCGGGACAAATAACATCGATTGCTGCGCGCGCGTTTGCCACGCTCCCACTGCCTGGGGCATGCAACAGAGTTTCGGGACGGGCGCTGCCACGAACTCCACAAATGATTTGGAGAAGACCGACATGTTCCTGCTCATCGGCGCGAACCCGACGCATGGCCACCCTGTTACCGGCGCGAGAATCAAGCAGCGGCTCATGAAGGGAGTTCCGATGATCATCATCGATCCTCGAAAGATCGAATTGGCTCCTTATGCGACCTATCACTTGCAACTGCGCCCCGGGACGAATGTGGCGCTTCTCAATATGTTTGCCCACTTCATTATCGAGGCGGGCCTGGTGGATGAAAACTTTGTGAGAGATCGCTGCGAGGAGTTCGAAGGCTTCCGCGAGAAGATACTGCAGTTGAATATCGACAACCTTGAACGGGTAACAGGGGTTGACCGCAACCTTGTTAGGGAAGCCGCTATCGCCTACGCTTCGGCGCCAAGAGCGATGAGTTTCCATGGTCTTGGCGTTACCGAGCATTCACAGGGAAGCCAGACTGTCATGCTCATTTCCAACATCGCCATGATGACCGGCAATATCGGGCGCGAAGGGGTCGGAGTAAATCCGCTGCGCGGCCAGAACAACGTCCAGGGCGCGGCCGACATGGGGGTGCAACCGCATCAGGGCGCCGGCTATTTGAACGTTACGCTCCCCGAAATCCAGGATCACTATGAACGGGCTTATGGTGTTTCCGTCTCCAACGAAATTGGGTACAAGATTCCGCAGATGTTCGACGCCGCGAAAGAGAAGGACCTCAAAGCGCTCTGGATTGTCGGAGAGGATGTGGTTCAGACCGATCCCAATTCCGCTGAGGTGATCAAAGCGTTGGAGAGTCTCGATTTCCTCGTCGTTCAGGAGATATTCATGACGGTAACCGCGGAATACGCGGACGTGATACTGCCCGCCGCTTCCTTTCTTGAAAAGAGTGGGACTTTCACGAATGCCGAGCGCCGTGTCCAACGGGTCAATCGCGTTGTCGAACCGCTTTCGGGCACTAAACCCGATGGCCAGATCGTCGTCGAGATTATGAATCGTATGGGCTACACACAGCCCGACTACACGCCCGATGGCGTTCTTGATGAAATCTCAAAGGTCGTCCCGTTTTTTGAGGGGATTCGATGGGATGAACTCGGCGAAAACGGCAAACAGTGGCCCGTTTCTCAGGACGGTGTGGACACGCAGATTTTGCATCAGGAGACCTTTAAGCGAGGAAAGGGGAAATTTCACTTCTTCGATTGGCATGAGTCGTCCGAGATTGAGGAAAATCGCAGGGAATACCCTTTCATCCTGACCACCGGCCGAATATTGGAACACTATAATTGCGGTACCATGACTCGGCGGACCGGTAACCGGGATATTAACCCTGAGGATCTCCTCGCCATCAACCCGAGCGATGCCCGCGACAAGGGTATAGTGATGGGAGACAAAGTGCGTATGTTCTCGGCCCGCGGCGAGGTTCTCCTTCGCGCCAAGGTATCCGACGAAGTGAAGCCGGGAATCTTGTGGGCCACCTTTCATTTCCCGGAACACCTTGTGAATCAGATCACGAGCGAGGAAAAAGATGAGGAGAGTCTCTGCCCCGAGTACAAAGTGAGTGCTGTCGATATCGAGAAGGTGGCGAATTCGAAAGTTCCGGAAATTCCCTCGGCCGCAACCACGAATATTCATGAAAAGGTTCCCGCGGCCGTTCCCGGCGGAGGCGGCTGATTCCCAGCCTAGTCAAGTTCAAAACATAATTTTTGAGAAGAGAATTAAAATAAGGGACAGTCTTAATATCCTATTTCTGTTAACATCGAAACGAAAATTATCAGCATAAATAATCATGCGAAAATCTAGATTGAAGATAATTGGCCGTAGTGCCGTGTATCATTGCATGACGCGGACGGTGAATAAGGAAAGTCTGATCGATCGGGTGGCGAAGGAAGTCTTGCGCAAGGAGCTCTGGCAGATTGCCGACTTCAGCGGAGTGGAGGTGATTACTTATTGCATTATGAGTAGTCATTTCCACGTCATGGTACGGATTCCCGACCGGGAGAGCGTGATGATATCCGACAAAGAGTTGATGCGACGATATCGGGTGCTGTATCCGATGCCAACAGCCTATCAGCAGGCCGATGCCAAGGTTTTGGAGATGAAGCTGTTAGAAGATGGAGAGGATGCAAAGGAACTGAGGAAACAGCTCCTGGAGCGGATGCATGATGTCTCCCAGTTTATGAAAACCCTCAAGCAACGTTTTTCGATCTGGTATAATCGGTCACATAACCGTGTGGGGACGCTGTGGAGTGAACGGTTCAAGAGTACTTTGGTAGAGGGGACGGATGCGGCGATGCGGATAGCAGCAGCGTATATTGATCTAAATCCGGTTCGGGCCAAGATCGTGAAAGACCCTAAGGAATACCGGTGGAGTGGGTATGGAGAAGCGATGGGCGGTTCTGCCGATGCGCGCCAGGGAATCTGTGAGAGCATTCGGCGTTTTGATGGTGAAGAACTGAGCTGGAGAAAGGCTGCGAGTGAGTATCGCAAGTTGCTCTATTGCAAGGGAGCGTCACCGTCACCAAGTGGAGGCGCCAAAATCGCCGATGATGAATGGAGAAGGGTGATAGAAGCGGGGGGTAAAGTGCCGGTAGCAGCGGCGTTGCGCTGCCGGGTGCGATATTTTACGGATGGAGCGGTGCTCGGCTCGGAGGAGTTCGTGCAGGGCATTTTTGAGGAATTCCGAAGCCAGTTTGGAGCAAAACGGAAGAGCGGCCCCAGGCGGATGAAAGGCAGCGACTGGGAGGGCTTAACCGTGCTGCGAGATCTCCGTCGGGAGGTATTCGGGTAGGAATTCGCGTGTGCCCGCGGATTCCTGGAGATTTCGCGGCGCGAAATGGAGACGGATCGTAGCCAGAGATCGTCAACTTGAGATTCGACGTCGTACCTGCAGCTTGATTTGGGCAATTTTCCCGGCCTGGACGCGGTACGGAAGTGCGGGGATATGCCACGCAGTGTGGTTTACCTGGATTGGTGTCTCGTTGTGGGGCTCGATACGAAACCAAATTCGGCAATCATATTAGCCATGGATGTATAGCGAGCGAGTTACGGAAAGGTAGATAGTATAGATTACCTGTCCCTTATTAATACAGGTACCTGGTTACGGTCCGATCAGTTTCCCGCTGTACCTTTTGATCAGCACGTTCCAGCACCGCAACTTTTCCTATTGATCGGGGTTAATTGAGATTCGACCTGAGGGGAGGTTTCGTGGTAAGATCCTACGCTTCGTTCGGGAAAGGGCCCGTCAAGGCCAATTAATCACAATTGAAGATGCTCGATCCTTTATCTGACAACCAGTGGACGCGGCGGCACGCGGACCATCTGTTGAGCCGAGCCGGTTTTGGCGGTTCTCCGTAGGCGAGGGAGGAACTTTACCAACTGGGTCGAAATGAGGGCGTGGCGGCGGCGGTCGATTCGTTTGTGGAACCGACGGAAGATTGGAGCGAGTTTCCCTTTCCCGATTGGGTCCTCAATGAGCAAGAGAATCTCGATAAACGGCGTCTCGTCGGAATCCTGGAGTTCGTAGGCTGGTACCTCGAACAGATGCGCTTTGGCGGGCAGTTGTCGGCAAAGCTCTTGAAATTCTTTGTCGACCATTTCCCGGTCGATTTTGGGACTATCCAAAACGATGCCCGCTTGCTCTACTTTTTCCAATATTTCGATCTCCTGCGGCGATTTTCCGGAGGTGATGTCGATAGCGACGGGGTGCGCGACAATTTTCAAGAGCTGGTGAGAGAGGTCTCCTGGGCCCCGGCCATGATTCGCATGCTCGATCTCTACCGAAGTGACGCGAGAGAGGTAAATGAAAACTTCGCCCGCGAACTGATGGAGCTTTTCACTCTCGGGGTCGATGGCGGCTATACCGAGCAGGACGTTGCGGCTGCTTCAGCGGCATTCACGGGGCGAAAACTTCGGCGCGAATGGCCCTATGAGGCGTATCAAGTCGAACGCCAGCAGGACGACAGCGAGAAGAGTCTACTTGGGGCTACGATTGTCGATGGGGATGATGCCATCGACGTCATATTCGGTACTGGCAAATGCTCCTACCACACGTGTTGGAAGCTTTGGCGCTACTTTGTCGCACCTGAACCGGATGACACTCTTCTCCAGGAGCTGGCCGTGCGTTTCAAAGACGATTACGATTACAGGCTGCGACCCCTTCTTAGAGACATTTTTCTAAGTGAGGAATTCTTCGATCCTGAAGCCACAGGCAGACAGATAAAGGATCCTGTCGATTATGTACTGAACGCCTCCCTCTCTCTCGAGACCGACGTTCTGCCCATGGCCACCATGAGTCTCACCCTGGGCGCGCTTGGGTATCAGCCGATGTTTCCACCCACCATCGCGGGTTGGCCTGAACCGATTGGGGACGGGAACCAGTGGCTCTCTACCGGCGCGATGATGGGGAGGCTCAACCTACCCGGATTGTGGAGCCATAAGAATTATCGGTTATTGAATGAGCGCAGATTGATTCGCAACTTTCACGAAGAAGATCTGCAACCGGACATTGATTTTGATCGCGTGATCCCACCCCAGTTGCGCAGCCGGGAGAACTTTAATCTGATGATTACGGAAGTCTCCCAGCGTCTACTTCCCTTTCACCGGATTCGGGGCAGCCAGGTGAGAGGCCTATATGAGCAGTTTGTCGAGGTGGAGGACCGTTTTGGAAATCTCGAGGCGATAATGGAGATGGTGCGGCTTGTCATGGCTTTGCCCGAATTCCAACTACACTGAGAGAGTGTATTATTTTGAATCCATTCGTCATTTCCAATGTATCTAATTGAAAAGTATAGAAGTATGCTCGATCCACTTCCGCAGTCGCAGTGGTCGCGTCGTAGCGCGGACCATTTACTAAGTAGGGTCGCCTTTGGCGGTTCTCCCGATGAGCGCGAACAGGTTTATAGACTGGGACTTGGCGCTGGGGTGGAAACTGTGGTCGATGCCCTTGTCGATCCGGTTGAGGAATGGAGTCACTTTCCCATACCGGAGTGGGTTCTAAATGAGGAAGGGTCCAGGGAATTCGATTTCTTTGAAGGAGTTATCTGGATGAACTCCTGGTACTTTATTCAGATGAGTTACGCTCAACCCGTGGCGGCGAAGATGTTCAAATTCTTCGTCGATCACTTCCCGGTCGATTTCTCTACTATCGAAGAGGGCGTAGGTTTCGTCTTTCTCTTCAAATACTTCGATCTTTTGCGGTCCTATTCGATGGGCGATTTCAAGGAGCTTGTGGAAAATGTCTCCTGGTCCGGTGCGATGGTGAGTATGCTCGACCTCTACGAAAGCGACGTCGGAGAGGTAAATGAGAATTTCGCGCGTGAGCTCATGGAACTCTTCACTCTCGGAGTCGATGGAGGCTATACAGAACAGGACGTGGCCGCCGCCGCCGCAGCCTTCACGGGGCGGAAGTTCGGAGAGGATTGGCCGCATGACCCCGTTCAGATAGTCGAGCTCCAGGACCAATCGGAGAAGCAGTTGCTTGGCGCCACAATCGTCTCGGGACAGGATGCGATTGATGTGATTTTCGATAATATCCAGTGTGCCTACCACACGTGCTGGAAAATCTGGCGATATTTCGTCGCTCCCGATCCGCAGGAGGAATTACTTCAGACTTTGGCCGATCGGTTCAAGAATCTACACGGATATCAGATCCGTCCCCTCCTCAAGGACATCTTCCTCAGTGAGGGATTTTACAATTCCGATGGTGTCGGAAAGCAAATCAGTGATCCGGTCGATTACCTGATATCATCCTCCAAGGCACTCGAGAGCGAACACTTGCCGAGTTTAACCGCCCTCTTTGCAATGGGCCAGATGGGCCAGGATATTATGTTTCCTCCCTCCATCGCGGGCTGGCCCGAACCTGTCGGGGAGGGAAACGAGTGGCTCTCTACCAGTGCCATGCTGCACCGTTTGAATATGCCAAGTATCTGGAGCCACAAGAATATCTCCATTTTTGATCACGGATACCTTATTGAGGAGTTTGGGGAAGTTAAAGAGCTGCCGGAGATACAAATGGACAGAATCGCTCCCCGACAATTGCGGACAAGAGAGAATTTCAATTTATGGGTCTACAGCAGAATCTGTGGGTGGGTAACGTCGCTTACAAGAGGAAATAGAGTCGGTGAGCACAAGGAGAAGTCAGGGCGCTGCCCTGAATCCCGCTCCTCCACAGCCGGAGGGGCTGGTCGGTGTTTTCTTTGCATATGGGATTGAAAGGTTGAAGCACCGGGCCGTTCCGAGGATGAAAGTAGTACCGAAAATACATCCTGAACACGGAGGACCCAGTGCTCATCAAAACGCTACTGAATCGGTGCTATTGGCTCAAGAGCTTTGTTTACGCAAAGGCGAGTATGGAAATGGTGAAATCGGAGGAGGCGATTGTGGTGCAGATTGAGCCGCGCAAGAATAGTCGGGTGTGCTGTTCGGGGTGTGGCCGGACGGCCAGCGGCTACGACCACATGAGCGAGGCGAGGCATTTTGAATTTGTGCCCTTGTGGGGGATGAAGGTGTATTTTCGTTACCGCATGCGGCGGGTCAATTGCCGGCGGTGCGGGGTGAAGGTCGAAGAGGTGCCCTGGGCCAAGGGCAAGAGTCATCTGAGTTGGCCAATGCAATGGTTTCTGGCCCAGTGGGCGAGGCGCTTGAGCTGGGAAGAGACGGCAAGGGTTTTTCGCACGAACTGGCGCAACGTCTTCGAGTCGGTCGAGGCGATGGTGCGTTGGGGGCTCAAACGGCGCGATATGAGCGGGATTGAGGCGATCGGAGTCGATGAGGTGCAGTATCATCGAGGCCATCACTATCTCACCGTGGTCTACCAGCTTGACGAGGGGCGGCGGCGGCTATTGGGCGTATTCAATAAGCGCAACGTAAAATCGCTCTTGCGTTTTTTCTGGGAATTGGGAGCGCAAAAGAGCAGCCAGATCCTCTACGTCTGCTCGGATCTGTGGAAGCCTTACCTCAAAGTGATCAAGAAAAAGGCACCCCAGGCGCTGCACATCCTCGATCGCTTCCACTTGGTAGCCAACCTGAACAAGGCCCTCAATGAGATTCGTGCTGCGGAAGCCAGGCGATTGCAACGGGACGGCTACATCAACGTGCTGGTCAAAAGCAAATACTGTTTCTTCAAAAATCCGCAAAATCTCACCCCCACCCAACAGATCCGCCTCAAGGAGGTGCTCCAATACGATCTGAAGAGCGTGCGGGCCTATCTACTAAAGGAGAGCTTTCAGCTCTTGTGGCATTATAAAAGTCCCTACTGGGCCCAATGGTATCTGAAAAAATGGTGCACGCGCGCCATGCGTTCGCGCCTCAAACCGATCAAAAGGTTCGTGCGCTCGGTGCGCAAACACGAGCCGCTCATCCTCAACTGGTTTCGGGCCAAAAAGGCCTTTTCCTGCGGCATTGTGGAGGGCTTTAACCGCAATATAAATCTCACTATCAGAAAAGCATACGGCTTTAAGAGCTTCGAAGTGCTTAAGATCGCCCTATTTCATACCATGGGCGACTTGCCTGAACCCGAAATAACCCACAGATTCTGCTGACGAGGCCAATTTATTAATCAATCGTCTGGCCGATCGGCTGATGCCTTTTCATCGGCTGAGGGGCAGTCAGGTGCGCGTCCTCTTCGAACGCTATGTTGAAGTGGAAGTGAAGGATGGAAATCTCGAGGCTATTAAAGAGGTAGTCCGCCTGCTCATGTCTCTTCCTGAATATCAGATGCAGTAATATCAGATTCTTCTATTATGAAACGATCGACTCAGTTTCTTGATCGGGGTTTATCTCGCAGAGAATTCTTAAAGCGCTCGCTTGTGGGAGCGGCAGCCGGCTACACGATTCCTTCTTTTCTGGGAAACACATTTTTTCAGATTGACGCCCATGCACAGGGTTTTCCTCCCACAGAGGGCGATGGACCGATATTGGTGATAATGCAGATGGCGGGTGGCAACGATAGTCTCAATACCGTAATTCCCTTTGAGAATGACATATATGTCGGAGCGCGATCGAGCCTCCGCTTTACCGAAGAAGACGGTATCCTTAAACTCGATACCGCCGCCCCCAGTGTAACGGGAGAAAGCGAAAATGTCGCCCTCCATCCTAATCTGAGCCAATTCAATGAGATTTGGAATGACGGCAATATGGCGATTGTTAATGGGGTGGGGTACCCGAACCCCAATCTCTCCCATTTCACTTCCTTTGACTATTACCATACGGCGCGCCCGAACGAACCTGTTCAGGACGGTTGGTTGGGACGTTTTTTCGACCATCAATGCTCCGGCTGCGAACCAACCACGGCGATTAACTTTTCGGAACGGCCGACTCTGGCTATGCATTCCCAGGAGGCGTCCAATGCCAGCATCGCGGTAAGCGATCCGGCCAATTTTACCTGGCGGGATTTGGAAAGTGATGAACGCGATATCCACCTTGAGGATCTCTACCGCCGTTTGGTCGGTCTCGATCATCCGGTAGACAGCGGTCTCGATCTAAACGATGAGACGTTGGCCTATGTACAGCGTGCAGCGCACAGCGCCATGATCAGTTCGCGGTCGGTGCAGTTGGCCTTGGACGGCTCTTCAGGACCGGCGTTTCCACTCTACCAGAACTGGCCCGAGACGCGGCTGGCAAATGACTTTCGGAACATCGCTGCGTTGATTTACGGAGGCCTCAACACGAGCATTTACTACGTTAATCAAGGTGGATACGACACGCACAACAATCAAGTCGTTGGGGCATCGCCCTTAGAGGGAAGACACGCGGACCTCCTTGAGGAACTCGACGGTGCCATCGGCGCCTTTGTCGCGGAGATGAAGGCACAGGGTAACTGGGATCGTGTCTTGATCATGACTTTCAGCGAATTTGGGCGAAAAGTCATAGAAAATGGCGCAAGTGGTACGGATCACGGCGCGGCTGAGACGCTCTTCGTTTTAGGCGGAAATGTCGTGCCTGGTTACTTCGGTGAGCTGCCCGATCTATCAGAGCAGGCGCGGATTAAGAACCACAGTCTGCAACACAACGTCGATTTCAGACGTGTCTACCGTACTGTGCTGGAGAATTGGCTCGGCGCGCCACCCAGCGCCATGTCCCAGATCTTTCCCTCACAGCCCAGTAATTTCGACCTGATTGGATTCGTTTGATGAGCGACTTGAAATTTGCCAAGAAGTGAAACCGGTAAGACTCAGTTTCAATAAAACCATTCTTTCGGGCCTGCTGTTCCTTGTGGCGGCGGCGGGTATGCCGGCACAGACCGTCCTCTTCGATACTGTGGCACTCAGTGAAGACGGCGCCCCGGGCACGGGTGGCGCTGAATTTTCGACGTTCGGTAAGCCCCATCTAAACCTTAGCGGCGATGTCGCTTTTCAAGCGTCCCTGGCGACGGGCGCGGGGGGAACAAACGGAAGTAATAATGACGGTATCTGGCTCGTTCGTCAGGGGGAAGCGCTGGAGCTTGTCTCTCGGACTGGAGATGCGGTCCCAACGTCGCCTTCCAACGCCGTTCAAGTTTCGTCGTTGGGTCAACCAGTCCTCGACAATCTTGGTAATGTGGCTTTCTTGGGGCGGCTCGAACCGTCGGCGGTGGGAGGAGTGCATAGTGCGAATGACGAAGGGATTTGGATTACGGCAGGTAATTCCGGTACTGGTGTTGCCGGTCTCTCGCTCCTTGCGAGGGAGGATGATCTCGCGGAAACCGATCTCGACGGCAATCGGCAGGGTCGCTACGGGTCCTTAGGCCAGCCCACGATCAGTGGAAATGGAATTGTCTCCTTTAGCGGAGACCTTCGAGATGGTCAATTTGAAGGAGGCAATGGCGGCTGGTTTCTCCCCTATTCATCGGTCACCCCAGGCGAATCCGAACCAGCATTCCTGGTGGCGGTCTCCGGAGAAGCGGCTCCTGGTGTTTCGGGAAGAGAATTTCAGAAGATTGACCTCCCTCTCCAGGGCCGGTTTGGCGAGTTCGCCTTTAGAGCGACTACCGGTGAGGATGAGAGCGGTATCTGGTTGGGTGAACCCGGATCTTTGAACCTCCTGGCTGCGACAGGAAAGGCTGCTTCCGGTGCTCCTCAGGGGGCAGGTTTTTTCGAAGTCGGTCTGCCCGAAGTTAATACTTCCAGTGTTGTCGCCTATTGGGGAGGGCTCACGAGTGAAGCCAGTCCTGAGGGTATCTGGATATATCGGTCGGGTGACACTGAACTGGCGGTATTGGCGGGTGAAATGGCTCCAGGCTTACCCGTCGGGACGGTCTTCGATTTCTTCTATGATCCCGTGGTGAACGAATCAGCCTCTATCGCTTTTCTTGCCTACCTCAAATCCGATGATGGTGAAGTCGATGAAAACAACAATCAGAGTATATGGGTGCGGGAAGTTGACGGCTCTCTTAATCTGCGAGCACGGTCTGGTGACAACGCTCCCGGAGCGCCCCCGGGCGTACGATTCGACACCTTGAGCAGCCCGACGCTGAATGACCTGGGACAGTTCGGATTTACCGCTTCGCTGGCGGCGGATGGGGATGAAGTCAGCAGCGAGAGCGATATGGGTGCTTGGGTTGTCGACCGCGATGGCACCCTGATTCCCGTGCTGCTTGAGGGCGATCAGTTGGAGTTTGGCGGAGGAGACATGCGCACGGTATCCGCTCTGATGATTTCCGATATCAACAATAAGAGTCAGATGGCAGTTACAGTCGATTTTTCAGATGGCAGTTCCGGTGTTTTCAGTGTCGACCTGCCTGTGGAGGGCGCTGATCCTCCACAAATTGTGTCGGCGCCTGAAGACCGGGAGATTGAGTTCGGGGAGACCTCTACGATGAGTTTCACAGTGAGCGGTAGCGAGCCGATTACCTACCAGTGGTATGAGGGGGCAATTGGCGATTTCTCGATTCCCATTGCCGGCGCTGACGGCACAACTTACACGACGGAGCCTCTCTTTGAGACAACCTCCTTTTGGATGCATGCTTCGAATCTTGCCGGGAGTCTCGAGAGTCCGGCCGTGACAGTAGCGGTTCCGGTAACACTGCTCGTTGAGGGATCGGCTGAACAAGTGAATTTCGGTACTGAATTTCAGGGCAATACCTACAACGGCTTCGAGATGACGGGGTCAACGGCCACATTTTCTTCAATACCGGGTGAGATTACGCGCATCTCCTTTTTAGATCCCGACGGAGACCTCGCTTTTGCCGAATTTGGCGGTGAGAATCCCGGGACCACTTTGGCGATTACTCTGGATGAATTCGTCGCCGAAGTGCCCTCACCTTATAATCAGCCGGGTACTACTTATGTGCAGGGAAGCGCCATTTTCGTAGTTCAGAATTCCACATCCGCTACTTTCTTTTCCGTATTCAGTCTCGGTAACGATAGTGCCCGGGTGGATGTATCCCTCATAAACAGCACGACGTTTTCCGGTGATGTCGATGGAATCGCTGACATCAAGCTCATCAAGGTGGAGAAGGGTACTTCGGGAACAACCGAAATCGGTGGTATCAACGCAGCAAATGCGAACTTCACGGGTTCTGCCAGCGTTATTGGAATTAATGCCGCGGAGGTCATCATTAGGGCTTTCCTTTTTATTGGGGATATTGCACCCTCCGGTTCCGCCCAGCCATGGATCCGTCTCAGTGCGGATTCGACTATTCCGTACATGCTTATTACGGGCGGCGACTTCGCCGAGGCTGTAAACTCTTTCCAGATTGACACAGATGGAATCATTTGCCCGTTTCCTTTTCTCGCAACGGAAGGTCAGCGATCGATCAGCAACGAAGGGACGCGGACGGACTTGGGCGACGGTGCCCTTCCTGCTATCACCGATACTTTCGTCAGCAATGCGAATGCCTATTTTGTTACGGACGGGCAGAACGTTGGTGCTGCCGATTGAGAATCCGGCATTCTAGCCCGGTTTGCCTCAAGGGATAGGCGCTGTAGACTGCCGGTATCCGTGTTCCAGCCAAGACGCGCCTTTGGAATTCGTGAGAAAAGCGGGCTAAGTGCATTAGTCGCCGTTTCTTTTCTGTTTGGCGGTTTCTGCTTCGCTGATACTGCGGAACTTCCCACCTCCAGGGATAACTCACTGTTCGAGCCTGAGCCCCCCTTCGATTTTAACAGCGCTGAGGCCAATAAGAGTAATGGCGCGGGCGACTTTATCTTCACGGGACAGACGAAGCAGGGTGTCAACGGTCTGGGACGCCGCGCACTTGTCGCGTTCGATATCGTCGGAGCTATCCCATCAGGTGCCACCATTACGGATGTCTTTCTGCGGTTATACCTTTCACAGACAATTACACAGCCGAGCGTTATCGTGACGGAAGTTGCTCTGCACCGAGTTGTGAGCGATTGGGGAGAGGCGGATTCAGATGCCTCGGGACAGGAGGGGGGTGGGGCCAACGCGCAGCCCAATGATGCCACCTGGTTGCATGCTTTTTTCAACACTCAAAATTGGAGCGAGGAAGGAGGTGATTTCGTCGCTATACCGAGCGCCTTCCTGGATGTAGGAACACGAAATCTATTCTATACATGGAAAGATATCGGTATGGTAAACGATGTTCAGTTCTGGCTCGATAACCCAGGCCAGAATTTCGGCTGGATAATCCTGGGGGACGAATCGATGCCCGGGACGGCCAAACGATTTGACAGCCGCGAGAGTTTCTTCTTCGACAGCTCAAGCGGTCTTGCTACTGCCCCTCTACTCACTATTGAGTTCAGTGTTGGTAGCGACGTGCCAGTGATTGCTTCACCTCCTCCAACTCAGCTGATTCCCTCTGGAGGTAGCGCTACCATCGGGTTCGCCGTTGCCGGTCCGGGACCGTTTACTTTTCAGTGGTATCAGGGGGTGAGTGGAGATACGGTCAATCCGATTGGCGATGCCACCGCATCGACCTTTACCACTCCCGCATTATCTGAGACAGGTGACTTCTGGCTTCGTGTGTCGAACGCTCAGGGATCCGCGAATAGTGGGACCGTCTCCCTGGTCGTCCCGGAGGATACTTCCGTCAGTCCTCATTTGATCGCCGGGTCTGCCGACTTGGTCAATGATGGTACCGAATTTCAAGGTTTCATCTACAACGGTTTCGAAATAAACAGTCGCGTCGCCTCCTTTTCCTCAGCTCCTGGTACCATTACTCGCATCTCGTTCCTCGACCCTGACGGTGATCTCATGTTTGCCGAATTCGGAAGTGATGACCCCGCAACGATTCTAACGATTACTCTCGAAGATTTCAAGGCGACCGTTCCCTCTCCCTATAACCAACCCGGCACGACTTACGCTCAGGGATCGCCAATCTTTACAATTGAGAATTCCACTCCCCTCACTTTTTTCTCCACTTTCACTCTCGGTAATGACTCTGATAGGGTAGACGTCTCGCTAATCAATTCTCAAACATTTGACGGTGCTGTTGATGGTATCGCCGATGTCCGATTGATCAGAGTCGTGGCGCCGGATGGAGCCTTTGTTAACATCGGCGGTATAAATGCTGCGAATGCGAATTTTGAGGCCCAGTCCGGTGTTATCGGTCTCGATGCGGAAGATGCCAATATCGAGAATTTTCTCTTTGTCGGTGACATTGAGCCATCGGGAAATGCCTTTTCCTGGTTAAGATTGCTGTCTCAATCTTTCCTTCCGGAAATCCTCATCAATGGCGGCGATCTGCGTGAGGCGACCGGCTCCCGCCAGATCGATACCAACGGTCTTGTTTATCCATTTTTGATCCTGGCTACCGATGGACAGCGGTCCATCAACAACAGTCCCTTACGGCCCGATCTTGACGACGGTTCCCTCGTCCCCGCCTCAGACACTTTCGTTGCGAACCCCGATCTCTATTTCGCTACCGATGGCCAGTCCACTGGCATCGCTGGAAATTGAAGCTTACGGCTGCGAAACAGCCAATTTGTAGAAACGCTCCCGCGTTCCTCTAAAGAGTGTACGCTCATCTTAATTCGTTTCGCCAGGATTTGGACTATGTAGCCGGCTTCGCAAGAAGGCGGGGACGAGGTTCGATACGCCTAACTTGGTAATCACAGCTGATTTAGGGGTCGATGCCAAAACCGAACGCTTGCGCGTCCGGCTACCTCGTGATCTAAAATCGAAAGAAGAGAAGTTCGACAGGAGATTACGATTGAGAGTCACGATAGTAGAGGGGAGAACGGGTTGAATCTTTTTTCGTGATCTAAGATGCATTCTACTTAGATAGGTATGTAATTGATTTAAGGCATTCAGTGTCATACTCGGTAACCATGGTTGAATGTTCCAATGCGACTTTAGTCAGCAATTCCTTAGAAGCTTTAAACAGCGGCAATCCCAAACCCTTCCTGGAAATGATCGCGGAAGACGCCGTCTTTTATCTTTCAGGTGACAATCCGATTTCGGGAGAATACCGAGGTAATGAGGAAATTGCCTGCCTCTTTCAGAGAATTGTAAATCTGACCGAGACCCCGCCTTTCGTGGAAATAAACCATGTGCTTTCAGGGGATAGCGAGCATGTGGTCGCCATTTGGACCGCATACGGGACCCGCAAGGGGTTAAGTTATAAGGGCATAGCGGGCTATCTCTTTCGGCTGCTAGAAGGTAAGATCGTCGAAGCCAGAAGCCTCAATGAAGACCAGGCCGAAATTGATCGGTTTTGGTCGGCTTGAACGAGGCGAGTTAGTTGGGTCCTCGGCGCGGGCGGGCGGTTCAGATAGGAGTGAATTTTGGTACCGTTGCAGGTCGAAAAGCTCCCGTCCCGCTGCGCGCATTTGCGTTAACCTAAGGAGAAGAAACAAGAGAGGAAATCAAGACGAGAACGCTTTTCATAGGTGCAGTGTTTGGGGATTTGTTTGAGCCATCGGGGGATGATCTGATCTTTGGGAAGGTGAGAGAGGATGAAGAAGTAGGGAGCAAAGAAGCCAAACCAGTAGGAGAATTTAAGGATACTCAGAGGAGAGGACAAACTGGTATTCGAATAGTGTCTAAGGGGACCATAGACGAAGTTGAGTAAGTGGGTAATGAGGATGAGACGGGCGTAGATAAGAAGCTCAACCTGGTAGGGAGTAGTCTCTTTGACCTGACCGAGATTAAGATGTTGCTTAAAGGCCTTAAAGAAAATTTCGATGCGCCAGCGAAGCCCGTAAAAGCTCAGAATCTGCTTAGGGCTAAAGTCTTTCTGATGGAGGTTGGTAATAAAGATTTGGAAACCGAGAAGGAAGCTGGTGCGGCTGGTATATCGAAGTCTATTGTCGCGGTTTTGTCTATGCTCGCGGCGGCGTTTATGGGCCACCTTCTGAGGGAGTTTGACGGCGATCAGACGAACCGGAAGCTTGGCTTTTTTACCCACCCGAACGGGCATATCGAGAAGCTTTTGGCCACGTAAAAGTTTGCGTAGATCGAGCTCTTCATCGCCTTCGTTGGCTAAAAGGCAAGTGCCGGTTTTCAAACGACTCACAAAGAAGCAGCCGCGCTGATCGAGTTGCTTAAAGACATCGAGGACAAAATAGCCTAAGTCGCGCAGGATCAAGTCGTTGGGTTGAGCGAGAGCGAGAATGTCTTTGGAAGCAGCCTGATCGTTTTTTCGGAAGCTACTGAGGCTGAAGTCAACGAAGGATTCATTGCGCAGATCGTAATAGGCCTGAATCTTCAGTTGAGCCTGTTTGGAGCCTGTCTGATTGGACGCTCCGGGGAAGAAGGGGGCCAGGGACCTTAGGCAAGCCAATCGAAGTGCTGTCGGCAATGAGAACCCGTTCAAAGCTCCTCATGCAATTTGGAACAGCTCTGCCCACAGGCCCATAAGCTTTAAGTTCTAAAAGCCTCAGGAGCACTAAGGTCATAAAAGCGGTGGCTTTTTTGGCGCACTTTTGGACCGCTTGTCTGGAAATGGTGCGGTTGGCTAAGAATCCAATAAGCTCGGCTTCTTTGCCAAGGGACAAGGCCCCCTTAGAAGCCATCGCCAGCAAAGCCAAAACAAAGTTCAGAGGGGAGATCTTGCGCGATTTCCTCTCTCTAAAACCACTCTGTTTAGCGAGGGCTGTGAGGTTCAACTTACGGAAGGTTTGACGGATACAATCAGCTTTTTTTATACTTTGCATCCGAAGGATAAATCCTATATATGAACGAATGTACAGTATAAAATGCTGCCAAAGTGAAAAAAAATGGGGTAGACGGTAAAAGTAGAGAAGATAACCCGGCCAAAATGCACTCGCTCAACTGCGAATTTCCTCACCGCTGTGGTCGAAACGAAGCAAATAGAAAAGGGCGAACAAATGGAGTGGAACCTCGAGGATAGAGACACCCTCATACTCCGCCGCAAAATACCTCGCAAGTCTTTGAATCTGACTAAGTTGCGAAAATAAGGTTTACGCGTATGCGCCGAGCGGGACTACCTTCTGAATCGGAGTGTGTAGCGGAAAGCGGAAGCTTTTCGATCCTCGCGAGTTTTCGAGAACGTGGACGAGCATCCCGCTGAGCGGGAAGAACGATATGTGATCTGCTAAACCGGCAGTTCCCGCCCTCGAAATCTCGCCGGCAAACATCCAAGCACAGTGATCTTTCTAGGAGGGTGACTGAGGGGATTCGAACCCCCGACCCCTGGAACCAGTCTGCCGTACGGCAGACCTCTGACGAGCTGAGCTAAGAGTAATCCAGAAATTCCGCCACGATCTCTTTCTTAATCCGGGCCCCACAACCATGCTTGAAGAATCGTTCCCGTTTCATCGCCTGGCTTCGGGAGGGTGCCTGTTCCCAATAGATTAGCTGTGGATCTTTGAGCCGTCGTGTATAAGGGCAATCACCGGAACGGTGTTGCAGCATACGATTCAAGAGATGGTTCGTCTGCCCGACATAAGATCGTTCGGTCTTCGGGCAATATAAAATGTAAACGTAGTACAAAAGCCCATCCGCTGAAGGAGGGTGACTGAGGGGATTCGAACCCCCGACCCCTGGAACCACAATCCAGTGCTCTAACCAACTGAGCTACAGCCACCATAAAACCTGCCTCATAGCTTCGGCAGCTTTTATATTGTCTGTTACAAACGTTCGTTTGTAACAGACGAGAGGAATACGACAAATCCAGATTGAAGTAATGAACGCGTAGTTCCATTCGTGTCAACTTTCCTCTTCCTAATGCGGCGTAGACCATTTCCGAAAATCTACGCGGGTATCTGAATAGCCTGTTAGGCAGATGTCGGTGGTTGAATCCTTCGCATTCCACGAACGCACCGAGATAGCTGACTTTTTCCGCGAATTCAGAAAGCGAACTCCGACAGATTCCTAGTAGCGAATAGGTAGCCGGATCTTCTTTGCCACGGGGTCGCCGTCTTTCAGGGCTGGTTTAAACCGCCATGTCTGGACGGCATCTATGGTTGGTTGGTCAAAATCCGAGTGAAAGGATTCCGTTATCTCCACTTTTGTTACATATCCTTGTGCGTCGACAAGCAGTTCAAGCAATACGGTACCATGAATACCTTGATCAAGCAGATGGCTTGGATATGCCGGGCTGCGTACATGAATTGGCTGTGGAGGGCGATTCATAGCATCGAATTCGTCTTTCGAGCGCTTAGCCACCTTTTCAACGTATTCCCGGTGTGTTTTTACTCTGTTGACGGCAGAGAAATAGCGAGCCACCACCGTTTCGACATCATCTTCCGAGGCATCGATAGTAGATTGTAGTCTTTGAGCCGCTTTTACTCCATGGGTGGCGGCCCGGTTCAGCCATTCAAGGAATTTATCGAAGTCTCTAGGAAAAATTGCACCTTGAGAATACCAAAGAGCCAGGAGAAACTCTGCCTCCGGATAGTCTTGCTCGGCCGATAGCATCAACCATTTCGCCGCCTCCTTGTAGTCCTGCTCTGCTACCTTTCCTCGGCTGAGGATATTGGCCAAGGTGTATTGTGCGGCCGCGTTTCCCAATTCGGCCGCTTTGACGTAATAGTTAAACGCTTCGCTCTCATCTTCGGCTACGCCGAGGCCACGATCATACATCTCCGCTAAGCTTTGTATGGCGAGGGAGGAATTGCGTTCGGCAGCCTGGCTTAACCAGTAGCGCGCCTTCTCATAGTCCTTCACAACGCCTTCTCCTCCCAGGTAAAGATTTCCCAACAGCGCCTGAGAACGCAAGTCACCCTGTTTTGCCGAGAATTCGAGCCAATAGAGAGCTTGGTTGGCATCTTTTTCAACTTCTCGACCGATGTAATACCAATATCCAAGCTCACCCCGTGCGGGGAAGTCACCACCAATAGCTGCTTTACGGTAGAGTTTGAGGGCCAAAGCATCACTCTGTTCGGTTCCTGATCCTTGAGCGCACATGCCGGCCAGGTTTGTTGTCGCTTTGACGTGATTTTGATCGCTGGCCTTCTCATACCACTTTGCCGCCTCCTCCAGGTTCACTTTTCCGAATCGTCCTTCTTCGAAGAGGATTGCCATCATATATTGTGCATCGGGGTGGCCGCTTGTCGCCGCCTTGCTAAACCACGACGCAGCCAATTTTGGATCGGCCTGAACTCCCTGTCCCTTTTCATAGAGCATACCCAAGTTATATTGGGCGGTGGTGTTTCCTGCTTTTGCCTGATTCTGGTTCCATTCGAAAGCCCGCTCGAAGTTCCTAGAATAGGCGTTGCCTTCTACAGCGATCCAGCCAAAGTGAGTCGTGCCCGAACCGCTTACGTTCTCGAGTGCCAGATTTTCGTATTTTCCGGCCTTCTCGGCATCCTTTGGCGCCTGTGTTCCATTCTCGTATACCCAGTTGAGGTAATGGGCGGCGGTGGCGCTACCTCTGTGGGCGGCGTCAGCCAGAATCCTCAACGCTTTCTCGTAATCAATGGTAGTGCCAAGGCCGAGCGTATGCATGAATCCCAGGAGACATTTCGCTTGCGGTTCTTTAGCCCTAACGAGTGGCTTCAGAATGATAAGCGCCTCTTCATATTTGTCACGATTGAGGGATTCTACGGCCTCTTTCATGAGATCGGCGGGATGCTCTTCCTTGATTACCTCACCTTCCCTGGCCTTAATCGGCTCTGGGCCGGCCTTTCCCATCGTCACAAGTGCCAGGAACACTGGAACCATAAAGAAACGATGACTATTTCTAGTGGTTGGTTTCATTTGAGAATCTGAGTGTCTGGTTCAGGTATCTTTTTGCCTGTTTACGAAACGAATCCTTACGAGTAGACTCTCAAAAGTGTGCCGTCAAGCGCTCCCGAGATAGTGGATGGCTTCTAAGACTCTTGGCACGCCAAGGCTCCCGGGGTGACGGCGGTTATCCCGCTTGGCGTTAGAACAGGAAGCTTGTCGATTGCAAACCAGCTTCCTATCCCGAAGCGCCGGATGAAACCTGTGGTAGGAAAGTCGCTTGCGGCTGAAAACGGATGAGTCCAGAATCACTCTTTCCGCAAATTCCGAATGCTAAGTCCGACAGATTCCTGAAGCTTCTATAAGTTGCGCACGACCGCCTTTGCCACCCCTTGTATGATGAGCTCTGCCACGGGATGGAGTTTCGGATATCGACTGTTTTCCGCCTTGAGGAAGGGCGCCTTTCCGCTCCTTTTTACAAACCTCTTCAGTGTCGTCTCGCCATCGATGAGCGCCGCCACTACGTCACCATTTCGAGGCGGACGACGTTCCATTATGACGATATCGCCATCAAAAATGCCCGCGTCGACCATGCTTTCACCCCGTACTTTGAGGGCAAATGCCCGCCGCGCGCGCCTCAGACCGGCAGTCTCCGCATCGATTTGCAATCGGCCGATCTGGCCTCCGGGCTCCACGCCGTCGGGATATCCTGCCGCGATGCTACCGAATATTGGAATATCGACGACTTCCTTCGCCCCGATGGGTACATTCTCGTCGTCGAAGTCCATGGTGATGCGAAAGGTGCGCGCCTGACCCGGCACGCGGCTGATATAGCCCTTCCGCTCGAGAGCGCGAAGGTGCCCCATCACGGCATTCGTGCTCGCGAATCCGAAGTGCGCCTGAATTTCTCGGAAGCTTGGCCATGTGGCTTCCTCGCGCATATGCACTTGTATGTAGCCCAGGATTTCCTGTTGGCGGATGGTTAGATCTTCCATAATGTTCAAATGTATAGATAAACAACTGTTCAGTGTCAAGAGGCGAAAGTCGATTTATTTGATTGGAGATAACTCTGTAAATCCAGTATCCCTGAATGTGGAGAACTTACTGCCGATCTCGCCTATGTGGGATAGTTCTTCCATTATACAATTTAGGAATCTGTGCGACTTTGCCCATTGAAAAGGCCTTCCTGGTAAACGCTTGACGCCCTAGATTTGGGGCAATGAGCTCAGTGGGGAAGGCCGAATGAGTGGATTGCTTCGTCATTCTTCCTCGCAATGACATGCCTCGCACACTGTGGAGCGTGGATGATGGATGATTTTCAATCGATCCGCATTAGGACCGAATGTTGCTCACGTTCGGCACGTAGAGGCTGATGTTCGATTAAGCACGTTCGAACTGTCCTGTGCTTAAGAGTACCAGAGTACATGCCTCCACTACGTGAATGCCTGCTTCAACGAGTGTCGCCTGGTGCGCAGGGGACTCTGATCCAGGGTTGAAGATACACCGGCGCGGGTGAGTTTGTGTGATCGACTCGATCATGTCATCGAGCCTTCCGGGATTGACGTATATGGTGACTGTGTCCAAAGGCTCGCCAACTTCCTCCAGGTTTCTGTAGCCTTTGACGCCAAGAATTTCTTTGCCATCGGCGGAGATCGGGAATACTCGGTGGCCGGCTTTCATAAGCCGCTTCTGAGCCGTGTTTGAGGTTCGTACTTCTTTATCGCTGGCGCCGATTATTCCTACTTTCATCGCTGCCGATTCCTTAGTTCTGATTTTGCGCATGATTCAACTGCTTTTGGTCATTGGAGGAAAGAAGCGTATACACTTATCAATGTCCTAACTTATCTTACGTAGCTGGACCGCTTCTGGTTCAGTTCTCTTCGCAAAGATTGAATCAAGAGAACAGAATCCGTTCGATGGTGTGCAGGGTTTTTTCGGTGGCGCCCTTGTTTGTGCTGTGCCATTCGACAGCAGCTTTGGACATGGAGTCACGCTCTTCAGGGGACTTAAGAAGCAGAACCAATTTCTCCTTCAGGTCAGCTTCGTTAGTAACCATTTGAGCGGCGCCACAATCGAGCAACGCCTCACTTATCGTGAGAAAACTACTCATTCCAGGTCCAAATAGAATCGGTTTTCCGAGAATGGCCGATTCTATAGGAGTTTGGCCTTCGGTGTGCGGATACAGGCTCTTGCCGACAAAAGCAATCTCGGCAATCTGGGTGAGCAGTTTCAGCTCTCCCGTCGTATCGCCAACGTAGATCATTGTTGGATTTGGGGCCTGGTTACCGAACGATCGAAAATGGTAGGGGTAGTCAGACTCGTTTAGGAGGGACTCGATTTCGTTGCGTCTTTCCGCGTGCCGAGGCACAATCAGGAGGCGGCACGGTATATTTTCGGCGAGGATCGAATGGAATACCTTGATAAGGGTCGCTTCCTCTCCGGGCCATGTTGAGGAACCTAGAAGAATCAGTGGCTCGCAGCCCTCGTTGCTCTGACGTTGGAATCCGAACTCATGCCTGAGTTCTAATTTCTCGGAATCATTGAGAAGCGGTTCAATCGAGATGTCGCACTTTAGATTATCTGCCATACGCAAATTTGAGGGGACGGCACCGAGTTGAAGAAAACGCTCATAATCGATATCTGAGGAAGTAAGAATGGCACCGAAAGAACTGATTGTAGACCTGATGGTCCAGGGAAACATCCAGTAACGCTGGTAGGAGCGATCAGATAAGCGAGCGTTTATGAGGATAGTCCGGACATTGCGAGACTTCGCCTGATTTATATGTTCGGGCCATAGTTCGCCTTCAGTAAGAATGGCGAGAGCGGGGTCGATTCGACTCCAAGCTAACCTGCTGAAGAGCCAGAAATCTAACGGAAATATTCCAATATATGCGGTAGATTCTCCGTAGCGATCCCGAGCGAGGCGGAGACCGGTGCTTGTCGTTGTGGTGAGCACGATATCAACTCGGGGATCTTCTGCGAGCTTCCCAAGGAGGGAGCCCAGGGACAGCAACTCGCCGACGCTGACCGCTTGAATCCAGATTCGCCTTATTCCTTTGCGCTTTTCGGGAACGGGCCCAACGAATCCAAATCGGTGAAAGAATCCGTCTCTATATCCCTCCCTCCTCCACATGCGAAACAGGTAGTGAGGTGATGCGATCGTGAGGAGGGGAAGGAATAAGAAACGGTAGAGCCAGATCATTTGATTTGCTTTACTGTTCGTCAGCTTTTGCCCGGATGGGACGGAGGCCTTCGAACGGGTGGTTCGACTATAAGGCTCCTGAAAGAAGAATTATAGAAAGAGCCGGGACTGGATTGACACAACAAAAAGGAATATTCCGTTGTTAATCTTGTCCTAATTAGAGAAGTTGGTGGTCGGAGGGAGAAACACTGAGATGAAAGCTCGAGATAGATTCACAAGATTCGTCATCGTAGGATTTCTCTGTATGCTGGTACCTGGTTATTTCGCCCGGGCGGAAGCAGCCTTATGGCCGCACGACGAGAGCGACTTGAAACCGGATCCGGTGGTAACGTGGGGGATGCTGGAGAACGGGTTTCGATTTGCCGTAATGCCAAACAAGGAGCCGCCCGAAAAGGTCAGTCTTCGCCTCTATGTGGACGCGGGATCGCTCATGGAGGAGGATGACCAGCGGGGTTTAGCGCATTTTCTTGAGCACATGGCCTTTAATGGATCCCGGAATTTCTCGGAAGGTGATCTGGTCGAGTATCTTCAGCGGTTGGGGATGGGATTTGGCGCTGACACGAACGCACATACTTCCTGGAAAGAAACGGTCTACTATCTTGAAATTCCGCGGAATGATGAAGAGACGCTTCGGGAGGGCTTGCAGGTGTTTCGGGACTACGCGGACGGCCTTCTTCTGGATGAGGAAGAGATTGAGAAGGAGCGGGGTGTAATTCTAAGCGAGAAGCGGGCGCGTGACTCCGTCCGGTTCCGCTTATATAAGGACGAGCTAGGATTCCTGTTTCCCGATACCCTCCTGCCCGGAAGAATCACGATTGGTGAGGAAGCGGTAATCGAAAATGCAGGCAGAGAACGGTTTGTTGATTTTTACAGGAATTGGTACTCGAGCGATCGGATGGTCCTTGTGGCGGTAGGCGATATTCAGCCCGGTTCGGTAGAGCCTCTCATCGAGGAATATTTCTCTTCCCTGGTGGCTCCGTCAGAGACCCGACCGGATCCAGAGATCGGCGAGATTGTGGGAACTGGAATAAAGGTGCATATTAGCCGTGAACCGGAAGCATCCTCGACTACGGTGTCCATCCAAACTCTCCGCCCTTATACTCCTCAACCGGACACGTTCGATCGCCGGCGCCGGAATCTTCACCGAGTCGTTGCCGTTTCCGTGATCAACCGGAGGTTGGAGATTCTCTCCAAGGAGGAGGGAGCTTCGTTTCGGAGCGCATCGACTTTTGCATACGACTGGCTCGACTTTGTCGAGATTGCGGGAATCGAATTGCGCACCAGACCAGAACTGTGGAGGGAGGCCATGAACACGGCAGAGAAGGAACTGAGACGGGCCCTGGCTTTCGGATTCACCGAGCCCGAACTGGAAGAAGCAAAAGCAAACATACTCAATTCCTTCGAACAGAACGTAAAAGCGGCGCCGACACGCCAGTCGAGAGGTCTGGCTGGGGCGCTGACCGCGAGTATTTCCGGCAATGACGTTTTCACAAGTCCTGAGGACGATCTGGAAGCGGTTCGTCGTTCGCTCGTCTCGGCCGACGCGGAAAATTGTCTGGCAGAACTTAGAGGGGCTTGGGAGGGCGGGAATCTTTACCTTCTCGTTGCGGGTAATGTTACGCTTGAGCGTGCGGAAGAGACAATTTTGACAGCTTATCGGTCGAGTCGGCAAGAGAAGGTGGAACCGCCTCAGGAAGTCATTCAGAAGGCCTTCGCGTATGGTGGATCGGGAGAGAGTGGAGTAGTAACCGAAAGCAGTACCGATAGCAAACTCGATGTTGAGCAGATTCGCTTCCAGAATGGAGTGAGGCTCAATTTGAAGAAAACGGATTTCGAGAAGAACGCGATACATCTGTTGGTTCGATTCGGTGGAGGGATGTTGACGGCGCCAGAAGAACTTCCGGGATTGCCCCTTCTCGCATCGGCCACTTTTACCGCTGGAGGATTGGGCGAACACAGTTCCGACGAACTCAGCCGGCTCTTTGCGGGAAAGACAGTCGGAATTAACTTCACCGTCCAGGACGATGCCTTCATTTTAGCCGGATCCACCGGCCCCGAAGATCTCTTCGAGCAACTTCTAATGATGCGAGCTTTTCTGACTGATCCCGGATATCGCGTGGAGTCTATTCGCCAGGCGCATAAGCATTTCGAACGCTTGTATCTTCAGTCAAAACAGACGCTGAGGGGAGTGATGCAGAACGAGGTGGCGCTTTTCTTACGAAGTGGCGATGCGCGTTTCGGGTTGCCTGTAAGATCTCTTTTGTTTGAGCGCACCCTCGATGAGGTGAAAATCTGGTTGGGGCCATATCTGAAATCGAGCTACATGGAGGTTTCGATCGTTGGTGATTTCGATCCGGAGGAGACGCTGAGTCTTGTGAGTCAGACCTTCGGCACCTTGCCCACACGGGACGACAGCAAACCTGCCTATTTGGCAGCTCGACGCGTTTCCTTTCCTGGAAGTGATTCGAAGAGGACTTTTTCGGTGGCGACTGAAATCCCTAAAGCCATCACAGCGGTGTATTGGCCGACGGATGACATCTGGGACATCTCTCGCACACGGAGACTGAATCTCCTTGCCGCGGTTCTTAACGATCGGATGCGGATCCGTATAAGGGAGGATTTGGGAGAAGCTTACAGCCCCAGAGCTTCCAGTCTTCCCAGCGATACATTTGCTCACTATGGGTACCTTGCTGCAATAACAATTACTGATCCCCTCCAGGCCGAGCGGGTGATTACGGCGATGAAAGAGATTGCTAACAATCTTAAGAAGGAGGGTGTATCCCAGGACGAACTCGACCGCGCCCTCAAACCGCTTCTCAACGGATTAAAAGAATGGGTGCGAAACAATGACTACTGGTTAGGCACGGTCATGGGTAGTTCACAGGAATATCCGGAGCGTTTGGAATGGTCGAGGAGTATGGTGGACGATTTTCAGTCCATCTCTGTCGAGGACGTGAACAGGCTGGCCGAACAGTATATTGGGGGTCACCACGGGGTCGAAGTAATCGTAACGCCCGCCGGGCCCGTCGTCGAGGAATAGCCCGCTTTTCTCACCGTATTCCCAAGGAGGGTGTTGCGGCAAGACGCTGTTCCCAAAGAATTGCTGCCTGCCACAATAGCGGGCTATCAAAAAAAAGGCACGGAAGATATTTAAGGGAGGGTTCCAAGATCCTCTCTTTTTGCCTGGCAACTTATCGGACCCAGATTCCGATACACTTTTTATCTCTTCGAGCGTTAAAAGGATTAAAGTTTTCCCGGTAAGGTGCGATATCAGGGGTGTTTCTTTTAATCCTTAGTAGTCCATAATTATGAAATCCTTATTTGAAGTTTATCGAGATTCTAAAGCTGAGAGGAAAGAAGGTTTCAGCCTCATTGAGATGATAGGAGTGCTGGCTATCGTTGCGATCCTCTCGGCGGTAATTCTGCCCAAGATCTTTGACGCCATGGAGACATCGCGCGTTAACAGCACGATGGTGAATATTAATGCGATAAGGGTCGCGACTACCGATTTTGTGAAAAGATACGGAACTGTCCCTTTAACCAATAGTCGATCGAGAATCGACGATCTCCTCGCGGCGGCCGGTTTTTTTGACCAGCGCTTCACAGCCAAGATCGGTTCGCAGGCAGATCCTTACGCGGCTGCGGCTTGGACCTTTAATCAAAGCACTGGAGTTTGGACAAGTGCCGGGGGAGCCAGCCAGAATAATCGGACTCGCGTTATTGCTCTTACTTCGAATACAACGAATCCAGAAACGGCAGCGGGGCGCAACTACCAGTTTGACGGAACCACTTCTCTTCCCGCCGGTTCAAGAGTCGTTTCAGCAGTCCTGGAAAATGTGGCTGCGGACGAAGCTCGGAAACTGAGCATAACAATCGATGGGGCGAGTGCATCGGCTCCTGACAATACTGTTTTGGACGGAGAGGGTAAGATCGTATATAACACTCCGAATGCCAATACTTCCCTGACGGATGTGTTTGTTTATGTAGCCCATCTGTAACCGACTTTCCATAGTGATGGCATCGTCTGTATGCATAGATTCGTTTTGTTTTTCATCTTTCTCTATTTTGAATCAGTGACAATGCGGTTTCGCTTTCTTACCCGAATATAGGAAGATGTCTCTAAGAGCCTGTCGACAAAGTCTGACAGGCTCTTAGTCTCAATTCGGGTCAGGATCACGGGGCTTACGCGTCGGCTGGCTGCGTGGTGAACGCGGTCAGCGTTTATCTGCATGAGAGAGCTCCCTACAGTCAAGCGATTGGGTGATCGTCTACTCGATTGCGGTCTGATTACCCATCAGCAGCTCGAACTCGCTCTGCGAGAGCAGAAACGAACCGGCGATCTAATTGGTGTTACCCTGCAGGAGCTTGGATTCGTTAAGGAGCAGGATATTGCCGCCTTTCTCGCACAGGATGCTCAGACTGAGGTTATCGATATTCTAGAGGCGGAAATCGATCCCAATCTCTCTTCGTTAATTCCTTACGACCTGGCTAAACAGTTTATCATTATTTCTTTCAGGCAGGATGGTGATACGCTTTCCCTTGCGATGTCAGATCCGTTCAACGTTATCGCGATCGATACGGTTGAGCAATTGACCCACCTGAAGATAAGAGTGCTGACAGCTCCTGCGCCTCAGATCCTGGAGAGACTGGTAAGCCTCTATGAAGAAGGCAATCTCCTCGACCAGACGATCAATGAACTGATGAGAATCGATGGTGAAGGCGGGGATACGGATGATACAGCACCGATGATTCGATTTGTTGATGAGATCCTTTTTCAGGCTGTAAAAATGGAGGACAGCGATATCCACTTTGAGCCGGATGAACGTGTACTTCGGATTCGTATTCGGGTGGATGGTATTCTTCAACCCTATTTGCTTGTTCCCAAGGATCTGCAGGACTCAATTTCCGCGCGGCTCAAGGTGCTCGGGAATCTTGATGTCGCGGAGTGTCGGCTTCCGCAGGACGGACGCGCAAGTTTAACGAAAGGCCATCGCGAAATTAATCTGAGGATTTCGACGATGCCTACCTGCTATGGTGAGAGTGTGGTTTTGCGGATTCTCGACGGTAGCAGCGCGGTTCCACTTCTCTCGGCGCTGGGGATGGAATCCAAAGAGGAAAGCCTCATCCTCAATTCCGTCGCCAAACCACATGGCATCATTCTTGTCACGGGGCCGACGGGAAGCGGAAAAACGACTACCCTCTACACTACACTCAATGCCGTCAATGCCGCGGAACGAAGCATTCTCACGCTGGAAGACCCTATTGAATATCGGCTTGGAGGTGTCCGTCAGACGCAAATTAACGAAAAAATCGGTCTAACCTTTGCAGGCGGTCTCCGGAACTTGCTGCGACAGGATCCGGATGTCATTCTGGTCGGTGAGACTCGCGACAGGGAAACGGCACAGCTGATGGTCCGCGCTGCTTTGACCGGACATCTTGTCCCGAGTTCTCTCCATACGAACGATTCCATCAGTGCGATTCCCAGATTGATCGATCTGGAAGTGGAGCCATTTCTCCTTCCTGCTACCCTTCAGTTGGTTATTGCTCAGCGCCTCGTGCGACGGCTTTGCTCACATTGCAGGGAGGAAATCTCCGAGGCCCGTTCCCTCCTCGAGGAATTACCGGTTCCTTTGGATAAGGAGGAGTCCTTTCGGCTTTGGAGATCAGGGCAGTGCTCGGTTTGCAACGATTCCGGATACCGGGGACGAATAGGTATCTACGAATTGCTTAACATCGACGATGATTATCACTCCATTCTGCCAACGGGGGACGTTGAAAAAATTCGGTCACTCGCCTTGGAAAAAGGGCTCATACCTCTTCTTCGTAATGGTGTGAAAAAAGCAACGGAGGGTATTACGACTCTCGAGGAAGTCTTCCGGGTCTCTCAATAACGCCGATAACCGCCATGCCTCATTATCAGTACAGCGGAATCGATACATTAGGTAACAAAGTTTCCGGTTGGATGAACGCGGCGAGTGAGCCATTGCTCGAGTCACGACTCAGGAAGGAACGCATTTGGCTCTTAAGAGCAAAGCAATCGAAGAAGAGGAGTGGGGCTGGGCAATTCGCAGGGCGGAAAAGACGTATAAAGATCAGGCGGCGAATTCTCGTCAACTTTTTCCTGCAGCTGTCGCTACTTCTCCGCGCGGGGATCACTTTGCCAAGAGCATTGAAACGGTTGGCTGCAGATTTTCGCTCCAACCCTCTTGGAACGGTAATTGAGGACCTGTTGCGGCAGGTAGACAGTGGGGTTCCTTTTTTTGAGACTTTGCAAAGCTATCCGTCTATCTTTACTTCGCATATGTCGGCGATGGTTCACGCAGGCGAATTAAGCGGAAAGCTGCCCGATGTGATCGACGAATTACGCCGCTATCTTGAATGGATGGACCGCCTGATGTTGGATATCAGGCAGGCTCTCCTTTATCCACTCATCGTATTTTGTGCCTCCCTGGCGTTTATGCTTATGCTCTTCTCCTTCGTGGTTCCTCGGTTTGTCGTCGTCTTTGAGAGCTTTTCCCTGAAGTTACCGGCCATAACGCAACTGGTGATGAATGTCAGCGGCTTCATACAAGCCTACTGGGCGATCTGGTTGGGGATCGGATTCCTTTTTTTAGGGTTTCTGTGCTTGAGTCGTAGAATCGGGCTTCTGGGTATCTTCAGGGATCGATTGTTGATGAGGATACCGCTATTCGGAAAGTTGGTACAGATCTTTGCCTTGTCCCGGTTCTGTAACAATCTGGCGATGCTCTACAAGGCCGGTATCCCCCTCCTCAAAGCCATCGAGATCTGCAAATATCTTGTCGGAAACCATGTTGTCAGGATCGCTTTGGGGGAAGTGCACAAGGGAGTGAAAGAGGGTATTCCCATGAGTACGATCATGTCACGATACAGCGTCTTCACCAACACGCTTGTAACTGTAGTGTCAACCGGCGAGGCGTCCGGCAACCTCGATGTCGCAATGAGTAATCTGGCAGCCTACTACGACGAATTGATCCCGCGTCAGATTAAGACAGTCTTCTCTGTCTTTGAGCCGATCATGATGCTTGGTCTGATCGGCGTAGTCGGCGTTGTCGCGGTGTCGCTTATTCTTCCCATCATCCAGCTTTGGCAATCGGTGTGAATTGCGAGAGAGCAGGCCCAATGCCCCTTGTCGATCAATACCCGCGGCAGAAGTGTGACGCATTTCTCAGTCTTGATCACTATCAGTTGCTGGTCGAAGCCGGGTTGGGATTGTTGAGCAGCTTGGGGCATCTTGAGGAACTTCTCGACAACACTTTGGACTACGCATTGCGGATTACTCGTGCTCAGGCCGGTAACGTTTACCTCGTTCAGGACGATACTCTAAAATTTCGTGCATCTCGAAATCTCATTCTAGATGCGCAGGGTGGAGCAAACTTTCGCGAGGAGAAACGTAGTGCGCTCTCCGAAGACAAAATTGCGGGCCATGTCGCCCTCACCGGTGAGCTCCTCTTCATTGAGGACGTCTACAATCTGCCTTCTCATCTTCCCTTTCATTTTGCTCGAGAGATTGACCAGGATTCCGGATTCAGGACGCAGTCCATGCTGGTCATTCCTTTGATTGGTTTGGAGAATCGAATAACCGGGGTTCTTCAGCTGATTAATCATCAGAACGAAATCGGAGTGGCACCGTTTCCTCCGTCGCTCGAAATCGCCGCCCGTACACTCGCCGCCGAGGTAGGAGTAAGCCTGCAGAATACGTTACTTCAGCAGCAACTTCGGTCAGCCGAAGAGGAAACCGTTTACCGTCTATGTCTAGCCGCCGAAACCCGCGATAACGAGACCGCGGGGCACCTTCACCGTACCAGTCGCTACATGCATCTGCTCGCCTTTAGTTTTAGAGGGCAGCGAATTTGGGCCAAACGCCTCGAGGCCTCAGCGCCTTTGCATGATATCGGGAAAATTGGAATACCCGACGGTATCCTTAACAACAACGGCCCTTTGACCGCCCCTGAGTGGGAAACTATGCGCACCCACACGACCATAGGACACCGGATTCTGGTTGGCAGCTCGTCTGACCTGCTCAGGCTGGGAGCAGATATCGCTTTGTCTCATCATGAGAAGTGGGACGGCAGTGGTTACCCCCAGGGAATTTCGGGTGAAACCATACCTATTGAGGGCCGATTGATGGCTCTGGTCGATGTTTTTGATGCTTTAACCACCCGCCGGCCTTACAAGGACGCATGGCCCCTGAGAGACGCGTTTGCTCACATCCGGAAGGAAAGTGGGCGTCACTTCGATCCTTCCCTCGTAGAACTCTTTTTCGAGAACCGTGAAGCTGTCGTCTCCATCTATAAGAGGTTTAGTTAACTAACCCGGAATTCTCACTGGAATTACGCGTCAACAGCAAAGCTGAAACTGAGAAGATTGAGAGCTAGCTAATGAAAACATCGGTTTCGAGAGAGAAGGTGGGATTTTCCCTCATTGAGATTATTGGAGCGCTCTCGATCATTGCGATTCTATCGGCCGTTCTCGCTCCCAATATTCTAAAATCCATCGATCGTGCCAAGGTCGCGGGCGAGAGCGATAACTTAGGGGTCTTGGGCGACCAGATAAAACTCTATCTCCGTGAAAACAATGCACTCCCCACGCCATCCAACTGGGCCGACCGGCTCTCCTCATATTCGGACCTCAATGCAGACGCCATAGCCAACAATCGACAAAACGTAGCCCGCTCCTTTATTCGAGATCGTTCGACTCTTCCTGTGGTCCGCATCCTTATCCTTTCGAGTATGCGAAATGGACTAAACCTGCCAGTCGAGGCGAATATCGGAACGGTCGCGTTTGATGAGATCTGGAATACCGCCGACGGCCAGATCCCACCTGCCTCCTCGTGGGGCGGATGGAATAGTTGGAGCAGTGTCGAAGTCGCCCGTGATTATCTCGTAATCCAGCGAGTGAACCTTCAAACGGTTTATCAGACCGATCTGCTCACCTATACGGTAAGCCTCAATAATATCTCCTCGGTCGAATGCAGCTACAACATTGTGAGCGCAGACGGGTCTAGTATCCCTGCCGTAGATCTTCACGGAAATTCGACTCAATCACTCACGGGTTTTATGAAGGGCGATAGGATCAATCTCTACCGAAGCTCGAATGGGTCGAACCTTGGCTACAGTTATGTTGTCAGCGATTCCGGGATGACATTCGATTTCGATGGGAGTGCTTGGAGACCACTCTAAGAATCTGTCCGGCTTAGAATTCCTAACATAAAGCGCGAATCTATGAGTTTGTTGATTGCAGAACGATCTTCAACCACCGTGGCCTCAGAAGACGGGGAGAGGTCGGTTAATCTGTCGAGTCGCAGATTGGACAGAAGGGAGACTGATTGTGCGGCCCACTACAGAGAGAAAAAGGGCGATAAATTGAGTATAGCCTGGTTCTATGGCGAATTTAGAGCAGGGGTCATTCGAAATTCCACCCTTATTCGAACTTGGGAAAGCCCTACGTTAGTTGATGGGTCCGATTCGTTCGCCCGTGCTCTGGATTTGGCTGTAGGGAATCTTCGGTTTTCAGGAAAAGATGTATCCCTACTCCTCGAAATTGAAGGTTTCAGCCATCATGTCGAGAGTGTGCCTAATGCTTCGAATTCGATTCAGCGTAGGGTTCTCTATCGTCGTGTAGAGCAGTACGCCGAAACCGAAGAGAGCGGAGTTCAATGGGCATTTCAAAGAGCTCATGGCAATGGCTCCGGCATGAATTTCATCTTACATATTCTGCCGAATCGCGTCTTTGAAGATATAAGAGCTGCCATGGCGAAACATAATCTCAATTTGACCAGAGTCGTTTCCCTTTATGCTCTTTTTCACGGCGCCATAAAGAGACTATCACTTCAGGGCGATCAGATTGTTTTGATTGCCTCCCAGATAGGAGGAGCGATCGCGTTGGTCGCTTGCCGTTGCGACGGCCAGATCCTTTTTGGGAGAACGCTTCTTGCGAGTTGGAAGAGTGATTTGAGTCGAGTGGAAACGGAGATCAACCGTTCCATCCTATTCGTGCGGCAGCAATTCAATCTCTCAATCAGTCGAATCGTTCTTTTGGGAGAGGGTGCCGAGGCCGTGAAAGCTGGTATGTCCTCGAAATATGGAAATGTCTATGAAATCATAGCCCGCCGATGGGAACCATTCAAATGGCTGAGTGAAACCGTCAAGCTCTCTCTCCGGCATCATGCTAATCTCGTCGGCGTCTATTCTTGGAGAAAACGTAGAAGAAGGGTCTTCAGTCAGCTTCTCGGCGGCTTTTGCTGGCTGATTTTCGCTGTTTCAATTTTTACGTGCTTTGATACTGAGCAAAGGCTCGACATTCTCAAACTCAGGTTGGGAGTACTCAGCCAGAGACTGGAAACTCTCACTCAACGCAGGGACTATCTCGTGCAGCGTAATGCAGAAGGCTGGTCTGACTTTCAGATTATAGCCGAAACTGTCGATAATCGAAAGCCCCCGGCTGCTTTACACTTTCTGAACCATTCCGCTGAGCATCTTCCATCCAATCTTCGTCTGACACAGTTCATGATGAAATCGACGAAAGACGATTCCACTTGGAAGTTTCGCTTCGACGGCCTGGGTGAATCTGACGCGAATGAGACTGTGGTGGCGCTGCAGGAGTTTGAAGAGATCTTGCGCAGCGGTCCGTTTCGTGTGTCCGTGACTTTGAGCAATAATTCCGAGGTGGGAAGCTTATTTGCCCGCAGGAGTTCTTCGAATCCACCAGGCTTTTTTATTGAAGGAGAATTTCTCAGATTGTGAGGGAACTTAGATCTTGGTGCCTTTTGTGAATGTTGTGCGAAAAATCCTCCCGCTTAAGAATGAACTGAAGAGCGGGCGCTTCTGGCTGAAGCATATCCACTGGGTAGCTCCTTTGGCAGCGACTTTCTTGATGCTTACGTGGACCTACGGGATCCACGCCCCAGGGATTCGAAAGATTCTGCATGAAAATCACGGCCTTTTCGCTCTGGAAGCGGAGATTGAAAGCCTCGAATTGGCTTTTTCAGAACAGCAGGTCTTGGATTTTTCGATTCGATCGAAGGATGCGGAGATTTTTCTACTGCGAAATACGGGCGAAGCGGAGTCGATGTTAGACACCATTGAAGAGAAAGCAACTCTTCTAGGATGGAATTCCCGTTTCGGACAGGGTAAAAGGATTCCAGGAAGCAACTAGCTGATAAGCAAGAAGATAAAAAAAGAGCTAAACAAACCCGAGGGAATCAGTCATGTTAAGATGGGATGAAAGACAAAAAATCTTACCAACTGAATCCTTCGATAGATCGTTTAACTCTGCGTCTGGTCCTGCCCGAAGAGCAGGAGCGATTCAATGATCTATTGAAACAACATCATTATTTACACAGTGCGGGCAGCGCAGGAGAGACCCTGCGCTATGTGGCGCAGATCGACGGGCAATGGATGGGCCTGCTCTTGTGGGGGGCCGCATCCTACCGGCTGAAGGATCGAGACGAATGGATCGGGAGGGACGGGGCGCAACGGCATGCACGATTGAAACTGGTAGTACAGAACCGGCGTTTTCTGATTTTGCCCGGGGTGGATCTTGCAAATTTGGCCTCCAAGACGTTGGGTATGTGCCTGAGAGTCTTAGCCGATCACTGGCAGGAGGCTTTTGGCTATCGTCCCTTAGTAGCGGAAACGTTCGTGGACCCACAGATTCACCGGGGCACTTGCTACGAAGCGAGCGGGTGGACGCCCTTGGGCTTGAGCGCGGGATATGGCCGCCAACGCGAAGATTTCTATCAACGCCATGAGCGTCCCAAGCAGATCTGGGTCAAACCCCTCAAGGCTAATGCCCTTGAGCTTTTGCGCGCTTCAGGGCCATTGCCCGCGGCACAGAGCCAGGCGCTCAATGAAACCGATAACTCCCATGCGGTCTGCCTCAAAGTGGAACAGATGAGCAGCCTGTGGGAACGCTTCAATCAGATAGAAGACTTCCGTCGTAAAGCGGGCCTTAGATAGACCTTATCCGAAAAGCTACTGATTGGCCGCAAAGAGGCGCAAAAGGCGCAAGAAAAACTTGAGAAAAATCATTTTTTGGCTTGATAAAAAGTGTCGCAACATGCTAGTGTTTAACAACCTAAGATTAAGAAAGGAGTTAAACATGCCAACATGTGCGACAGAGGAGAACAAAAGCGATAAGACGCCCCTTAGCAACCTCATTCTGCCGGTTCCAGACACGGATTTCCGTGATTTTCTGGATGAAGTTGAAGAATTGGCCGGGTTCGCGGCGCAAATCATCGAGGCGATCGAGAAGGATCTGGACGCCCATGCGCGTGAGAAGAAGAAACTTCGATTGGAAGATCGCAGGTTCTTTGAAGGGCGCACAGCGGAGCTGCCGGAGCTGGACATCGAGGAGGAGAATATTCTGGCTGCTGAATTGAATCTTGGGGCAGGCCGGCCGCGGATGCCGGCTTATGCGGTATACGTGTTCGTGATGATTCGAGGGTTTCTGGGTTCGTTGACCACGAAACCGGCACGGCGGTTTGTGCGCGAGTCGATGAGCTTGTACGGATTTTTGCAGAGCGGGGGACTGAGAATGCCGGCGGTGACGACGATTCTGGAGAACGTGAACCTGGTCAGCCATACGACCCGCGAGTTGATCTTTGATAAACAGATTGGGTTTATCCTCCAGGAGCAATGGGACGATTTCGGGAAGCTGACGATCGACAGCACCTCGGTGAAAGCAAACAGCTGCTGGCCCACCGATGGGAAGATTCTGAGCGGTCTTTTGATGCGGGCCAATCGTTTGGGTCAGAAGTTGCATGTCTTCGGGCTGGAGGATTTTCGCAAGGGATGGGTTGGGCGTTGGCTGGAGGAAATGGACAAGCTGGAGTTTCAGATTTGTCTGGCCGCGGGCAAACCGAAGTCGAAGGGCAAGCTGAAGAAACACTACCGGCGGTTGCTCAAGCGGGGCCGCAAGGCGGCCGACTCACTAACGGGGGAACTGAGCCATCTTGAAGAGGGCCTGTCGATGGATTCACTGCCTCCCACTCGCCGGGAGCTTCTGGAGCGGGCATTGAGCCAGATCAGGGGCGATATTGCCGACGCCAAGCGGGTTGTTGAGTATGCTCATGATCGGGTGTTTCACGAAAAGAAGCTACCGTCCACACAGAAGGTCCTGAGCCTCTCGGACGGATCGGCGGCCTACATCAAGAAGGGCAGCCGCAATCCAGTGATCGGGTACAAGCCACAACTGGTTCGCAGCGAAAACGGTTTTGTCACCAGCCTGATCGTACCGCAAGGCAACGCGGCAGACTCCATTGAGCTGGCGCCGGCCATCGGCGATTCGATCAAGCGCACCGGTGTCATTGCTGAACTGGTCAGCACCGATGACGGATATGCTTCGGCGAAGGGACGCAAGGAGGTGCTGAGCATGGGGGTAAAGCAGATCAGTATCAGTGGGGCGAAGGGCAAGAAGTTGACCACCCCCGAGGACTGGGAGAGCGAGGCGTATCGCGAGGCACGCCGCGATCGCTCCGCAGTGGAGTCGCTGATGTTCACGATTAAAGATGGATTTGCCTTTGGCGAACTCGGCCGCCGCGGCATCGATGCGGTAGGCGATGAACTGCTCGAGAAGGTTCTGGCCTACAACTTCTGCCGCATCATACTGATGAAGAAACGCCGAGGGGAGGAACTGGAACAGGCAGCCTGAATCTGACCGCTTTGAAGCTCAGAGAAAAAAGCACCACGGGATGAGTATGCCTCCAGACAGCGGCAAATATACGTATTGTGCAGCAAGCCACGCCGATGGCCGCTCAATACCTGCTCATCGGCAGCGCCGGCAGCCTAAAACCCGAAACCTGCCAGCCATAGGCTGGTCCGCCCGTGGCGGAGAACCTTAAACCGCCCGCTCGAAAGGCTTTTCGAATGGGGTCTAGATATCGGCTCGCCACGGTCCTGAGCATGATTGTGCTCGGCACGATGTGCGGCAAACGACCCTCAAGGGCATCGTGCGCCTGGCCCATCATCTCAATCAAGCCCAATTGCGCGCCTTACGCTCCTGGAAAAACCCCAAAACAGGCCGCTATAAGGCCCCTTGCTATGATGTCTTCTATCGGGTCTTGCAAAACGTAAAGGCCGAGCTCTTCGATAAAACCCTCACCGAATTCATCTGCTTACAAGACGGCTGTTTGCCCCGCGATATTGCCGTCGACGGCAAGACCCTCAAAGGCACAAACACCGAAGAATCAAAGGCTCTGCACCTGGTGGCCGCAGTCGATCACCAAAGCGCTCAAACCTTAGCCCAAGTCGCTACCGCCGATAAATCCAACGCGATCACCGCCGCCCAGACTCTCTTGCGAAAGATGCCCATTTTGGACGGCTCCACCTTCACCTTCGACGCCATGCATAATCAAAAAGAAACTGCCCACATCGTCGTCGAAGAACTCAGTGCTGACTATGTTATTCAAATTAAAGACAATCAGCCCAACATGCATCAATACGCTCAGAATCTCTTCAGCTCCACCCCCTTTTTCTCCACCAAACCGTGGACAATGACCATGGGCGACTCGAAATACGTCAAATAGCAACCCATTCTCTAAGCGCTCCCTCTGCCGGCCTGCCCCATGCCCGCCAGTTCGCCTGTGTGCAACGCACCTTCCATTATCCAAACAAAGCTGAACCTTCCTCTGAACGCTCTTACTACGTAAGCAGTCTCGATCCCGCCGATTTGAGCCCTCAACAGTTCCTCTCGAAAATTCGCAACCATTGGTCGATCGAAAATAAAAATCATTACCCCAGGGATCGCTTCTTCGATGAAGATCGATGTATGATCCGTAATCATAACGCAGCCAGAATTCTTGCTGCATGCAGGCAACTGGTTCTCAGCCTCAAGTCTTCCATGGGCGCTGAATCCACTCCCGCACTCTGTGATGATTTCGTCTTTAACTTACATAAGGCCATCAATATCATCACCTAATGCTCCGAGAATCAAAATACCGTGTCGTTTCGGAGACGGGCCGGAGTATTCATATCAGACTTCGTCGGAATCCCCTGTGCGTTACAGCTGCTACCGCTTCGAACTTCTACCTTCTTCCAGAGCTGAGGCGGGTGACGAATCCTACTCGAAGCTCCTGGAACTTCTGAACCACGTTGATAAGCTGGAAAAACATATCGACGTGATGCGGCTATCCATCAAAACCGAGGGCGAGTTGATAAAACAGGTGGTGATGTTATTGAGAATGGCCGTAAGAGTATAATATGTCGATTCTTCCAAATAATCTGATTTTCGCCTTTGGAATTCTTATCCTGGGCGCAATGGCTCTTGGTTTGAAGGCCTTTGAAGGCGACCCGGTTTCTGTGTATGATATCGGCTTTACGGGCAAGTTGTTCTCGGTGCCGGACCTCAACCTGAAAAAGGCTGAGCTATTCAGAGAGCTGACGAGTTACGAGCGAATGTCGAAGATAAGGGACCCTTTCCGATTTTCGAAAAGGAAGTCGGTTTCGGAGGATAAATTCACTTTAGAAAACTCCTTTAGGGTCGAAGAAATTGAACTCTCGGCCATTTGGCGACAGGGAGACATCACACTCATTCTGTTGAATGATCGGATTTATGAGGTGGGGGATGATGTTGGTAATGCCAGGATCGAGGAGGTGCAGGATAACGGAGTTTTGCTATCCCATCCCGGAGGGCGAAGTTTAGTTGAGGTGGGGAATTCCTTGACGTTCGAATTCCCGGCTGTGGAGGAGAAGCTGAAACCGTTTACAGGGAATGAATTATAAACGCTTAGGAAGTAGACGAATGCGATCTGGCGTTTTGAGAATCTTGCGTTTGCCTGGCGTGCATCGTCCCTGGCTTTCGCTTGCTAGCGTAGTAGCCATGACCGCTTCCTATCAGGCTTCCGAGGCAGAAAGCGCGCACGAGATCGCTCAAGACGTTGCCTCGCGTTTGATCGTGGAGACAGAGCCCGAGGAAGATGACTTGCTCTCCCATGAAGTTCAGGACCCCACTCGAGACCTGTTTAGTTTCCGAGCCGAAAATGTCGATTTGAAACGCGTCCTCGCCATGTTCGCGCGTTCCAACGGCCTGAATATTGTTCCCGATCTCGATATTATGGGTGATTTGACGGTTGATTTTCGCAACCTTCCTCTGGATCTGGCAATGAAGGCCCTTTTAGACGCGCATGGCTTCTATTTTGTTAGAGAGGGTGAACTGATTCGCGTCCGAAACGTCGAAACACGGTTGTTCCAGGTCGATTATATGCGTATCAAACGGTCCGGCCAGGGAGCCAATTCGGTCCAAATCAGTTCGGCGGCTGGCTCTTCAGGAGGCAGTCAGGCCGGTGGTTCCGCTTCTTCCTCCAGTGGAGGGGAGGGCTCCAACATGGTGGTCACGGCCGATTCAAGCATCGACTTCTGGAGCGATGTGCGCCTGCAACTCGAAGAGTTGATCTCCCCCGAAGGGTCCTTTTCGATAAATAGTCTCTCCGGGGTCATTACCGTTACTGATCGTCATGGACACGTCCTCAAAATAGCCGACTTTATTGATCGCGTCTCTCGTAATATTGTCCGCCAGATTGATCTCGAAGTAGAAATTTACGAAGTAAAATTGAGTGAGCAAAACAAGCTGGGTATCAACTGGTCCAGTGTCTCCCAAAACCTGGATACGACTTTTGCGGGAGGCCTGATTATTAGTGAACCTCAGTTTGGGACGCTTCCCGGGTCGAATTCGATAAGCATTTCACATAATCGTGGTGGAACTTCCGCGGTCCTCGAAGCTCTCCAGGAACAAGGAGAATTAAGGGTCGTCTCAAAGCCTCGTCTACGCACGCTCAACAACCAACCCGCCGTCATTCGTGTAGGCCAGGACTTGCCCGTGTTCTTCCAAACCATTACCACTACTCCCAGTAATCCACCAGTTATTACCACGAACGAGGAAGTGAAGATTGTTACGATCGGAACAGTTCTCTCCGTTACTCCTCAGGTATCCGCGGAAGGTGTTATTACCCTCGATATTTCTCCCGCCGTGAGTCGATTAGTTCGCAATGAGATTTCCGCGGTTACCGGGGCATCGGCGCCGATCATAGATATTCGACAAGCTTCCTCGATCGTTAGGATTCGCGATGGAGATACGATCGTGATGGGTGGCCTGGTTCAGGACGGGTCCACCGAGACCGTTAGGAAGATTCCGATTCTAGGGGATATTCCGATTGTCGGGCGTGCCTTTACTGGGACTTTCAGTACAGAGGATAAGACCGAGCTGGTTATCTTTCTAACGCCTCGGATAATTGATCCTCATTCCCTGAATTGAAGGTGTCCGAAACAGAGATGCAGTTTCGACCCTTTCGCTTCGCTCTGTAAAGGGCTTGATCGGCAGCTTGGATAAGCAGATTGGCTCCGAATTTTAATTTCGGGCAAGCCGTGGCAATACCGATGCTCACGGTCAGCATCCCTTTAAAGGGGGAGTATTCGTGAGGAATCCTCTCCCTTTCAATTGCTTCACTCGCTCTCAGCGCTACGGCGATAGCGCCTTCTGTTTTTGTCTCCGGCAGCGCGATTACGAACTCCTCTCCTCCAAACCGAGCAACGAAGTCACTGGCACGTGCTATGGACTTCTTCAATGCCTTTCCGACGCTTATGAGACCTTGATCGCCCGCCCGATGACCATAATTGTCGTTGAACTTCTTGAAATGATCGACATCGACCATGAGAAGGGAGACAGGGGTCTTGTTTCTGAATCCCCGTGAGCACTCTTCAGCCAGCCTTTCGTCGAGAAATCGGCGGTTGGCGACTTTGGTCAGTCCGTCCTGTCGAGATATGAGGTGCAGTTGGCGATTGGCTTCCTCCAATTGGTCGGTCAACATCTGGAGTTTTCTCTCTCTCTCTTTACGTGCTTCGATTTCCGTTTTTAACCGAAGGACTGATCTTGCCCGGGCAATGAGTTCCGTCGGCTGAACCGGTTTCGTGATATAATCGTTGGCTCCGGCGTCAAGAGCTGCGTCGAGATTTTTCAAGTCCTTTTTTCCCGTTACCATGATTATCGGAATATCCTGCAGCGAGGCGTCAGCTTTCAGAATTTCAATGGCACGTAGACCGTCAATTTCACCCATATGAAAGTCCATCAGGATAAGATCGGGAAGTGGAGTCTTCTCACGAAAAAGAGATTCGAACGCTTCCTCCGCGGAATGGGTAAGTTTGATCGACCGATAATCGGCTCGATTTAGGATATGTCGTAAGAGGGCACAGGTCGATATCGAATCGTCCACAATGAGAATGGTCTCAGGGTAAAAGGATTCCAGGAAGCAACTAGCTGATAAGCAAGAAGATAAAAAAAGAGCTAAACAAACCCGAGGGAATCAGTCATGTTAAGATGGGATGAAAGACAAAAAATCTTACCAACTGAATCCTTCGATAGATCGTTTAACTCTGCGTCTGGTCCTGCCCGAAGAGCAGGAGCGATTCAATGATCTATTGAAACAACATCATTATTTACACAGTGCGGGCAGCGCAGGAGAGACCCTGCGCTATGTGGCGCAGATCGACGGGCAATGGATGGGCCTGCTCTTGTGGGGGGCCGCATCCTACCGGCTGAAGGATCGAGACGAATGGATCGGGAGGGACGGGGCGCAACGGCATGCACGATTGAAACTGGTAGTACAGAACCGGCGTTTTCTGATTTTGCCCGGGGTGGATCTTGCAAATTTGGCCTCCAAGACGTTGGGTATGTGCCTGAGAGTCTTAGCCGATCACTGGCAGGAGGCTTTTGGCTATCGTCCCTTAGTAGCGGAAACGTTCGTGGACCCACAGATTCACCGGGGCACTTGCTACGAAGCGAGCGGGTGGACGCCCTTGGGCTTGAGCGCGGGATATGGCCGCCAACGCGAAGATTTCTATCAACGCCATGAGCGTCCCAAGCAGATCTGGGTCAAACCCCTCAAGGCTAATGCCCTTGAGCTTTTGCGCGCTTCAGGGCCATTGCCCGCGGCACAGAGCCAGGCGCTCAATGAAACCGATAACTCCCATGCGGTCTGCCTCAAAGTGGAACAGATGAGCAGCCTGTGGGAACGCTTCAATCAGATAGAAGACTTCCGTCGTAAAGCGGGCCTTAGATATCGGCTCGCCACGGTCCTGAGCATGATTGTGCTCGGCACGATGTGCGGCAAACAGACCCTCAAGGGCATCGTGCGCCTGGCCCATCATCTCAATCAAGCCCAATTGCGCGCCTTACGCTCCTGGAAAAACCCCAAAACAGGCCGCTATAAGGCCCCTTGCTATGATGTCTTCTATCGGGTCTTGCAAAACGTAAAGGCCGAGCTCTTCGATAAAACCCTCACCGAATTCATCTGCTTACAAGACGGCTGTTTGCCCCGCGATATTGCCGTCGACGGCAAGACCCTCAAAGGCACAAACACCGAAGAATCAAAGGCTCTGCACCTGGTGGCCGCAGTCGATCACCAAAGCGCTCAAACCTTAGCCCAAGTCGCTACCGCCGATAAATCCAACGCGATCACCGCCGCCCAGACTCTCTTGCGAAAGATGCCCATTTTGGACGGCTCCACCTTCACCTTCGACGCCATGCATAATCAAAAAGAAACTGCCCACATCGTCGTCGAAGAACTCAGTGCTGACTATGTTATTCAAATTAAAGACAATCAGCCCAACATGCATCAATACGCTCAGAATCTCTTCAGCTCCACCCCCTTTTTCTCCACCAAACCGTGGACAATGACCATGGGCGACTCGAAATACGTCAAATAGCAACCCATTCTCTAAGCGCTCCCTCTGCCGGCCTGCCCCATGCCCGCCAGTTCGCCTGTGTGCAACGCACCTTCCATTATCCAAACAAAGCTGAACCTTCCTCTGAACGCTCTTACTACGTAAGCAGTCTCGATCCCGCCGATTTGAGCCCTCAACAGTTCCTCTCGAAAATTCGCAACCATTGGTCGATCGAAAATAAAAATCATTACCCCAGGGATCGCTTCTTCGATGAAGATCGATGTATGATCCGTAATCATAACGCAGCCAGAATTCTTGCTGCATGCAGGCAACTGGTTCTCAGCCTCAAGTCTTCCATGGGCGCTGAATCCACTCCCGCACTCTGTGATGATTTCGTCTTTAACTTACATAAGGCCATCAATATCATCACCTAATGCTCCGAGAATCAAAATACCGTGAGAATGGTCTGCTCCTTTTTCTCTCTGTGTTGAGACGGCGGCTTTGGCTTGACCGGAACGACCGTCTCGGCCTCATGCATGAAAGAGGAGCCTGTAGCGGATTCGATCGAGTCTATGGACATGGCTCAGAAAGAATGTCGGGATAGAGCGACTAAACCTGAGTCGTAGCAAATTCGAATCTGACGACCGGTCAGCGCCGGTGCGAAACTTGAGAGTAATCTATGGTAGGATCTGCCGCTCCCCATTGGTTCTTTAAGAAAGTCGGCCATCATGGACGAAAGTTGAGATACCGAATCGGTCTTTCTTTTTTTGGGATTGTCCGTTTCATCACTGCTGCTTTAAGACTAGCTGTAAATGGATCGAATCGCGAATACATTCAAGAATTCCATCAGGGAAGATCGTTCCTGTTTCATCTCTTACGTATGCGCGGGAGATCCGGATTTTGATACCTCGGTCGAGATCTGTCGCCTCCTGGCCGAAGGGCCCGTTGATTTACTTGAAATTGGTGTCCCTTTCTCCGATCCTTTGGCAGACGGCCTTACGAATCAACTGGCCTCGCAGCGTGCCCTTGAAAACGGCATGAGTCAGGACAGAGTGTTTGAACTGGCAAGGATTGTCCGCTCTTTTACCAATAAGCCTATTGTTTTCTACACCTATTATAATCTGGTTCATTCCAGGGGTATCGAAGAATATCTTGGAAAGGTCCGCGATGCTGGGGTCGACGGCCTCCTTACTTTAGACCTTCCTCCCGAAGAGGCAGGCGAACTATGCGAAGCTAGTGCACGAATAGGAGTAAAGAATATCTTCATTGTTGCGCCGACAACACCCCCAGAGCGCGTTAAGCTTATCTCAGATTCCGCATCCGGTTTCCTCTATTATGTTTCGCGGGAAGGAGTAACCGGTGAGCGCGAGACAATCGCTGAAAATATAGATAAGGCTGTAAGGGTTATAAAGAGGGTTACGGATCTGCCCGTGGTGGTCGGGTTTGGGATTTCTACTCCCGAGCAGGTCAAGGCAGTTGCAGCCGTGGCAGATGGAGTCGTGGTCGGGAGCGCTCTCGTAAACAGTATTGCAGAGGATCTGTCGGATTGCGGCCGTGTGCTTGAGAATCTCTCCGAGAGGCTGGCTTACCTAACGAGCTGAGCCTCCAGCTGTCTGCTCTTGAAGGTTTTGGGTGAGTCCTATATTGAAGCCCGGGAAAGAGAAATTCCTCAATTTCAAGCGCTGTTTGAATCACTGCTGTCTCGTAACTAGATTTTATTGTCCACAGGTTATCCACACACCCATCGAACGACTGAAATCCGTTTAATTCTGCCCCGTTTTTCATGGTTTTCGCCCAAATTCCTTCTAGAATGCGGATTTTTCGGCCAGTGTATTGAGGAACTGTGGGTCCCTCGATCGTGATATTAGGCTGATGTTTGCTCACTTTTGACGTTATCGTACTTTGAATTCCGTGCTGGTATGTCTTTATGCGGGTGCAGAATTATGATTTTGACAGTTGGTGTCGATTATTGAGACAAAATGTCCCATGCTGCGCTGTAAACTGCTATTCTCCCAGACTTATTCTCATCGTTTCAAGGATGGATAATTTGATATATTTAATCACTGGACCGAGCGGAGTGGGAAAGACCGATATTGCGCTCTCTTGGGCTGAAGCAAATCGGGCCGAGATCATTTCCTGCGATTCGCTGCTTGTTTACAGGGGAATGGACATCGGAACTGCGAAGCCCGTGATTAGTGAAATCGAGCGGGTGCCGCATCATTGCATAGATCTTGTGCCGGTGCGTCGGCAGTTCAGCATTGGTGAATATATCAAGACCGCCAGAAAGGCGGTGGATGAGATTTCCAGGAGGGGGAAAAAGATCTTGGTCGCTGGGGGCAGCGGCTTCTATTTGAAGTCGTTTTTTGCACCCGTCGTCGACGACATCGAGATTTCAACTTCCTTGATTCAGAAGACAAACGATCTCTACGAGAAGGAAGGATTGGAGGGGCTATGTCGTGAGTTGAAGAAGATTGATCCTGAAGGGGTCGAGGGAATTGACCTCAGGAACGCCCGACGCGTGATTAATGCGCTGAGAAGATGTCTTGCTTCAGGAAAAACGATAATGCAATTGAGAGAGGCTTTCAGAAGCAAGCCTCACCCTTTCAAGGACTATAGAATTAGATCCTGTTGCCTGATACGCGATACCGATGATTTGCGAAGGCGCATACAACGCCGCACCCTCAATATGCTCGCCCGCGGTTTAGTCGATGAAGTGCGAAAGCTTCTCTGTGACGGTATTGAAAATAATCCGAGTGCAGCTTCCGCCATCGGCTATCGTGAGACAATTGCCTACCTGAGGAACGAGATCGAATTTGAGGAACTTCCGGGCAGGATAGTAAGAAATACCAAGGAGTTGATCAGGAAGCAACGTATCTGGTTTCGCACCCAAATTCCGATGGGCGAAGAGCTCTTTCTGAGTTCGGATACTTGCAGTGTTGGAGAGGATTTGTTTCGTTGACCGGAGGGAACCTCAGCGCTCTCTTACTAAATTGGTATCAGTAGTCTCTAACTCTTTCGCCATGATCTCAGAAATGAGATCGAGACCGCCGATCGTCGCATAATAGGAGTTTATGTTGGCAATTTGATTGAGCTTATTCTCCGTTTCCTTTGTATCGCTTCCGTCGTCGGGAATATCCTTGCTCCTTATGTGTACGAACTTTCCATCTCCACTAATCAGCACCATTGGTGATATCTGGCCGGGATTCAAATAGGTGTTCTGTGAAAATAGAGAGCGATTGAATTCTTGAGGCGGTTGGTTGCTCGTAAATTCTTCAAATGTCTTCACCTCCAAGCCTTCCCCCTCGGCCATTTCTTGAAATTCCTTCCCTTCTACAAGACCTTTCTCGAAAGTCTCCTTCAATGTCTTTCCCCGCTCAACGAATTGCCTCTTGCGTTCGTTCATGAGAAAGTCAGTGCGGACCTTGTCTAGCACTTCCGCAAGTTCGGGTGTCCGTGATTCAATATCTCCTTTGTATATGAGTACGTAAGCCCCTTCTTCGCCCTGAATTACGTCCGAATAGTAACGCCTTTCGTTCAAGGCAAAAGCTGTTTGCAATCCGCTTGCAGGTATTCCTGATAGATTCGAAGACTGGCTGCGCGTATACGGCGTAATTTTTACAATTTCTGCGCCCGTCTCATTAAGGATTTCCTTAAATTTCGCTGAGTCGCGGGCAATCGATTCACTGTAAATATGCTCCGTAAACGCGTCCGCGGATTCAGCGGCAAGGCGGTTTGCCTTCTCCACCATCCAAAACTCACGCACCTTTTCCCGAGCGGTTTCAAAAGTCACCGGCGGAGGCTCTTCTTCTTTGTCCTCTTCCGGGATAGACTGCTTTCTAAAGGCGTCCAGATTATCATCGTAATATGCCTTCAAGTCCAATTCGGTCGGTGCCGCCACTCTTCCAATATGACTGGCAATAGAAAACTTTACGCCGTCAGTTTCCACCTTCGCCTCTTCTTCGTAGTTGAATTTATTGGCCTCATAATAAGAAGCCAACTGATCATCATCGATCGCGATTTCGGGACTAAAGTCGTCAGACTTGTAAGTGGCTACATCTACCGACCAGACGGTTTTTTCATTTTCTATTTGCTTTATTGCCTCGTAGGGCATTACGTGGCCTGGGCCGATGAGCGATTCTCTTACCCTGCGTATACGGTGGTCTTCGATCAACGCCTGCATGATCAGTTCATCCGTGATCTCAGTATCCGTCCTGACCGTATCAATAAATCGGGTATACGTATCTTCGCTGAAATTCCCTTCTGCATCGGCAAAGTGGCGTTTGGAGCGAATCGAATCCTCAATTTCCTTCTGGCTCGGCCTGGGAATTCCAATTTCTTCGGCCAGTGAGAGAAATGCCGTTCGTTGGAGGGCTAATTGTTGTAGTTGATTTTGGTCAAATGATCGTCTTCCCGAGTTTATCCAGGTGCTTGCTTCTGCGGCGGCGATGATCGGGCCCACATCCTTTCTTGAAGCGAGATTAAGGCCGAAGTATCTCCTCTCACTAACGGTTTCTCCTGTGCCTGTGAGGCCGCCTCCCGCGGGAGTGATTGTCAACACAAAGGCAACAATTACCACTCCCAGAAGGAGGGCGAAAAACCATTTGTTAATGAAATACCTTTGAAGCCAAGCAATCACGCTAAATACCTACCCTTAATTTGAAAGTCGCAGGAGTTTATCCTTATCCGTGGGGGAGTCAATTACGCGTCGTCTCTCTTTTTCGAATTTTATGAGCTTTCCCATGCCTCTTTTAGAAAGCGGATGAAGTTGCTGTGTAACACATTCGCGGTATCTTCTTCATCATAACCGCGGGCCCGTAGCATTTTGGAAATCCGCTTCAAGTCCGAAATCGTATCCAGGTCTTCCGGTGTCTGTTCGCGCCCAAACGTTCCATCGAGATCGGAACCGATTCCGGAATGATGTGCATTGCCTGCCAGCTGGTTGACGTGGTCGATATGGTCTAAACCAGCCTCCAGTTTGAGTCCCGCCTCGGCCGGAGTTGTCCTCCCTGGTTTCCAACCCGGATATAGCATCCAGGCATCAAGTGTTGTACCAATGACTGCCCCACGATCGATAAGGGCCATTATTTGATCGTCCCCCAACTGGCTTGGGCCAGGTACCAAAGTCCGGCAGTTCGAATGGCTCGCCCAAATCGGACCCTCGAAATTGTCGAGCGCTCCCCAAAAACTCTCTTCACAGAAATGTGTCACGTCGAGAATCATTCCAAGTCGGTCCATCTCTTTTAGCAGTGCGCGCCCCCGATGATCGAGGCCGCTCTGTGCGTATATCCCATCTCCGTAGTGAGCCGGCCCCAGCACCCGCAACCCATCATCGTAGCTTCGTTCAATGTGATTGATCGATACAATAGAATCGGCACCCTCCAGACTGAGAATATAGCCTATCGGTTTTATTTTTATCGGGGTTCGTTCCAAGAGGCTGAGAAAGCCGGTGAGCTCGCGAGCGTTCGCTATCTGAATCAGTTCACCAGCTTCCTCCATTGCTCGATACCATGCCAGCTGACCTTGTGTTTGAGCCCAAGCCTGTTCCGGAGAATGCCATCCCGGTAGCGGGTTATATGGCTTTGTATATCGGGCGAACTGGGTCCCTACACAGAGATTCACCCCTGCCCGGCGCATTTCCGGAAACGCCACCGTTCCTTCTCCACGCCCTCGCTTGTCTGTCATTCCAGATTCGCGCTCACGAATTGCGCAAATCTCCTGTGTCAGATCCCTGTTCCATTCAAGAGCGTTCAAGGCCAGATCGAGATGGGCGTCAAATCTCAGCATTCCCCTAACGGCTTTTCAGTTTCTCGCAGATTAGTCGCCATCACAGAACTCAAATTCGTGCCACAGATTTGCAGGTTTATTCGTCTCGTCAATGGATTTTTCGCCTGTAATCTCACGAACAGTAATAATTACAGTAATAATTAGACAGGTTATTTATCTTTGATACGGCTACTCTTCTTATAGAACCATAACTTCAGAGGAAATGAGCGGAGAGTTTGTGCGCCGACTGTTCTAATTTGCGAGATTTGAGGCTGACCACTACTCTTTCGTTATCGGAAGACTCCCATTTAAGACGATGTTCGCTATGCCACTCGCAATTCCCGTCAAATCGGGGAGCCATTGCGATGAGGACCTGTGCAAAGTCGGCGTAGAATGGGTATATCTGAGAGCGCATTCTCGTGCCTTCTTCGAGAATTATTTCGAGAGTTTGTCTGGAATATCTTCCGCCCCTTTGCTTATCCGAGTTTTGGTTGTACTGCCCGCAGGCAGGTTTCGATGTCGCGCAGACTCTCCCGGTAGGTCAACTCGGCAAAACCCATGCAGAGAAATTGTTCGAAGCAACTGAACTTTTGAACTTTGTAGTCGCCTCCGTAGCGTTGGACGCAACGATGGAACTGATGGCGCGGAAGATAATCTATGATTTGAGAAAAAACTGACCTGTATACATGATTTGGACCCTCGAAATTTTTGAGAGTCCACAAGGCTTTTTGCAATTTCAAGTCGAAAACAGCAGAAATCATATGTAAAATGTTGGTTATCAATCGATTAACCTGCGTTCCTAGAAAAACAACCGGACAGTAGTGATCTACTCTTCTTATAGAACCCCCGGAGAGTTTGTGCGCCGACTGTTCTAATGCGAGATTTGAGGCTGACCACTACTCTTTCGTTATCGGAAGACTCGACGATGTTCGCTATGCCACTCGCAATTCGTCAAATCGGGGAAATGGGTATATCTGAGAGCGCATTCTCTGCCTTCTTCGAGAATTATTTCAGTTTGTCTGGAATATCTTCCGCCCCTTTGTTATCCGAAGACCTCGCTTCTTAGATCGCGCAAGACTGCCAGCTCTCCCCATTCGCTTCCCCGCATCCGCTTCGGTCCTTCTTTCCTCCTTTTTCCCAGCCGCTCCCGATTCTCTTCATACCAGCTTTGGATGTATTCTCTTGTCCCCAGGATCGCTCCGTCCGTGAAATACCTCACCCGGCAACGCAACAGCTCCTGAATACTTACTTTGCCACCGCTTTGCAGTACTTCTTTGACCTTCTGCGGATCTATTCGCGCTCCCTCTCTGTCCTTGCCGTGGTAGCCGGTCCCAAAGACTACCGTCCGATACCCGCGTAAGGCCTCCGCCCAATCCTCCTCCCCCATGATCCACTCCAGGCCCCATTGCGCCTGCTCTTCCCCGCTCAAAGCCTCGGCATAACCGCTCCAGCGATAGCTCTTCGGGTCCCGGCACAGGCCCGCCCGTACCGAATTCAGATCGATGTAAGCCGCTACCATCTTGAGCGCTTCGGGACTATTCTCTACTAACAGACTTTTGAAGCGTTCCGACCAAAGGGTCCCATGGCTGCCGTAGGTGTGGTTAAACCAGATGCTGAAGCGCTGCTTGAGCTCTTTCATGAAGACCGATACCTCCCCCATCCGACTCTTCAGACGCTCTCGCAATGCTTCCGCCTCCCGTCCTCCCAAGGCCAGCATTTCCGCTAATACCTCCGGGGCCATTGCGCTCATGGGCAACCGCCCCCTGCCATAGAGAATGCGGTAACGTCTCATGAGCTCCATATCGCTAATCTCCTCGTCGTAAGGAACCCGAACCAGGATATGCAGATGGTTGCTAAGCAAGCAGTAAGTCAAAACTTCCACTCCACAGAAACCGGCCTGCCTCCACATCTGTTTGCGCAACACCTCCTTCCCCCTCGAATCAATGATCTTCTCGCCCAATACGGTCCGCGATATACAATGATAGACCGCTGTCTGCTCTTTCACCAATACCCTAGAAGTAGCCATATGTTCACTATCGCACTCCTTGTCGATCCTGTCAAATACTTTATACAATAAACAACCTGTCTGATTATCCCTGTTTCTTGGAGGTATGGAGGCGGCTGTGCCAGGGTAGGTCGGGATTGGGAAATAATATCGAGGGAATGGGCTCTCTATAAAGAACTCGGGATAGGGGCATTCCAAATTTGCTTGCACATACCCTGCATTCAGTCAAAACTGGTTAGTCATGAAAATTCCATACTCCCCTGAAAGATACGCCAAACTCATCCTCGTTTCCCTAATTTCTGTAAGTCTGTGGAGTCCGCATGCGGCGGGCGACACGGTGACGCTGGATGCCTCGAGAGACAATACGATCTACGAAGAGGACGGGAACGAAAGCAGCGGAAACGGTGCAGCTCTGTTTACTGGCGATACGGGGTCAAATAATGGCGGAGCGTCGCGCCGTGCCTTGGTATTACGAAGAGGACGGGAACGAAAGCAGCGGAAACGGTTTTGATATTGTTAACGGGGACGGTCAGAATCCGGGAGTGCCGGCAGATGCGACGATTGACGACGTAACGTTGACAATATCAGTGGAGGCGGCCCGCAGTGGAGCGCAGACAACGACGATCCACAAGCTCACAGCAGACTGGGGTGAAGCGGGATCGCCGAATTCGGGATCCGGGGGCAGTGGCGAAGGAGGAGACGCGCAAACGAATGACGCCACTTGGACACACCGTTTCTTTAATACTGCCATGACCTGGACGAGTTCGGGAGGCGATTTTCTAGGAGCCTCAGATAGTTCGTCGATCAGCACAATCGGAGCGAGTTGGACTTCCGCACAGATGACGGCGGATGTTCAGGATTGGTTGGATAATCCAACGAACAATTTTGGTTGGATAATAGTTGGAAACGAGGGAACGCAGCAGACCGCGATGCGAATTGGGAGCCGGGAAGGGAGTTCCGGGCCAACATTACAGATCAATTTCACACCTGCCGGCGGGATGATGCAGGACCAGACGATCACATTTGGGGCGCTTGATGATAAGTTTGTGGACGACGCGGATTTTGATGTTTCGGCGACGGCCTCGAGTGGATTGACGGTTGAGTTTTCGGTGGAGTCGGGCCCGGCAACGATCAATGGAGCGACGGTGAGCCTGAACGGAACGGAAGGAACCGTAACGATTCGGGCTTCACAGCCAGGCGATGCCAATTTTAATGCGGCGCCGAATGTGGATCAGAGTTTCGACGTAACCAAGCAGGACCAGACGATTACTTTTGATGCGCTCGTTAACCGGGAGACAACAGATCCGCCGTTCGATGTAGCGGCGACGTCCGACAGCGGGTTGGCGGTGACATTTGCGATTCAATCCGGTCCGGCGACGATTGACGGAAGTACGGTTACACTGACCGGTGAGGAAGGGACAGTAACAGTTCGCGCGTCTCAAGCCGGTGACAGCGTCTACAATGCGGCAGTTGATGTGGATCAGAGTTTCAACGTGGGCGCCCCGGCGCCGCAGGATCAAACGATTACGTTCGATCCAATCGCGGATACGACATTCGGGATGGACCGGGTAGCGTTGAGCGCGACGGCAAGTAGCGGTTTGGCGGTGAGCTATGCGGTGATATCGGGCCCCGGACTGTTAAATCCGGATAACAGTCTCAGTATTACGGGACCGGGGACCGTTACGATTCGGGCTTCACAGGCAGGTGACGGCAGTTTCAACCCGGCGCCGGATGTGGAATGAGAGTTTCAGCGTGACGCAACCGTCCACGGGAGGGGCCTCGTTGCTGACGGACGGGGATGCAAAGTTTGTCAACGACGGGACGGAGTTCATGGGCAATACCTACAACGGATTTGAGCTGGCGGGACAGACGGGTACATTCAGTTCGATCGCGGGCGAGATTACGCGCGTCTCGTTTCTGGATGAGGATGGTGATCTGATGTTCGCCGAATTTGGCGCCGGAGATCCAAATGTTGTGGTGGTGATCACGCTGGATCCGTTTCGTGGGGCAGACTTGCCTTCTCCATATAATCAACCCGGAACGGTTTACGCGAAGGGGCACCCACGAATTGAGATCTTGAATTCATCAAACGCAACCTTTGTTTCTCTTTTCAGCTTGGGCAATGACCCGTCGCGGGTGGACAACTCTCTTATCCTGGTTGGTACTCTGGCCGATCCGGTAAACGGGATCGCCGATGTCCAGTCGCTCACAATCTCCGATGGTGCGACGCAAATCGGAGGGATCGGCGCGGCCAACACCAACTTTACCGGGACGGACGGTAACATTGGGATTGATGCACCGGATGTCGTGGTAGGGTTATTCCTCTTCGTGGGAGACATCACTCCGATGGGGACAGCAATGCCGGTACTTCGAGTGAGCGCGGATTCGATGCTGGATGACCTCTTCATCACGGGTGGAGATCTCGCTGAAGCGATGGGGATGTTTGAGATCGACACAAACGGAGTCGTCTATCCGTTCCCGATTACAGCAACGGACGGGCAACGTTCGATCAACGGTTCGCCTTTCCGTACTGATCTGGGCGATGGGAGTCTGGATCCGGTTTCGGACACCTTTGCAGCCGGTATCGACGACTTCTTTGCCACTGACGGGCAGATGACGCGAGTGAATCAGTGAATCGAAGCCTCGAATATCCCGCGCGAGCGCGGTCCTGCAGTGGACCGGAAGGTTTGGGCAACACGCCCTAAAGCAACGCGCTAGCGCGGCCACGATGCTGCGTAACTCGTTGATTTTTTGGGAGTGTTCGAGAGGGACCGTCTTCTTGCGAAGACGGCTACAAATAGCTGCTAAGGTAGTTGGGCCTGGAAAAGTGCATCAATGATCGATATGAAACGCCGTTCCTTGCTAAGTTGTGTTACTTTGATCTTGGCAACTCCCTTTGCAGTGGTCGGCGAGACCGTGAAAATTTACGTGGCCAAGGATACAACGATTTACTCGGATCGCGACGAATCGGGAGAGGTCACAAACCACAGCAATGGCGTAGGTGAGGGGCTTTACGCGGGAAAAAACGGGCGCGGATTTATCAGGCGGGCGCTTTTGCAGTTTGCCGTTGAAGGGATTTTGCCAAAAGAGGCGACTATCAAGGAAGCCACGCTCATTCTCCACGGTGCAGGAGGGAATGTGAGCGAGGATGAACTGTCCCTTCACAGGCTAGCGGGAGACTGGGGAGAGAGTGGGACAAGCTCTGGAGATGGCGAAGGGAAACACGACGGTTCAGGAGATCAGAGTAGGGAGATTGGCAGTTCCGGGGGTGGGGGAGGTGCACCGGCGACACCGGGTGACGCTACCTGGACGTTCCGCTTCTACGATGAAGAAAAATGGGATGAAGAGGGTGGCGATTTTATGGCGAATGCATCCGCGACTAAGATTCTGGCGACACTTCAAAGATGCACCATTGCATCGGAAGGTCTGGCAAAGGACGTTCGCTTTTGGATAGAAAATCCGGATAGAAACTATGGATGGATATTGCGGGGAAACGAGGGAAAGTCGGGCACGGCGAAAGTCTTTGAGAGCGCCCAGAGTTCGAATGAGGAGCGTCGGCCTGTGCTTCTGATCGTTTATGGATTGCTTCGTCATTCTTTCTCGCAATGACTCGTATCGTTAGTTGCAGGGAGGGGATGATTCATGTATTCTAACTGACCTGCCGAAATTCCGCGGGTTACCCATAGACCTTAAGGGAGTTGCTTTTCATGATCAGAAAAACCCGGGCCCCCGGCTGAATTTCCAGTTCGTCCACGGAATGTTCGGTTACTTCGACAACAAAGTCCGGCAGATTCTGGTGGAGTCGGGCGACTACCAGGCGGCATTTATCGAGGTCTTCGATTGATCTCACCTCAGCGGGGAGGATATTTCGCGCTGAGAGCCCAACGGGTCTGGTGGTAGCCAAGAGAATCTCGTGAGCGGGGATACTCACGAGAACGACATCGCCGACATCGCCTTCCGCCTTCGGTCCCGTGATCGACAACCCGGTCTTCACACCGCCCAGCTGGAACGTGCTGGTCTCCCCCGAATGTGCCACAATAGTAGCGGAAAAGGTATTTTCGAAACCCTCATTTTCGGCAATGGGAAAAATATCCGGCCGGGTGAGCACGCTTCTCGGATTGCCGGAACCGATGATTTTGCCATCACGCAGAACAATGAGGTAGTCACATAGAGCCTGGATCTCGACGGGGTCGTGGGATACGAGGAGCATCGGGAGGTCAAACTGATCACGAACTCTTCGCAGAAAGGGGAGGACTCTTTGTCGCAAACCGATATCGAGAGAGGCGAGAGGCTCATCCATGAGGAGAAGTTGTGGGCCTGAACAGATTGCTCTTCCCAGGGCGACGCGTCGGGTTTCACCTCCCGAGAGTGTTGCAACGTCATGATCGAGGAGGGCTTCCAGTTTGAGGACTGCTATGACGGATTGAAAGAGTTCGTCGATGGCGTGTCCGTTTGCGACTGCCCGGAATCCGCCATCGAGAAGGTTTCCGCGAACCGTCTTGTGGGGAAATAAAAGACTCTCCTGGGGAACGTAACCTATACCCCGCCTCTCTGGTCGAAGGCGAATTCCGCCCTCAGAATCCTGCCACAGTGTATCCCCGAATTGAACTCTGCCCCGGGCCCTTTTTTGAATACCAGCGATAGCCTTAAGGAGTGTAGTCTTACCGGAACCGGATACACCGAAAATACCGGTTACCCGCTCATTAGTCGCGAAACTCACTTCGAGGTGAAAACGATCGAGAGGGACGCTTAGATTTACGCTCAACGACTTTTGATCGTTCATCACGGTACGTGTTTAGCGTGGTGGCAGGTGCCTAAGTTCGATGTTGAAAGCAAGGGGTCAAGCCTTAGAAGTGTCTGTTTTTCGGGGTCAGCCGCCTTAACAAATTGCCCTGAGCTTGCGAAGGGCTGTTTGTAAGGCCTGACCCCCTCAGCGAAGAGGAAAAACAGACACTTCTTAAGGTCATGACCCCGAACGGCGAACAAATCTGCAAGAACCTTAAGACCATAAGCCATCACGCTAAACACGTACTTCATCGCATGAGAAGAAAGCCGGGTCGTTCACGGGAGAGTAATTCCGAGATAAAGATAGCGGCGAAACCCACGGAAAGGGCAACAAAGAGCAGGAAAATAGCTTCGCGTTCGTTGCCAACCTGTTGTGCGGTAAAGATTGCCGACGCGATAGTTTGCGTTTTTCCCGGGATATTCCCCGCCAGTGTGACGGTAGCGCCGAATTCACCCAGGGCCCGGGAAAATCCGAGAATCATTGCCGCGAGGAGGCCTTTGGATGCGAGGGGTAGGGTATACAAGCAGAATACCGATACAGGTCCGCGGCCGAGGGTACGAGCCATGGCTTCAAGATTCGGATCAACAGCCTCGAAAGCCACTCGCGCAGTCCTCACCACCAATGGAATCGACATCACTGTGCAGGCCACAACGACTGCTTTCCAGGTAAGGACAATATCAAGGTCAAGGCCGATTTGGTTGGCCCCGAGAAGCCCGTTGGTGGCGAACAGACTGAGGAGCAGATAGCCAACGGCGGTGGGAGGCAGGACGAGAGGCAAACTGACTAAAGTCGATATGATTGTTTTCCCGGGAAAGTTATAGCGAGCCAAGAGATAGGCAAGAATTGTGCCGGGGACCATTACAACAATAGTAGTCAACGAGGCACACTTTAGCGTAAAGATGAGGGTGATGAGGGTGGTTTCGCTCATATTTAAATCGGAATAGGGAAAGAACACTCTCCTAGCCCGCTTTTCTCACAATTTTCCGAGAATAGCGTCACGACAAAAGATTCCCCGACACTCTGGCGCAATCGACTCCCTGTGGCAAAGGCCCTTCAGAATCAGAGGGCGAATCGGCCTTCACCAACGTAGAATTAGCGATTTTCATCTTACCGCTTCGTTTCAGAGGAACCGGTGAGAGGAACGAAACCATATTTCTTGAAGACTTCATTTGCTTCGGAACCAATTAAGTAGTCGTAGAACTTCTGGGTAGAGCGATGCGGCGGCGCCTGTTTAATCCGTGCCATTGAATACGTAATCATCGGTCCAGTCTCTGGCGGTATTTCGTATACGACGCGCACTTTTTCGGAGACCGCCGCATCTGTTTTATAGACGATACCAATAATTGAGGGGTCTGATTCTACAAGGCTCATTGCGGAACGGACATCGAGCGTCGAGGCGATGCGGCCACGCAACATTTCCCAAAGAGAAGGCATTCCGCAGCTGCTCCCTTCAAGCCACTCTTTGGCATAGCGTCCCGCGGGCACGGCGTCCGGATTAGCGAGGGCGAGATAACTGAATTCGGCCCGGCAGATGTCTGCAGGATGTATCGGGTGCCATGAGTTGGCTACGTTCGCGATTACGACGAGTTGATTGCTAAGATAAGAAACGCGTGAATCCTCGACGACTCGGCCCGCGGATTCTACTTCATCCATCCAATACTCGTTGGCGCAAATAAATATATCTGCTATGGGCGCTGAAATGATCTGCCGGGCCAAAGTATTAGATCCAGCGTAGTTGAAAAAGAGCTGAAAATCTGAGTTATGGGCAAGAAACCTTTCTTCCAGTTCCGAAGTGGCGTCGCGAAGACTGGCCGCCGCGAAGACCATAATCTCGGTCGCCTTCGTGTCGCTTCCGGGCACTATCTTCTGACAGCCAACGGCAAGCAGGGCCACGACCAAGAGGTAAAGCGCCCGGCAAAAGGTTCGTCGATTGACATTTACAAATCGAGTTACCATAGCCAAATCCCAATCATCAGGACATATCTTGACAACGGAAATCGCTGCACGATTTCGTATAGGAGCCTAAGGTTTTGGTTTTTTACCTTGGTATTTAGGACCTTTTTAGCGTCATACCTTCGATTGCTGGCTGCCCCGGTCTTGTGCCGGGGTGGCGCACGGTATACAACTACAACACGCGATTGGCACCACTCTCCCCCCGCCCGTCCCTTCTTACCCCAGTCCCGGGTCACCCGGACTGGGGTAAGAAGGGACGGGCGGGGGGCCGGTAGAAGCACCCGGTTTGTAGCAAGACATAGCGGGGATTGTGTAAGTTGGCCAGGAGCATGTATTCTTCGGGGAGCGCTTCAAAGTCGCGCGTCAGATTTTTGCGCCCGTGGGTTTGACGGCGTTTGCGCTTGGAGGTGCGCCAGGTGCCTTCCAGCTCATTGGTCGTGCGTACGCTGTCTGGATGGGCCGGTGGGGGAAGCAGCCGCTGCCAGTATTTGTCCAGATGAGTGACCACGGTGCGGTAGAGTTTGGCTTTCGAGGGGTTGGTCAGGGACCTTATCCGAAAAGCTACTGATTGGCCGCAAAGAGGCGCAAAAGGCGCAAGAAAAACTTGAGAGAAATCATTTTTTGGCTTGATAAAAAGTGTCGCAACATGCTAGTGTTTAACAACCTAAGATTAAGAAAGGAGTTAAACATGCCAACATGTGCGACAGAGGAGAACAAAAGCGATAAGACGCCCCTTAGCAACCTCATTCTGCCGGTTCCAGACACGGATTTCCGTGATTTTCTGGATGAAGTTGAAGAATTGGCCGGGTTCGCGGCGCAAATCATCGAGGCGATCGAGAAGGATCTGGACGCCCATGCGCGTGAGAAGAAGAAACTTCGATTGGAAGATCGCAGGTTCTTTGAAGGGCGCACAGCGGAGCTGCCGGAGCTGGACATCGAGGAGGAGAATATTCTGGCTGCTGAATTGAATCTTGGGGCAGGCCGGCCGCGGATGCCGGCTTATGCGGTATACGTGTTCGTGATGATTCGAGGGTTTCTGGGTTCGTTGACCACGAAACCGGCACGGCGGTTTGTGCGCGAGTCGATGAGCTTGTACGGATTTTTGCAGAGCGGGGGACTGAGAATGCCGGCGGTGACGACGATTCTGGAGAACGTGAACCTGGTCAGCCATACGACCCGCGAGTTGATCTTTGATAAACAGATTGGGTTTATCCTCCAGGAGCAATGGGACGATTTCGGGAAGCTGACGATCGACAGCACCTCGGTGAAAGCAAACAGCTGCTGGCCCACCGATGGGAAGATTCTGAGCGGTCTTTTGATGCGGGCCAATCGTTTGGGTCAGAAGTTGCATGTCTTCGGGCTGGAGGATTTTCGCAAGGGATGGGTTGGGCGTTGGCTGGAGGAAATGGACAAGCTGGAGTTTCAGATTTGTCTGGCCGCGGGCAAACCGAAGTCGAAGGGCAAGCTGAAGAAACACTACCGGCGGTTGCTCAAGCGGGGCCGCAAGGCGGCCGACTCACTAACGGGGGAACTGAGCCATCTTGAAGAGGGCCTGTCGATGGATTCACTGCCTCCCACTCGCCGGGAGCTTCTGGAGCGGGCATTGAGCCAGATCAGGGGCGATATTGCCGACGCCAAGCGGGTTGTTGAGTATGCTCATGATCGGGTGTTTCACGAAAAGAAGCTACCGTCCACACAGAAGGTCCTGAGCCTCTCGGACGGATCGGCGGCCTACATCAAGAAGGGCAGCCGCAATCCAGTGATCGGGTACAAGCCACAACTGGTTCGCAGCGAAAACGGTTTTGTCACCAGCCTGATCGTACCGCAAGGCAACGCGGCAGACTCCATTGAGCTGGCGCCGGCCATCGGCGATTCGATCAAGCGCACCGGTGTCATTGCTGAACTGGTCAGCACCGATGACGGATATGCTTCGGCGAAGGGACGCAAGGAGGTGCTGAGCATGGGGGTAAAGCAGATCAGTATCAGTGGGGCGAAGGGCAAGAAGTTGACCACCCCCGAGGACTGGGAGAGCGAGGCGTATCGCGAGGCACGCCGCGATCGCTCCGCAGTGGAGTCGCTGATGTTCACGATTAAAGATGGATTTGCCTTTGGCGAACTCGGCCGCCGCGGCATCGATGCGGTAGGCGATGAACTGCTCGAGAAGGTTCTGGCCTACAACTTCTGCCGCATCATACTGATGAAGAAACGCCGAGGGGAGGAACTGGAACAGGCAGCCTGAATCTGACCGCTTTGAAGCTCAGAGAAAAAAGCACCACGGGATGAGTATGCCTCCAGACAGCGGCAAATATACGTATTGTGCAGCAAGCCACGCCGATGGCCGCTCAATACCTGCTCATCGGCAGCGCCGGCAGCCTAAAACCCGAAACCTGCCAGCCATAGGCTGGTCCGCCCGTGGCGGAGAACCTTAAACCGCCCGCTCGAAAGGCTTTTCGAATGGGGTCTAGATATCGGCTCGCCACGGTCCTGAGCATGATTGTGCTCGGCACGATGTGCGGCAAACAGACCCTCAAGGGCATCGTGCGCCTGGCCCATCATCTCAATCAAGCCCAATTGCGCGCCTTACGCTCCTGGAAAAACCCCAAAACAGGCCGCTATAAGGCCCCTTGCTATGATGTCTTCTATCGGGTCTTGCAAAACGTAAAGGCCGAGCTCTTCGATAAAACCCTCACCGAATTCATCTGCTTACAAGACGGCTGTTTGCCCCGCGATATTGCCGTCGACGGCAAGACCCTCAAAGGCACAAACACCGAAGAATCAAAGGCTCTGCACCTGGTGGCCGCAGTCGATCACCAAAGCGCTCAAACCTTAGCCCAAGTCGCTACCGCCGATAAATCCAACGCGATCACCGCCGCCCAGACTCTCTTGCGAAAGATGCCCATTTTGGACGGCTCCACCTTCACCTTCGACGCCATGCATAATCAAAAAGAAACTGCCCACATCGTCGTCGAAGAACTCAGTGCTGACTATGTTATTCAAATTAAAGACAATCAGCCCAACATGCATCAATACGCTCAGAATCTCTTCAGCTCCACCCCCTTTTTCTCCACCAAACCGTGGACAATGACCATGGGCGACTCGAAATACGTCAAATAGCAACCCATTCTCTAAGCGCTCCCTCTGCCGGCCTGCCCCATGCCCGCCAGTTCGCCTGTGTGCAACGCACCTTCCATTATCCAAACAAAGCTGAACCTTCCTCTGAACGCTCTTACTACGTAAGCAGTCTCGATCCCGCCGATTTGAGCCCTCAACAGTTCCTCTCGAAAATTCGCAACCATTGGTCGATCGAAAATAAAAATCATTACCCCAGGGATCGCTTCTTCGATGAAGATCGATGTATGATCCGTAATCATAACGCAGCCAGAATTCTTGCTGCATGCAGGCAACTGGTTCTCAGCCTCAAGTCTTCCATGGGCGCTGAATCCACTCCCGCACTCTGTGATGATTTCGTCTTTAACTTACATAAGGCCATCAATATCATCACCTAATGCTCCGAGAATCAAAATACCGTGGGGCATACCTTCTCGGGCAGTCGAAGAGATTGTAAAAGCGATTTCCAGCCTCGCGCCAATCCTGCCGGAAAGCGTTCTTCTCGAGATTGGTGCCGGCACCGGTGAAATCGGCTTTCCTCTCAGTAAGATGCCGAATAAATACATCGGCTTCGATCTCTCAAATCAGATGCTCGAGATTTTTCGAAAGCGTCTTAATTCAACGAATTCTGACTACCTTCTTGTCGAAACAGACGGCAACTCAAGCTGGCCGGTAGACGATGCTTCAGTCGATATCATTTTCTCCGCTCGTGTGCTTCACCTCCTCGAGCCGAAACAAGTCGTCAAGGAAATCCTGCGAGCAGGAAAAAGTTCTGGTTCTGTCATTATAACCGGACGTATTCGGCGTGACAATCAATCCATAAATTCGAGAATGCGGCACAGAATGCGTGAACTGTTGGAAATTCGTGGGATTAATGTCAAGGACGCGAAGAGTGCATTGGTTTCCATTTATGGGAAACTGGAAGCGTGTGGCGGAGAGAGAATTCGGCCTCGTTTTGTTTCCCGTTGGACAAGGCCCTCCTCTCCCCTTCAATCAATAGATAGCTGGCGAAAGAAACGGGGACTCGGCGGAATTGATATCAGCAACGATATCAAGACTCGGGTTCTCGAAGAACTCTACCAATGGACTACGGAAGAGTACAGTGATCCTGAACAAACTCTTGAAACAGTTGAACAATACGAACTTTCGGGTGTAAGGCTCAAAGTTCAACAATAATGGCCTATGCGTAACGACCTTCTAACTGAGCTCGGAGCTTCCCTTGTCAAAGGTAGTTTGACCGACTCATCTCTGCTCGAACAGACCTCTCGGAACCAAGCCATCCAGATTCTTCCCGAAGCAAATGTTATCAAAATCGGCGGTCAGAGTTTCATAGATCGGGGCAGAGCGGCTGTATTTCCTCTCATCGACGAGCTCGTTGCGAATCTCAGGCGACACAAGATGATTAATCGGCACGGGCGCGGGAACGCGGGCACGTCACGCTTATAGTGTTGGAATCGACCTGGGAATGCCAACGGGAGTCCTCAGCGTATTGGGCACTTTCGTGAGTATGCAAAATGCCCGCATGCTCCACTATCTCATGGCCAAACATGGGATTCCTTTTATCGAACCGATTCAGTTTGCGCAACTGCCACTATACCTCGCCGAAAGACAGGCAGTCATTTTCTTCGGAATGCCTCCCTATACTTTCTGGCAGCAGAACCCCCCGGTAGGACGTATTCCACCACACCGCACCGACACTGGCTCCTACCTCGTCAGCGAAGTGTTCGGTACGCGTTCCATGATCTTTGTCAAAGATGAAGAGGGCCTTTATACGGCGGATCCCAAAAAGGACCGCAATGCGAAATTTATCCCAAAAATATCAGTGTCCGAGATCAAGTCGATGAATCTGCGAGACATCGTCGTCGAGCGGGCTGTTCTTGATATGATGGAGAATGCCGAGCATAGCCGATCGATTCAGGTAATTAACGGCCTTCAACCGGGCACTCTCACTCGAGCCCTTAACGGGGAGGAAGTGGGGACGGTTATCACTGCCGATTGACGAAAGCATAACTCCATCACGCCACCACTCCACGAGAACCTATCACTCCGGACTTACGAATCTGTCGGACATAGAATTCATCTGTTTCGAAAAATCCACTCATGACAGAACCAACTCCCGACCAACGCCACCACGTGGAGTCAATGCTGATGAGAGAAAGTCTCATTGACGAGGACCTTATCGCCTCCACCGAAGCGCCCGTCGTCAGCATGCTTCCCGATGTGCATGTCGTGAAGATTGGAGGGCGCTCCATCATAGACCAGGGTCGCGTCACTACCTACCCGGTTGTGGAGACTCTAAGCCGCATCTTGAAATCCGAGAAACTCATTCTTGGAGTCGGCGGAGGAACTCGAAGCCGCCACGTCTTTTCCATAGGCCTCGATCTCGGCCTGCCAACTGGTGTGCTTGCCCAGATCTCAATCGCAGATGCACTTGGCAATGCCCACATCCTCGGCACCCTCCTCGCTCCCCACGGAGTTGTAGCCATACCTCCCGAAATCTTTGGACACCTCCTTCCTCTCTTCATTCATTCCGCCCCCGGGGTCATATTTAATGGTGTGCCGCCGTATTCGCTCTGGGAGCACCCTCCATCGGTCGGAAGAATCCCTCCCCACCGAACGGACGCAGGTTGTTTTATCCTGGGAGAATGTTTCGGCTGCAAATCGATCACCCTCGTGAAAGATGTAGACGGTCTCTTTGAAGCAGATCCCAAGACCGAATCCTCCGCCTCCTTCATCGACACA
>CBDCEW010000037.1:0-60200 GCA_965215885.1 Candidatus Moanibacter sp.
GGGGTGGATCTTGCAAATTTGGCCTCCAAGACGTTGGGTATGTGCCCGAGAGTCTTAGCCGATCACTGGCAGGAGGCTTTTGGCTATCGTCCCTTAGTAGCGGAAACGTTCGTGGACCCACAGATTCACCGGGGCACTTGCTACGAAGCGAGCGGGTGGACGCCCTTGGGCTTGAGCGCGGGATATGGCCGCCAACGCGAAGATTTCTATCAACGCCATGAGCGTCCCAAGCAGATCTGGGTCAAACCCCTCAAGGCTAATGCCCTTGAGCTTTTGCGCGCTTCAGGGCCATTGCCCGCGGCACAGAGCCAGGCGCTCAATGAAACCGATAACTCCCATGCGGTCTGCCTCAAAGTGGAACAGATGAGCAGCCTGTGGGAACGCTTCAATCAGATAGAAGACTTCCGTCGTAAAGCGGGCCTTAGATATCGGCTCGCCACGGTCCTGAGCATGATTGTGCTCGGCACGATGTGCGGCAAACAGACCCTCAAGGGCATCGTGCGCCTGGCCCATCATCTCAATCAAGCCCAATTGCGCGCCTTACGCTCCTGGAAAACCCCAAAACAGGCCGCTATAAGGCCCCTTGCTATGATGTCTTCTATCGGATCTTGCAAAACGTAAAGGCCGAGCTCTTCGATAAAACCCTCACCGAATTCATCTGCTTACAAGACGGCTGTTTGCCCCGCGATATTGCCGTCGACGGCAAGACCCTCAAAGGCACAAACACCGAAGAATCAAAGGCTCTGCACCTGGTGGCCGCAGTCGATCACCAAAGCGCTCAAACCTTAGCCCAAGTCGCTACCGCCGATAAATCCAACGAGATCACCGCCGCCCAGACTCTCTTGCGAAAGATGCCCATTTTGGACGGCTCCACCTTCACCTTCGACGCCATGCATAATCAAAAAGAAACTGCCCACATCGTCGTCGAAGAACTCAGTGCTGACTATGTTATTCAAATTAAAGACAATCAGCCCAACATGCATCAATACGCTCAGAATCTCTTCAGCTCCACCCCCTTTTTCTCCACCAAACCGTGGACAATGACCATGGGCGACTCGAAATACGCCAAATAGCAACCCATTCTCTAAGCGCTCCCTCTGCCGGCCTGCCCCATGCCCGCCAGTTCGCCTGTGTGCAACGCACCTTCCATTATCCAAACAAAGCTGAACCTTCCTCTGAACGCTCTTACTACGTAAGCAGTCTCGATCCCGCCGATTTGAGCCCTCAACAGTTCCTCTCGAAAATTCGCAACCATTGGTCGATCGAAAATAAAAATCATTACCCCAGGGATCGCTTCTTCGATGAAGATCGATGTATGATCCGTAATCATAACGCAGCCAGAATTCTTGCTGCATGCAGGCAACTGGTTCTCAGCCTCAAGTCTTCCATGGGCGCTGAATCCACTCCCGCACTCTGTGATGATTTCGTCTTTAACTTACATAAGGCCATCAATATCATCACCTAATGCTCCGAGAATCAAAATACCGTGGCTTTTGCCACTCCATTCTCAGTATATAGGGACATAATCCGTATGGGAACTTCCAATCCCCACATTCCGTAAACGTCTCCCCCCGGCAAGAACACATACTTCTCCAATGTTTCGTTACCCCCTAAAGTCACAGATTCGTGAAGTCCATTTTCATTCAAATACCCCAAGTGCTCTATCAAATCGGCCAGTAGGTGTTTAGCGATCGCCTCAGTCGCCGGTCCCTGAATGAAGCTGACAACCTTGCTGTAATCACTCCCACTGACAAATACCGCCGCGCTGCTAGCAACTGCTCCAGTGGTGCGTAACCAATTCACCACTCGATTTCTCGGATCATGCCTTTGATCAAATTCAAAAGTATGGGTCTACAGCAGAATCTGTGGGTGGGTAACGTCGCTTACAAGAGGAAATAGAGTCGGTGAGCACAAGGAGAAGTCAGGGCGCTGCCCTGAATCCCGCTCCTCCACAGCCGGAGGGGCTGGTCGGTGTTTTCTTTGCATATGGGATTGAAAGGTTGAAGCACCGGGCCGTTCCGAGGATGAAAGTAGTACCGAAAATACATCCTGAACACGGAGGACCCAGTGCTCATCAAAACGCTACTGAATCGGTGCTATTGGCTCAAGAGCTTTGTTTACGCAAAGGCGAGTATGGAAATGGTGAAATCGGAGGAGGCGATTGTGGTGCAGATTGAGCCGCGCAAGAATAGTCGGGTGTGCTGTTCGGGGTGTGGCCGGACGGCCAGCGGCTACGACCACATGAGCGAGGCGAGGCATTTTGAATTTGTGCCCTTGTGGGGGATGAAGGTGTATTTTCGTTACCGCATGCGGCGGGTCAATTGCCGGCGGTGCGGGGTGAAGGTCGAAGAGGTGCCCTGGGCCAAGGGCAAGAGTCATCTGAGTTGGCCAATGCAATGGTTTCTGGCCCAGTGGGCGAGGCGCTTGAGCTGGGAAGAGACGGCAAGGGTTTTTCGCACGAACTGGCGCAACGTCTTCGAGTCGGTCGAGGCGATGGTGCGTTGGGGGCTCAAACGGCGCGATATGAGCGGGATTGAGGCGATCGGAGTCGATGAGGTGCAGTATCATCGAGGCCATCACTATCTCACCGTGGTCTACCAGCTTGACGAGGGGCGGCGGCGGCTATTGGGCGTATTCAATAAGCGCAACGTAAAATCGCTCTTGCGTTTTTTCTGGGAATTGGGAGCGCAAAAGAGCAGCCAGATCCTCTACGTCTGCTCGGATCTGTGGAAGCCTTACCTCAAAGTGATCAAGAAAAAGGCACCCCAGGCGCTGCACATCCTCGATCGCTTCCACTTGGTAGCCAACCTGAACAAGGCCCTCAATGAGATTCGTGCTGCGGAAGCCAGGCGATTGCAACGGGACGGCTACATCAACGTGCTGGTCAAAAGCAAATACTGTTTCTTGAAAAATCCGCAAAATCTCACCCCCACCCAACAGATCCGCCTCAAGGAGGTGCTCCAATACGATCTGAAGAGCGTGCGGGCCTATCTACTAAAGGAGAGCTTTCAGCTCTTGTGGCATTATAAAAGTCCCTACTGGGCCCAATGGTATCTGAAAAAATGGTGCACGCGCGCCATGCGTTCGCGCCTCAAACCGATCAAAAGGTTCGTGCGCTCGGTGCGCAAACACGAGCCGCTCATCCTCAACTGGTTTCGGGCCAAAAAGGCCTTTTCCTGCGGCATTGTGGAGGGCTTTAACCGCAATATAAATCTCACTATCAGAAAAGCATACGGCTTTAAGAGCTTCGAAGTGCTTAAGATCGCCCTATTTCATACCATGGGCGACTTGCCTGAACCCGAAATAACCCACAGATTCTGCTGACGAGGCAATTTTTTGAACACGTCTTGGAGTGTACAAATTCTGATCATTAAAGGATCGATCTCGAATCTCTGGCGATGGAAAATCGAACGCCGACCTGTCCTCCATAGTCACGAGCGCAGCGAGTACGAAAGAGGAAGGTCTTTGCTTCCATGTTGGACTCGACAGGACGTTGGACGTTCAATGTTCGACGTTCGATGTTCGACAGTGCCTTCCTCTTAATTCCCGTCCATTTGCGTTCATTTGCGGTTCTCTTCTTCTTTTCTCGTTGCCCGTTCGAGAGCCTCAGGGCCCTGAGCCTGTCGCAGGGCGGCTTCGCTGCGCTACGTTCTTCTTGTCACGGCGTAATCAAGGAGGCATCATGAAACCAGATTGCGAATTGATTGAGAAAATGATCAGCCTCCGATATTCTGCCCAGCAGTGAACGCATTCTAATCTTTCCAAATTCCGTCCCACTCGCGTTCAGGGTGGCGGAGCAGAAATTCGCATCGTTCTGCCATCGCGGTTCCGATCTCCAGACCTGTCTCCTCTGTCAAGGCGAGAAAGGCTGTTCTTGCTTCATCGAGTCTACCGGACCTGTATAGCCTGTATGCCTCCCTATACCCCTCATCGGAGTGTATTTTCAGTTGAAATCTCGGATCGGTATCGATGACCAGCTCATGCAACTCCGTCGGCTTGCGAAGCCCCTTGAGATGCAGAAAGTCAATGAATCGAAAGGAAAAACGAGGGTCGGCATCGACAAAGGGCCTCGCGTAGTCGAAGAAAGGCCTCGAGATCAATACTCGCGCTCGAAAATGGCGGGAGAGGCTTTGAATTCTGGCCGCTTCGTGCACCCCGACTCCTACTGCATGATCGCGTTGGTCGAGGTCGAAGTAGACGAATGAAGCGGTCGCTACCGTCACACCGAATCCGATATCTATGGGCGGTTTGGACACATCTCCCTCTTTTCGAGCATTGTAGGCATGCATTCTCTGAGTGAGATGATAGATATTTTCCAGGAGGAACTTGGTATTGTCTTCTGGAAAGACAGCGAGAAGGCCGTCACCGTATATTTCGGAGTAGGTCTGCTCGTGGCCGAGGTAGAGTTCCCGAAAGGTGGTGGCATGCACATCAAGGATGAACTCTTCGTAACCGCCAGGCTCAGGATTTCCCGGACCGAATCGACCGGATTCGAAATCCTGCAGAATCTCAGTGGAATTACGCAGATCGCAAAACAAGAGGATGCGGTTCGTCTTTCCTTTGGGATATTTCCGGGGACCTGTCATCTACTCAGGAATCCGGTTACCGGTCAGGCGTTCGCCGAGCTTGGCGCCGGCTAAAGCGAGCACGAAGGCAATGCCGCCACCGATCAGCATCTTGACAGTGCTGAATTGAATGAACGCATAGGGAGTGAAGAAACTCAGCGCCAGCATTGTGGCAACGCAGAGAAACGCGCCTACTGCCGGCTCGTGAATGCGTAGGCCCGGTGAAAACATCCCGATTGCGATGCCACCTATAAAGTAACTGGCCAGATTCAGCAGGCCCTGTACCAGAAAACCATAGCTGATAGACGAATACCGTCCGAGCAGGTACTCGCCCACAAGGCCGCCCAGAATTGTTTGCAAGCCAATAAATACTCCCATACTCACGAGAGTCCACTTCCAGGAGAATGCCCGGCATTCAGAAGGCGCCATCGGACTAAGTGCTTGCTAGACCTTATCCGAAAAGCTACTGATTGGCCGCAAAGAGGCGCAAAAGGCGCAAGAAAAACTTGAGAAAAATCATTTTTTGGCTTGATAAAAAGTGTCGCAACATGCTAGTGTTTAACAACTCTAAGATTAAGAAAGGAGTTAAACATGCCAACATGTGCGACAGAGGAGAACAAAAGCGATAAGACGCCCCTTAGCAACCTCATTCTGCCGGTTCCAGACACGGATTTCCGTGATTTTCTGGATGAAGTTGAAGAATTGGCCGGGTTCGCGGCGCAAATCATCGAGGCGATCGAGAAGGATCTGGACGCCCATGCGCGTGAGAAGAAGAAACTTCGATTGGAAGATCGAAGGTTCTTTGAAGGGCGCACAGCGGAGCTGCCGGAGCTGGACATCGAGGAGGAGAATATTCTGGCTGCTGAATTGAATCTTGGGGCAGGCCGGCCGCGGATGCCGGCTTATGCGGTATACGTGTTCGTGATGATTCGAGGGTTGCTCTGGGTTCGTTGACCACGAAACCGGCACGGCGGTTTGTGCGCGAGTCGATGAGCTTGTACGGATTTGCCTTCAGAGCGGGGGACTGAGAATGCCGGCGGTGACGACGATTCTGGAGAACGTGAACCTGGTCAGCCATACGACCCGCGAGTTGATCTTTGATAAACAGATTGGGTTTATCCTCCAGGAGCAATGGGACGATTTCGGGAAGCTGACGATCGACAGCACCTCGGTGAAAGCAAACAGCTGCTGGCCCACCGATGGGAAGATTCTGAGCGGTCTTTTGATGCGGGCCAATCGTTTGGGTCAGAAGTTGCATGTCTTCGGGCTGGAGGATTTTCGCAAGGGATGGGTTGGGCGTTGGCTGGAGGAAATGGACAAGCTGGAGTTTCAGATTTGTCTGGCCGCGGGCAAACCGAAGTCGAAGGGCAAGCTGAAGAAACACTACCGGCGGTTGCTCAAGCGGGGCCGCAAGGCGGCCGACTCACTAACGGGGGAACTGAGCCATCTTGAAGAGGGCCTGTCGATGGATTCACTGCCTCCCACTCGCCGGGAGCTTCTGGAGCGGGCATTGAGCCAGATCAGGGGCGATATTGCCGACGCCAAGCGGGTTGTTGAGTATGCTCATGATCGGGTGTTTCACGAAAAGAAGCTACCGTCCACACAGAAGGTCCTGAGCCTGTCGGACGGATCGGCGGCCTACATCAAGAAGGGCAGCCGCAATCCAGTGATCGGGTACAAGCCACAACTGGTTCGCAGCGAAAACGGTTTTGTCACCAGCCTGATCGTACCGCAAGGCAATGCGGCAGACTCCATTGAGCTGGCGCCGGCCATCGGCGATTCGATCAAGCGCACCGGTGTCATTGCTGAACTGATCAGCACCGATGACGGATATGCTTCGGCGAAGGGACGCAAGGAGGTGCTGAGCATGGGGGTAAAGCAGATCAGTATCAGTGGGGCGAAGGGCAAGAAGTTGACCACCCCCGAGGACTGGGAGAGCGAGGCGTATCGCGAGGCACGCCGCGATCGCTCCGCAGTGGAGTCGCTGATGTTCACGATTAAAGATGGATTTGCCTTTGGCGAACTCGGCCGCCGCGGCATCGATGCGGTAGGCGATGAACTGCTCGAGAAGGTTCTGGCCTACAACTTCTGCCGCATCATACTGATGAAGAAACGCCGAGGGGAGGAACTGGAACAGGCGGCCTGAATCTGACCGCTTTGCAGCTCGGAGAAAAAAGCACCACGGGATGAGTATGCCTCCAGACAGCGGCAAATATGCGTATTGTGCAGCAAGCCACGCCGATGGCCGCTCAATACCTGCTCATCGGCAGCGCCGGCAGCCTAAAACCCGAAACCTGCCAGCCATAGGCTGGTCCGCCCGTGGCGGAGAACCTTAAACCGCCCGCTCGAAAGGCTTTTCGAATGGGGTCTTGCTATCCAGCTCATCCCGTACGCGGACATCATTTCCTCTCCACGCCCAGCTCTTCCAGCCGGGCAGCGATGTCACCCCCATGAGAGCCGGCTTTGACCTCTCTGTCGATGAACAGGATGTTCCCGTCCCTGCCTATGTAGAAGGTCCAGCGGGAAGCCATGTTCCTCTCATTCAATACCCCGTACGCCTCGGCAGTTCTCCGATCCGGATCACTGAGAATAGGGTAATCCAAGTCCAAAGAGTCAGCAAATTCCTTGTTCGTTTCGGCTGAATCACAACTCGCCGCAAAGTAGGCCACCTCAAACTTGCGAATCTCTTGGCCGCTCGCACGGAGCGACTTACATTCAGCCGTTCAACCACCCGTGAAAGCTTTCGGAAACCAGGCGACCACAACCGCCTTCTTGCCATTGAAATCGGAAAGTAAAGATCCTCGGGGCAAGCCCCGAGGCATTTTCAAAATAATCCCAACTCCAACTGCCCTTTATGCAATCGCTGGTAATTTGCCTCCTCACCTTGATTCGCGATATAGGCCGCGATCACGCTCTCGCTGCTGTGTTGCCCCACCGTGTTTACGAAGTACCCTTTTCCCCAGAACTCTCCGCCCCACAGTTGCTTCTTCACCTCCGGTGCTTTCGCAAACACTTCGCGCGCAGTTACACTCTTCACCGTCGTAACGATCCTCGTCGGACTGTAAGCCGGCACCGACTGGATCAGAAAGTGTGCATGGTCTCGATCTAATCCTATTTCCAAGAAGACAATCTCCCAGCGCTTTTCAATCTCGATGCAGGCTGCCCTCAGAACCTCGTCCACACGCTCACTCATCACAACTCGACGATACTTCGCTGCGCACACCAGATGATACATCAGCACCGATACATTGTGACTTTTGTGGATGTAACGACTTCCCATCCCCTATCATCATATACCACTAAAGCCGAAGCAAGCTTCGGGGAATTGAACCCAGCGAGATTAAAGTCCGGCGCCGGGTCACCGGCTTTTAGATCGTCTGCCATTGCTGTTGAATTTTCGCTTCCCAGCCAGAGGGCCAGACCCACACAGAGCAGGAAAAGCGGACTGTTTTTCATTTAAACGAGGATTGTTGGAATTGAATCAAAATAAGAAACATCCCGTCCTTAAGAAGTCGTTTGAAATGATGGGGTCAACTCTCCTCGATACAATACAGATATCTCTCTCCTCGCAAGAATATCTGATTGCCCACGACAACCGGAGAAGCATCGAATTCTTCGTCGAGGGTATTGACTCCTAAAATCTCCAGCTTATCGCCGTGTTTTAACACGATGGTCTCGCCTTCACGGGTGCTGATATATACATGTCCCGCAGCTCCTATGGGAGATGCATAAACGTTACCGATGACAGGCAGCTCTGAAGCTTCAATCACCGGGCTTCCATCGTTCGCATTCAAGGATGTCAAAATAGCGTCATTCGAACTCAGAAAGTATAATCTGTCATCGTACAATAGGGGCGAGGGAACGTAGGGGGTGTCTTGATTGTACATCCAGGCGATCTTTTCGCTTCCGGTTATGTCCCCTCTCGCATCTAAAGGGATTGAATGGAAGGCAGAACCGCGGAATCCGCTCGTGCAAAGCACATGATTCCCGAACCGAACAGGTGATGGGATGGGATTGGCGGTCAGGCCGTTCGACTGCCAAATCAGTTGCCCGGTCGTCAGATCATAGCTTCGCACGTGATTCGCTCCGGTCACAATGACTTGCACTATTCCTCCATGTTCCGTGATCAACGGAGTTGCCCATGTCGTCCTCTCATCTCGTTCTGTCTTCCACCTCATTTCACCTGAAAGCGCATCCAAACAGACTATGAAGGAACTTCCTTCATGATCCCAGTTTACCACCAGGGAATCCGCGTATAACACCGGCGAAGCCCCTTCTCCAAAGCTCAACCTCGTCTGCATATTGCCCAAATCTCTCTTCCACTTCAGATTTCCTTCCAAATCAAAACAAAAGAGTCCACGGGATCCGAACGTTACATATAAATGCTGACCATCTGTGGTAGGTGAACCTGACGCAAAGGTTCCTGTCCGATGATGACCTTCATGAGGAACTTCTTCCGTGACGGCTTTCTCCCACAGAATTTTACCGGTGTTTTTCTCGAAACTCATGACAACGAATCGGTAAAAATTTGTCGGTTCGAACCCGCCGAATCTCCTTCCCCCTCTGCCTCTACCCCCACCTCCATGTCTGTTTCGACGATTGTCCTGCGGTGCCACCTCCTGAAGCGCTTCTTGAGCCTCTTCAGCGCCTTCTTTTTTTCGATCGGTTTTGATGGCGGTAATAATGAATACCTGATTGTCCCAAATGATCGGAGTCGCGCTTCCCGCTCCCGGGATCTCCACCTTCCATTTGATATTTCTATTTTCATCCCAGTGAAGTGGTGGATTCCCGTTCGGAACGAATCCGTTGACTTGCGGGCCACGCCAATGGGGCCAGTTGTTCAGCCGTTTTGATTCGAACTCTTCGGCAAGCGCCACGCTTGAAACAAAACAAATAAGTAATGTGAGTATTAGGTTCTTCGTCATGGTCATGTTCCTTTTTCGGATCGTTCTGTGGGAATAGTCTTACAATCCTATCATCTTTGTAAATGCTCGATGGGGCATGGGTTCAGATCTTACGTATGGCAGACTCTAACAGATTGAGAGTTGAATAAGGAAAGCAGGAAATTGACTATATTAATAGACCAATGTAGGAGTCCACTTCGCCTCTCTGCCGCACGGCAGAGCCTGAAACGCGAAGAAGAGCATTCTCAAGAGCGCGGCTGCACCGTTAGCCAAAGTATAGCGCTCTTGGAAATGCTCTTTTTCGCGTTTCTTCACTCGCATAAGCGAGTTGGCGAAGTCGACTTCCAGCGATTGACGGATCTATGTCCCCTCTATCCGTATTACCATCCGTCAGAACTTAGTTTCTTGAACACGTTTTTTCTTTTGGTGAATTATAAGAGTCTGGTATTCAAAAGATTGCGGTGGAAACTGTGGTGTCGAACATTCAACAACGAACGCCGAAGGTCTTTACTTCGATGTTGGACGTTCAGTGTTCGATGTTCGAAGTTCTGCCTTCTCCAATCCGTCGCCAATCCCTCTGCATCAAATTTGCGGTTTTCTCGAATCCGTGGTGCTTTCCTCTTTATTCGCGTCCATTTGCGGTTCTCTTCTTCTTCCCGCTCTGCGGGATTGCGGCTATGCTGCGCTAGGACATCCGTGAAATCTCGCAGAGTCTGCTGTACGGCAAATCCATGGTTTCGCTAATCCGGATCGACTTACCTTCCCACGATGTTTCCCGGTCCATCTGCGTGCATCTGCGGTTCCTCTCTTTCCCTCAATTTGATTGAGGCTACGATACGCTAGGAAATCCGCGGTCACGCTAATCTCGATCGACCTCACGTCGAAAGATGCTTCCTGGTCCTCGCTCGCTGGCAGGATTCAGTTTCTCTTCTCCGTTTTTCTCCGTTTCTCTCTCTTCGCTTCCCCCTCAGCTGGATCGACTCCCTATTCTCCATTCTGCGACAGCCAGATCTAGATCCTCTCTCTATCCGTGCCATCCGCGAAATCCGCGGTCACGCTGATCCCGATCGACATACCTTCGAACGATGTTTCCCGGCTCATTCGCGTTCATTCGCGGTTCTCTTCTTCTTTCTTGGATTCGGCTGCGCTAGCCCCTCCGCCCGCCGTCGGACCAACATATCAAGAATCGACTCTGGCGACTCTGGCGAGATCCACTTTCGAAATCAGCGGTCGTTTACAGGCCTTGATGTTCTTCGTGATTTCGGCTGGCTTCATAATCCCGGCCACGACGCAAGAGACCCCTTCCTGGGCGAGCGTGAACTTTACGGCGGCCTCGGCCAGGGTTCGACCCTTGCGGGCAAGGAAACGATACGGGTTGATGGGACTCTCCTTCCCCCTCTTGAAGATGCGGCCGCCCGCGAAAGGTGATCTTGCGAGGATGCCGACCCCTCTCTTCTTGGCCAACGGAAACACGCCCCGCGCCGCCTCCTGTGTCAGGAGGTTAAAGGGCGTCATAATTACCTCAGCACCCTGATTAATGCATTCCACCGCGCCCTCCGGGTTCACCGATGCGCCGAAGTAGCGAATCTTGCCCTCCTTCTTCAATTTTCGGAGGGCGTTCCAGGTCGCGCTTTTTCGAATGGCTTCGAGAGGTGGATCGTGCAGCAGGTAGACATCGATGGTGTCCGTTTCGAGTCGCCAGAGACTCATCTCGCAGGCCTGGCGAATATACTTCGGATCGTGTCGCTGTGACTCCTTTTCATAGAGGCGCTGAGCTCCATCTCCCCCGGGGATATATCCCACTTTCGATATGATCGTGACCCTCTCCCGTCTGTCGCGGAATGATCGCCCGATAATACATTCGCTGCGCCCTCCCCCATACGATTCCGCCGTGTCGAAAGTCGTGATACCCGCGTCCAAGGCTCTGTGAAGGAGCCGCCGCGCCGCGAACGCGTCGATCGGTCCGTAGTACTGGCCCCCGATCTCCCAGCACCCCATCGTGAGTTCCGAGACTTCGATTCCGGTTCTGCCAAGCTGGCGTGTTCTCATAGTTAGAGCCTGTTCGAAAAGGGTAAATGCCCTCTGTTGTGAGCGTTTTGGTGGCATATGCAAGGCGGATCGGCTCGGATCAATCCGTAAATGCGGTTCTCCGAGCCGGTCAAACGCCGCTCAACTGCGCATCGATCTATTATTTAATCGCCTCTCCTATCGGTCTTCGCGTCAACCTATGCCAGAACGAGACATGCTCTTCATCACATCTCGATCTTTTGATACATTGAGGAATACAATCTCTGTCCGGAGCAAGAACCTTGACATTTTGCGTATTTCTGTACGCAATCACCCGAAATGGAGTTTGAGTTCGACCCGGAAAAGAGCCGGCAGAATTTCGAGAAACACGGAATAGATTTTGTTAACGCCCGTCGATTATGGAAAGACACGAAAAGCAAGGTGATTTTGGCGCGATCCGAGGATGAAAATCGATTGATGCGGATTGCCCGCCTGAAAGGAAAATGTTGGTCGGCAGTCTACACGTTAAGAGAAGGACGGGTAAGGTTGATCAGTGTGAGGAGATCGAGGAAAAGTGAAAAAGATTATTACAGCTCAGGAACTGGACCGGAAGTTTGATTCAGGTGCCGAGGACGTTCTCGAGCATTTTTACCTATCTGCCGAGCGCGTGACGACCGATCAGCTTCGGAAACTTTCGCCCTTGCTCAATATGGCGGAACTGGCGCGACGAGCAGGTATGCGCAAAACGACCCTGGCGAGCAAAATTCAGCGGGGGACTCCCTTGAATGACGATGAGTCGCTTGTGCTTCACAGGGTTCTCAAAGATGCCGGGTTGATGATCACTGCATAGCCGGATCTTCGAGACGAGTTGAGTTTATGCCATTGTCGAGGAACTCACTCATTCCCCCACGGGAAGGACTCGATTCGCCGGGAGCGGTTTTCCAAGGGAAGCGACACTACGGCCCCCTCCCTCGCACTGGACTCATGGATGGCGAATCCAATTTCAGTGGTACGGCGGGCGTGCTCGATGTCACAGGCCGTCCGGCCGCCGCTTCGGATAGCATTGACAAGGTCGCGAACCATGGCTGGGCCGGCCGGCCAGCCCTCTTCTGTGGCAGGAATTGACAGCGGCTCGGGCGGCGTTACGCTTTCGCTCCCGGATTCCTGCCGCAATACAAAGGCCTTGGTGGCATCCTCGAGGATGATCAAATGCCCCTCGGTGCCGAGAACGTGAATGTCAAAGCGAAGTCGCCCATGAGCTTTCGCAATCCATGCTCTCACGCCGTTGGAGAAAACGATCTCCGCGTTGCCGGAGGGGTCCAGTCTCTTGCGTGAGTCCAGGGGCTCGTCTGATAAATCTTCCACAAATCCGCTTACCGAGGCGGGCTCCGGATCGCCCAGTACCATTAGAAGTGCGTCATAGGTATGGGACCCATGATTGATGAGATTGGGCAGCCCGAAGTGAGAAACACTGATGACATCGCCAATGATTCCATCCCTGATGGCGTCCCGGACGTGGTTATAGCCGGGCCACCAGCGACGATCGAGGGCGAGCACAAACGGTACGTTCCCGTCTCGGCACGCCTTTACGATTCGGTCCAGCTCCGTCAGGCTTGGCGCCAGCGGCTTATCGACAATAATCCCTCGCACACCCCTTGCAACGGCTGCTTCGACCTGATCGGCATGCATTTTATGACTTGTGGCGATGCAGATAATGTCCGGCCTGGATTCGTCGAGCATCTGCCCGTAGTTGTCGTAGGCGGCAACGTCTCCCCAGCAATTGACAAACTCCTCCCTCGTTTCCGGCCCGAGGTCGAAGACCGCGCTTATGCGCGTCTCGGGCACGGCGTCAAAGAAAGTGGCAAAATTGTGGGCGTCGATTTTTTTCGTCACCTGGCGGTGGCACCCGGAAATAACCACGCTAAGGGTTTCTGAGCTGTTCATGATCTGTCATTCTTCCATTCCTTTTTCGGTTGCGCAATCAAATCCTTCACAAATGCGACCTTGAGAATTCTTAGGGCCCGGGAAAGGTATCGTACCGGGAAAGGGGTCCGGCACTCCTTCCGCAAATGCCTTTTCCAGGCGTGCGAGAGTGCCGGCCAAGTTCGGGCCAAGAAGGCAGGTGAGTACTTGAAGGTCGACCGGATGAGTCGCGGCTGGGCTTTGCCCACAAAGGCACTCAAGAGAGCGGTCGTGTAAGCCGGAGAGGGAAGATTAGCCCGCAGATGCTACGAGAAGCTGAGGTCCAGGATTAACTCCCGGTCCTCTTCTGCCCAAAGCTAGTCGTACACAGCGCACATCATTTTTTGCGTTCTTGGCGGCTTCTCGACAGGGCGTAGTGCCGCTTGCGGGTCGAAGACCGTTGCGTGAGATTTTCTTATTCCCGCAATTCCGTGAATACGGATCCTATTTCAAGAAAGGACTTTCGGCCTATTATAGGAAAATATTCCGACTTTCAGGGCTAATCGCAGTATGAAATTGTCTCACGCAAAGCTCCCGGCGCGCCGGGACAAAGGGGGAATTGGGTTTGACTCAAAAAATGGTGTGGCTGGCATGGGACCAGATTGCGAATTACTTGAAAGACAAAATGCCATGAGAATTCTGTATTCGAGCCTCCAAAGAGCACCACGAGATCGGGGATTCACAACAATTTACTTGCACCACGGTAAGAAAGTCGTAGATTCTGGCCTTGCTTACAGGGCGCAACTCGTTCGCGGAAAGGGACTCTCCCACCTCTTTTAGATAACTAACTTGGTTCTTCGACGAACCTCTTTCAGCCCGTCCGCGGACACCGGGCATCATCAATCAACGAAGGAGGTTTTGATGTCTGATAGCCAAATTGTTCACCCTCTCACAGGTAATTTCCTGCCGCGCAGGACAATCGACCTGTTTGAACCCGCAATTGTCGCGGTCCAGGCTTCGAATTTCGATGTGAATTCCGCCCCCAGAATGTACGTGGATGGAGGTGCGGCATGACAGAAGCAAACTCGTTCGTACAGTCCCTTCCGGCCAAGCCGAACCTGGAAAAGCAAAAGAAATGGGCCAAGGAATTGCTTCGAGCCCTGAGAGAGGGCGACCTGGAAGCGACCGCTCGTTTCAAAGCGTTACATCCAAATTGCAGGTCGGCTGAGTTGATGAAGCTAGCCGACGCGCAACTCGTCGTCGCCCGCAGCTATGGCTTCGACAGTTGGCCGAAGCTCAAGGAGAAAATTGTCGGGTTGTCGAAGTCGCCGCTTGAAGCTTGGAAGGACGCTGTCCTCGCAGGCGACGCCGACCGCGTCCGTGAATTGTTGGACAAGAATCCGGAGGTTCGCAAATCGGTCAACGAACCGATCTTTGCCTTCGGTGGCCGTGCCGCGCAGATCAGCGGTAACAACCTTTCGCTCATCGACGTATTGCTCGAGTACGGCGCTGATCTGAATCTGAAAAGCGAATGGTGGGCGGGCGGTTTCGGTATCCTCGAAAGTGCGGATTCAGAAGTAGTCGACGCACTGATCGAACGGGGCGCGCTCGTCGATGTCTGGGCGGCGGCGAAACTGAATCGATTCGATCGCCTGAAGCAGCTAGTGGAAGCAGATCCGACGCTCATCAACGCCAAAGGCGGCGACGGAAAACGGCCGCTTCATTATGCGCAAACTGTGGAAATCGCCGAATACCTTCTCCAGCACGGCGCGGAGATAGACGCGCGTTGCGTCGACCACCAATCGACGGCGGCGCAATACCACTGCGTCCGACTTTCGGAGGTCGCTCGCTACCTCGTCGACCAAGGTGCATGGTCCGATATCTTCATGGCCGTCGCTCTCCGCGATTTCGATCTGATCAGGAGGCACTTGCGAGACGACCCCGAAGCCCTCGACCATCGTCTCTGGCAGGGCAAATATGCCGTCAACCACGACATTCCAGCGGCGGAGGCCTGCGAACCGATCGGTGACCTCCGCGGCGACATCTATCGGTGGGAATTCGGCCACAACACATCGGTCCTCGACGTCGTGCGGAAAAACGGTGACGACGAATTCGCCACTCTCCTCCTCAAGCACGCGAATCCCGCACAAAGGCTCCTCGATGCATGTGGACGTGGCGACCGTGCGACGGCGGAGGTTATCCAGGCGGAGCAATCCGATTTGATATCCACGCTCACCCACACCGAGCGGCGCGTTATTGTCGATCGCGCCCACGCCAATGACGCTGCCGGGGTCAAGCTCATGATGGATCTCGGCTTCGATCCGAACGTTCCAGGCGTCGACGGCGTCGGCTGTATCTACTGGGCCGGTTTTCACGGCAACGCTGACATGATGGAGGCCCTTCTACGGGGAAGCATAAAGCAGCCCATCAACGAGAAGGACAAGAACTACAACAGCTCGCCGTTAGGTTGGGCGATCCACGGCTCGATGAACAGCTGGGAGCGTGCAAACGGCGATTATCCTCGCACTGTGCAACTGCTTGCCGATGCCGGCGCAGCCTTCACGGAAGCATGGCCCCCCACCGGCAACGAAGGCATCGACGAAGTGCTTCGCCTGAAGTTGAAAGACAAACCGTGATGGCGGGCGAGCCTTGACCCTCAAGCGGGCGACGCGCGCTTAGCGATACGTCGGATGAACGTGCTTTTCCCCTCACCGTACGCGGTACGGTCAAAGCGAAAGCGATGGGCCAGTTCCCGTTTCAATTCGTTCCCGACTGCACCAGAACGGTCCGGCCGCGACCGTTCGAATTGGCGAGGAGCAGAACACTCGGGAATGCCTTGTATACTGTTGTCGTTCGGCAGTAAGGTCAGAGCAATCCAGACAGCGACAGGATTCAGTTTATGAAGATATCGGTCGGGTTAGCCCTACTTCTTTCCTCCAGCGCTTGCCTCTTGCAGGCCGAGACTCCGGAATTTTTCGAGTCTGACGATCTCGTCTCGTTTCGACTGGAAGCCCCCATCGCCTCCTTGAAAAAGCAGAAAGGTGACGATCCTGAGTGGCTGGAAGCAAAAGTCTTCTTTCGAAAAGCCGAAGGAGTAGAGGCGTCTCTCAACGTCAAGATCAAAGTTCGGGGCGTGTTCCGCAGGAAGAGAAGCAATTGTTCGTTTCCTCCATACTGGATCAATTTCAGAAAGTCGGAGGTTAAAGGCACCCTTTTCGAAGGATTGGATAAGGTCAAGGTGGTTGCTCATTGTCAGAATTACGGGGGCTCCTACGAGCCTTACATCCACACCGAGTATCTGGCCTACAGGACCTACAATATCCTCACCGAAAGGAGTTTCCGTGTTCGACTTGCAAACGTCCACTATATTGACACCAATCGGAATAAAGACCTCAGCGTCTTCGCTGCTTTTTTCATCGAACATGCTGAATCGTTTGAAGACCGTCTGAATGCTAAACAGGTAAGAGATCGGTATATTTTGCCATCCAGATACAATCTGAAAGAACTGTGCCGGGCGGAGATGTTTCAGTTCTTCGTTGGCAATACCGACTTCAGTTTTCTCGTCAGCGATGACGAGTGCTGCCACAACGGCAAGGCTTTCAGGTTAAAAGGCCACAAAGACGGACTGATCCCCGTGCCATATGACTTTGATCTATCCGGGCTAGTGAATCCTCCCTATGCTGTGGTTAACCCCCGCCTTCCCATAGATTCAGTGAGAACCCGTTATTACCGGGGCTTGGGTGTCGAAAGGGAAATTCTGGAGGATACCATCAATCATTACCTCAGAAAAAAGGATGAAATCTATGACCTTTGGGAAAATGCTGATTTTCTTGCGGCTAAACACCATTCCAAAGCATGGAATTACATCGACCGGTTTTATAGGATCATTGAGGACAAGGAAAAAATCAGTCGCATGATCATTGCACAGCTCAGGCATATCGGAGGTGTTGAGAAAATCGTCCAAGAGAGAATCGACAAGGAGTGAAAACCCCGTAAGACCGGCTCCTCCAGCTCACACTGAACTGGTTCGAAGCCGGAGAGTTCGGTCTCGTTAGTAATCGTTGGCTTCGCCCAATCCGATCTGACCCTTTTCCCGGCCCCCTCGCCGCATCGGTAGGGGCTGCCAGAGCGACCCGTTGTAGGCGAAGTGTTCCCATTCACCCCCAAAGCGCGCGACGCGCGCTTGCTAGATTTTTGCGGCAGCAAAAATCTCCGGAGAGGGAGGGATTCGAACCCCCGGGACCGTTACCGGCCCACCTGATTTCGAGTCAGGCACGATCGGCCACTCTGCCACCTCTCCAAAGTTTTTCGGCGGACGTGTTTAGCGTGATGGGTAATAGTCTTAAAGCACTTGCAGGTATATTCGACGTTCGGGGTCATGTCCTTGAGAAGTTGCTGTTTTTCCGCTTCGCTTAAGGGGGACCCCGAAAAACAGCCACTGCTAAGGCTTGACCCCTTACAATAAGTATCGAACTGAAACATAACCCATCACGCTAAACACGTCCGCCGAAAATCTAACACGCATATTCCACCGCTTTGGCGCAAACGGAGTAAAGTAAATTGTGAAGAATCGGTTGAGAAAAAGGAGCAATATAGCCTGCCCGAGCTCGAGTTTGCGCCAAAGTGGTAAAATATGCCTGCTGGTGAGTGTTCGGTAGTTGAGTGGTGTGTCAGTATAATATTTAGTGAGGTTTGAGAAGGGTACTCGAGCGAAGAATCTCAGTCGTGCCATTTTAGCTATCGTTCTCGTTCTCGACTTTAAATTCGAATCCTCTGCTATCGTGTCTCTCAATCGTGATCTCCAGTCGAGGAAGAAGGAACGATATCAGATCACGATTAGGATCACGACCGCAGATGGACCGTTCAACAGCTCCCTAATACGCGATTACGTTAGTCTGGGATGGAGACCAGTTTAAAAGAGACCCACCCCTGGCCCCTCCGAGGGAGGGGATATTGAAAGAATGCCGCGCCAATACGAGATCAGTTTTCTTCCTCGCAATCGTGCCCATTCTGGAGGTACGGGCTCCAGCCTTCAAGTTTTTGGCTCTATCTTAGATTCTCGATATCCTCGATCAGATTATCGAGATCATTTTCAATAATACCCCAAACAATCTCGTCCTCGATGTGGTCGTAGGCATGCGCTAAAATGTTCCGAAACGATTTTATGCTTCGAAAATTTCGGATAGATTCCAAGACTTCCTGATCGATCCCACCGATCCGTGTAAGGGCTTCTCCTATAATCTCAAAGCACCTTTCGACTGCGAATCGAGTCTTCTTGTCCTCCTTGTAAGACTCGATAGTGTGCCCTGATACAAATTCCCGAATCGAATGACACTCCGTCAAGATGTCATCCAATAACTCTGGAATATCATCGCTCATACAGAGGAATCCGATCGTTCTCTATCTTCTCCATTAAGCTTCTCTTTTTCAATGACTTATACGTCAGTAGATCAATTGAAGAATTCAATTCATCCTCAAGGGCATGCAGTAGACCGAAAAATCGTTTTGAATACTCCGCCGGCAGCGATTCGGCAAAATCTGCTATGAAATCGTAGTCGTTCCGTTCAACACCTGGGCTGTGCGCACGCGAACCAAACAGGTCCAGTCTCAACACTCCCTGTTCTTCACAAATCCCTTTAAGTCGACTCCTTAGCTCATCAAGGTTCATAGGACCATTCTACTCCAAGCCTGTTTCTTTTCAATTTTTTCTTGTTGAATGCGCCGCTCACCAACTTACAGCAAGATCGTAGTCCCGGCTCTGACAAAGCATGAGACGAGGAAGAATCAGGAATGTTGGTGAAGCGGCCGTTTTCCGAAGCCGCGCTGCGTGGGCCGAGAATCCAGTGAGTGTGCGTTATATGGGTGGTGTGTCAGCAACATTCTGGAAGTGGTTTGAGAAAGATACTCGGGCCAGATTCCCAGTCCTACCCGATTAGCTATCGTTCTCGTCCTCGTATTCGTGCTCGTGCTCGTGCTCGAGATACTGGCACTATCCTTCGGGATATTGGCTTTCCCCTTCGAGAACGAACTGTAAGACCCAGTCGTGCGACAAACCGGATTGTGTTTGGTGCGATATCGTTAGTTTGGAATGTACACCAGCCTAGCCCGAACATTTCACACACTTCGTAGCGAGACCGCGTAGATTGCTGCATATCAGAGCCTTTCCGCAGCACAGCGGGCGACAGCGTGTTGAGACCCTCTGCGGTCGCCGGGCAAGGGAAGGGTTTGAGATGCAGTGATATCCGCGATCGCAGCAGGAGATATGTGAAATATTCGGGCTAGCAGAGACCCACCCCTTACCCCTCCGTGGGAGGGAAACTTGAAATCATGTTCTCAATCGTCATCTCCAGTCGAGGAAGAGGAAACATTGGTGAGTTTCCGCCTTCCCCCGCATATTTGCAAAATGAATCTGGAGGAATGTAGATAAAAAAGAAGAAGAGAACCGCAGATGGACGCGAATGCAGAAGGAAACTCCTACTTCCCTTGGAAGCCTTGCATGCCTCGGCAAAGCAGGGTGACGATTCCGCTGGACGGGACCTCTCTGCTATAAGGCAGAGCCTGAAAGGCAAAGAAGAGCTTTCCCTAGAGCGCAACTGCATCTTAGTCCACGAACAGCGCTTTTGGTAAAGCTCTTCTTTGCGTTTCTCGACTCGCGTAAGCGAGTTGGTCCCGCCCATCGGAATCGTCACCCACCTCGGCCAATCCTTCATGCAAATTCCTGCTTTCCTTATTCAGATTTCATTCTCGTAGTCCCATCCGCGGTTTTCCCTGGCACGGCGCAGCGCAACCCCTCGAGCGGAAAAAGATGGTTCGAATCTGCGGGTCTTCCTCTCAAATTTGCGTCCCTCTGCGGTTCCTTTCTTTCTCTCAAATTGGTTTCGGCTATGCTGCGCCAGGGGGCATCTCTCTTCTGCATCCGCGCTATCAGCGTAATCCGCGGTTAAATCCTCCTACGGAAATTCTCGTCATCCAGGAAGAATACGCCAATAAGTCCTTCATGCCTATAACCCGAGAAAATCTGAGAGCCGCGCTGCCGGACACGTCGAATACGCTTCGCGTCCAAGGCACCGATGGAACGATCGAGATCTTTCGTGATTCCTTTGGCATTCCACACCTAAAAGCCGTATCCGTGAGCGACGCATTTTTCGGGCAGGGTTTTGCTACGGCCCAGGACCGGCTCTGGCACATGGATTACGACCGAATCAAGGCCCATGGTCTCTGGGCGGAATGGGTAGGCGAATCCGGAGTGGAGCAGGACAAATTAATGCGGCGCTTCCAAATTAGCGTCACGGTTGAAAACGACTATGCCGCCATCAACGACGAGGCGAGGGCTATGCTGGACGCCTACACTGCCGGGGTAAACGCCTTCATCGAGACGGCGGTTTCGCTACCCATCGAGTACGAACTCATCGGTGGAATCCCGGAGAAGTGGCAACCCCGGGACTGCCTGGCGGTTTTCAAAGTACGCCACATTCTGATGGGATCCTTCGAGGCGAAGCTGGAACGCGCGCATCTCCTGAACGCGCTCGGGCCGGAAAAGACCGCCAGGATCACGTGCGGAACCGAACCGGGACATTTGATGATCATTCCACCCGGCGCGGAGTACGACGGACCGGTTCTCGACGGACTGAAGGACCTTACCGAAGGACTGGAATCGCTAAGCTGGATCAAGCACGGTCAGGAGGCGGGCAGCAACAACTGGGTGCTTGGCGGAAGGCGCACTACTTCAGGTAAACCCTTGATGGCGGGCGACCCACACCGCACCCTGGACACCCCGAATGTCTACTACCAGAACCAAATCTCCTGCCCGGATTTCGATGCCATCGGTCTCTCCTTCCCGGGATGTCCCGGCTTCCCTCACTTCGGCCACAACGCCGACGTCGCCTGGTGTGTGACGCACGCCATGGCCGATTATCAGGACCTCTATATCGAACGATTCCGGGAAGACGACCCGACCCTCTACGAGTTCAAAGGGAAGTGGAAACAGGCGCATGTGCGGAGAGAGGTCATCGCTGTGAAAGGCGGACAGTCGTTAGAAATGGATGTGACGGTGACTCATCATGGCCCTGTCATCGCAGGCGATCCGGACAAAGGTTGCGCCATAGCCTTCAAATACACGGCCACCGAGGAGCCCAACCGGTTTTCTGAGTGCCTCTTGCCAATGATGCGTGCCGGCTCAGCCGATGAGCTGGAAGAGTCCATGCGGGGGTGGGTAGACCCATGCAACAACTTTCTCTTCTGCGATGTTCACGGCGACATCGGCTACCTCAACCGAGGAGAAGTGCCGATCCGCTCAATGGCCAATGCCTGGCTTCCCGTACCCGGCTGGACGGGCGAACACGAGTGGCAAGGCACGATACCATTTGAGGATCTGGCGCGGTCGCGCAACCCGGATTCGAATGCCATCGTCACCGCCAACAACCGAATCGTGGGCACGGACTACCCTTACTATATCGGAATGAATTACGCCCCGGAATACCGCGCCCTCCGCATCACCCACCGCCTCGAATCGATCGGAAACGCCACAGTTGACGATATGGCCGCAGTCCATGCTGAGAGAGTCTCGATTCCGGCAAACGTCTACTGCGGTCTGCTTAAATACGTTGAACCCCTGGATTATCTTTCCGCCATGGCCAGAGAGAAGCTCGTCGGTTGGGACGGCTCGATGGATCCCGACGTCGTGGAGCCGACCCTCTACAGCGCTTTTCGGCTCAGACTTCACCAGATGCTGGCCCCGCACTTCCTCGGTCCCCTGGCGGAGCAACCTTACAACCTGCCAGGGAGAGGCATTCGCAATCCAATGCGCGAAATCGAGCCCAGGCTTGTCACGATGGCCCGGGACAACGACACATCGCTTCTGCCGCCCGGAACGGACTGGAATACACTCCTGGCCCAAGCCCTGGCAGAGGGCGTTTCCGATCTGAAAGAGCGGCTGGGAGACGACCTGGACGGCTGGAAGTGGGGTAGAGTCCACCATACCAGGCCGCAGCACCCTCTATCGCCGGTCTTTCCCGATGCGGCCCCCCTCCTCAACCCGCCTTCGATCCCGCTGGGCGGCGACGGCGACACACCGCAGGCGGCGGGCTACTCTATTTACGACCCTTTCACCATCACCGGAACATCTGTCGCACGCTACATCTTCGACCCCAGCGATTGGGACAACTCGCGCTGGATTGTTCCACTGGGAGCCTCCGGCCATCCCGGCAGTTCCCACTACGCTGATCAGGCTTCCACCTGGAGCGAGGTCGCCACAATTCCCATGCACTACGACTGGGAACGCATCACGGCCGTTACCGAGTCTCACCAGATACTTGAGCCGAAGTAGGCCCATGGTGTTCAGTGATCAGTGTAATTTGAAAAGACAAACCATCCGAGAGCATTAGCAACTTTCAGTTAAATCGAAGCTGGTCGGGGACACCGACGAATGCCCGGAATAGTAGCGCGAACCTCACTAACCGGCCTATTTCACAAAATAAGCGGGCTATGGCCTGCCTCTGTCATCGCGAGCCGACACCAGGGAGGCGTGGCGATCCAGAGTTAAAGAAGACCGAACGCGTGGATTGCTTCGTCATTCTTCCTCGCAATGACAGTGCATCTCAAGATCCGGTTTCATTTTCTTCAAAGGAATCTGTCGGACCCTTAGTCCGACAGATTCCTAGCGGCATGATTCTCTCGCTGATAGGCTAACGGCTTTCAGGTTGAGGATTTCAGAGTTTTTTGATCGACGCTGGGTTGATGGTGGAACGCATCAGAACCGATTTCGAGTCTCACCTTATGCTCGCTTGACGATCTCGAGCGCTTCGTGTTAAAAATCGACTCATGCTAAAAACGGAAGATCGAGTTTTAGCCACCAATTATCGCTTCACTCGTGAGCAATATCATGAGATGGCGAAGTCGGGAATCCTGCACGAGGATGATCGTGTTGAGCTCCTTGAGGGAAGGGTAGTTGTGATGTCACCGATCGGTAAGAGACACGCTTTCGTAGTAAGAAGGTTAAACAATCTATTAGCGCAACGATTAAGTGGTCGGGCTTTAGTGGATCCACAGAACCCATTGGCGCTTGGAGAAGAAGGTGAACCGGAACCGGATTTGATGATTCTAAAGGCTCATCCATCCGATTATGCCGATCGGCTTCCCGGGCCGGACGATGTCCTCCTACTTATCGAGGTGGCCGATTCCTCGGTTGACGCTGACAAAGAGGTCAAAATTCCCCTTTACGCGAAATACGCCGTTCCAGAAGTCTGGCTCATCGATCTCAGCGAGGAAATCGTCGAGGTATACACGCATCCCACTCAGTCTGGTTACAGCCGTACAAAACGCCTCCATTCCGATGACGAATTAACCGTCAGCGAATTTTCCGATATCGTAATCGATGTCGGATTTCTGTTTGGATCGACGCAAGCGTCTTAGGACTCAAATCCGCAAAGATCCTGATTCGCTAACAGTTTCTCAACCGGTATCTGCGCGTATCCGTTTCGACCTTCGAAGCAGGATCTTGATTTCTGATAGTTCGCGAATACGGATTTCGACCGGGATACGCCTTTGGTTTCAGCGAGTACCTCTTCTCCTTGTTCTAGGTCTACTTCGCAGTCTTTTGGCAGTTTTGCTTCTTCGGACCAGCCATTTAAAAGCACCCAATGGAACAAAGTCTTTATTGCTCATCTTGGCTCGTTTCGTCGGTTTAGTCTTCTTAATCAGGTCGAATGTCAGCAGACCAGCTCTTGCCACACCCGCTTTTTTTGCCAAGCCCGGCTTTACCCTCGCACAGAGCGTGTTTATTTTAAAAGCACGTTTGTTGTAGCGCCTCCCATAATATCTAAGCAAGTATCTGTATCTTTTGTTTACGTAGCCTACTGCGGTCTCGAGCGAAACTCCCTTCTTTGAGAATACAGCCCAAAATAGAAATGCCAGATATTTTGCCAGGTCATCCGGCACTTCATTAGTAAATCCAATGCATAACTTCGTGCACGCGGCTATAAACACTCGAATTAATTGAGCACTATCACAAGCTGCCAGAAAAACCATTCCCGGCGCTCCCCTTCCTTTTTTGGCTGAATCATAAAGATGCAAATCTTGTACATAGTCGTCGTCGTCTGTGCTATATAATCCAATTGCACCATCGACCCCCAAAGATCCTCCATACTTGCTATGCCCTACAAATGTCCAAATGTCATTCGGGCCAAGCCTCTCAAGAAGACTCATAATCGCTTTTTTCGTTGGATTTCGGGTCGTTACTAGCTTGACCTTATCCGAAAAGCTACTGATTGGCCGCAAAGAGGCGCAAAAGGCGCAAGAAAAACTTGAGAAAAATCATTTTTTGGCTTGATAAAAAGTGTCGCAACATGCTAGTGTTTAACAACTTAAGATTAAGAAAGGAGTTAAACATGCCAACATGTGCGACAGAGGAGAACAAAAGCGATAAGACGCCCCTTAGCAACCTCATTCTGCCGGTTCCAGACACGGATTTCCGTGATTTTCTGGATGAAGTTGAAGAATTGGCCGGGTTCGCGCCGCAAATCATCGAGGCGATCGAGAAGGATCTGGACGCCCATGCGCGTGAGAAGAAGAAACTTCGATTGGAAGATCGAAGGTTCTTTGAAGGGCGCACAGCGGAGCTGCCGGAGCTGGACATCGAGGAGGAGAATATTCTGGCTGCTGAATTGAATCTTGGGGCAGGCCGGCCGCGGATGCCGGCTTATGCGGTATACGTGTTCGTGATGCTTCGAGGGTTTCTGGGTTCGTTGACCACGAAACCGGCACGGCGGTTTGTGCGCGAGTCGATGAGCTTGTACGGATTTTTGCAGAGCGGGGGACTGAGAATGCCGGCGGTGACGACGATTCTGGAGAACGTGAACCTGGTCAGCCATAGGACCCGCGAGTTGATCTTTGATAAACAGATTGGGTTTATCCTCCAGGAGCAATGGGACGATTTCGGGAAGCTGACGATCGACAGCACCTCGGTGAAAGCAAACAGCTGCTGGCCCACCGATGGGAAGATTCTGAGCGGTCTTTTGATGCGGGCCAATCGTTTGGGTCAGAAGTTGCATGTCTTCGGGCTGGAGGATTTTCGCAAGGGATGGGTTGGGCGTTGGCTGGAGGAAATGGACAAGCTGGAGTTTCAGATTTGTCTGGCCGCGGGCAAACCGAAGTCGAAGGGCAAGCTGAAGAAACACTACCGGCGGTTGCTCAAGCGGGGCCGCAAGGCGGCCGACTCACTAACGGGGGAACTGAGCCATCTTGAAGAGGGCCTGTCGATGGATTCACTGCCTCCCACTCGCCGGGAGCTTCTGGAGCGGGCATTGAGCCAGATCAGGGGCGATATTGCCGACGCCAAGCGGGTTGTTGAGTATGCTCATGATCGGGTGTTTCACGAAAAGAAGCTACCGTCCACACAGAAGGTCCTGAGCCTCTCGGACGGATCGGCGGCCTACATCAAGAAGGGCAGCCGCAATCCAGTGATCGGGTACAAGCCACAACTGGTTCGCAGCGAAAACGGTTTTGTCACCAGCCTGATCGTACCGCAAGGCAACGCGGCAGACTCCATTGAGCTGGCGCCGGCCATCGGCGATTCGATCAAGCGCACCGGTGTCATTGCTGAACTGGTCAGCACCGATGACGGATATGCTTCGGCGAAGGGACGCAAGGAGGTGCTGAGCATGGGGGTAAAGCAGATCAGTATCAGTGGGGCGAAGGGCAAGAAGTTGACCACCCCCGAGGACTGGGAGAGCGAGGCGTATCGCGAGGCACGCCGCGATCGCTCCGCAGTGGAGTCGCTGATGTTCACGATTAAAGATGGATTTGCCTTTGGCGAACTCGGCCGCCGCGGCATCGATGCGGTAGGCGATGAACTGCTCGAGAAGGTTCTGGCCTACAACTTCTGCCGCATCATACTGATGAAGAAACGCCGAGGGGAGGAACTGGAACAGGCAGCCTGAATCTGACCGCTTTGAAGCTCAGAGAAAAAAGCACCACGGGATGAGTATGCCTCCAGACAGCGGCAAATATACGTATTGTGCAGCAAGCCACGCCGATGGCCGCTCAATACCTGCTCATCGGCAGCGCCGGCAGCCTAAAACCCGAAACCTGCCAGCCATAGGCTGGTCCGCCCGTGGCGGAGAACCTTAAACCGCCCGCTCGAAAGGCTTTTCGAATGGGGTCTACGTAGTAAGAGCGTTCAGAGGAAGGTTCAGCTTTGTTTGGATAATGGAAGGTGCGTTGCACACAGGCGAACTGGCGGGCATGGGGCAGGCCGGCAGAGGGAGCGCTTAGAGAATGGGTTGCTATTTGACGTATTTCGAGTCGCCCATGGTCATTGTCCACGGTTTGGTGGAGAAAAAGGGGGTGGAGCTGAAGAGATTCTGAGCGTATTGATGCATGTTGGGCTGATTGTCTTTAATTTGAATAACATAGTCAGCACTGAGTTCTTCGACGACGATGTGGGCAGTTTCTTTTTGATTATGCATGGCGTCGAAGGTGAAGGTGGAGCCGTCCAAAATGGGCATCTTTCGCAAGAGAGTCTGGGCGGCGGTGATCTCGTTGGATTTATCGGCGGTAGCGACTTGGGCTAAGGTTTGAGCGCTTTGGTGATCGACTGCGGCCACCAGGTGCAGAGCCTTTGATCCTTCGGTGTTTGTGCCTTTGAGGGTCTTGCCGTCGACGGCAATATCGCGGGGCAAACAGCCGTCTTGTAAGCAGATGAATTCGGTGAGGGTTTTATCGAAGAGCTCGGCCTTTACGTTTTGCAAGACCCGATAGAAGACATCATAGCAAGGGGCCTTATAGCGGCCTGTTTTGGGGTTTTTCCAGGAGCGTAAGGCGCGCAATTGGGCTTGATTGAGATGATGGGCCAGGCGCACGATGCCCTTGAGGGTCTGTTTGCCGCACATCGTGCCGAGCACAATCATGCTCAGGACCGCGGCGAGCCGATATCTAAGGCCCGCTTTACGACGGAAGTCTTCTATCTGATTGAAGCGTTCCCACAGGCTGCTCATCTGTTCCACTTTGAGGCAGACCGCATGGGAGTTATCGGTTTCATTGAGCGCCTGGCTCTGTGCCGCGGGCAATGGCCCTGAAGCGCGCAAAAGCTCAAGGGCATTAGCCTTGAGGGGTTTGACCCAGATCTGCTTGGGACGCTCATGGCGTTGATAGAAATCTTCGCGTTGGCGGCCATATCCCGCGCTCAAGCCCAAGGGCGTCCACCCGCTCGCTTCGTAGCAAGTGCCCCGGTGAATCTGTGGGTCCACGAACGTTTCCGCTACTAAGGGACGATAGCCAAAAGCCTCCTGCCAGTGATCGGCTAAGACTCTCAGGCACATACCCAACGTCTTGGAGGCCAAATTTGCAAGATCCACCCCGGGCAAAATCAGAAAACGCCGGTTCTGTACTACCAGTTTCAATCGTGCATGCCGTTGCGCCCCGTCCCACCCGATCCATTCGTCTCGATCCTTCAGCCGGTAGGATGCGGCCCCCCACAAGAGCAGGCCCATCCATTGCCCGTCGATCTGCGCCACATAGCGCAGGGTCTCTCCTGCGCTGCCCGCACTGTGTAAATAATGATGTTGTTTCAATAGATCATTGAATCGCTCCTGCTCTTCGGGCAGGACCAGACGCAGAGTTAAACGATCTATCGAAGGATTCAGTTGGTAAGATTTTTTGTCTTTCATCCCATCTTAACATGACTGATTCCCTCGGGGTTGTTTAGCTCTTTTTTTATCTTCTTGCTTATCAGCTAGTTGCTTCCTGGAATCCTTTTACCCTGCAGGAAGCAAAGCGCTTCGTCCTGAAACGACGGCTACTTTTCGCTTAGTGGCCTTTAATCAAGACGGGGCAAAAACCGAGAGAACACTCACGGTTACTGTACTTGCGCGGGAGCCCCAGATTGTTTTTTTCAGGGCCGATCTTGACACGATCCGCCGCGGCAAGTCGACGACCCTTACGTGGCAAACGCGGAATGCTACTCGGGTGACGCTAGAGGAAAGGGGGAGAGGAGCACCATTCGATGTCTCGGTTGGCTCAGGAAAGAGGTCGTTTCGTCCTGAAAACACGACCACATACCGTCTAGTGGCCCTTAATGAAGACCATGAAAAAATCGAGAGATCGGTCATGGTTACCGTGACCGCGCCGTTGCTCCCCAAGATTGTTTCCTTCAGAGCCTCCCCGGAGAGAATGACTCGCCCAGGATTAACTCAGCTTAGGTGGGAGACCCAGAACGCCATGCTGGTGGCCGTATGGAACGCTTCTACGAACAAAAAATTGACTGAGTCACGTAATTCAATGGGAAAGTGGGGGGTGGATACAGCCAAGAACACGACCTACCGACTGGAGGCCTTTAATGCGACAGGTCAAAAGGCTGAGGCTACGGTGAAGGTTTGGGTGATCGAGCCAGAACCTGACAAGAAGCAACTAAGAGGGGTATACACGATCCAGCAGAAGAGCAATGGACGGTACATTGATGCGCATGGAGACTCGGGGCATGATTACGATCTGGTCACCCGGCCAGTGCAGAACAACGACACGCAGAGATGGATCGTGAAGCCTTTGGGCAACAATACCTACACGATCCAGCAGAAGAGCAATGGACGGTACGTGGATGCGCATGGAGACTCGGGGCATGATTATGCCCTGGTCACCCGGCCCGCGCTAAACAACGACACGCAGAGATGGATCCTGAAGCCCTTGGGTAACAGTATCTACACCATCCAGCAAAAGAGCAACGGTCGGTACGTGGATGCGCATGAAGACTCGGGACATGATTATGCTCTGGCGACCCGGACCGCGCAAAACAACGACACACAGCGTTGGCTGATCAGGGCGGTCGGCCCGGCCCCGCAAGCACAGCAGCTCAAGTTGCTGCAGCTGCAAAGCAACGCGAGCGAGCGGTGCACGAGGGCGGTCCAGGGCAAGATCGCTTGGAACTACGAGGGCAACACTTCGTGGGCCGACGCCAACCTGCAACGGCTTTGCAGGGGCGCTACGTCGGCGGAGCCGGCGAAGTGCTTCGAGCGCGTTATGCACGGGGGTATCAACTGGGGCGGCAGCACGCGTTGGCAATGGCGCAATGCCATCGACCTGTGCGAGGGTTCGACCGACGCCGGCAGAACCGTGCGTTGCTTTCAGGAGAAAATTGCCAAGGGCCACGACTGGCAGCAGGCCACCGCCGCCTGTGACGAGCGGAGCGCTCATTGAAGATTTTGATATAAATGGGCGTGTTGATGGTGTAGCTGTTTATCGCCCATCGGAGAAGAAATGGTATTATTACTACGACCACGACGGGCAAACGGATGAAAGCACCACTGGGACATGGGGTCTTTAAGGAGTTCATTTACTGTCCAAAATAGCTCATGAGCGGATACGGCTTAAAATTGGACCCGTTTCTGGTAAGATCAATTTGTAAGCACCAAAATACGAACTCAAAGTAAACGGTTGGTTAACTACCTTGTTGAACAAGGTGGGCTGGAGCCAGCTCACGGATGACCGTTAGGAATGCTGAAGGGTAAAAGGAGTCATGTCTATCTTTTTGATATCTTTCTCGAAATTCTCCGATAGAGGGCACATCTTCTCCGGTTTTTTTGCTTCAGACCCGCTCTGCCGATTCTCAGGGACATATAAGATCTTGGATCAGGCCCACATGTGTTCAAGCATATTCTCATAGCGTGTCGCCGAAAGATACAATCTGTCGCTCAACGATAACGTTCGAGAGATGCATGACACCCTTTTTCTCAGATGATATAAGGCAATCCCTTTCAACCAATGCCTAAAAAACTCGCCATAGCTGTCATTCACGGCATGGGCTGCCAGGGCCGAGACTTCGCCGATTCAATGAGGGATGACATTCTCGGCTATCCCCTCAAACCTATCAATCCCGCATACAGGAGAGTCGTCAGCCGCGACATCACTATCAACGTCGGCGGTATCCTCTCCAGCTGGAACCCCGCCTCCCATACGAAATACTGGACCGATAACGATTTTACTGTGCCGGCCGCAGAATTCGTGGGAAGATTGCTATGATTCGTTATGTAAAGAAACGGTGGACGACCTCACTCTATCGAAACGCCTTGGGTCGAAAAGAGAAAATCGAATTACTCTGGGGCGATCGCGTGCGTGTCATCAATAAAGATGCAAACCTGTGGAAGGTCAAAGCGCGGGGATTGACCGGCTTCGTCAAACCGAATCACCTGGGAAGACGCTCTTATCTCGAGCTCTATTTTATCGACGTAGGTCAGGGCGATGGCGTGCTGATCAAGACGCCTGACAATCGGCATATTTTGATTGATGGCGGCTGGTCCAGGAAAAGCCAACCGACCGGCAAGAACGCGGCCGACTTTGTAGATTGGAAGTTCTTCAGGGATTATGAGAAGGACGCCATAGAACTGGACGCCATGATTTGCTCGCACAATGATCAAGATCACTATGGTGGTTTGTGGGATCTGCTGGATAAAGCTCAGCATGAAGAACTCAATAGCAAACGCGTTCACGTCGAAGCTTTCTATCATGCCGGCCTCTCCTGGTGGAAAGGCACCAGCGGCCGAACCCTCGGCCCATCTACTTCGACTAATCGTGGACCGATGTGGACCCGCCTTCTGGACGACCGGTCAAGTTTGGAAGCCGGACTGCGGAGCGGCGGTTCGCAGCCGAAACTACAGGGAGAGTGGGCATCGTTCTTGCGGAAGGTCAAGCAGGCGAAGACGCGCCTCGGTGTTCCAACACCGGTCACCCGCCTCAGCCATGATGTAGGATATCTACCGGAATTCGGTAAACATGGCGTAGTCAGCATTAGAGTCATTGCCCCCGTCATGTTCGATGTCGGCGGTAAGCTCGGCATCCACAAATTCAAAAAAGGGAACAGCATAAATACAAACGGCAACAGCGTTCTCCTGAGACTCGACTACAAATCTGTCCGTATCCTGCTAACCGGTGACCTGAATACGGCAAGCCAACAGACCCTGCTCGACGATTATGCCGGTATGCATGACGTTTTCAAATGTGACGTCGCGAAAGCCTGCCACCACGGAAGTGGTGATGTATCGATAAAGTTTCTCGAGACCATGCAGCCTGCGTGCACTATCATTTCATCCGGTGACAGCGAAGGGCACGACCACCCGCGTCCTAACATTGTTGCCGCCAGTGGTCTTACCGGCTTTAATCGCTTCGGGTTTAATTCCCCGAAGCTTGCTTCGTTTCTAATTCATAAAGTCTAATATCAAATGCCTCGGGGCTTGCCCCGAGGATCTTTACGAAGATAAGAAATGACAAATTACTGACACCGCTCGTCTTTTCTACGGAGCTTGCTCGGAGCATTGCCCTTGGGAAAGTGCATCAAATGAATCAGCTGAATGCACAGAATCAAGTGGTTCAGGAGATCAGAGGCAAACAACTGGGGCGTTATAAAACGAAGTACAAAATCACCATGGCTGGTGATCGGGCGCCCAGGTCCGGCAGCTCCAGGATTAACCGGCGACGCATCGCTGCCAAGATTTCCTATGGCTTGATCAATGTCCGCACGGATGGGCGCACCATCATGTGCGCTGCACTGAACGAAAAGGAATTCAAGTGGAATGTCACCACGTTTAAGGCGAGGTTTTAGTTCAGATTTGATTCCGGTGAGGACTCTTTCTTAAGAATTCACCCATGGTGGGTTTCCCTCCGTCGCCCAAGGGCTATGGAGGACAGGCCGCCCCATACCACTGTCCCTTCCGGTCTGTCTGACCTCAAAGTCAAATTCGGAACCATTCGGGTGTAGCCGTGCCCACAAGGGCGCGGTCCGCGAACTCCAGAGGGCCCGTCTTCTTGCGAAGACGGCTACGATTAACTGTTGGGGTAGTCGCAGCACCACTATTCTCACTACCATAGGAACGTGGGACTGTGGGACTCCGTTCGGGTGACTGGTTATTGCTTAGTGGTCACTGACATTTCCCCCATCCGCATCTCGCATCCCACATCTCGGATCTCGCATCCCCTCCTCCACTGTTTGCGTCCCTGCTGTACAGCAGAGTCTTCGACTTGGCGGCTTCTTGATTGGGCGTAGGACCGCTGAGCGGGTCGAAGACCGTTGCGCGAGCAGACGATTCTCCAACATCCCAAAACACAGAACTCAGAAGGGTAGTAACCAATACCTTCAATCCCACACCGAACACCAAAACCCAAAAACATACAAGCCACCCTCATCACTTTTCCATCCCCGCGTCTCCGCACTCGTCACGGCGCATTCAGTGAAACGAAACGCAGACGGATCCCCGCGTCTCCGTCTCCTCTCTTCTATCCTCTTCCTTTCGCGCCCTTTTCGCGTGTTTGGCGGGCCCCTCCCTCTTTCTCCGTTTCGCAAAGCGTTTAGATATACCCTGTCGACCCATCGGGAGCGACGGGACAAGTGCGCTCCCAGCGGACGAATTCCTGTTTTATGAGGACTTCTTCGTCAACTTCCACACCGAAGCCGGGACGTTCCGGCCGCAACTCGAGATATCCATCCTTAGGAAGGTAGGGATCGTGCAGCCAATCTCCGCCATCCGTGCCGACCGGCACCTTGTATTCGAGTATTTTGAAGTTGTGGGTGGCGGCGGCGAAATGGAGGTTTACCGCCGCGGCCAACGGGCCCATCGGATTGTGCGGCGCCACCGTCACGTAATGAGCGGAGGCAATAGCGGCGATTTTGCGCATCTCCAGGAGTCCGCCGCAAACACAGATGTCCGGCTGGATGATATCGGCCCCTTGCGCCTCAATTAAATTAGTAAACTCAAAGCGCCCGTAGAGACATTCCCCAGTGGCCAGAGGGACCTGCATCTGGCTCCGGAGGCGGGCCCAGGCTGGTATGTGTTCCGGGCGCAGCGGCTCCTCATAAAACATGGGATCGAAAGGCGCCAGAGCGTTAGCCAGTTGCAGCGCGCGAATCGGCTCGAAGATTTTTGCGTGAGGATCGAAGGCGAATTCCCAGTTGCTGGGACAACGATTTCTCAGGTTTTCAAAGAATCCGGCCGCGGCCTCACACACTTCCCCCCAGCGGTTGGAAAGAATATCGATGCGATACGGTGAAAGCTTGAAGGCCGTGAATCCCCATTCCTCATGCAGGGCCTGGGCCTGTTCGCCTGTTTCCTCGGCCGTCTTGCCCCCAATGCCCTGATAAATCCGAACACGGTCTCGAACGTTGCCCCCCAGGAGCATGTAGACAGGGAGATTGGCCGCCTTTCCACTAATGTCCCAAAGGGCGTGTTCGATACCCGATACCGCGCCCAGAACCGTCCCTCCGGCCGGAAAGCGCAACTGTTGATGGACTTTCATCATGAGGTACTCGATTCGACGCGGATCTTCTCCCAAAAACCAGGGGGAGAGATACTCGACGACCTCCGGAACCGCACCATCGGGGCCAATCGAATAGGTTTCGCCCCAACCGGTAATCCCCTCGTCGGTTTCCACTTTTGCCAGATAACGGGACCGTCCGCCGAATACGGCCGGAAAAGTGTGTATCGCAGTAATCTTCATAACAAACAGCCAAGATCTCTCCCCAACATATCCGCAAACCCCAGATAAAGAAGGATAAAGTTACTGGTCGAGCCACCGACTACCTATCTCGCAATGCGACAAAGTTTACGACAAGGCTTACGACAAAGGAAGTTCTAGCCCGGACATTTCACACACTTCGTAGCGAGGTCGCGTAGATTGCTGCCCATCAATGCCTTTCCGCAGAACGGCGGGCGATCCCGGCCTGCCGGGATTGAGACCCTCTGAGGTCGGCGGGCAAGGGAAGGCTTTGATGGGCGGTGAGATCCGCGGTCGTAGCAGAAGATTTGTGAAATGTTCGGGCTAGTAGCCGCCCTACCTGCTGAGCACAACTCATCCGTTGCCGTCCTTGTATCCGTTGCTACCCTCTCCTCTTTTCGAGTTTTTTCGCGTCTTTAGCGGGCATCACTCTTCGAGAACGAGAACGACGAAAAAGATTACTGACTACTGCGGATCCTTCTCAGCGGGACGAAGTCCCGGCTTGCCGGGGTTCACCCTCTTATCTTCCACTCTTAAATTCTTTGCCTCTTTGCGCCTTCTCGACAGGGCGCAGTGCCGCTCCGCGGCCCGAAGACCGTTGCGTGAGCCACTCCCCCTTCCCCCGCTCTTCCCTTAATAGTACACCTCGTTCCTCCGTATCAAGAGATTGCAATAAACCGCGCTCTCACAAAAGTCGGAGTGTGCCGGATCCCGGCCGCGTACGTGTTCAGCAATCGGAACGGAAAGAACCCAAAAATGAAGACGAGAATAATCACAGCGACCGCAACAATCCTCCTTCTAATCGCCTGTGCGAAAGACACCACTCCACCCGAGGTGGTCAGCACGATCCCGGCGAATGGAGATCAGGCCGTAGATCCAGCTCTATCGACACTTTCTGTAACATTCAGCGAACCCATGATGGATGGCAACTGGTCCTGGGCATATACAAGAGAGGAGGACTTTCCGGAGATGACGGGTCAGCCGTTATTCGAAAATAACAATACCATCAATCGACTGCCGGTTAAGCTTGAGTCAAATAAGCAGTACATCGTCTGGATAAATTCCACCAAGTTCATGAATTTCAAGGACAAGGCCGGGAACCCCAGTATGCCTCACCGTTTGGCCTTCAAGACACGTTGAACCGGACGTCTCGTGGAACGCGCGAGCCTCTCGTTACATCAGGTATTTCCGACTGCGGGTAGCCGTGCCCGCAAGGGCGCGGAGCGCGAGTTCGAGTTGATCCGCCTTCTTGCGAAGACGGCTACGATTAACTGCTGGAGTAGTCGCCGCACCCCCCACCTTTGATACCTGTTATTTTCAGCCGCAAGCTGCCCAAGACCACTGCGCCTGCCGATGAACCCAGGTCACCCATGTCGAATAGAGTCTCAGCTCAATTTTCCTCCTTCATCCTTCGACCACCGTAAGGAACAGTGGGATGGCTACTGCATCAGTGGTCGGGCGCGCTTAGGATTTCTCCCACGGAGGGCTTCGCCCCATACCACTGTGCCTGCCGGTAATCGCGATTCCCCGGCCCGAATACAGTCTCAATTGGGAATTCCTCCTCCTTCCACCGTCCACCGTCCACCGAAGGGAAACGTAAGAGGCAACGGGTCAAAAAGCTTCGAATATCTTACTCCTTGTATCCCACTTCCCGAATCTATATCTCCTGACTTCTGGTCTCTGACTTCTGAACTCTCCAACTCATAAAACTCCGACCACCCACCTCCCGCATCTCGCATCCCGCAACTCGCATCCCGCATCCAGGCAACAACCATGCCCCCATCCACCAAACCCTTCCCCACCCTGACACAAGGCGATCTCGTCGACCTCTGCGGGTGGACGGTTCTCAAGGAAGCGCGAGGACTTCTGCGACGAAACGCCGTTGCTGAATGCGTATGGGAGGCGCCCATCCTTCGGGGACGTGTCGAGATTTCGACCGAATCCTATTTCCCAAAATTCAATCTGCGCTCGACCATTTTCGCGGAAAACCAATGCAACTGTACTCGAGGGCGCCAGGGATCCGTTTGCAGTCATGCCATCGCGCTTTGCCTCTCACGGATGGAAGAGCGCAGACAAGCCCAACGGGCCGAAAAGGAGAAGGAGCGGTTGAGACGCGAGGCGGAAGTGCGCAAACCGGCCGTACGTTCGCTGGTGCTTTCGAATGAGAAGGGCTTGCCACTTGCCTTTGAAGTGTTCCTTCCACCCAACCTGCCGGCGGTAGCCGAGCGGGACGCTATCGTGGTCAAGGTTGAAGCCATCGTCCAAGGTGAGCGGATTACTCCCGAGAAGTTGGACCGCGGGCGTGCCTACCAACTGAGTGATCCCCATTTTCTGGTCGCAGCGATCATCGAAAATTGGTGCGACGGGCAGCTGCACGGTCTCCTCCAGTTGTCACGCACCCGCGTGCGCAGATTGTTGGAGCCCCTCGTGAGTGAGCCCGTCGTTTTCTGGATCAACGCCCGCGACCGTCCCCTCGACTGGGACACAAATCAAATTCCCGGCGTCCATCGGTTCCTTGAAGAAGATACCCAGTCAGAAAACAGTCCGGGAGCAACATCACCTGACGACAAAGTCGCGTCAGGGGAGAAAAAGTCGCAATCTGCCAGTCACACCACTACCGAATTAGCGCGCCAAACCTTCGCTGCGGCTGAGGCGCGTGCACACGCCGCCAGCAGGCACATGCCGGAATCGACGCAGCGTTACCCCAGCCTGACCGATCTTCGCGAGGATCGCACTCCCGCCACCGCGGGCGAGAGAATGCAAGTGGATGGGTCCACGCATTTCCTTGCCATCACCCTGCCTTCACGGGAGGCGGCGGAATACAAAGATGCTGTGAATCTTGTCAAATCGAACCGGTTTCAATTGGAGCCGAGGAACCGGAAGTGGTGGTTGCGTGATCGCCGGCGCACCCTGGAGTTTCTCGCCCGCCACTGGACGATCCTCGTCGAGCAGTTCAAAGCCGAGTTTACGGAGAGCTTTCAGGAGCGGACCGCTAAACTTTCGTTCGCCGAAATTCAAACACGGGCGGAGGATGGTGATGGCGGAGAAGACTTTGCTGTCACCGTCGGCCTGCGAGCCGATGGGGTTGATCCGGACGAGGTCAGAAAGACCCTCCTCCAGGGTCATAATTTCCTGGAAACCGGTGATGGGGTTGTTCTCCTCAATCCGGACACGCTTTCCCGACTGGAGCGCATCCAGCGTGGTCTGAGCGGGCAAGTCGATCGTCCTCTTACGCCCACCTTTCGCCGCCGTTTGCCGGTCGCGTCGCTGGCCGATGCAGAGAATCTTCTCGAAGAGGAATCCGGTTCCTTCGAGGCGCCGAAACGATGGAGTGAACGAAGTGGCGCCTTGAGATCGATGAAGGCGCTGCAATCCGCTCCCGTCAGGAAAGCCCTCGACGACCGCCTGCGCGGCTATCAGCGAATTGGGGCCGCTTGGATGTGGCACCTCTCGTGCAATCGCCTGGGCGGCATTCTGGCCGATGAAATGGGGCTAGGAAAGACGGTTCAGGCCCTTGCCCTGATCAGTGTCGTTTGTAATTCTGAAGAGGAACTGAGCGGTCCGTGTCTGGTCGTCTGTCCGGCGGGACTCGTGGAAAACTGGAAGCGCGAGGCGGGAACCTTCGTTCCATGGCTACGCGTCTTCGGACATCATCGGGCAACACGCCTCACTCAACCGGCCGAGTTTCAGTCATTCGACCTGATTGTAACATCCTACTCCACTCTGGCTCGCGATGCCGACCTTATGTCCGAGATTTCTTTCGCCGCTGTCGTGGCGGACGAAGCACAGCATGTGAAGAATCGTCAGACCCGCAACGCCAAGGCATTGCGAGGCCTTCAAGCGGAGCGTCGATTCGTCCTCACCGGAACTCCGGTGGAAAACACTCTAGACGATTTGCGTTCCATTTTTGATTTTCTTATGCCCGGATACCTGCAGCGCGTCCCCGCCCATTGTGGACGGGAGGATCGAGCCTGGTTTGATCTCCGCCACCGGCAACAGGCAGCTCCCTATATCCTGCGTCGCAGTAAGTCCCTCGTAGCGCCCGAATTGCCGGAGAAACTCGAGCAGGTCGTGTTCTGTGACATGAGTGCCCGCCAATCCGCTCTATATTCGGATTTTCACAGGAAAACTCAGGAAGAAATCTCGACCATGCAAATCTCCGGCGCCGGAGAGAACGCAATCCGCTTCGCCGCCCTCCAGAAGCTCTTGCGATTGCGTCAGATCTGCGCCGATCCCCGTCTTCTCGACGAGTCTCTCCTTCTCGAAGATTCGGCAAAGCTGACCACCTTCCTTGAACTCCTCGACGAAGCCATGGACGGTGGTCATCGCGTCCTCCTCTTCTCCCAGTTTGTTTCGGTTCTATCCCTCATTCGCGAGACCCTGGAGGAGCGGGATCTCCCCTACGCCTATCTCGATGGCCAGACGATAAATCGCCTCGAAGTGTGTGACCGTTTCAACAGCGATCCCTCCATCCCCCTCTTCCTCATCTCACTGCGAGCCGGAGGGACCGGCCTCAACCTCACCGGCGCCGATACCGTCGTGCACTACGACCCCTGGTGGAACCCGGCCGTCGAGGCCCAGGCCACCGATCGCGCCCACCGCATCGGCCAGACCCGTTCCGTCACCAGCCTCAAACTCATCACCGCCGGAAGCGTCGAAGAAAAAGTCCTTGCCCTCCAGAAGAAGAAGGCGGCCATCCTGAGAGACCTCCTTGACGAAAGCGCCGCCTCCACCGCGCGTGTCGGTCTCGGTGAGATCATGGCGCTGCTGGGGTAGAGGTTGCATCTCTGCGCCGGCATGTTTAGAAGGATCGTAAGATGGTTTCAAATAACGACAGAAAGGTCGTACTCTTTCCGACACCTGCCGATACCACGATCGAGGAAGTCTTTGACAGATTTCTCACCGAACAGCGAACCCGGCTGAAAGATCGGACTTTCGCGAACTATCGAAACATCATCGGTTTGCTGCGCAACTATCTCAATGGTTATGCCTACTCCTGCTTGTCGGAGTCGGAAGGGGATCTCTTCGATCGATACTTCAATGCCGATGACGAGACTCACCGGGAGTTCTGCCAACTTTTCGGACCCGAGAAAATACCCGAGAATCTCGGCGGCTTTCTCGGTGATTTTATGGTGAGAAAGGTCATTGCCGGAAGCGACTTCAAGCGCGCGGGTGGAACCGTTACACGAAAGCTCTCCCGCTGGCTCGTCGAAAGGGGATATGTCAGTGCTGAGGACGGACTTCTCGGCGCACAGAAGGGGGTATTCGCATCGCACAACCTGCCCCGCGCGGAGAAGGCAGCGGATCTTCTTGCTACGCTCTACGACTCGTCCTTAATCGATCCCGACGACTTGAAAGAATCGGAATACCGGGATTTCGATCATTACACCATTGCGAGGATTCGCTCTGGCAAAATCTGGTTCACAGACTTCGGGAATCGCGGCCAGCGAACACTTCTCGGCCCCGTCTCGATCCCGCCGGATGTGACGAAACTCCTCGAAGAGGGATGGGACATCAGTTGCTCACTCGCTCGAGTTCACGGCGCCTGGCGCCTCCTCGAAGTCGGAAACGTCTATCCGCGATGACGATGCTCCAATTTGGGACCCACCCGATCGGGTACCGAATACTTATTAGAGAACGTGTATGCCTTCAGAGCATCCTGAATCTACTCTTCGGTGTCTGTTGCAGGTAAAATTTCCCACTCGAACCGCTAAAGAACGCAGATGGACACTGATATCGCTTCGCGTCCATTGGCGTTCATTTGCGTGGTCTGCCGTACGGCAGACCGGTTCCTCCTCTTTCCCTACACCCGTCCGAGTTTACCATGTATTCGCCCTCCAGGAGAAAAATTCCGCCATCCTGAGAGACCTCCTCGACGAAAGCGCCGCCTCCACCGCACGTGTCGGACTCGGTGAGATCATGGCGTTGCTGGAGTAGAAAAACCGATGCTCACCTTCCGCGCCCTTGCGGACACGGCTACCCTGGCGATTTTTTTCGTAGCCGTCTTCGCAAGAAGACGGTTTCTCTCGATCTGGAAGGACTTTCCGAACAATCGCATGCCGAGAGGATACTTTTCCGACGACCTCAACTCTCCAGCACTTTCTCCTTCACTTTCCAATTCAAATTCTGACACTCTTCAACCCCCTACATTGCCACTCTTCCACTGTTCACTATTCACTCTCCTGCTCAATGATCACCATAGACAGGCTCAACCTGAAATTCGGGGAGCGGACGCTTTTCCGCGACGTCTCGGCTGTGGTCGGCCCTCACGATCGCATTGGTCTGGTAGGCTCCAACGGCTCGGGCAAGACCACTCTCCTGAAGCTGCTCATTGGCCAGGATCTTCCCGACTCCGGAAAGATAGATAAGGCCCGTTATATTACTCTCGGTCATCTCCCGCAGGAGGGAATTCGAACCGAGGGTAAAACGCTCTTCCAGGAAACAGAGTCCGCCTTCTCAGACATTCTGGATATGCGCAAACTTGCGGAACAGGCAACCACTCGCTTGGACGATCTGAACCCCGAAGATCCGGAATACGCGGAGACGCTTGAGCTTCTCGGCGACTGGGAACAGCGACTCGACGAAATGGAAGAGGCGAAGCTCAAGTCGCGGGTAGAGTCGGTGCTCTTCGGATTGGGGTTTGGCCACCACGATCTCGAGAGGAACACCTCAGAATTCAGCGGCGGCTGGCAGATGCGAATCGCGCTGGCAAAGCTGCTCCTGAAAGAGCCCTCGCTCCTCCTCCTCGACGAACCGACTAACCATCTCGACCTGCCTTCGCTCCGCTGGCTGGAGAGATTTTTGACGAACTACCGGGGCGCCATCATCCTAGTCTCGCACGACCGCAGTTTTCTGGATTTTCTGACCCGCCGGACCTTCTCGCTTTCGGGCGGCGGATTGGAAATCTACGCCGGCAATTACACCTTTTTTGAGCGGGAGTCCGCGGCGGGAAAGGAACGCCTGCTCAGTGCCTACAAGAGTCAGCAGCGGAAACTGGCTCAAACCGAACGGTTCATCGAGCGTTTTCGCTACAAGAATACTAAGGCGCGCCAGGTTCAAAGCCGCATCAAAGCGCTTGAGAAGATCGACCGAATCGAAATCGAAATCGATGAAGAGGAAATCGCCTTCTCTTTTCCTCCGCCAAAACGCAGCGGACGCACCGTAATGAGCCTTGAAAGTATCTCGAAGTCATACGGCTCGCAAGCAGTCTTCAAGGAATTCAGCTTCGAGATCGAACGCGGTGACCGCCTGGCTGTCGTGGGAGTAAACGGAGCGGGTAAGTCGACCCTCAGCCGCATTCTGGCCGGGGTAGAACCGGTCGACAGTGGCGAGCGCATCGTCGGATACAACGTGGACATCGCCTATTTTGGTCAGGATCAGACGGACCTCCTTCATCCCGATCTCACCGCCCTGGAAACACTGGAAAAAGTCGAAGGGGACGGGAAACGTGGGAATATTCGCACCATCCTCGGAGGCTTCCTCTTCCAGGGAGATGACGCCTATAAGAAAGTCTCCGTTCTCTCGGGTGGTGAGCGCAATCGCCTCGCCCTCGCAAGGCTCCTTCTCACACAAGCAAATTTCCTCATTCTCGACGAGCCGACAAATCATCTCGACATGCGATCAAAGTTGGTCCTCCAACGTGCTTTGCAACAGTACCGGGGTACGTTTGTTGTCATCTCCCACGATCGCTCCTTTCTCGAAACCCTCACGAACAAGGTTCTGGAAGTCGCACCGAAGGGATTTCGACTCTTCCCCGGCTCATTTCCAGAGTACCTCGCCGACCTCGAAGAAAGAGAGAAGTTGAAAACGCAAATTGAGGAACAGCTCTCCTCATCAAAGAAGAATAGACCTCAGGACCAGCCCTCCCAGGCAAAAGAGCGCAGACGAATGAATGCTATACACCGGCAGAAGATCGCGCCACTGAAGCGGGAGTTGAGTGACCTCGAATCCAGGATTTCACGCTTCGAATCCGAGATTGAATCCATGGAATCCGCCATGGCCGATCCCGAATTCTTCAAGCAGGGAGACGAGACCGCGAAAAAAATGGATCACTACGAGTCCCTAAAACGCCGCCTCACCCGTGCCTACGATCAATGGGAGAAAAGAACCGAAGCTCTCAACCGCCTCTCTCACCCCCACTGACCCTGCGCCCCGCACCCCGCCGAAGGCCCTGAGCAGCGTCGAAGGGCATCTCGCACCCCACATCCCGTCGAAGCGAAGCGTAGACCCTGAGCCTGTCGAAGGGCATCTCACATCCCTCCATTCTCTTAATTTTCGCGTCTTTTCGCGTGTTTAGCGGGCAATCTCTTTTTACTCGCATTCCGCATCCCGCATCCCCGTTCTCTCTCTTTCCGGCCCTAGCCGCGGGCCCCCAATTTCGTGAGCAAGAGCTCCTCGCGCTCACTTTCGTTCTGCTGAGTCTGGACAATCGTTCCCGACGGCTCCTCGGTGAGTACATCACTCAGAAAGTGTGCCGGGGAAACGGGTTTCGAGCATCAATGGAAGATATCCTGTGTCACCCGGGTAGACGAACTTACTTACAAAACAGGCGATGTCCCGAAAATAGTTGAAAATTAGGGTGGTTCTCCACCTGCCTAACGCTAGGCTAGGCAAGCAGAAATAAAACAAAAAACAGGAGAACCAACCCATGAGAAAGAGTAGAGGAAAAACGCGAAAAGTCACCCGCAAAACAGCCGGGGTTGAAGTGAGCGGCAAAAAGCTCACGCTGAGTTGGCCGATCGATCAGCTGCTCGGCGAGGCAGCCGGCCAGATCGAGGCCTTCAGCGCGCAGATCGGCCTGGTAATCATGCAGGCTTTAATGGACCACGAGGTGGGCGAAATGATCGGGCTGTGGGGTCGGCAGAGCGCCTACCGTCACGGCACGCAACCGGGCTATGTAGTGTATGCAGGGCGCAAGGTGAGCATCGAACGGCCCCGGGTGCGAGGCAAAAAAGGCGGCGAGGTCGACCTGGATACCTATCGGGCCTTCCAGGGGCAGGACAAGATGCAGGCCGCGGTGGCCCGGCAACTGACCCGCCGGTGCTCGGCCCGCGATTATGCCGGAGCGATCGACGATTGCCTGGAGGGCTACGGGATCAGCAAGAGCAGCGTGAGCCGGCAATGGAAGGCGGCTACTGAAAAGGAGCTTGAAAAGCTCTGCCAGCGGCCAATACCCGAAGGGCTTGTGGCACTGCTTTTGGACGGCAAGCAGGTCAACGAAGATTGCGTGGTGGTGGCCCTGGGAGTCACTGCTGATGGGCGAAAACAGGTGCTTGGCCTGTGGCATGGAGCGACCGAAAACAGCACCGTGGCCAAAGGTCTGTTGGAGGATCTTATGGAGCGGGGTCTGGATCCGAGCAACCCGCTTTTGTTCATCATTGACGGATCCAAAGCGCTGCGAAAAGCGATTCGCGAAGTGTTCGGTTCGCATGCCCCGGTGCAACGGTGTCGCGTGCACAAGCAACGCAATATCCTCGAATATCTACCCAAGCAAAAGAGGCAGCAAGCGATCTGGCGGTTACGAGCTGCCTGGGACAAAAGCGATCCCGAAGAAGCCAAAGCGCAGTTGCGCAAGACCGTCAGGTGGCTGGATGCAATCAGCCCCTCGGCGGCACGCAGTCTGGAGGAGGGATTGGAGGAGACGTTGACCCTGCAGAAACTCGGGATCAACGGTACGCTCCTCAAAAGCTTCTCTTCAACCAACCTGATCGAAAGCTGCTTTTCGCACAGCGGCGAGTGGTGCCGTCGAGTGAAGCATTGGAGGAACGCTAAGATGCTCCTCAGATGGACCGCTGCGGGTCTCTTACACGCCGAGAAAGGCTTTCGGCGGATCCGCGGATACCGAGATCTAAATCGACTTGAACATGCTCTTCAAAAGCATATGAATGAATCTCACAAAGAGGCTGCCTGACCTCGGTGGAGGACCACCCAATTTCAACTAAAAATGGGACAAGCCCACAAAACATTGCACTTAGATACTAAGCCTGACCCTTTTAACAACCTGGAATATGGACGGGATGTCAGTTATAGGTAAAGTTCCCCATTCAAACCGCTAATGAACGCAGCTAGACGCTGATATCGCTTCGCGTCCATTTGCGTGGTCTGCCGTACGGCAGACCGGTTCTCTTCTCTATTACTACACACGTCCGAGTTTTTCATGTACTCGCCCTCCAGGAGAAAAATTCCGCAATTCTAAGAGACCTCCTCGACGAAAGCGCCGCCTCCACCGCACACGTCGGTCTCGGTGAAATCATGGCTCTGCTGGAGAAGCGAAAAACGTTACCTGATACTCACTAGGAACTCGGAATGCCGATCTCTTTATCAAAAATCTGCTTCTTCTTTTTCCTTAATCGAAAGATAACGTTTCCCGTCTTTCCAATGCTTCTCTTTACCAAGTCGGGATAGGAGCTTATCAACGCCTCGATGTCCTCCTCTGACATCCCGGTCCTTCTAGTCAGTGTTCTCAGATTTCTCCATTTAAACGAAGAATTACCCAAATGGTATACAGTTTTTGCGAGATTATCGCCATCGATTTTAAACGTCTTCTTAATGTTCTCGATTACTTCAACCGTCTCATTCTCTCCTTCTATGGCAACATGGGACAATTGGTCGTCGAGTTGGCTACTAATTTCCTGATCGATATTTTCTCCAATCTCACTTATCGCGATTTCTTTATCACCCCACTTGAATGTCAAATTTCCTCTGGAAAGCAGGCCCTTCAATGGTACGTAAAATACAGAAACTATAAATCCAATAAGAATAAAAGTAAGAAACGGCCAGCTTAAGACGTGTTCGAGAGTAACGCTCTTCGGAGATAAGTATAACAGCACAAGAGTCGAAGCTGCAATTCCACCCACGAATCCCGAGATCATCGCCACCAGAACAGGATTGGTGTTTTTCATTCTATTGTAATCCCTTCTTATTCAAGAAAACGCTCCCTATTAGACCGTGCATTCCGCTGTTCAGACAAGATCTTTCCTTCAAGCAAATGCTCGGTGTCGCTGTTAGATAGCATTTGTCGCAATTCGATAATCAATTGCAGTTGTTCACCCAGCGGAACCGGAATTATTCTTGTGTGTATGCCACCAGCGCTTCCATTTCGCGTCCGAGATATCGGTGATCGGTAAGCCTTGCACGCCGCATTCTGACGTTGATTACGAATCGAAAACACGGCTTTTCTAACGAAAGTCCAGCCTCAACAAGAAACGAAAATAGAACTTATGAAGACACGTCTCATACTCTTAGTGCTTTTTCTCTTCTCCTCTGCTCTTTTCACGAGCTGCGCGACCACGAAACTAAACCTCACCGGCACTCTCGAAGGAGGAATTTTCGCCCCAGGAGGGGAGACGACCGGATATAGATTAAATGATGTCTCGGTCGAGGTGGACGTCTCAAAGATTTCTAACCGAGCCGAACTCGAGGGAAAGAGTGTGAAGGTGCCCGGCTTGCCGATTTTTTCGACCTGATTGCAGGAACGAGTACTGGCTCATTTCAGGAGAGAACCGGCGTCGAAACCGGAAAGCGTTGGGTTTTCGAGGCGGGAGAAGCAGTCGAAAAATAGCTAATTTCGAGCGCAGCTGCATACAAGTTTCATTAACACCAAACGAGAACGAGGAGGATAAAATGAATGAAATAAACCCAGCATATACACGAATTCTGTCAATTGACGGTTCTTTCTCGACCTTCTGCGGGTGGAATCAGGGGAATTATCCCAGGCCAGATCCTGATAACGCTTGAACAGAAGCTCCAAGAACTTAGTGAACGCGAAGATGCCCGGCTTGCCGATTTAAAGTCAGGAATACGATTTTCGACCTGATTGCAGGAACGAGTACCGGTGGTATTCTCGCCTGCGTTTATCTTTGTCCAAACGATGAAAAAGAAGGTGATGAAGAATAAAGGCCAAGATGCGTTTTCAGCCGAGGTCATTGTGAATCGAAGCCGTTGGCTAAACGGTTGTTGTAGCGGAAATCGAACTCGGCCAGATAACGGTGCAGGTGCTTCTATCTTGATCGCGGCGACGAGATTTTTGACGTCTCAATCTGTCAGAAGATAAAGTCCCTAGGTGGAGTCGCGGACGAAAAGTATACTGCGGATGAACTTGAAGAGACCTTGGACGGACGGTGAGACATAAACCAAGCAGTTTTCAATGTAACTTCAAGGGTACGGTGCAACTGATTGGAGCTAATACCCTTTCTTGGTGGCACACATTGAGCTGAAGGATCTTCTTCGACCCTGTCTAATCACCAGCTACGATATAAAAAATCGAAGAACGGTAAAATTTTTTTTTAATCAAAAGAATGCGAATGCGAAGAATGACCCTCGATCGAACTTCTATGTCAAGGATGTGGCCCGTGCAACGTCTGCCGCGCCCACCTATTTCGAAGTGGCACGGATCAAATCACTCGCAAATGTTCCATATCCCCTTGTCGATGGTGGCGTATTTGCGAACAATCCATCCCTATGCGCCTATGCTGAAGCCCGCAAGTTCGACCATAAACCTACCGCAAAGGATATGGTCATTCTCTCGCTCGGTACTGGAGAGGATAAAGATTCCTATCCATACAAAAAGGCCAAAGACTGGGGCCAGCTTGCCTGGATAAAACCCCTTCTCAACATCATGATGTCCGGCGTGTCCGAGACAGTCGACTACCAACTAAAACAGATTTTTCATTCGGTCGGAAAGCCGGAACAGTATCTCCGTATCCAAACCGACATCCCTCCTCCTGCATCTTCCGAAATGGACAACGCTTCACCGGAGAATATGACTGCCCTCAGGGACCTGGGTGAGAAGGCCGCGACCAGATTTGAAAGCGAACTGGATCAAATGGCCAATCTGCTCGTTGGCGACGAATGACTCTCGAAGCCCCAAGGGAAGGACACTAAGCAGGTCGCCCAAACGACTAGGTTCGGTGGTATCAGACGCTCTGCGACCCCAACTTCTCGAAACTTCTAAAATCTTCGCGGTCCATAATTGCATGGGTGATCTTTAGTCCCTTACACACTGAATACCTCGACCTTAGTAGCCACTGCACCCAGCATTTGTTAGCCGTCTTCGATACGTCGCCGTAATACGCTCTGAATCAGATGAATTCTGTATGACGAAGGACGGTTATCACGGTAGGGAAGAGAAATCGAACGGTTCAATCGAGCCCGAGCCGCCTCGATTGCTAAAGGAAATTAAATGGTATATATTGCATGGGAAGAAACACCGCAGGATCATTTTCATCGGCATTATCTTCATGCTGGCTACCACTTTAACGATCAAATACGCTTGGAGATATTATATTGATTTACTCTCCTCCTCAGCAGAACACAAAACGAGAATAGAAGTCAGAACATCAGGTGTAAAACAGAATGGTTATCCTGATAGCATTGAAGTGATCGTTTCACCCCTCCCTCCAATCAGGCTATCTCTGGTAAACAGCTCTTACGAGGACATGAATTCACAGAGTAGCAAACCAATCAAGCCATTCTATATCTCGGAAAAACCAATCTCCGTGGCCGTTCTAAAACTCTACGCACGGGAGACGATGCGTTCAGTTTCATTGCAACTGAATGAATACCCAAATAGTGATCCAATCCGCTTTACTTCCATAGACGAGGCGTTAGGAATCACCGAATGGTTAAAAGGGCGATTACCCACTTATGAAGAGTGGCTGACTGCATTTCGAGAAACTGCGATTATTCCAGCCGATAGGGATGAATTTGCTTCTGATCCATCTCGCTCAGGCATGTTTTTTTCGATTGATTACCATGGAAACGTGAACGAACCTACCCCAAGTTTGATTCCCCCAGGTTTAAGGAATTTCAATCGTCGAGTACCGTATTCGTTCAGGATTGCGATTAGCGCAGATAATTAGGCGTCTGATCTCCGAATTCGGTTAAACTCAGACAGGCGAATGAGGGGCCCAGCTTCCGAAACTAGCATGAAGATTTACCGCTTAACAATTACAGTTTAGGGGAATGAATGGCGGTTCGTAGAATCTGTCGCCGTTAGATACTAAATGTCGCTTTTAGATAACGTTGTGTGATTGCCCAACTCGGGAGAAAGCGAGTCTAATTTGTAAATCGTCGTTGGCGCTATGGCAGTCTGTCCGTTCTTGGTGTCCATGTCAACCGAGAAGAGATGCCTCCAGAAAACATACCGATTGGAGAGATAGATTCGTGAATCCAGTCAGTTTGCCATGAGTGATCTCGAAAATAAGCAAGGAGGTGATAACCCTACGGTCGACGCCAAAGCCAAGGGTGACGGGGTTAAGACGGCCGTCAAGAAACGGCCGAGGGCCGAAGAGAGCCGGCTCTACGAATTCTGGTTGAGCCCTGGGCTTGAGTTCATGCGCGATCGCATATTCGGGATCTGGATGACGTGTTGGTTTCACCTCATCCTCGTGGCCGGGGCTTTCGTCGCCTTCATCTGGATCTACTTTCTTCTCCACCTGAAGCCTAACGATTGGATTGATCCGATTGAAAAAGAAAAGCTGACGACACCGAACGGTTGTAGCGAGGAAGGATTGCGAGACAGAGGGTCGTCTTGGAGCCTGTACCCTGATTACATCCGCGATTTCCGCTCTCTCAGTGCGAAGGCGATGAAAGGGTATCAGATCGCAGTCAACAAAGAGGACGGCCAGTTGGCGCTTCTCTTCCGCGGAAGACCGGTTGTTCTGAATCCTCTGGATCCAAAAAACGAAATTTCTCGACGGGGTCCCTTCGGCATCGGCAATACGATTGCCTTTCAGGGGTCACTGGCTCAGTTCCAAGCTGAGACGGAGGAGTTTAATCATCTCCTCAACTCCGAGATCGGCCGAGTATGGGACAGTCTTGGGACTGGTCGTGGCCGCACTAAGAAATTGAGTCTAGTCTTTTTCTTAACAGGGGAGGGAGAACGCTACCTCGTCCTAAACAACAAAGCAGTAGCAGAATTCCGGGGCACACCTTCATTGAACTGGCTGCCGAAGCTAGAGCGACTCTTTCTTAGGGCTAGTGTACTAGATCGTTCCGGTATCGGTAAACCCGTGGGGCCTCCCGATGATCGACCCGGCGAAGATGCGGCACGGGCAGAGCGTGAAGAGGCCCGACTGGGCCTCATCCTTGAAAGAATATACGACGAGTTTGAACAACCAAAGCTTTCTCGATCGTCCGAGGCTCCCGTCGAGAGTGAATATATCAAGGGAAAAGATGATTCAACAGAAGTAGCCGTTGGACCGGTGGAATCGATTCCCAAGAAGACCTGGGTCGATCGGGCAGACAGAATACTGCGTTTACACTTCGCCGAACTCGCCAGTGAAATAGACTTTAGCGAAGAAATGCTACAGAGTTTTCTCGAGGAGATCTACAATCGAGAGCTTCGCGCTTCGAAGAAGGATTTAGTCGGGCACTACCTGGATCACCTGGATCTTTTTTATCCTTCGAAGAGGAACAAGCGTTTGCGCGAAGCGTTGAGGAGTTTCTTAGAGACGTTCTTAAAAGAATGGAAACTAGAAAGGCATCTCGAGTTCGAGGAGAAAACCAGCCATCCAACGAAATTCGAAAAGAAGCACTTAAGAGGGCATGCAAAGACATTTCCGCTCCCGACGAAGCACCAATGGGTAGAAAGGCATCTCAAGATCGAGAAGGAAACCAGCCATCTAACGAAATTCGGAAAGGAGCACTTTAGAGGGCATGCAAAAGAAATCTTGGATAAAATCTACGACGATATTTTAATCAAAGAAGGGCGAACAGAATGGATTAATAGGCAGGTTTCCAAACTCAAGGAAATGATAAGTTCGACCGCAGAGCAGGACACTTGGATCAGTAGATATCAACGTAAGGTCATTGCCGCGAGTGAGCATTTCGCCCACCTCTGGAGCATCGGCGATAGTGCGGAACTCACAGATGATGAGCAGAAACAAATCAGGAAGAAACTTAATCACTGGGCAGCCACGGCTGCGAAAGCGTTCTGCCCTCAGGCTCGGGAAGGGAAACCGTCTCAGTTGCCGAGCCCTTGCATCGACAGTCAGCAGTATCTTTATAAGGGTCGAAAAGATAAAGGTGGGGAAGATAACCGTCGGGAAGACAACTACGAAGTGGTCCTTTCATCTGCCATCTCCTGTGCAAATCAACGCCTGCACGGAGAACTCCAGCATATTTCTGAAAAGGAAGTTGGGTTTTTCTGGATCATCGGCGCATATCGTTGGCTCGAACTCGCGCTCTGGACCTGTTTTGGCGTCTTTACCCACAACCTTTATTGGATCGGTATGTACTGCGCCGGGAAAAGGGAAGATGTGGAAAACCCCTGGAATCCGAACAACACTCCTCGCGATTTCGCCAGATTGCTCTATGCGCCATTATTGACGATCGCACTCTTTATGATAGCCGAGTATGCCGGTTTTACTAGGGAGGCCTCTGAATTGAACCGCAGCACGCTCGTCCCTCTCGGAATTGCCTTCATCCTCGGCCTCTTCCCAAATACTGCTTACCGCATCATTAGTAGGATACCTACTACGCTCTTCCAAAAGGAAGTCACTTCCGCCGAGGAGAAGGAGAAGAAGCGAGATTTGGAACCCCGCAAGGCAAGCACCCGGAAGCTTACCTTGGGCGCCGTGACCGTCGATGATTTAAACAAGAACATTAAAGAACTCCTTACGACAATGCTCCGATGAACATTACAAGCCCATGAGATCACTAATCAGCCAACCGAAGAACGCGATTGCAACGTTTTGCCTTGTGGCGCTATCTTTAGTCACATCGGGATGTTTCAAAACGCTGTTCCCGCCACGCGACGAGGCCAAAGCGGTAGTGCGCGAATTGGGTAAGACTCTCGAAAAGCGCGAGCAAAGCCTCGATCGGACCCTCGAGAGCCTCCTGACCGATTACCTTGCGGCAGAAGCGGGTCGGCTCGAGGGTGAATGGAATTATGAGATCGCCCTGCTGAAGGCGCACGTCTACACTGAAACCGAGAGCAAGTATGAGGCCCTCCGCGAATATGCGGGGTCCGAACTTCGCGTTGCTCTTGAACCTACTCTGGACGGCCTCAAGAACCAACTCGACGAAGAACGCCGAAAGATTGAAAACGGAGCCGGAAGCCTTGAACGAGAGCATAAGATTGCGGTGCAGCTCTCCTCCACGCTGGCCTACGCGCACCTGAGCGCGGAAAAGATTGATAAAAAGCTTCGTGTCAGATTCAAAGAAGTGCGGACTCAGCTTATCTCTGATATCGATGGACTCCAATCCAGCCGTCCAACCTTTGATTCCAGCGCGGAAGCGGCGCAACTCATGAGTAAGTTCCGCGTGGCCAACCGGCCTTTTCGAGATGGCTTGGACGAGGCTCTCGACGCATTGGAGGACTATATTGAGAATTCAAATCCAGTGGAACTTTTCGCAAGGGGCTTTTTTGGCGATACCTTCTCCAGTATCCTCGTAGATCTCAAGGGAGTTGTGAGCGAGAAGAAGGAGGAGATCAAGAAGACGATCGTCAAAGAAACCGAGGGAATGAAAGAAGAAATCGATGAGAAGACGGACATTACGGCCGACGAGATTCTCAGCGAACCGCCGAGTCCGTTAAACCTTTGACAATAGACAGGAAAGGACCGAAACCGATGCTAAATCTTCGAGAAGACTACTACGACGCCATTAAACGCTACGGACCCGAGCCCGCCAAGAAGGCGATCGATCGACAGGTCGAGGTGATCAATAAGAGGATCGATGAAGAGTTCGAGGACTTTGCGGCGAACCTCAAAGGCCAGATAGAAAAGAGGATTGAGGAATTGAGAAATGAACAGACAGCCGAGATCGCAGCCTTGCGAGAGCGTGTTGAAGATAAAATCAGTGACCTTAAGAATGAAGTTGAAAAGGCGTTAGGAACCGTTGAAGCAAAGCTCGAGGAGAGCGAGACGAAACAGGAGAAAGCACAAGACGAACTCGAGGACGTGAAGTCTTCGGCAAACGAAATTGAAGAAGCAGTGAAAGATGTTGTAGGCAGCGCCGTGAAGCTCACAAGAGAAGCGCCGGCCGACGGAAATAATGTAAAGGACGTTCTGGCAGAAGCCCGCAAAGAGGTATCAGATATCGTGACAGAGGAAATCGACAAGGTCGTCAGTGCGTTGCCTGACAGCGACTCGATCACGACGCCTATCACTATAGCACTCGGAGAGGTTGCTTCGAAAGTAGATTCTGTTCTAACTGAAACCGAAACAAAGGTCGTAGAAGAGATAGACGGTGTGGCGAAGGCCACAGAGATTCTAGGAGAAACGGCGGGAGAAAAGGTTGGAAGTACCCAAACGAAGATAGCCGACACAGAAAAAGCTCAACAAGAGGTCAAAGAAAAGATCTCTGAAGCCAAGAGTGAAGTAGCGAAGACAATAGGAGAGGCAGAAGTTACCTTGAGCAGCGCGACGGATGCCCTGAAAACCGCGACAGGCGCTTACACTAAACGGATCAAAGGATATGGTGAGAAGGCGCGAGAGGCCATTATCGCTTCCTTCAGAGGCGCCGGAATACCTGTTCCGTCGATTGGTTCAGAAAGCGGTGGAAATAGTACAGATGACGACACAACCTCCAGCTAGACCGAGGGGGAAACTACTGGCACAAATGATGGGAGAATGGTGAATTTTCATATCAAGACAACCAGCGGCACAGTTTCCGTTCTCGGTTAGAATCAGGAATCAAGACTTGCTCTGGAAACAGCTCCGGAATGGGCCGTGAGAATAGAGAATTGGCTACCCGAAGATTCACAGTCTGAGCCGTTGAGATTCGAGACGCTGCCAATCATTTTTCGCAAGGCGCATGCTGAGAGCGTTCAGAAGAAGACAACACCCAGGCAGAAAAGGTTGAAAAAGAAAGCCACCAAAGAGATGCGGAGACAGCAGAAATGAGTAATTCCTCAAACATAGAAAAGATCTTCGACGTCGAGAAATTCTGAAGACCTTCGTTCGTACTATGGCTGAATGAAGCGCACAACAGTTGAAACAGATTCAATCCGAAGTGGGATTTTCAGATATGCCGATGGAGTACCGTATTCCTGAAATGAGCAATTCGATGAAACTTTCTCTCACTTTCGATGAAAAGCGCGTCAAGGGTTTCATTAGAAAAAGTCCGACTCCAAATCAGCCGAAGCTATGAGTACCCTTAATCTCAGCCTCGTAGCTGTTCCGAAGGAGATTTCTGATTAGGTTACTTTTTATAATCATAACGGATTGATGGGGTCATGTTGATCTTTTTGCAAAAAGGATGTCCGTTAGCCGATCGATTCGATGCGGTCGGGGTGCTTCTTTGGAACGCCGATACGTTTCAGCTCACCGCCGATATTGCTGCGATTCCCAAATGATTTCCAAGACCCTGGATCTACACCTAACTATGGACAATAGCACCGCACACCCACCTAACCCCCAACCGCATTGCCTGCCAGATTCATAATCATTGGTCGCTGTCCATTGGATACTGGTCGCTTTCGAGTAGGCAGGGGACTCCCATGACTTAGGACGAGGTTTGTTTTCTCAGTTTGCCGCCTGCTTTCGCGGCGGTGCCACAGTATTTCGTCCCTATCACAGTTGTACCCCTGCCCCTCTCAGAACCGGACAAGCGGATTTCCCATACATCCGGCTCCTCGGTCAGTCATTCAGTAGGCCTCCGCTCTACGACATGGGTTCAGGTCTTTGCGGATCTTCGGTGAGGGCCAGTTCGCCCAGGCCAGAGCCCGGCTGAAGTCCTCCCAGGTGTATGCCTTGCGCTGACTCTTGCGGTTGAGCCATTTAAACAGGATGCGCGTGGCACAGCAGACATAATAACCGCACCTCTCCGAGTTATCCGTGATGGCATAGTAACTCAGGTGGCCGACCACTCGGGTGCGCGCCTGCCTGATCATCTCCCATTTTCTAAGCACGTTTCGGGCCTTCCTGGCCCACTGCTTGTACTTGCACAGACTCTCTCCCAGCTTCTTACAGCTGGTGCGGCGTTTAACCTTGAAGTATCCCTCTTTGGTCTTCCCGCAGTAATGCACAAATCCCAGGAAGGTGAACTGCTCTGGTTTCTCTCCGCGCTTCTGTGCGTCTTCGCGTGCGAACCTCCCGAATGCAATGCATTGGGTCTTCTCCTCGGCCAGTTTCAGCCCGAACCCTTCTAGCCGATCCCCCAGCCGCTGTTTAAACCCCTCTGCATCGTCCTTGTACTGAAAGCAGGCAAGAAAATCGTCGGCGAAGCGAAAATAGTACGCTTCTCCTCGACTCTGCCTGCGCACTCGCCGGCTGAACCACAGGTCCAGCACGTAGTGCAGGTAGATGTTCGACAGCAACGGCGAAAGAATCGATCCCTGTGGTGTACCTTCCTCGGTGGCGTGGACCAAACCCTCTTCCATGATGCCACTTTTGAGCATTCGGATAATCAGTCTGATCACCCGTTCGTCCCCAATGCGGTGCCGCAGGAACTTTATCATCCACTCCTGATTTACTTTGTCGAAGAAGCTCCTGATGTCGGCTTCCACCACTTGATTAGCCTTCCGCTGCTGGATCGTCCTGCCCAGTTCATCCAGACACTTGTGCGGACTCCTTAAAGGCCGGTATCCATAGCTGCTGTCCTCGAATACGGCCTCGTAGATCGGTTCCAGCGTCTCCTTGGTCGCTCTCTCGACGATCTTGTCTTCGAGATTGCTGATTCCCAGCGGTCTGCCTTTCTCGCTCCCCGCCTTCGGGATGTAACTGCGTCGCTTCGGTTCCGGACGGTATCCCATCACTCGCAGTCGCTCTGACAGTTCCCGCAGGTTTGCTTCGAGGTTTTTCCCGTATTCGGCTCTTGTTACCCCATCTACACCGGTCGCCTTATTCGCCTCCAGTGCGTCGTAGCAGGCACCCAGGTTGTCCACATCATAGATGTGGTGATACAGACTGGTGAAGACCAGCCTCGGCTCCCTGCGCGCTTTTTCCCCTATCCGTGTCAGGTCTGTTGCCATCGCTTATTCGCTCCTTGCATAACGTCAATGTTTCTCCTTCCACGGTCAACTTCCCGTGGGGACCTTCGCTCGGCGGGCATTACTCGCTTCCTCGCTAGACCTTCTCGGTACACCGGTACCCATCACTCGCTACGTGGCCCTTCCCTGCCCTCTTTTTACATTGGTCAGGGTACTCGGGGTTTCCCCTGGTGGGCGCTTCCCCAAGAGCTCTCTCGTCGCTCGCCTGGTTACTTCTCTGCCGTTGCACGGCTCGATCCTGTCTTAGACCCCGGGGCGGCGGCGGCGCACTTGTCTCTTTCGCGCTCACCGCATGGCCTGCTCCCGAAGAGAGGGGATCGGCCCAGTCCCAAACTGAATGGTTCTCGGGGCTACGTGTCAGATTCAGAGCTACACCCTTCACCTCGCCGCACTCGTTACTCTTCCTTTCTTCCTTTCGGTTTTCTCAGTCATTTCACTACCGGGCCGCTGACCAGGCCTTACCCGGGGAGGCTTCCATGCCACTGACATGTTCCTCCTCAGCAGACAACCAATGCCAGGTTGCCCTCCTCCCTCACCGTCCCAAATAGTTCTCTACGATAACCACGTCACGCCGTCCTGTCTGGCCGTAGACTCCCAACATTCCGTCCAAGACGAACGTGCCGCCGTGTGGCAGAGCGAAGACGGAATTTCCCGCTTAATGATAGGAAAGATCGCTCCCTTAAAATCGATCCTCCGTTCCCTCAACGTAAGAGGCCGTCATACCGACCATTTCATCCGATCAAGAATATCAAGAAGAACAACATGACCCATTTTCGGCCCTTCTTTTCGGCCCGGAACGAACCGTTTCGGAAATTCCTTTTGCAGGCGTGCGAGAGCGTCGTCTGGATTCTGCACGCCTATTGCATAGTGGGGAATCACTAGTCAGCGAACTGGAAAGTGGCGATTGCCTGACTGCTGAAGAAGCGTCATCTGAGCGCAAACGGCTGGATAATTGAACAGTTAAACATCGGAACCACTTCGGAGGTGAGCCGGTACGTCGCGTGCATGTTTGCCGGAGAGAGAAGCCTGGTCCTCCGATGCTAAGAGAAGCCGATTTCAAAGATTAACTCCTGACCCGAATGGCGCTTGACCCGAATGGCGCTAAGATAGGCCCGGTTGGAAAGAACCTGGACATGGGTAACACTTCTTCTACACACATAGGTAACACTCTTTGTTTAAATGCAGTTGTTTCATGAGGTCGAATTTACCGAAGGATCAATGTATGCCGGGGGGCGGAAACTGTCCTTCTTGTTGAGCTTTAAGACTCCCAGGCGGAGGTTGGCAAAGTAAATCTGTGTGGGAGCGTTGGCGGTTTCCACGAGGCCGACTTTGACCGTAGAAAAAGCTTCTCCCACAAAGTAGTTCTGACCCTTCCAACAGAGGAAGCCGCTTTGTGATATTTTCTTCACCTGATACTCTTTTGGGTAGTGCACATATTTGTCGCTGTGGTGATAGCGTCTTGGACTGGGGTGGTACTTTTGAGCCGGTTTGGCCATCTCCAGTGATTCGTGCGGGCGGAGGTGATTGAAGGACTGTTTCCAGCGCTCAAAGCGCCTCTGCTGGGCCTTGCGGTTGGCCGAAGGGGGACGGATCGCTTCGGCTTTGAGAGTGCGGTGCATGCGCTCGTGACTGCCGTTATCCTGAGGACAACCTTTGCGGGTAAATTCCACCCGGATGCCCAGTTGGATCCACCATACACTCAGCTTGGACAGTCCCGCTAATCCCATCGCCGCAAAGGGCGTTCCGTTGTCTACGCGAATGATCCGGGGAAGCCCATATTGACGGAAGATCCGCTTAAATGCTCTCTTTACAAGCTTTTGCGTCTGACCTTCAAGCCCCTTACATGCAATCACGTAGCGGCTGTATAGGTCGGTCACCGTAAGCGGATCACAGCGCACCCCATCGGCGGTGTGAAACCAGCCCTTGAAGTCGACACTCCAGACATGGTTGGCCTTCTGCGGCTCGCTTAGAGCTTGAGGGGGGTGATGGTAAATGCCCACCCGCCGCCGTTTTATCTTCCGAGTCAGACCGTGGCGGTGGAGAATCTTCGCGAGCGTGCTCACAGCCGGAGGTTTTTCGATCTTACTCTCAGTGATGAGTACCTCGCGAAGCTTCTTCGGTCCCCATGTCGGATGCCGCCGTTTTACCTTCAAGACCAGTCCTTCGACGACCTCATCGGTGGCATGGGGATAACGATGAGGCCGTCGTGTTCTTTCCTCCAATCCCAGGAGGCCTTCCTGGCGGTAGCGTGCCCGCCACTTATAGCCACTTTTGCGACTGATACCGAACTCTTCGCAGAGCCTACTGAACGATTGCTCTTTGCGCTCTGCGAGAGTGACAAACCGATGTTTCTGTTCCATAGATGACACTTCTTTCCAAGGTATAAAGCCCAAGTTAAAGTGTTACCTATGTCCGTAGAACTTTTGTTACCTATGTGTCCGGATCATACCGTTAACGACGATTTTTGCCCTAGTTTCTGCGCGAGCGCGAGACTTTCATTTTCCAGCGTGGCTTCGTTAGTAATTGGTAGGATTTCGGTCGTCGTTTGACCGCTCGGGGTTCGCTGCGGTGTTCTCGTAACGGAACGGTCTCCTCGGCAATTATCAGAACCATCTCGTCAATGATTCTCTGTTGCTTTCGAGGCTGCTTGCGGGTGGCGTTCAGGGGGGTGGAAAACTGCCGCACGGTGTCGACGGTGCTCTTGAAACTGAGCCGATTCAGATCACGCTGATAGAGTGTGGCGGCGTGCTGCATGAGGGCGCGGATGAGATTATAGGCGATCAAGAACATCTGCACTTCCTTACCTACCATTTCGGGAGTGAGGCAGCGTACCGTTTCCATCTTCATAGTGGTTTTAATGTCGCGAAAATACAGTTCCACTGACCAGCGGCGCAAGTAGAGTTCGCCCAGATCCTCTACGGTGTATTGGAGAGGGTCGGTCAAGGTGGTGACAAGGTCGATCTTTCGGGTGCGGAATCCTCTGATCTAAACGAAGATACGCACCATTCGCAGAGTCAGTTCGGCCGGCAATTGAGCCCACTGTTGCGGGCTGAACCCCTGTGGTCTTTGCGGTTTTTTCCAGGTCACCAGCCGATCATATCGGCCCAGTCTGTGGCCTTTTCGATAATCGCATTTGCGTGCCTGGTGCAGGCGCATCACCGCGTCCATCTGCTTGTTTCGAAGCAGCCCAAGATCGGCATAGGAACAATAACCGCGATCGCACAGAACCACATCTGCCTTCCTCAAATACCCCAGGAATTTGCGCAAAATGCCGCTCTCATGGCTTTCCAGGGTAGTCTCGACACAATGCAATAAGGCTCCACTGGCTAAACAGAAACAGCCCACCAGAAGCATGGCGGGAAAACCGCACCCCTCTTTCTGCCCTGCGGGTTGAGGAAAGGCTCTCTGGTTCTCCTCGGTATCGGCCATACTGATCCCAGTACCGTCAATCACCTTGACCTCGTGCCCCTTCCATCGCTGTGATTGCCTTACCTCCTTTTGTATCTGCTCGCTGACCTCTTAACGGATCTTATGTAAGTCCTCTATACCTATGCGCTGACGTGCCTGGCAATAGGCCGAAGTGGAGGAACTGGGCAGGTTCAACTCACGCTCACTGCAGTAGCTCTGCACCTTTCTGACGACTTCCCGGCAGGCTGTCTGCGGGGAGAGCACCTGGCACAGAAACCCCCAGAAGGTCGTCCTCAGGGAGTATACTCGTTCCCGGCTGTTTTCTTTTTCGCTCTTGGGTTCCAAAACACCCAGAGGAATCCACCGATCAAACAGATCCGACAACTCCGATAGACTTGACTCTCTTATATGAGCCAGTCTTTGCTTTAATTGTGCCAGGGCTGATTTAGGCGGGCGACCGCATGGTATGTGGTTAAACCCAGGAAGGAATCTTGTCATGTTTTTCATACAACAAGATTAGACTACTAACGGTCCTAGTGCAAGCTTTTTTACAATTATTTTTGGCTTATCTTAGCGCCATTCACTCCTGACCCATTTTTCGCCTCTACGCAGATTGGGAGTGGGAGTGTGTCGAGAATCTCTTGTCGAATAGTTGAAGACAGCCAATGGCTCTGATGTGTCCACAGTCGAATCGAAACCAGCCACTAATGGTGGAAATTACACAGCCACGCAATTTGCCGAATATTCACCTCGATTTTCAGCGATTGTTCTTTCAAGAAACTCAGCATGAAAGTGTTACAGATGAGTTCTTGAAAGAACAATCGTCGCTCACGTGACTCTATAGGTGGATGGTTTGATTCGTTCTTTTGTGGCTGGATTTTAGTGACCGCTGACACGCATCGCAGAGGAAGCGTAGACCGTAAATCTCGCCCAAACTATTTTTGAGCACTTCGTAAGCGTAAATCGTGAAGTAAGCGGAAGCTACGGAAAGCTTGCTATCCTGCTGGATCGGCTGAGAATATGTATGTACGTCAGGTTTCCGCGGAAACGCTCGCGACTGAGAACCTCGCCTTCGAGCAGGATTGTTCTACAGAATTGTTAGACCAAATTAGACATCGCTCATGGAACCCATTCAAGTAATTGCTTGGACCTATGTGGCAGTTTTCGCGATTACTGCCCTCCTTACCCTTGGCGGAATTGTAGACACGTTTACTTTTATCCAAATTCCGGAACCTTACCTTAGGAAGCTGTTTTATGCCCTAATTCTGGAGATCGTAGTTGGTGGGGTCGCCATAGGAAGCAACTTTTTGACTGCCGGTGACCTACTTTCAACCGAAGATTCCAAAGCTTTGACTGACGAGAACACACGTCTCAGAGAGTTCAATAAAAATTGGAAGGTCGCAAATGTTAAACTAATGAGCGAAATCGTGCGTCTTGAGCAATTTCAAGAGACTCAAAAAAATCGATTTCAGGAAAGCCATAGAGATAAAAGTCAACAGCTGGAATCCGAACTTGCTAATATGGAAAAGCAGTACAAAGATCAGACCGAGAGATTCCAGAAACTGCAAGCGAGTTTTACGAGGAAATCCAGCGGCGCGAGGGTACTCTGGAAACGAGCTAATGATGACGATTCGTTCGAATTTAATGATCTTGTGGACATAGGTGAAGTCATGCTACCAAGTGGATCGAAAGGTGGATACGTATGTAGGGTCCTTGATGATAATACAGTGATTCCGGGATCGTTAGTCGACAATGTATGTATCAGTCACCATAGCAACTTTTATCAAAATAGTGTAGCGAATTTCACCTATTCTGACTATGAAGTACTGACGGACATTGAGAAATTTGCATGGGTTGCACCTACAAAAGAAGACAAATTCAGAACTTTTTCGTCGGATATATAAGGGATAATGATGGAAGGAAAATGTACAGGAGTGCATGTAGGTCGAAATTCCAGAGAGGATTCATAATCGGTATAGTGATCAACAATAGGTGCTCTCTTCCTAGACC